>JAVFAA010000001.1:0-1113409 GCA_034002665.1 Dissulfurispiraceae bacterium | reverse complement strand
GAGACAACATCACGGTAACAGCAGAGCTTATAGCTCCGATAGCAATGGAGAAAGAGCTCAGGTTTGCTATCAGAGAGGGCGGCAGGACAGTTGGCGCCGGTGTTGTCACAGAGGTGCTGGGGTAAAAAGTGAACCAGAAAATCAGAATAAAACTAAAAGCATATGACCACAGGCTGTTAGATCAGTCAGTAAAAGAAATTGTTGATACTGCGCAGAGGTCCGGCGCAAGGATAGCTGGTCCTGTGCCGCTTCCGACAAGAATCAACAAATTTACAATTCTCAGGTCGCCGCATGTGGACAAGAAGTCGAGAGAACAGTTTGAGATCAGGACTCACAAGAGGCTTATAGACATTTACGACTCAACACCTGAGACCGTAGATGCCCTTATGAAGCTGGAGCTTGCCTCTGGAGTGGATGTGGAGATTAAGCTATGACAGGAATTCTTGGTAAAAAAATTGGCATGACCTCTGTTTATACTGAAGACGGCATTATGGTGCCTGTAACCGTAGTTGAGGCAGGTCCTTGCTGTGTTATCCAGGTAAAGACAGTTGAAAAGGACGGTTACAAGGCTGTAAAGGTTGGATTCATGGAGCAGAGGAAATTAAAAAATATCACAAAACCTATGGCCGGGGTCTTTAAAAAGGCCGGGACAGCAAACTATAAAATTTTAAAAGAGTTCCGCATGGATGGTCTGAATGTTGGCGATACGATCAAGGCCGATGCTTTCAGCAAGGGTGATATTGTATCAGTATCAGGCATATCAAAGGGAAAGGGTTTCCAGGGCGTTATGAAACGCCATAACTACAAAGGCGGTACAGCTTCGCACGGCTCCATGTTTTACAGGGCTGTGGGATCAATTGGCGCAAGCTCCTATCCCTCAAGAGTATGGAAGGGTATCGGCATGCCTGGCCAAATGGGCAATGAGCGCGTTACTGTCAAGGCTCTCACAATAGTTGATGTAAAGCCTGAACAGAACCTCATTCTCATTATGGGCGCAGTGCCTGGCGCTAATGAATCAATAATAGAGATTCGGAAGGATGATTAGTCATGACCCAGAAAGGCATGGAAATACAGATAAAAAGTACAGATAACAAGGCAAAGGGCAGCATGGCTCTTTCTGAGGCAATATTTAACAGCACAGTCTCAGAGACGATTGTCCACAGCGCTGTCAGAAGCTTCTTAGCCAATCAGAGACAGGGAACTCACGCTACAAAGACGCGCGGTCTTGTGAGCGGAGGCGGCAGGAAGCCATGGAAGCAGAAGCATACAGGACGCGCGAGGCATGGCAGCACAAGATCGCCGCTCTGGAGAGGCGGAGGAACAGTATTTGGCCCTCAGCCAAGAGACTATACAATTAAGCTTCCAAGAAATGTTAAAAGAGCGGCTCTTTACAAAGCCCTTACAATGAAGCTCAGCGACGGAGAAATAACTGTTGTTGACAGCCTGAGCCTTGAGGCGCCCAGAACAAAGGATATGATCAAGATACTCGGTAATCTTGGAGTAGCAGGCAAATCCGTTCTTCTTGTGCTTCAGGATAAGGATGATAATGTAATACTTTCGAGCAGAAACATCCCGGCTGTGGATGTTATAAGGGTTGCCGACCTCAGCGCGTATCACATAGCTGCGTATGACAATCTGGTATTTACGCAGGATGCGCTTAATACTCTGCAGGAAAAGGAGGCCGCATCCAGATGAAGATAATTTATGATGTGATAAAAAAACCGCTCTTTACTGAAAAAGGTCTTGACCTCAAGGAGAAAGAGAACAAGATACTTCTTCAGGTTGATATCGATGCAAATAAGCATGAGATAAAACAGGCGGTTGAAGAAATATTCAAGGTAAAAGTAGAGAAGGTTGCCACAATTCATCTAAGAGGTAAATTAAAGCGCCTCGGCAAATCTGTGGGACGCCGCTCGGACAAAAAAAAGGCAGTTGTCACTCTTAAACAGGGTGAAAAACTTGACTTAATCGAGGGTGTATAAATGGGAATACGCAAATTTAAACCAACATCACCAGGAAGAAGATTTCAGTCTGCATCCGACTTTAAGGATATAACAGCGCAGGAGCCGCAGAAGTCTCTTACAGTGCCGATAAAGAAGACCGGCGGAAGAAACCACTTTGGCCGCATAACATCATGGCAGAGAGGCGGAGGCACAAAGCGCCAGTACAGGATAATTGATTTTAAGCGCGACAAGGTTGGTGTGCCGGCGATTGTTGAGACTATCGAGTATGATCCTAACAGGTCAGCAAGGATAGCTTTGCTCAAGTACATGGATGGAGAGTTCAGATATATCATTGCTCCCGTTGGACTATCTGTTGGCGACACAATAGCCTCCGGCACAGACATAGATATCAAGCCGGGAAACACTCTGCCAATCAAGGAGATTCCGCTTGGAACCATGATACACAACATTGAGCTGAGACCCGGACAGGGCGGAAAGTTAGTCAGGGGTGCAGGCGCAGCTGCCCAGCTTGTTGCAAAAGAGGGTATGTATGCTCATGTAAAGATGCCGTCTGGCGAGGTGAGGCTCTGCCTCATGACCTGCAAGGCCACAATCGGACAGGTCGGCAACATTGAGCGCGAGAATATCTCTTACGGCAAGGCTGGCCGCATAAGGCACCTTGGAAAGAGGCCTCATGTAAGAGGTGTTGTAATGAACCCTATTGATCATCCCCTCGGCGGCGGTGAGGGTAGATCATCAGGTGGACGCCCTGCGTGTTCGCCATGGGGCAAGCCTGAAGGCGTTAAGACAAGGCGCAACAAATTTACCGATAAATTTATCGTTAAAAGACGCACCAAATAATATTAATTGAGTTATGGCCGGCCATTGCAGAGCAGGGCTTGAGCCTGAAAAGTAAGAGGAGGAAGAAGTGCCAAGATCCTTAAAAAAAGGCCCGTATGTTGAAGAAAAACTTATGCAAAAGGTTACGGCAATGCTGGATGAAGGCGACAAAAAGCTGATCAAGACATGGTCACGCAGGTCGACAATAGTCCCTGAGTTCATAGGTATGACATTTGCTGTTCACAACGGCAGGAAGTTTATCCCTGTTTATGTGACAGAGAATATGGTAGGACATAAACTTGGCGAATTTGCGCCGACCAGGACCTTCAAGGGTCATTCTGGTTCTGAAAAAACTTCGGTAAAGGGTTAGAAAAATGGAATCAAAGGCTATTTTACGATATGCAAGAGTAACACCCAGGAAGGCGAGAAGGGTAGTTGACCTTATAAGAAACAAACCGGCTGGTGACGCGATGATCTCGCTAAGATTCATGCCTTACCGCGCTGCCCGTCTTATTGAGAAGCTTCTCAGGTCTGCCATAGCCAATGCAGAACAGAAGGATACGCATATGGATGTGGACAAACTCAAGATATCTTCTGCTTTTGTGAATGAAGGTCCCATGATGAAGAGGGTTGAGCCGCGTTCAATGGGCAAGGCGAACACAATCAAGAAAAAGAGCTGTCATATTACAATAGTACTCGCGGAGGGCAAGAAATAATGAGCAAGTGCGCTATAAAACATGCAGTCACCGGATGGGGGTGTTAATTGGGCCAGAAGACTAACCCGATAGGCAACAGGATCGGAATAATCAGGACATGGGATTCCAGATGGTTCATGAAGAAGGGATACGCTGAACATCTGCTACAGGATATAAATGTAAGAAAACTGATAAAGAAAAAGCTTTTTCATGCCGGAATCTCAAAGGTTGAGCTTGAGAGACCCGGTCAGAAGCTGAAGGTGCTTATATATACTGCAAGACCCGGGATAATTATCGGCAAAAAAGGATCAGAAATAGAGAAGCTCAAGAATGAACTTGAAGGATATACAGGCAAGCAGGTTGCCATAGAGATAAAAGAGGTGAGAAAGCCCGAGATTGATGCCCAGCTGCTTGCTGAAAATATCGCAATGCAGATTGAGAAGCGCGTGGCATTCAGAAGGGCTATGAAAAGGGCTGTCACATCAGCTATGAGATTCGGCGCGCTTGGTGTAAAGGTGCAGTGCTCAGGAAGGCTGGCTGGTGCAGAAATAGCGAGAACAGAATGGTACAGGGAAGGAAGGGTTCCCCTTGGAACATTCAGATCAAATATAGATTATGGTTTGGCAGAAGCAACGACCACATACGGCATTGTCGGTGTGAAGGTCTGGATTTACCATGGTGACATTCTTACTGAACACTCAAGAATCACAGGATAAGGGAGAGCGAAATGTTAGCGCCTAAGAAAGTTAAGTATAGAAAGAAAATGAAGGGCAATATGAACGGCAAGGCCTACAGGGGTTCTGATGTGTCCTTCGGAGAGTTTGGGATCAAGGCTACTGAGCCTGGATGGATAACCAGCAGGCAGATAGAATCTGCCCGTGTTGCTATAACGAGGGCTGCGAAGAAGGGCTGCAAGGTATGGATCCGTATATTTCCTGACAAGCCGATTACGCGCAAGCCTGCTGAAACAAGAATGGGCAAGGGAAAGGGCAGCCCTGAATTTTGGGTTGCTGTTATAAAGCCCGGCAGGATCCTTTATGAAGTAGGCGGCATATCAGAGGAGGTCGCAAAGACAGCATTTGTTCTTGCTGCCCAGAAGCTGCCTGTAGCAACCAAATTTGTCAAAAGAGAGGAGGCAGTTCTGTGAAGACAACTGATTTAAGATTGCTTTCCGTTGACGAGCTGAATGCCAAAGAGACTGACCTCAGAAAAGAGCTCTTTAATCTCAGATTTCAGCTATCAAAGGGTGAGCTGCAGAATAATATGACCATAAGAGCTGTGCGAAAGGATATCGCAAGGGTACTTACGATAATTACCGAGAAACAGGCTTCAGAAGAGGCCGCGGCGAGAGGTAAATCAAATGCCTAAGAAAATATATACAGGTGAAGTTGTAAGCAGCAAGATGGACAAGACAGTTGTTGTTGCTGTCACAAGAATACTTCAGCATCCTCTTTACAAAAAGACCATCAAGAGGGTTATGAAGTTCAAGGCGCATGATGAAGAGAACAAGTGCAAGGCTGGCGACAAAGTGCAGATAATGGAGAGCCGCCCCTTGAGCAGAGACAAGAGATGGCAGGTAATGAAAATAGTAGAAGGTGAGGGCAGATAAATGATACAGAATCTGAGCATCCTTGATGTAGCAGACAACTCAGGAGCCAAGAAAGTACAGTGCATAAGGGTGCTTGGCGGCTCACGGAGAAGATATGCACGGCTTGGCGATATTGTGGTTGTCAGCGTTAAAGAGGCCTTGCCTGATGGTACCGTAAAGAAGGGTACTGTGGTAAAAGCAGTTGTAGTGCGTACAAAGAAAGAGACCCGCAGGGCGGACGGATCTTATATAAGATTTGATCAGAACGCTGCGGTTATTATCAATGCACAGATGGAGCCTGTTGGAACCAGAATATTTGGTCCGGTTGCCAGAGAGCTTAGATGGAAGGATTTTATGAAGATCGTTTCTCTGGCTCCTGAGGTTCTTTAAGCTTGAGATCATACATGAGTATTGGAGGATAAGGTGGGGTTAAGGATAAAAAAAGGTGATACAGCTATGGTTATCACCGGGAAAAACAAGGGAAAGAGCGGCAGGGTGCTCAGTGTTTCCATGGCAAAGGGGAGCCTGCTTATTGAAGGCGTAAATATTGTTAAAAAGCATATGAAGCCGAACAAGAAGTTTGCGCAGGGCGGCATTATTGAAAAAGAAGCTCCTGTGAGAATCTCCAATGCCATGCTGCTTTGCCCCAAATGCAGCAAGCCAACGAGGATTGGAGCATCTGCGCCTGATGCAGGCAAAAAGGTTAGAGTGTGCAAGAAGTGTAAGGAGGTCATAGACTGACAATGGCACCAAGATTCAAGGAAAAATATACTAAAGAAGTTGTGCCTGCAATGATCAAGGATTTCAAGTATAAAAATGTTATGCAGGTCCCCAAACTGCAGAAAATAACTGTCCATGTGGCACTTGGAGAAGCGACCCAGAACATAAAGCTTCTGGATGCTGCTGAAAAGGAGCTCGGATTTATAACAGGACAGAAGGCTGTTGTTACAAAATCCAAGAAGGCTATCGCCGGCTTCAAGCTTAGAGAGGGTGTTTCAATTGGAGCCAAGGTTACCCTCAGGGGCAACATGATGTATGAGTTTCTTGACAGGCTGATAAGCCTGTCGCTTCCGAGAATAAGAGACTTCAGGGGGCTATCAACAAAGTCTTTTGACGGGAGGGGAAACTACTCATTCGGGCTCAAGGAGCAGTTTATATTCCCTGAAATAGATTACGACAAGGTCGAGATGGTTCACGGCCTCGATATAACAATGTGTACGAGCGCCAGGACTGATGAGGAGTGCAAGACTCTTCTCCGTCACATCGGCATTCCGTTCAGAAAGTAAGGAGGCGGCATTGGCTAAGACATGCAAAATTGAAAAGTGTAAAACAGCGCCCAAGTTTGAGGTGAGGGCGTATAACAGGTGCAAGGTCTGCGGCAGACCAAGAGGCTATTTAAGAAAATTCGGACTCTGCAGAATATGCTTCAGAGCACTGGCGCTTAAGGGACAGATTCCCGGCGTAACAAAATCAAGCTGGTAGGAGAGATACAGATGTTAACAGATCCAATCGCAGATATGCTGACCCGTATGAGGAACGCGCTTCTTATCAGAAACGAGAAGCTCGACATACCCGCGTCCAAGATAAAAGTGGAGATAGCCAAGATTCTCAAAGAAGAAGGCTTTATAAAGTCATACAAAATAATAAAAGACAAGAAGCAGGGCTCTTTGCGCCTTACGCTTAAATACACTTCTGAAGGCGAGCCTGTAATGACCGGCCTCCAGAAAATAAGCAAGCCTGGCAGAAGAGTGTATGTGGGAAAAGATGAGATACCCAGGGTAATTGGCGGAGTGGGAATAGCAGTTCTTACAACTTCAAAGGGTATACTTACTGACAAAAAGTGCCGCAATGAGGGACTTGGCGGTGAAGTCCTCTGCTATATCTGGTAAGGAGATTATAGAAGATGTCACGAATAGGAAAACAGCCGGTTGCAATACCAAGCAATGTTAATGTTGAGATTAAGCACTCAACTATCAAGGTTAAAGGGCCAAAGGGTGAGCTTACCCATATATGCCCTCATGGAATAAATGTTGCTGTTGAAGATAACAAGGTTGTGGTCAACAGAACATCAGAGATCAAATCTGTCAGAGCCCTGCATGGACTCACCAGAAGCCTCCTGTTCAATATGGTCGGAGGTGTATCTGAGGGGTACAAGAGGGTGCTCGAGATAAGCGGCGTGGGATTCAGGGCTCAGGTTAAGGGCAGCAAGATACAGTTCAATATCGGATATTCACATCCAGTTGAGTTTGAGCTGCCTTCTGGCATCACAGCGGCGATTGATGACAAGCAGACAACCATAACCCTGACAGGCATAGACAAGCAGCTCATAGGTCAGGCAGCTGCTAATATCAGAAGTATCCGCCCCCCTGATGCTTACAAGGGCAAGGGTGTACGCTATGCCGGCCAGCGCATAAAGCTCAAGGCAGGCAAGACAGGCAAGAAGTAGATAATACGCGGTTGTCGGGCTGCGATAAAATGCGGAACCGGACCACGAAATAAAATGCGGAGGCATTAAGTGATTGCTAAGGAAGTTTCAAGAAAAAGAAGGCATATAAGAATCAGAAAAAAGATATCAGGAACTGCAGAAAGGCCCAGGCTCTGCGTGTTCAGAAGCCTGACTAATATTTATGCCCAGATTATTGATGATGTAAAGGGTGTGACAATAGTTGCAGCGTCTTCACAGGACAAGGAAATTAAAGAGACTAAAGGGCATAAAGGCAATGTGGATGCTGCAAAAAAGGTTGGAGCTCTGGTTGCAGCAAAGGCTCAGAAAGCCGGCATAAAGAGCGTTGTATTTGACAGAGGCGGGTATGTTTATCATGGCCGTATAAAGGCTCTGGCAGAAAGCGCCAGAGAAACTGGACTCGAATTTTAGATCCGTACCTGCCCTTTTGAGGGTGTATGGCGGCTCATAATCATAATTTAGGAGGCAAGGTGAAGACTGAGAGGATTGATCCTGAAGGCCTTAATCTTAAGGATAAGGTAGTCTACATAAATAGAGTGGCGAAGGTCGTCAAGGGTGGTAGAAGGTTTTCCTTCAGCGCCCTGGTTGTTGTAGGCGATACAAACGGCATTGTGGGAGTCGGAAAGGGCAAGGCATCAGAAGTGCCGGAGGCCATTCGCAAGGCAGTTGAGCAGGCAAAGAAAAGACTTATGCGCTTCCCTCTTAAGGATGGAACAACTACACACAGGATAGTAGGCAGATATGGATCAAACCAGGTGGTTATGAACCCTGCTCCAAAAGGTACCGGCCTTATAGCCGGAGGGCCTGTGCGCGCAGTATTTGAAGTGGCAGGGGTTCAGGACATAGTAGCAAAATCACTCGGCGGACATAATCCTTTCAATTCAGTAAAGGCTACTCTCAATGGTCTTGCAGGACTTAAAGATCCTGATCATGTTATGAAGATCAGGGGCAAGGCTGAGGGAGAGCATACTCAGGAAGAAGAAGTTGAAGAGGAGGTAAAGGCTTAACATGAAAATAGATCAATTGTCACCTGCCCCCGGCAGCACAAAAAAATCAAAAAGAATAGGTCGCGGACCTGGTTCAGGCCACGGCAAGACAGCCACAAAAGGCCATAAGGGACAGAAGGCTCGTTCAGGTGGAACAAAGGGACCTGCTTTTGAAGGCGGACAGACGCCGCTTCAGAGGAGACTTCCAAAGAGGGGATTCAAGAATTTCGATTTCAAGGTTGATTTTGCTGTGATCAATCTTTCTGATATTGCGAGACTCAGCGATCTTAGTGAAATAACTCCTGAAACACTTATACAGAAGAAGGTTATTAAAGATATGAAGTGCGGTCTTAAAGTGCTTGGCAATGGCACTCTTGACAGAGCTGTAACAGTAAGGGCCCATGCATTCAGTGCTTCTGCTGCTGAAAAAATAGCCGCTTCAGGCGGAAAGGCTGAGGTTCTCTAAATTGAGCTTCATAAATACCATCCAGAATGTATTCAGAATTGCTGAGCTGAAAAACAGAATACTTTTTACGCTGATGATGCTTGCCGTATACAGAATTGGCGCACATATACCAACTCCCGGCATAAACGGCGAAGAGCTGAGCAAGTTTCTTATGAGCAAAGGCGGAGCCATGATGGGCTTTTTTGATATGTTCTCTGGTGGAGCCCTCTCCAAGCTCACGATATTTGCTCTGGGCATAATGCCGTATATAAGTGCTTCCATTATTTTTCAGCTTTTAACTGTTGTCATACCTGCTCTCAGCAGAATCGCAAAAGAGGGCGATGCTGGAAAGAAAAAGATAGTAAGATACACACGCTATGCAACCATAGTCATTGCAATAATACAGTCGTTCGGAATTTCAGTTGGTATTGAAGGAATGCAGGGCGGTGCATTTGTGCAGAATCCGGGATGGGCATTCAGGCTGATGACCATGCTGACCCTCACTTCTGGCACCGCATTTATAATGTGGCTTGGTGAACAGATAACTGAACGCGGGATAGGCAATGGTATATCACTTGTAATATTTGCCGGTATAGTTGCGAGATTCCCAAATGCGATTGTCAGCACATTCAATCTTGTTAAAGCAGGAGAGCTGTCAGTATTTTTTGTTATCGCTCTTGTTTTGGCCATGGTCGGTGTTGTTGCAGGCATTGTATTTATTGAGAGAGGACAGAGAAAGATACCTGTCCAATATGCCAGACGAGTTGTCGGAAGAAAGATGTTTGGCGGTCAGAGTACTCATCTTCCGCTCAAAATTAATACTGCCGGAGTTATCCCTCCGATATTCGCATCATCTGTAATCATGTTTCCTGCTACTGTTGCGAGCTTTATAGCTGTTCCATGGGTACAGTCGCTCGCAAGAGAGCTTTCACCGGGCAACATACTTTATTCATTAATGTATGTGGGCATGATATTTTTCTTCAGCTATTTTTATACGGCTGTTATCTATAATCCTGTTGATATAGCTGACAACCTGCAGAAGCATGGCGGGTTTATTCTTGGCATAAGACCGGGACAGAAGACATCAGATTATATTTACAGGGTGCTCTCCAGGCTCACATTTGTAGGAGCGCTTTATCTGTCGATCGTCTGCATAATACCTGAGATACTTATCGGCAAGTTTAAAGTGCCGTTCTATTTTGGCGGCACATCGCTGTTGATTGCGGTTGGTGTGGCGCTTGATACAGTTTCGCAAATCGAGTCTCATCTTGTAACCCGATCCTATGAGGGCTTTCTTAAAAAGGGTCGTCTCAAGGGCAGACGGGATTAGACTGCAGAAGTGATTACAATTAAGACAGCTTCTGATATTGAGAAGATGAGAGTGCCATGCAGGATCGTGGCAGAGGTGCTGGAAGGGTTAAAGGGGCTGGTGGGGCCAGGCATATCCACAGCAGAGCTTGATGCTTTTGCTGAGGGCGAGATTCTTAAAAGAAAAGCCCGCCCGGCATTTAAGGGATATCGGGGATACCCATCCACTATATGCGCATCAGTTAATGATCAGGTTGTGCATGGTATTCCCTCAAGCAAAGTCAGACTTGCAGAGGGTGATATAGTCAGCATTGATCTGGGGGTGCTTGCCAACGGATTTTACGGCGATGCAGCAGTAACCCTGCCTGTGGGCAAGATCAGCGATGAGGCACAGAGGTTGATGGATGCGACAAAGGGTTCGCTTGGCGCAGGCATTGAAAAGGCTGTTGCAGGCAATAGATTGACTGATATTTCATTTGCAGTGCAAAGCTATGTTGAAGCAAGGGGATTTTCTGCTGTCAGGGCTTTTGTGGGACACGGTATAGGAAAGGCCCTGCATGAAGATCCACAGGTGCCGAATTTTGGAAGATCAGGCCAGGGCCCCAAGCTTAAGGAAGGCATGACTCTGGCCATTGAGCCGATGATAAATGCAGGCAGCTTTGAAGTTAATATCCTGCCTGACGGCTGGACAGCTGTGACAGCAGACGGCAGGCTTTCTGCACATTATGAGCATACAGTTCTGATTTCTAAAAACGGACCTGTTATCTTGACTAAAATACATTGACAAAGGTATAATTTTTAGCTTAACTATGGCAAAAGAAGACAATATAGAGGTTCAGGGCACAATAGTAGAGACTTTGCCTAACGCAATGTTCAGGGTGGCGCTCGAGAACGGACAGATAATTTTGGCATATGTATCAGGGAAGATGAGGATGCATTTTATCAAGATACTTCCCGGAGATAAAGTGACCATGGAGCTTTCTCCGTATGACCTCACAAAAGGTCGTATTACATACAGATTCAAGTAATTTCTGGAGGGTAGTTAAATGAAAGTAAGACCATCGGTAAAACCGATATGTTCTAAATGCAAGATTGTCAAGAGAAAGGGTGTAGTAAGAATACTCTGCGAAAACCCGCGACACAAACAGAGGCAGGGATAACAGAAGAGTTTTCGACCCGTTCTGTTTCTGTGCGCGGCTCCGGGAGCAGATGATTGATTAGCTGGAAATAAAAGAACTCATAATCTGATAAAAGGAGTATAAAAATGGCGAGAATTGCCGGGGTGGACCTCCCCAAAAATGAAAGAGTCGAAATAGGCCTGACCAGAATATTCGGTATAGGCAGAACCCTGTCCGGCAGGATACTGGAACAGACAAAGGTCAATCCTGACACAAGAGTAAAGGATCTCAAGGATGATGATATTGTCAAGATAAGGAGTCTTATAGAGAAGGACTTCAGGGTAGAGGGAGACCTCAGGCGCGAAATAGCGATGAACATCAAAAGGCTCATTGATATAGGTTCCTACAGAGGCCACAGACATATATCCAGGCTTCCTCTGAGAGGCCAGAGAACTAAAACAAATGCAAGGACTCGCAAAGGTCCAAGAAAGCTTGTTTCCAAGAAAAAGTAAGGAGGAGCTGATTTAATGTCGCAGAAGAAGAGAACCGGCAAAAAGGTCAAGAAGAATATACCAAGCGGAGCTGCTCATATACAGACCAGCTTTAATAATACGATTATCAGTATTACTGACCAGACAGGCAATGTCATATCATGGTCAAGTGCGGGGAGCCTTGGATTCAAGGGATCCAGAAAAGGCACTCCTTTTGCAGCGCAGATGGCTGCTGAGGCCGCAGCAAAGAAGGCTATGGAAATGGGTCTGAGACATGTAGATGTCTATGTAAAAGGCCCTGGCTCAGGAAGGGAGACTGCTATAAGGGCTCTTCAGGTTGTGGGGCTTGAAATTACACTAATAAAGGATGTTACTCCTGTGCCGCATAACGGCTGCAGACCGCCCAAGAGGAGGAGAGTCTAACATGGCAAGATATACAGGTCCTCTTTGCAGACTTTGCAGAAGAGAAGGTGAAAAGCTGTTCCTCAAGGGAAGCAGGTGCGCTACGGAAAAGTGCGCAATTGAACGCAGAAAATATGCTCCGGGTCAGCATGGCCAGGGTAGAAGCAAGGTTTCTGACTATGGCCTTCAGCTCAGGGAAAAACAGAAGGTCAGAAGAATATACGGCATAATGGAGAACCAGTTCAGGATATATTTTGCAAAAGCTGCAAGCATGAAGGGTATTACAGGCGAACTGCTTCTTCAGCTTCTCGAAAGAAGACTCGACAATGTTGTTTACAGAGCTGGTTTTGCCCTTAACAGAAGAAGTGCAAGACAGCTTGTTAAGCATGGCCACTTTATGGTAAACGGAAAGCCTGTTAATATACCGTCCTATCTTCTGAGGCCCGGCGATGAGGTTTCAGTAAAAGAGTCCAGCAGGCAGAATGCGATTATTACAGAGAGCATCGAGGTTGCTGAACACAGGGGAGTCCCTGAATGGACTGAGGTTGATGCTGCCAATATGAAGGCCAAGTTTGCAAGACTTCCTCAGAGGGATGAACTCCAGCTGCCGGTACAGGAGCAGCTGATAGTAGAGTTGTACTCAAAATAATAAAACTGTAAACCTTTAGATTAGAAAATTTTTTCGGACTGATAGGAGGTCTTATCATGGATCTTGTTAAAAAGGGCTTTCAGCTGCCTAAGAAGATAAACTTTGATGATGAAACACTTACTGATTCTTACGGCAAACTGGTTGTTGAGCCCTTGGAGCGCGGTTTCGGCACCACAATTGGCAATTCACTCAGAAGGGTACTGTTATCCTCGATAGAGGGTGCTGCTGTCACTGGCGTAAAGATACGCGGAGTGCTTCATGAGTTCTCCAGCATAAAAGGCGTAAAGGAAGATGTGGTTGATCTGCTTCTGAATGTAAAGAAGCTGAGGTTTAAACTGCATAGTGATGACAGGAAGGTTGTCACAATAAAAATTAAAGGCCCAAAGGCAGTTACAGCGGCTGATATAGAGGCTGATTCAGGTGTTGAGGTGCTCAACCCTGATCAATATCTCGCAACTGTTGATTCAGGAGTGACTCTTGAGATGGAGATGTATATCAGAAAGAGCAAGGGATACTCTCCTGCAGAGCTTAACAAGGAAGAGGATATGGCTGTTGATGCGATATCAGTTGACTCGGTATTTACTCCTATAAAGAAGGTTAACTTCTGGGTTGACAAGGCCAGAGTGGGAAGGTCCACAGATTATGACAAGCTCGTGATGGAGGTGTGGACTGACGGCGGTATCTCGCCTGAAAAAGCTATCAGTGATGCTGCTTCAATACTTATGGATCATCTTGATCTCTTCATATTTGTTGAAGAAGCAGAATCTGACTCAAAGTCTGAGGGATCATCAAGTACAGTAGTTGTTTCTGCTGATTCCAATGATAATTTAAACAGAAGTATTGATGAACTTGAGCTTTCAGTGAGGGCTTTTAACTGCCTCAAGAATGCAAATATAAAATCAATCGCAGAACTCGTCCAGAAGACTGAGTACGAGATGTTGAAGACAAAGAATTTTGGCCGCAAGTCGCTCAATGAGATTAAAGAGATACTCGCCACAATGGGCCTTCAGTTCGGAATGAGACTGGACAAGGATGGCATAGCGGTAAAAGGAGGAAGAAATGCGTCATAGAGTAGCAGGACGCCTTTTTGGCAGAACCGCCAACCAGCGCAAAGCGCTTTTGAGAGGACTTGTGAGTTCTCTTCTGGAGCATCAGAGAATAGAGACAACCCTCGCGCGCGCGAAGGCGATAAAGGGGATAGCAGAGAAGATGGTAACATTCGGTAAGCAGAATGACCTGCACTCAAAGCGTATGGTATTTTCTTATATTCCCAACAGGGCTGTTGTAGCTAAACTCTTCTCTGAAATAGCTCCAAGATTTGCTGATAAAAATGGTGGTTACCTTAGAATAGTGCAGACAAGGCTCAGGGTTAATGATCGTGCGCCTATGGCAATAATCGAGTTTGTTGATTATGAGACTGCAGTTTTTAAAAAAGACAAGGAAGCTGCTAAGGAAGTTAAATAGTCTAAAGCAGCAAAAAATTGATGAATGAGATTCTTTTAGGTCTTTTGCTGATAGCTATATGGATACTGTTGCAGGTATTTGTATTTCCCAAGCTTGGAATCCCGACCTGAATAGTCATAAGACCTCCGGCGGAGAAAAAGAAAAAAGATTCTGAAAAAAAAGATTAGGTACAGAGGGTATTTGAACTAACAGTTCAAATACCCTCTGTTTTTATTTAAATCCCCTCTTCTTCAAGCAGATAGTTCAGAAAGAATACAGCCCCGTCCTTGTCGAGAGGATTATTCGCAGAACCGCATTGTGAGTCCTGCACACAGGCAGGGCAACCGCTCTCACAGCCGCATTCACGCATTATGCTTATGGATGAGTCTATCCACATATGCGGCATCTCAAGCGCGCGCCTGCTAAGGCCCATGCCGCCCTCAAATCCATCATAAATGAAAATAGCAGGGCTTTCTGTCTCAGGATACATGGCATAGCTCATACCCCCGAGGTCGCCTTTATCGCACAGGGCGAAAAGCGGAATGGTGTTTATCAAAACATGCTCTGCCGCATGCATTGTGCCAGCGAGGTCATACTTCTTTTGTCTGATTGTCTCTGCTAAAGATCGGTCTATCATCATCCAGATCGCATCTGTTTCAAAAATATATTCAGGCATATCTACTGAGTGGCGAGCTATCCTTGTACCGTCATAAATATTCTTCTGGTCGTATCCGGTAACCTGGTAGTTGATCCTTATTCTGCCCTGATGAAATTGCACATCTCTTGATCTGCCTGTTGGCACTCTTTCAGATCTGCCGAGTATCTCAACATCTTCGTGGGAGAGAGCATTGGTATAGTAGTGCGCGTCTGTCTCCGCACATATGGCGCTGTTGCTTTTGAGATCAAGTTCCCTGACAATATATTGTTTCCCCTTGTGAAGATATATTGCTCCTGGAAAAGCATCCCTGTATATTCTTCTGCCGTCAAGGTCGCCTATTATCTTGTAGTTCTCGTCCCTCAGCTTCAGCGGAGTTCCGATGCTTCTTATCCATACTGTTCTGTGGGGCATTCGTTCTTTTGAGTAGAGCGATTTTCTGTTCTTTGTTCTTTTAAGAAATCCTGTTGCTTCAAGTTCAGAGATCATACTGATTGCCTTCTCTGAGGTGTATACGGATTCATTGCTGCTGACAGGCACTTCATCAGCAGCGCAGACAAGATGTTTTTTGAGTATATCCTGATTATCCGGATCGCATATGCATGCCTCATGAGGTTTGTCAAAAAACATTTCAGGATGTCCTGAAATGTAGTGATCAAGCGCGTCATTTAGCGCAATCATCACAACGAGCGACTCCTGCCCCTGCCTTCCGACCCTTCCTGCCCTCTGCCATGTGCTCGATACAGAGCCGGGATAACCGCAGAGTATGCAAGCGTCGAGCCCTCCAATATCAACTCCAAGTTCGAGCGCGCTTGTTGAAATAACCCCTCTCAGTTCTCCGCTGAAAAGCCTTTGCTCTATCTCCCTGCGCTCTGACGGCAGAAAACCTGCCCTGTATGGACTGATGGCTTTTGCCATCATGGGTGCTCTCTCGCTTGCCCATTTGTAGATAAGCTCGGTTATTTTTCTTGCCTTTGTAAAGAGTATTGTTCTCATGCCTGCATCAAGGCACTTTGTGAAAATATGCGTTGATGCTGTATAAGGACTGTCAAATGGGTTGAGAAAGATAAAATACTTGCCGGATTGCTGTGCATTTGCAGCACTCACAAGACTGAACTCAAGTCCTGTAAGCTGAGATGCAAGATCTTCTGGATTGGCTATGGTTGCTGATGATGCGATGAACTGCGGACTGCTGCCCCAGTATTCACATATTCTCCTGAGCCGTCTTAGTATATGAGCCACATTTGAACCGAACACTCCCCTGTATGCGTGTATCTCATCTATCACCACATATCGAAGATTACTGAAAAACGGCTCCCACTTTTTATGAAATGCGTTCAGCCCGTAATGCAGCATATCCGGATTGGTGAAGATTACTGAGGGGATGTTCTCGCGTATCTTTTTTCTGCGGTATGCTGATGTGTCGCCGTCATAAACCTCCGCACGGAGCGTCTGTTTCTTTTCATCTTCAATGCCTGTTACCAGCCTGAGCAGACTGCCAAGTTTTTGAGCCTGATCCTGACCAAGCCCCTTGAGAGGTGATATGTAGAGCGCCTTTGCCTCTGGCTCATGCAGCAGGGTCTCTATAATCGGTATGCTGTATATCAAACTCTTGCCGCTTGCAGTCGGAGTCATTACAACCACATTGCAGCCTGATCGTACAGCACTTATACCTTCTGCCTGATGAGCATAGAGTTGTGTGATGCCTGTTTCTCTTAATGCAGCCTCGACAGCAGGATTCATCTGCAATGGAGCATACTCTGCATCTTTAGACGGCATGTATCTGATTTCCGTTATGGCCCGGCCGATTATCCGATCTTTTTTAAGAGACTCTATCAGATCGAATACTCTATTTTTATTTTCCATCAGGATATTAAAACAGATGCAGGATAAAGAGGTCTAATAAGCATCCGGAATTTGTGTGGTGAGGACTGTTTGCCCAGATTAATCATCTTGATTTTTAGTTGTATTTAACGCTGTTTCTTATGTCAATGCATAAAAAGCAAATCAGATTGATTATGTATGATTTTGAAAAAAATATTTCACCAGAATTTATTTACATAAGTACGGATATATTAATTGTTGACAAGTGGTTTTGAATAGACTATACTTTCTAAAATTGTGGAGGGACTTTGATGTTTTGATACGGGGATAAAAGCTCGCAGGATGGTGCGGATATAAAGCCTCTAAAACGCAATAAAGTCATTTTCATATTTATTCTCTTCGCCCTGTCTGTCATTGCTTTTCATTTTGTCAGCCATGCAGCTGAAATACAGAGAATGCCTCTGCCTTCCCAAAAAACAATTCCAATACAGAAGAGCCCTGGATTGCTTCAGCCAGTAAAGGCAGCGGATGTTATCTCTGTTTCTCCGTCAACACTGATGCAGGGGCAGAACTACTCTTTAATTCTGGTAACAAGGAATTTTGGAAGATCAATGGGCCTCTCCTTTGGAGAAGGTGTTGTTGTGAAGGGCATCCAGTATCTTAGCGATACTACTGCCAGAGTCGATGTTTCTGTTCTACAAAATGCCGCTTTAGGCAAGCATGAAATTACCATAACCAGCAGCAATAATGCTGTAAGAAAGGCTACGGCAAGTATTGCTGTTATAGCACAACCATCAATTGGACCTGACGGGAATATTTCAGCTCCTCAGGCGGATGTTATTTCAGTAACGCCTTCTACGCTTCTACAGGGACAGATTCATTCGCTCACCTTGACTACAAGGAATCTTGCCGAGCGTATGGAACTCGGGTTTGGAGAAGGCATTACAGTTCTTGGCCGCCCGACTGTTGGCGCCACAATGTCTGTATCTGTGCAGGTTTCTCCAAATGCTCCTCTTGGAAAGCATCGTGTAACTATCAGATACGGAAACCAGATAACAGACTCGAGCGCTTTTGTGGAGGTTAAGCCATCTTCACCTGTACCTCCTGCCCCTCCGACGCCTCAGCCGGGTACCATGCCCACCTCTTCGTTCATGATCAGCATGATAACACCCAACATCTGGTATCAGGGAGAGTCTTATTTTATAACTTTGCAGGGAAGCAATTTTACAAAGAATATGGAAGTTAACTTCGGCGCCGGTGTTGAGGCTAAGACAGAGATAAAGGTATTAAGCGGGAATCTTGCTCAGATGGAGGTGGCTGTTTCAGAGTCTGCTGAACCTGTATTCAACCGGCAGGTCAAGGCTCGGCTTGATTCAACCCAGACATTCAGCAGCACGCAGACCGGAATCTCGATTTATCCTGTTTCAAAAGTCATGTCCGGGAAAGCCGGCGCACCCATAAGATTTAAACCGCTTGATATGTCCTTTAAAAAAGGTGAGATAATTCTTACTGATCCGAAATGGGGGGTAGTTGAACTGCCAAATTCTGTAGATCATATGAGAACAGATATTGGGGCTCCTCTGCTTGATGATAGTGTGGTATTCAAGTGGAAAGAGCAGAATCCAGGGCTTGCAGACTACTTTGAGTTAAGAATCCTCGATACAGGCGGCAAGATTCTCAAGACCATAAAAATAGATGGAATTGATATTATGCTGCCAGGAGGCAAAAAAGTCAGACAAGTGCCTACATATTTTAGACCTGATGCAGAGTTTCTGGCTGAATTTCTTAATCCGCAACTATCAGTAACAACATCCTCCACTAACGCTGTAACTGCCTCACAGAATACTGCAAAAGGCAAGAAGGCTACCAAAGTTTCCAAAACAGATAATTCTAATCAGGAGAATGATAAACAGATTAAATATCCTGATGAGACAGAGCTTTTCTGGGAAGTGGCAGGCTATCGCATCTATAACAGCAATGGTACAAAAGTTACTGAAATCAACTCTCCAATGAATAAGATTCCTGTGGTCACTACTGCTCCTTTAAAAGATGTCCAGAAAACAGGCAGATTTCAACAGACAGGCAAGGTACAGCAGAGCGTTTCTCTCCAGAAAGCAAAGGTGGAAATTCAAACACATCCCGGCAGCGTTAATATGACTTTAGCTGATGATCTGAAATCAGCAGAGCAGGTTGGACTGGAGGTCGAAATTTCTGAACGATGGCCTTTAAGCAGACCTGATAAACCAACAGGCATCAAGGCATGCCCTGCTTCCGGCATTACAACAGGAAGCTTGAATATTGAACAGATAAGTGAAAAGTGCGTCCTTGACAGAGAGGGCAAATGCAAGACACAAAAGGTGAAGAAAAAGGTGAAGAAAGGGTTCAAGTATATATGGGAGGAGGTTGATGAACCTGTAGTGGATAATAATATTTATCCTGGAGATGTGCTCCGCATGAGCGGTAAGTTTACACTCGAAAAATCTCCATATGCAGCGCACAGCGTAACCAATCCCGCGCAGTCAGCATCAGGATCTTCTGGACAGTGCGAGATTCCACCATGTATAGATAATGTCAATTTAAATGCTCCGTCAGAGTATGTGAATGTTGTGCTCGACTGGGGCGATGGAACAGCAATGCATCCGCTTACTCTAAAAACTACAGGAGTGAAAAAGAGTACGGGGTCTTATGGATCGCCAACACGAATCGAGTATGAAATTCTAGATAATGTTGAACATACATACAAGCATTGGGGAAGCTATCACATCAGGATTTATCAGCTTTCAAATGATGAGCTCCAGGGAATAAATATTGATACCCTCACGCAGCAGGTTGACAAAAACAGGAGTAATCCATACTTCAGGATTGTCAGGACAGGTGCAAATCAATCCAGCGCAGGCAATAAAGCGCTTGATGTTGCGGGCCGCGCATATGTTATATATTGCAAAACTGTTGATATTCGTGAAGTGGAAGATATTGATGCTACTGGTCCCCTTCATCTGGAATCCATAGAGATTTCAGGATTCCCGGGGCACGATGCCAAAGGAACGAAATCAAAATCCGCTTCTGGATCAGCAAAGAAACAGGTTGGCAAGTCTTCTTCTGTTTCAGCAAAGGATAGTGTCTCACAAACACAGACAAATATTAATGTAACAAAATCAGCCTCTGTATCAGCTGTACAGAAGCAGAGTGTTTCAAAAGCAGGGGTAGTAAACCTGGCTGATGCAGCTGCCGCCACCTGTGATGAATCACTCATGGCTGAAGCAAAGCTGAATTATTACGGCACAGGCAATGCGAGGATCAGATGGCTGCGTGACGGTGTTGTGCTCCGCCAGGAGGAGCATCATGTGCCTGAATCAGAATCAAGAAAAAACCTTGAGCGCGATCCGCGTGAATGGCCTCCGATCAAGATAAGTGTTGATGCAACACTGCCAAATTCAGGAAATCTGCTTAAAGGCAAAAAAGACATTGGCAAGTATTCAGTCACAATAGATGCGGAGGTGCTCTTTAATCTGCAGTCACCTGATCTGGGCAAATCTGTCAACTTTGCAATTGACAATCCTCAGATGGGTGCTTCTCTGAACAAGGCTTTAAATAGTTCACAGAATGGGAAAAAATCACTAAAGATAGGTTATATGTCGCCATACAAATCAGTAAAGAGCGGAATGCCGCAGGTCGCTTATGTAAATGATTCTTTGGCAGCATCTGCCGGCAAGATTGCATTTATAAAAGAGAAACCCTATTTTGTCGAGTCATCACCAAAGACATATCTTGTGACTGCTTCAGATCCGAACCAGCCATGCACTTTTGTTTTTCCGACAAAAGAAGATGGAGAGTTCAGGATTTCAGGACTGCAGAATAATGTGACAAAACAGGGTACAAAGTATAGCGGCAGAGGGAATCTACTTTTCAGATTTACCAAAGATGCGACAGATGCTGAGGAGTACTCTATTCCGGTTACATTCCAAAATTGGGAAGTGCCGGATGGAATGCATGTGAAGAGCGGCAAGCTCCTTGCAACAATAGGCAAGGAAATTCAGGCTCCTGGTCTGCTCGGTACTTTGGATAAAATCGAGGGGACAGCAGGTGACAAGGTGAATGCGGTACTGACGCTTAACCTACATGACACACTGCGAGTGGAAGGAATCGAAAAGCCTCATGTATGGAAAAATCTCTCTGCACCTGTTACATCAGAAGGCGACTGGTTTGTAGAGAAGCTGCAATTGCCAAGAACTCTTATTGGATGGTCCAGCTTTAAAATTGAATCAAATGATGTAACCATTGATTTGAGCAGAAAAAAGGGGAGCAGACCGGTAAGCGCGTTGTGCGGCACTGGTGGAGGCGCAAAGTGGGTTGGAGTGCATCTTGGCAATGCGACCCTCATCCCTTATACCCTGGATCTTGTCGGCTCAGGTTCTTTTACTCCTGCGGTATCTGACTGGGCTGTTAGTAATCCAGGTATATGCGGTGAGACAAAAACAGGTGTTTTTGATGCGAAGATTGGTGAAGGCTCCATACACTTTGATTCTATTGATGTCCGTGCTGAAAAAGGCATATTCGAAGCAATTTATAAAAATATGATAGTGCATGTGCCCTGGCTTGATACTGATATGAAGGGCGATGCTAAACTCCACTATCAGGGTGGCGGTGACAAAGGCATCATTTTTCCCCTTTCAGGTACAGTGCCGCTCAGAGAATATGGAAATATAAAGATGAAGGCAAATAACCTTGCTTTTGTACATGAGGAAAATATCTCATGGGCAGTTCGTACTGATACCAGATTTGACTTTATTGCAGAAGCAAAACCTTTTACGCAGATTAATGTGCCTGAACTCTTCTTTGATATGCATGGACGCTCATTTTTTGCAAAAGGCGCAACATCAAAAACAATTAACCTTACAGGCTCTGCAAATTTAGGCAAAACAGTGCTCGATCTGGTTTCTGTTGATCTTGATACTAAAAAAACAGACAACGACAGGCTAAAGTTCAATATCAATACAAGACTTCGTCTCTCGGATGTGCTGCCGCTTGCTGATGTCCAGGTGCTGTATGCAATTGTAAGGCCTGCAGATGTATATAGTGGAACAGGTCCTTTTACAGGACCATTTGCAGTTAAGGCAATACTTCCTGCTGGCCAGCCAACAGTTGATGCAACTATCCAGCCGGTTTATGCTCCCAAGTCTAATCAGGAGACCAGATATCTCGGCACAGTAGATATTGGCCTTTTTGGAGGACCTCCGATAAAGGCAGAATTTCTTTTAGGTTATAAAGGGAATAATGACTACTGGCTTACCCGAGCTTCCATCCCATTGGGGCATTCCGGCATCCCGATTGCACCGCCGTTTTTAAGCCTTTATATGATTCGCGGAGGACTCGGATATAACTTTCCAATCGATGCATTCAAGAATGCAGCCTCTCTTGAAACTGCTGTTCCTGATATGAAAGGGGATTATATTTTCATGGCAGGAATGCGCGTGGGAGCCCCAAGTAAATTTCCTTATATGCTGGATGGCGACTTTACTGTCAGAAAAAGCGGCGCTGCCAGAATGGATTATCATGCATGGCTGATGACCACAAACTATTCAGGCCAGGGAAGCTTTCATGGCTACTTTCAGTATGCTTCAGGTAATTTTGACGGCATGCTCGCAGGGAAGCTGAGTCTTTTTGGTGATGCAATATATGTTGAGGCTCCAGCAAATGCAGCAACTCTTCACTTTGGCGGCGGGAACTGGCATATCCATGCAGGCAAGAAGGATGGTCCCCGTCTGAAAGCACATATGCTGATTCGGGATACAACAGGCTATTTTATGATCGGCAACGAAGGAGTGAGTATTGGCGGTGGCATGTCATCTGATCTCAAAGCAGAAGCAGGGCCGCTCTCAGGTCATGTTTATGGTTCATATGACATAGGTGTTGCGGCAGCTCCAGGTCCTCATATTTCAGGCTATGCCCAGGGGAAGATGGGCAGCGAGTTGTGTGCTTATGGTGTCTGCATCGGCCCCTCGCTTTCTGCAAAAATTGATGTTGAGGCCATGCCAATAAGCATAAAGACGCGTGCATGTGTTGAAATCCCGATACCACTCTGGAATCCCGAAGTTTGTGGAAGCTTCAGTTATTAGGAGCAGATAATGAAAAACTTTTTTAAAATAATTGTGCTTCTCTGCTTGATAGCTCTTTTACAGCCCTGCTACAGCTCAGCGCAGGTAAAGGGGAATCTATGGACTGCTTCAGACGGCAAAGGAACAATATCTCTCTTCTGGGCTCCTGCAAAGAATGCATGGCCCAAAGGCGGCTGGAGACTGGAACGCATTGCACGCGGCAAAACAGCTATTGTTGCAAATGGTATTGGACCTGCTTTTGACGAAGCTGCCCTTAGTAGGGTGAAGCCAAAAGAGGCATCCGGAATAAAGGACTTTGCCGCGAAAATTAAAAAGGGCAGCCTGAGTCCAGAGGAGCTTAATGCAGCTTCGGTTATTCTGGGGCTGAATGCCATAATCGATCCGGTTTATGGTCATGCCCTTGGCCTTCGATATACTGATTCCAAAGTTGAACAGGGAGAGATATTTTATAGGCTTGTTGCTCTGGATGCATCAGGCAAGTCTGGTGCAGTATTGCAGAGCCGGAAAATAGATTCTCATCGCTCAACGCCTCTTCCTGAGTCTCTTGCAGACCTGAAAGCAGATATATCAGCAGAAGGCATTCTGCTTTCATGGGTGGATCCAAAAGAAAATTCTGTAAATCCAACAGTTGCCTACATGATTAAGCGCGAGGATTCAAAGGGCGGAGTTTCGCTTCTTACTCAAAAGCCAATGTTTGTCAGTTCAAAGACAGATGGAAGCAGGGCAATTAACCACACTTTTTTAGAGGAAAAACCTCCTGTTGAAATTGAACTGACATACCGTGCATATGCAGTGGATATCTTTGGGAGAAAGAGCGCTCCAGCCATGATAAAGGTGTTTTCTCCTGATTTTTCAGGTATGGTTCCTCCAAAACTGACAAATATAAAAGCAGGCGAGGGATATGTTCTTCTAAGCTGGGAATCAAATAAAAATCCATATACAAGATCTTATGTTATTGAGCGCTCCTATCTTTATGAAGGCCCTTATGAGGTGGTCACTCCAAAAGGGCTTGCGGCTAATATAAATGAATTTAAGGATGATGATGTGCGCGGAGGCACTCAGTATTATTACCGTGTAAGGAGCGTTGGACTTCGCGGCAGCATGGGACATGCTTCTCAAACTGTTTCTGAGCAGGCGATAAATAAAGGTAAGGTGCCGCAGCCTGAAGGTCTTAAGGCATCAGCAGGGCATAGTCGTGTCAGGCTTACATGGAACGCGGTATCTTTCCCTGTTGCAGGATATTTTGTTGAACGCAGTTCAGAGGGAAAAAGTAAATGGGTCCGCATGAATGAGCGAGTCACGCCTGAACCTCTTTATGACGATTTTTTTGGAAAACAGAATGGACAGAAATTCAGCTACCGGATTGTAGCTGTGGGGTTTGACAATAAAGAGAGCAGTCCGAGTAAGTCTATAGAAGTCTTGCAGCCGGATACTCTGCCTCCGGCTCCTCCTTATATCACTGATGTGAGCGGCAGGGGCGGAAAGGCTGAGCTGAAATTTTCACCAGCGCTTCCTGAAGAAGACACAGCTCAATTTCTGCTTCTGAGAGGCGGTTCGATAAATGATCCCGGGCTTGTAATTGGGGATCCAATTGCAGGCGATCTGAGAAAAGTTGAGGATGCCTTTGTTGAGCCTGGCAAGGAGTATTGGTACAGGATGGTAGCAATAGACAAGTCAGGCAACAGAAGTGAGCCTTCCAGACCAATGGTAGTGCGCATCGGCAGTCCTGATATTCCGAAACCAGTTCGTCCTGATGCAAAGCTAATGTCGTCTCCATTTCCTCATATGGTTATCTCATTTGAAGCTCCGCCTTCAGGTCTTGTGGCGTTTGTGCTTTTCAGCAGAGAAGATGGAGCATGGAAAAAACTTGCCGGACCTTTAAGCGCATCAACGCAGGTTGTTGATGCAGACCTGCCTTCAAAGGGTAAAGTGCAGTACCGCGTTATATACAGATCAGGCAATGGCGTTGAGGGAGAGCCGTCTGACACCATTGAGGTTTTGCTGCCATAGATAATAAAGGAGAAGAGATGAGGATATTGAAGCTATTAATATTGTTTGTAATACTGCTGCCTTTGACAGCTCCATCATACATATGGGCGCAGCAACAGCCTTCAGCAGCAGCGTCTGATATGCAAAAGGAGTGGATCAGGTCGATTACTCCGGCTGACGGCGCTGAAATAATCGGCAAGAAGCCTGATGTTAAGGCTGAATACACTGAAGCATCCCCATTTACAACACTTGTTGTGCTGATAGATGGTGCAGATGTCACCCCTGTGCTGATTGCTACTGACAATGGATTTGAGTTCAAACCTCAGGTTCCATTGAATGCAGGACCGCATACGATCAGCATTATAGCTGTTGATAAAGAGGGTAGAACATATCAAAGAAATATTTCATTCAGAACTCGTGATACTGCTGCGTTTGAGGAGGCATATTCAAAGAATGAAGCATCTGTTACATATGAATCTGCGCTTGTCAAACCCAGCTCTTCAGCCGGGACTCCGAATTCAAAGATAGAAGGGAATCTCAGTTCTACATCAAAGATAAAGGAGAAGGCGTGGGAATTTCAGCTTACCACTAATCTGCGATATTTTGACCAGAGTATTCCGGCAACTATTATAAATGGTCAGCAGCTGGAACAGAACCAGGGGCAATCCATTCTTGATAAAGGATTGAGTCTTGTGGATTTTCTTCTTATTGGCAAATACACAAAAGACCAGTTTCAGTTGAAAACGGAAATCGGAGATGTTCTTGTTGAAGAGTCGGCTTATACTGTTTCCGGCCTGGCACGCAGAGGCGGGAAGTTAGGTCTAACCTACAAAGATATTGAGTTGAACAGTTTTGCGGTAAGGGGCGACCAGGTCTATGGTTTTCATGGAGGGCTTGGCATCGGCATGACAACCAGCGATCATATTACCGGTGTGTCTGCTGCAGTAAAGATGTTTGACAGGAAGATGGAGGTAAAAACAATATATTCAAAGGGCGGAACACTCTCTAATAATGCAGCTGTATCCACAAGTTCCAATATACAAAATACATATGGCATTACCACTACCCCGGGACCTTCAAGGGGAGAGGTGGCAGGATTTCTGATCACTTCTGATTTTTTTGAGAACAGGCTTCGTACCGAGATGGAGGCGAGCTTCTCCAAATTTGATCCTGATACCACTGATGAGTTCGAAAAAAAGAGCGACCATGCCTACAGGCTCAGGATAGATGGCATGAGCGGCGTTTACACATATGAGGCTCTTTACGAATACATAGGCAGGGATTATGCGGTGACAGGAAACGAGGGTCTGCAGAAAGACAGACAGGGCCTGGCATTACGAGGAGGCGCCAACTTTGGTATTCATATGTTGAATGTCGGGTTCTCTCGTTACAATGATAATGTTAAAAGTGATGATATGTTCCCCAGGATTGTGAGCTATCAGGCTAATATTGATTACTCATTTACAGGCATTAATAACCTTCCGATAGGAATTAATTATCATAAGAGCGTTCAGGAAAGTACAAAAGAACCTGCAGGATCTACCCCTGTAAATATGGATGTTGATACTATTTCAGCACAATTAAATTACCTTGCAGGAAGCTTTAATTTGGGTTTTATTTCGAGCTATTCTCTAATGAATGACAAGACAGCAGAAAACAATGATACAACAACCATGACCTTCACTCTTGTTCCTTCATACGCGTCTGTGGGCTGCTCTGTCAGCTCAATACTTTCGTACAATAAATCAAAAGTTCATGCCACCAATGTATGGACGGATACTTATACTGCAGGGTTAAATTTTGGCACAAGATTTTTAAGGGACAAGGCTTTTTTTGATACAGGCAGCACCTATACTATTGTAAAGGCTGATGACAGCTCTGCAAATACAAAAATATTTAATGCCAACTTCAGGTTAGGTTATGATATAAAAGAGCTTTTCAGGGATTATCTGAACCCCAGTGTCTCACTGTGGGGCGGGTATGAGAAGATTACGGATAAGGTAGCCTCGAACTTAAACAGGGATGAATTTAAGCTGTTTATAGTGTTTGCTACTGCCATCCCTTTTTCATTTTAGGAGGAGTTATGAAAAAAATCATAATATTGTTTTTTGCTTTTTTACTCTCTTTTTTATTTTGTTATGAGACAAATGCAGGAGTGATTGCATCGCCTTCCTCTGTGAAAATACCAAGAGGGCAGAGCAGTGTTGTGAACATAAGTTTTCAGGCTGCCGGCATTGTTGATGCATCTTCAATAAGTTCTACACATGGGGAATTCCTGGTGGGAGGCTCTCCTATAGCAACCAATGCAGTCCCCTGGACAATTACTATCAGAAATGGCTCAGGTGTTGTTTCTGAAGCAGTGGTAGTGCCGGTTAGGGTTATAGAGCGGGCGGTTCGACAGGGAGCGAGTGGCTTTGTGTATAGAAGGGTAACTACAAAAGGACCAATAGATGTTAACTTCACTATTACTACAGAGGCAGCCTCTGAATTTACAGTGCAGAGAATTGAACTTTATTTCAAGAATAGGAGAGCTGAAACAACAGTCGAGAGAAATTATCCTGATCTAAAGGCGTTTGCTGATGTGAAGTTTACGGGTTCAGGGCTACTTGAGGGATATTGGGAGGTTGATGGACGAATTATTACAAGGGTGTTCCAGCACCTTTC
Organism: Dissulfurispiraceae bacterium; assembly: GCA_034002665.1. Classification (GTDB taxonomy): domain Bacteria; phylum Nitrospirota; class Thermodesulfovibrionia; order Thermodesulfovibrionales; family Dissulfurispiraceae; genus JAFGXL01. The sequence continues at coordinate 1,085,789 of JAVFAA010000001.1, read as the reverse complement.
CTACGGCAGAACAGTAACCCTTCAGTCTCCGGCTATTCCCCCGCTTCCTACATTTGATACAGGTACACATGTGGTCAAATTTGTTATTACAAAGCCTTCGAATGCTATTCCTCTGCCTGCAATAATTTATTTTGTCACTCCAAATGAGTATAAGGCAAAACCGCTTCAGCTTAAACTCATTGAGCCTGCTGCTGAAGCATCGCTTGATTATGAACCGGTCAAGTTTTCATGGGAAGGGCTCCGTACGCCAATGCTCTTTTTGGTGCAGTTCTATGACAAAAAAGATGGCAGCCCGCTTTTTTCAGCATACACTAACGAGACATCCTATACGCTTCCTGATCTTGTCCTTAAAAATATATTCTTGTCAGATCGGGCCTACTCATGGAAGGTGACAGCTTTTGATAAAGAGAACCACATGACTGGAGAGAGTTCTCTTCAGCGGTTTTTATTGAAAAAGCAACCTGTTAAATAACTCAAATTAATATCATGGAAAAGGGGCGGGATTTATTATGCCCCTCTTTTTTTATTGTGCTATTCGATGTATGGATCATTGTCAGAGTATTTTGTTCAACATGCATACGGCTTGAAATTCCAAGTTCCTTGACAATCATTGGCCTTATTAATATTCCAACAAAAATATTTAAAAATACTTATCATGCTTATAAAACTTTTTTATAGTTGACTTGTTAATGTTATGTAAACTATATTAGTGACCGTAGTCAGTTTTTTGCTGTATTCGAATAAAATCAAAAAACGGCAAATGAGAGGCTGATATGAAAGATCTGCAGTATCTTGTGCTCAGAAAAGATGACCTGAGCAGTTTTATAGCTCACCTTTCAAGTGATCAGAAGGTTGTAGCCCCTGTGTCAAAAGGACATGGCACATATTCGTTTGAGGAGGTCACCTCAGCCAAGGATATTGAGCTGAAGTATATACCAACAATACTGCCTCCAAAAAAGTACTTTATGCCTCAGAGAGAGACGCTTCTTGAGTATGATCTCAAGTCCGGTCTCGAAGTTAATGCTGTGCTCGAGACAGAGAAGATGGCCATCTTTGGCGTTCATACCTGTGATCTTGCAGGCATCCAGTGTCTGAATATGGTCTTTTCTGAAAGGCCCAAGGATTATAATTATCTTCTGAGGAAAAGGCAGATAAGTATAATCGGTCTCGAGTGCAATGAATATTGTGATGAACACGCGAGCTGCAATATAGTCAACTCAAATATGCCTAACGGCGGATATGATCTATTTTTTACAGATATTGGCGACTCTTTTGTAGTTCATGTCAATACCCAGGCTGGCGAAGATATGGTCGAGACTTCAAAAATGTTCAAGAAGCCTGAGAGATCCCACTTTGATGCCTTTATGGCTCTTCGTGAAAAGAAGAAGCAGATATTCAAAAATGAGATTCCAATAGAACCCAGAGATATTCCGGAGCTTTTTGAGAGGTCTTTTGACAGTGATGTATGGGAGGATCTGGAAAAGAAGTGTCTGTCATGCGGCAACTGCACAAATGTCTGCCCCACCTGCTACTGTTTTGACATCATTGATGATATAAATCTTGATATGAATACAGGCAAGAAATACAGGAAGTGGGACTCATGCCAGCTCGAGCCTTTTGCAAAAGTGGCAGGAGGCGAAAACTTCAGAAAGTCGAGGGCAGCAAGGCAGAGGCATAGATACTACAGAAAGTTTGAGTATCCTGTTTCGAAGTTTTCGAGGTTTTTCTGCACAGGGTGCGGCAGATGCAGCAGGGCATGCATGGCCGGCATAAAGTTGAAAGATACGCTAAATGCACTAATAAAGGAGAGGATGAACAAGCTATGGATAAAATGGTTATAAAAGAGTCCAGGTATATCTCCAAAAAGGCAAAGATTCTACGCGCTAAAAGGATGACAGAGCATGAAATGATGTTCGAGATCGCACTCGAAGGCGGGCAGAGCCTTGATCATGAGCCTGGTCAGTTTGTTATGGCATCACTTTTTGGCGTTGGCGAAGTGCCTGTCTCGGTCTGTTCATCTCCAACCTCAAAAAATTCTTTTGACCTCTGTGTAAGAGCCGTAGGCAAGGTAACTCACGCTATGCATAAACTTGAAGCAGGCGACTTGATTGGTATAAGAGGTCCGTACGGCAAGGGATTTCCAATAAGAATATTTGAGGGGAATGATCTTCTCATAGTTGCAGGCGGTCTTGGCATAGCGCCTCTGCGCTCACTTATAAATTATGTTCTGGATAACAGAAGGGATTTTGGCAAGGTGCATATACTGCTTGGATGCAAATCTCCCAAAGACATGCTTTTTATAAATGAACTTGACAGCTGGAACAAGAGAATGGATGTGCATTATGAATGCACAGTTGACAAGGCTGAACCTGACTGGGCCGGCAATGTCGGGGTCATTACAACACTTATTCCTGGCGTTGATCTTGAACCGGAGAGGACTTTTGCTGTTGTTGTCGGGCCTCCTGTCATGTACAAGTTTGTTATAAAGGAGCTGCTTGAAAAAAATATTCCGGAGCGACAGATACTGGTCTCATTCGAGCGTCATATGAAGTGCGGCATGGGCAAGTGCGGCAGATGCCAGATACAGAATGTATACTGCTGTCAGGATGGTCCTGTTTTTAATTATGAACAAATAAAGCATATGAGCGAGGCATTCTGATGAGAAAACCCAAGGTGGCATTTTTTGATTTTGCTTGTTGTGAAGGATGTCAGCTTCAGATAGCTAATATGGGGGAACCGCTGCTCGATCTCTTGGGCTCAATTGATGTGGTCGAGTTCAGAGAGGTGATGTCAGAGAAGTGGGATAAAGATTATGATGTTGCCTTCATTGAGGGGAGCATTACAGATCCTCATGCTGTTGAGAGGATAAAGAAGATCAGGCAGAGATCAAAAGTTCTTATAGCTTATGGTTCATGCGCCACAATCGGCGGAGTGAACGGTATGAAAAACAATTTTGAGCTGGATGAAGCGCGCAAGTATGTTTATGGCCAGCAATACACATTCTTTCCATCAATAAAGACCAGGGCAGTACACCAGGTGGTGCCTGTTGATTATTTTGTCAACGGATGTCCCGTATATATTCCTGAGCTTGTTGCTGTACTCAAGGCAGCTCTTCAGGGGATTCCGTATTATGTGCCTGATTATGCAGTATGCGTTGAGTGCAAACTTAATGAAAATGTCTGCATGTACGAAAGGGGAGTAGGCTGTATGGGGCCTGTTACAAGAGCGGGCTGCAACTCATGGTGCATAAACAATGGCAATATCTGCTATGGATGCAGGGGGATTGTCAGCAATCCTAATGAAACCGGGGCAAAAGATGTATTGGAAAAATACAATATCCCTATGGATCTTGTGCTGAATAAAATGAATATGTACAACAAGTGCAGGGAGCTCAAAGACAATGAATAAGAGAAATATAAAGATCAATGTCGAATACCTTACAAGAGTGGAGGGCCACGGCAATATTGTTGTGGATGTGAAAGAGGGCAAGCTCAATATGTGCAACCTTGAGATTGTAGAGTCTCCCAGATTGTTTGAGGCTATGCTGAGGGGACGCTCTGTATTTGAGGCGCAGCACATAACAAGCCGCATATGCGGAATCTGTTCATGCGGCCATACCTTGGCATCAATACAGGCGGCTGAGGATGCTCTCGGGTTTGCTCCTTCTGCACAGACTATCAAGCTGCGCAAACTGCTTCTGCATTATGAAATATTGGACAGCCATCTTCTGCATATTTATCTGCTCGTTGCTCCGGATCTGCTCGGTGTCAAGAGTTTTGTTCCTCTTATTGATACCCATAATAAAGTGGTCAGGCGTGCGCTCAGAATGAAAAAGACATGCAACGATGTCTGCGATATACTTGTGGGCAGGCATGTTCATCCAATATCAGCAATTGTTGGCGGCTTTACCAAACTGCCCCGGGTTAAGGATCTTGATGCAATGCTTGCCATGCTCGAGGGCATGAGACCTGACATGGAAGCCTCTGTCGAGCTTTTCAAGGCTGTAAATATCCCTGAGTTTGAAAGGGATTCCGAGTATGTAGGGCTTGTTAGCGATGATAATGAATATCCGCTTCTTATGGGAGATCTGGGGTCCACTGATGGCGTAAGAATGAAAAAGAAGGATTATAGAAAGGTTACTAATGAGTTTGTTGTACCCCATTCGAGCGCCAAGCATACAAAGCTGAGCAGAGATTCTTTTGCAGTGGGAGCTCTTGCAAGATTTAATCTCAGCTATGACAAGCTGCACCCTAAGGCAAAAGCCGCAGCAGAAGCAATAGGCATCAAGCCAAAATGCATAAACCCATATATGAATACTGCAGCACAGCTGGTTGAGTGTGTGCATTGTCTTGAGGACGCAATACAGATAATTACGGACTTTAAATCAGAAGGCATTAACTATGATGAGGAGATCCTGGTAGGAGTAAATGAGAAGAATGTTATTCCTGTAAAGGCGGGCAAGGGAGTCGGGGCAGTAGAGGTGCCGCGCGGCATACTTTATCATGAGTATGAAATAGATGATGAGGGTAAAATGGTGCATGCCAACTGCGTGATACCGACAAATCAGAATACAAATAATGTTGAACATGATATGCGTAAGCTGGTGCCGGAGCTGCTCAGCAAGAGTGATGAGGAGATCACACTTGCGCTCGAGATGCTTGTAAGGGCGTATGATCCATGCATATCCTGTTCAGCTCATTTTTTAGATGTCAGGTTTGTTAACAGATGATGTCATAAAGGTATTGTCCCCTCCTTCAGAGGGGGCAATTTTTGTTGTCGGTGTAGGAAATACCCTAAGGTTCGACGATGGAGTAGGTTCTTATATTGTATCCAGACTTATTAACGCTGAGAATGGTCTGCATGTGTTTGACGCAGGACAGAGGCCAGAGAGGGCGATTGACAAAGCAGTTGCCCTGATGCCTGCCCGAACAATAATATTAGATGCAGCTGACTTTAATGGTGATCCTGGAGAGGCGCGCATTATTTCTGATGATATGATCCCTCAGGTTGTATTTTCAACTCACTCTTTTCCTCTCGGAGCTGTGAGCAGGTTTATTGAGCAGGATACCGGATCTCCAGTCTATTTTATAGGCATTCAGGCGCAGAGTATGTCTTATGATGAGGGACTGTCTGATCCTGTCAAAAAAACAGCGGATCTGATTGTAAAGCACCTTCTCCAACTGCCTGTTTAAGACGCAAAATCAGGTTTTTCAAGCCCAATCCAAATTGACAAAGATTAAAAATTAAGTTTAGACTAACAAACTATTGTTATATAAGGAGGAAGAATTGATTAAGTCTGTCGATGACATATCAGCAACTATGAAAAAACTTCAAATAGAGATCCCCTCGGATGAGGTTGAAGAGAGGATTCAGGCAGGTCTTAAAGAGGCTCAAAAGCAGGCTCGGATACCTGGCTTCAGGCCGGGCAAGGCTCCAATGAACATGATTGAGAAGAAATATCTCAATGATGTTGAGATAGATGTTATGGACAAGATTGTGCCTGAATATTATTTGAAGTCTCTTAAAGAGGCTGATCTCGTACCTGTAGCATCTCCAATAGTTGAAGAGTCTTTTGATTATAAAAGGCATGAGCCTATCTCTTTTACGGTCAGGGTAGAGATCAGACCAAAGATTGATAATCTGCAGTATGAGAATATAAAGGTGACAGATGTGCCTGTTGAGGTGAAAGACGAGGATGTTGACGCTGTTATAAAGACATTTCTTGAGGAGCGCGCTGTCTTTGAGATTATTGAAGAACCTGCAGGCTCAGAGGATCTGGTCATTTTTGACGCCAAAGTAAAAGATGACGGAACTGAACATAAGGATCTGGCAATAAAAATCAACACAAGCCTCTATCCAAAGAATTTTACAGATGCATTTATCGGGAAAAAGAGTGGCGACAGCTTTGAGTGTGAGGCGGATTTTTCCAAGGAATCTCCATTGGAGTTTGCTGGAAAGAAACTCAACTTTGAAGTCTCTGTTAAAGAGGTTAAAAGGCACAATATTCCTGAGTTTAACGATGAATTGGTTAAAGACCTTAACTTTGAGAGCACAGATGAGCTCAAGGCAAAGGTGAGGGAAAATCTTCTGGTTGCCAAGAACAGGGAAGCTGATCTGCAAAAACAGAGAGAGATTATAAAAGCTCTGGCTGATACCCATGACTTTGAGGTGCCCGCGTCTCTTCTGTATGCAGAGCTTAAAGGCATAGTGTCGCAGGTGAAAGCTCTTAATAAAGATGAAAGAACAGAGGATGAACTCAAGGAAGAGTATAGACAGAAGGCTATAGAGAGTGTCAAGGCAACGCTTCTTATTGATATTATTGGTGAGAAGGAAAATGTGACAGTCTCTCCTGAGGATATGGAGGCTGAGGTTATACGCATGGCGCAAAAATATATGGTGCCGCCTGATACTATTGCAAAGCACTATATGGATAAAGACGGTTCTTTTGACCTGCTCAGGAAAACAGTGTTTGAGAAAAAGGTTCTGAATCTTCTTTTGAGCAAGGCAACCGTAGAAAAAGGAGAATAGCTTATGAGCATAATTCCTATGGTTATAGAACAGACAGGCAGATCAGAAAGGGCGTACGACATATATTCAAGGCTGCTTAAAGACAGGATAATTTTTCTGGGTACAGCTATTGATGACAATGTTGCCAATCTTGTGATTGCGCAGCTGCTCTTTCTGCAGACAGAGGACCCTGAAAAAGATATTCATATTTATATTAATTCTCCTGGAGGAGTAGTATCCGCAGGACTCGCTATCTATGATACCATGCAGTATGTAAGGCCTGATATTGCGACTTACTGCATTGGTCAGGCAGCGAGCATGGGCGCGCTCCTTCTTTGTGCCGGGGCAAAGGGCAAGAGATTTGCACTGCCGCATTCCAGGGTTATGATACACCAGCCGATAGGCGGTTTTTATGGTCAGGCTACTGATGTTGAGATACATGCCAAAGAGATACTTAAGATGAAGGATACTCTCAGCGGCATACTCTCGAATCACACAGGCCAGCCCATGGACAGGATCAAGGCTGACACAGAGCGCGATTATTTTATGGCTGGCGAAGAGGCAAGAGCCTATGGACTGGTTGATGATGTTATATCAACCATTAAAGAAACAAAAGAAAAATAATCGCAGAGCTGGAGGATTGGATGGAAAATAAAAAAGATGATGCTCCGCTCTTCTGCTCTTTCTGCGGCAAAGGTCATGAAGAGGTGAAGAAGCTGATTGCAGGGCCTAATGTTCATATATGCGACGAGTGTGTCGGACTCTGCAACGATATAATTGATGAAGAGGTTTACTCTGGGAAAAAACAGGCAGTTGGTTCTCTGGCAACGCCATCTGAGATACATGATTTCTTAAATGATTATGTTGTGGCTCAGGAGCGGGCTAAGAAGGTGCTCTCAGTTGCCGTGCATAACCACTACAAGAGGATTTACAACAGTTCCAGGCTTGATGTGGAGCTGCAGAAGAGCAATATACTGCTTATAGGACCTACTGGTACAGGCAAGACCTTTCTTGCACAGACGCTTGCCCGCTTCTTAGATGTGCCATTCACAATAGCTGATGCAACAACACTTACTGAGGCTGGATATGTTGGCGAGGATGTTGAGAATGTACTGCTCAAACTGATGCAGGCTGCGAACTTTGATGTTGAGCGCGCGCAGAAAGGCATAATCTATATTGATGAGATCGACAAGATAAGCAGAAAGTCCGATAGTCCGTCCATCACAAGGGATGTATCAGGAGAAGGAGTTCAGCAGGCCCTGCTGAAGATAATTGAGGGAACTGTCGCGAGCATACCTCCTCAGGGTGGCAGAAAGCATCCCCAACAGGAATATATACAGCTCGATACAACAAATATACTTTTTATCTGCGGCGGAGCATTTGTAGGACTCGACAAGATTATTGAACAGAGAACAGGTAAAAAGAGCATAGGTTTTGGAGCAGAGACATCTGATAAAAAGTCAGAAGCAGCAGTCAAAATAGCGACTGAGCCGGAAGACCTGATAAAGTTTGGACTGATACCAGAGTTTGTCGGCCGACTGCCTGTTGTGGCTGTGCTCGAAGAGCTTGATGAACAGGCTCTTATAAAGATATTGACAGAGCCTAAAAACGCTCTTGTCAAGCAGTATCAGCAGCTTTTGGCCCTTGAAAATGTGAAGCTTACCTTCACAGAGAGCGCTCTTGCAGCAATCGCAAAAAAGACGATAACAAGAAAGACAGGGGCAAGAGGTCTGCGCGCGATACTTGAGGAGGTTATGCTTGATGTTATGTATGACATACCCTCCAAAACTGGCATATCAGAGTGTATTATCAATGAAGATACAATAAACAATAATGAAAAGCCGATTCTTGTTTACGATAAAAAGGCTGAATCAGCATAGAGATTTGAAAAACAAAAGGAACCGGCTTTAACCAGCCGGTTTTTTTTATCGACTCACTTTTCTCTCAATAGACCGCGTAATGGTTTTTTTAATCTTGTCTCTGAGTTCAGCATCAGTAATCCCTGATGTTGTTTCATCAATCCATTTGATCTCATCGTCAGTCAGAGTATGCTTCTTGAATTTTTCTGTTTGTTTGCCGGATTTTTTATTATTACTGCGGTTAGGTCTGCTTACGCTGCCGTGTCGGAATCTGACAGTCCTGATTCCATACATCTGAAGTTTTTTTTCTATCTCAGGCTTCATATATTTCAGTTCGCCAAGCCATGCGGGAGAATCAACATTTATCAGGAGTTCACTGTTTTTTATTTCAATAGGCCATGTGTGGCTGCTGAGGGGTCCTGAAAATACGCTGCTCCAGTCGTCCTGGAGTCCTGCAAGTTTAAGCCTGTCTTCAATGCCAAGCTGTCTGAAAATACCTGACAAAAGTGAACCAACATTCTTCATGCTTCATCCCAGTGTGATGCTCTGAAAAAAGGTTGCTACTGTTATACAGGCACAGAAGGCATATGCCTTCTGTGCCTGGAGTTCCGTGATTTTAGACGGCTTTTACTACTTTTTTTGAACGGATGCATCTTGTACAGACATTTACCCTTTTTGTGCCGTTTTCTGTTGATACCCGAATCCTCTGTATATTTGGCAGCAGAACTCTTTTTGTTTTATTGTTCGCGTGGCTAACATTGTTGCCAACTGACTTTTTTTTGCCGCATACGCTGCAACTGGCCATAGAGCACCTCCTTATTAAATTGCATAAAAAAGTCCATTATGATAACATTTCATGAATAATCTTACAAGTTATATTGATAACCCAAGGCAGCAGTGGAGGTAAATCAGGATGTCATTTCAGGAAACAAAGAGTACTGATCTTGCAAAAGAGCTGGGCGTAAAGTCCACAGAAATTGTTCAGGAACTGGGCAAGATCAGGCGTATTGAGTATAAAAAAGGTACTACGAATATCAGGCTTTCGGATGATGAAGTTGAAAAGTTGCGTCTTGTTTTTGCAAAAAAACAGGCTTCAGCAAAAAAGACCGCTGTTTCAGATGCCAAAGCAAAGGCCAAGCCAAAGACTGACAAAAAAGAGGCACCCAAGGCAAAGGCTAAGCCTGCTGCTGCTGCAGCAAAAACAAAGGCTGCAAAAGAGCCTGCTGCTGTAAAGAAGATTAGTGTTAAAAAATCTGCTGCGGAATCAGCCCCGGCAGCCAAAGCTGCTGAAACCAAAAAAGCAGAACCTGCGAAAACAAAGGTAGAACCTAAGGTTGTCCGCAAGCCAGAGGCCAGGCCTGAACCTAAAACTGAACCAAAGACAGAAAAAAAGCCTGAACAGAAGCCTGATGAAGCGAAACCCGTTCAAAAAATTATAGTGCCACCAGCCCCGTCAGGTCCGGACATCATAGTACCTGCTGACATAAAAGAAGAAGATTTTAATGCGGCGCCACCTGTTGCAGAGGTTATTTCCGGAGAAGATGAAGTTGCTGTACCAGACAGGTTTAAAAAAGAGATCGAAGTTGACAAGGTTGAAAAAATTAAGGCCAGCAAGGCTTTTCAGAGTATCAAGAGGGTTGAGCCCAAGAAGTGGATTGATCAGAAAGGCGGCGGTAAAAGATTTCGTGACAAGAGAAATGCACAAGCTTCTGTTGTTGTTTCGCCGCAGATTACAGTGCCGCGCAAAAAGTCGATAAAGCTTGAAGAAGGCACTACGATCAAGATTTTTGCCGAGACCATAGGCCAGAAAATATCGGATGTAATAAAAAAGTTTATGGAGCTTGGCTATATGCCAACAGTAAACCAGCCGGTAGATCTGGATGCTGCTGTGTTGATAGCAGATGCGTTTGGGGTAAAGGTTGAAGTTGTGACGCCTGAACAGATGGATGTTGTGGCAGAGGTCGAGGACGATGAGGCTCTTGTTGTGCATAGACCACCTGTTGTGACGGTAATGGGTCATGTTGACCATGGGAAGACATCTCTGCTGGATGCCATAAGGGAGACCAAGGTTATAGAGACTGAGGCAGGAGGAATAACCCAGCATATTGGCGCGTATAAAAAGATCATAAATGGCAAGGTGATAGCTTTTCTTGATACTCCGGGCCATGAAGCATTTACAGCTTTAAGGGCAAGAGGAGCTAAGGTTACAGACATTGTTATTCTGGTTGTTGCCGCTGATGATGGAGTCATGCCGCAGACAATTGAGGCAATTAATCATGCAAAAGCAGCAAATGTGCCGATAATTGTTGCTGTGAACAAGATAGATAAGCCAGAGGCAAATCCAACCAGGGTAAAGAATGAACTCTCTGAGCATGGCATAATCTCTGAAGACTGGGGAGGAAGCAATATATTTGTCGAGGTCTCTGCCAAACAGCGGACAGGCATAGAGCATCTGCTCGAGATGGTACTGCTGCAGGCAGAGATAATGGAGCTTAAGGCAAACCCGTCGAAGGCTTCCAGAGGGACAATAATCGAGGCAAAGTTAGACAAGGGAAGAGGTCCTGTTGCAACAGTCCTGATACAGTCAGGCACACTCAAGACAGGTGATGCATTTGTTGCAGGCACTACATCAGGAAGAGTCAGGGCGCTTATAGATGATACAGGCAAAAAGATTAACGATGCAGGTCCCTCAATGCCTGTTGAGGTGATCGGGTTTTCAGAAGTGCCTTCTGCAGGAGATTCATTCACAGGAGTTGAAGACGAGAAGAAGGCAAGGCAGGTTGCGCTGGCAAGACTGCACAAACAGAGACTTGCTGATATGTCCAGGCAGAGAAAACTTACACTTGATGAGGTTTACGCCAAGATAAAAGAGGGGCAGATAAAAGAACTGAACATAATAATCAAGGGCGATGTTCAGGGTTCTGTTGAAGCTCTTAAAAAGTCTCTTGAGGATATTACACATGCAGAGGTTAAGGTAAGGGTAATCCATACATCTGTGGGAGGCATAACAGAGTCTGATGTTATGCTGGCTACCGCATCCAATGCGATAATTATTGGTTTTAATGTCAGACCTGAATCAAAGGCATCCTCTCTTGCCGAGAAAGAGGGAGTTGATATCAGACTCTATAATATTATCTATGTGGCTATAGAGGATGTGAAGAAGGCTCTGGAAGGCATGCTTGAACCAACACTTAAGGAGAGGGTGCTTGGCAGGGCAGAGGTTCGCATGACATATCAGGTGTCCAGAATAGGCACTATAGCCGGCTCTTATGTTATTGACGGTTATGTAAGCAGGGCGAGTGAAGGCATACGTGTAATACGAGACAATATTGTTGTTTATGAAGGCAGACTCGGATCACTGAAGAGATTTAAAGAAGATGTCAAGGAAGTGCAGACAGGATATGAGTGTGGAATAACAATAGAAAACTTCAATGATCTCAAAGTCGGTGATGTTATAGAAAACTACATCATCGAGAAGATAGCAGCAAAACTCTAAAATATCATTTATGGCCTGCGTAGAATATACGCTGGCCATAGCCCCGGAAGATAAAATGCATCCATATAAAAGATCACAGAGACTTAATATCCTGATTAAAGAGGAGATGGCTGATATAATCATGCGCAGGGTCAAGGATCCGCGCCTTGGTTTTGTTACTGTTACTGATGTTGAGATGAGTGAGGATCTGAAGATGGCAAAAATATATATAAGCGTTTTGAGGGAAGATGAACGCGAACTTGCCATGGAGATACTCAATTCTGCCAAGGGTCTTGTAAGAAGTGAGCTTGCAAAGAGGATCAGGGTCAAATTCATTCCATCCCTTGATTTCAGGCTTGATAAGTCTGTTGAGCATGGCAGCAAAATTGATCAGCTGTTGAAAGGAATCAAGGAGAAGGAAGAACATTCATGAGCAATCCTCCTTCGAACCTGATAGATTTCCTTAAGGCCAATGATAATTTTTTAATAGCAGTACACTTTGATCCTGATGGCGATTGTTTGGGATCCGCATCAGCTCTGTCTGATGCGCTCAGATCCATAGGTAAAAAAACATCTCTATTTTGTGAAACTCCTGTTTCTGATCCCTATTCATTTATGCCCGGATCAGAAGATTTCAAGGGGCCCGGCCAGCTGGCATCTACTGATTGCAATACCCTCATAATAGTTGATGCAAACTCACTGAAAAGAGTTGTAAGCCCAAAGAACAGTGGGTTTTTCTCTGATTTCAGAGGGCAGACCGCTGTGATAGATCATCATGAGACAGAAGCATTGTTTGGAGATGTGAAATGGATTGAACCGGATACTCCGGCTACAGGCATGATGGTCCATGCGCTTATAAAAAAAATGAACATAAAAATAACCGAAAGAATGGCTATCAATCTTTATACGGCAATTGTTGTTGATACTGGTAATTTTCGTTTTGATAATGTGAATTCAGATGTGCTTCTGGCTGCATCAGAGCTTGCGGCAGCAGGCGCGAGTCCGGCATATATCTACTCAGAGTTGCATGAATCATGGAGTTTAAAAAGGCTTATGCTTTTCAAGGCAGTAATCGAGACGCTCACAATTGATGATGGTATGGCTTTTATGCATGTTTCCAGGCAGATGTATGATAAAACCGGAGCAGATGCAGCTGATACAGAGAATTTTGTCTCATTCCCAAGAGTTGTAAAAGATCTGAGAGTGCTTGCGTTTATAAAGGAGACAGAAGATCACAAATTCAAGATTAGTCTTCGTTCAAAAGGTGATATTAATGTTGCCAGGGTTGCAGAAAAATTTGGCGGCGGAGGCCATAAAAACGCAGCTGGCTGTGTGATAAGCAATGATCTTGATTCAGTTAAAGATGCATTGAAGAAAGAGCTGAAGAAGCTCGTTTAAAGCGCAGCGTTAATCTTTTCATACAGTTCTTCAGGAGTAATTACTGCTCCTCCTGGCCGTCCATAGAACAGCACTTCTGATCTGCCTTCAACAGCCAGCTTTACATCCTCAACCATCTGCCCTGCATTTAGTTCAACAGTCATGAATCTTTTGCTGCCCGCAAGGTCGCGCAGCTCTTTTTCTGGAAATGGAAAGAGTGTTTGCGGTCTGAACAATCCCACCTTCTTGCCTTCGCTTCTTAGTCGTTTGAGTGCAGCATAAGCTATGCGTGCTGATATGCCGTATGCCACTACAACCATTTCAGCGTCTTCTATGTTCACAGTGCTGTATCTGACTTCTTTTTCTTTTATCTTTGCGTATTTGGCCTGAAGTATGGCATTTCTTGCCTCAAGCTCGCCGTCACCCATATGCAGTGATTTGATAACATTGGGAGTTCTGCCCTTGCAGCCTGTCAGAGCCCATGTCTTCTCCGGAAGGCCGGGGTTTATATATGCAGTCTGTACGATAGGCTCCATCATCTGAGCAAGTATGCCGTCCCCAAGAAGCATTACAGGAGTTCTGTATTCATCTGCCTTGTCAAAGCAGAGCATTGTCATGTCCCAGAGTTCCTGCAGGTTGTAGGGTGCAAATACTATCATCCGATAGTCGCCGTGCCCTCCTCCTTTTACAGCCTGAAAGTAGTCAGCCTGACTTGCTGATATGTTGCCTAATCCGGGGCCGCCTCTTTGCATGTTCACAATAACAGCAGGGAGTTCTGCAGCGGCTAAATATGAAATTCCCTCCTGTTTAAGGCTGATGCCAGGACTGCTTGAAGATGTCATCGCGCGTGCGCCACAGGCAGATGCGCCAAAAACCATATTTATGGCAGCGACTTCACTTTCTGCCTGTATAAATGTGCCTCCAGCTTCAGGCATATGTAATGACATATATTCAGGTATCTCGTTTTGAGGAGTAATTGGGTATCCTGCGTAAAATCTGCAGCCAGCCTGAATTGCTGCTTCAGCGACAGCTTCGTTACCTTTCATAAGTATTTTTTTCATGGAAATAATTATAACATTACAGGATTGTTTTGACCAACGGAAATATGAATTATTATTTTACCCGACAGGGAATAATGGGAAAGGCACCCGTTATGTTGCGTATGCTAAAATATCAGATGCCAGAAATACGAATCCTCCCGGAAGACCTTATAAACAAGATAGCTGCAGGAGAAGTAATTGAGCGCCCTGCATCTGTTGTGAAAGAGCTTGTTGAAAACTCCCTTGACTCTGGTGCAACAAGAATAAGGGTTGATATCAGCAGAGCAGGCAAAAAGATGATATCTGTGTCAGATAATGGAAGCGGCATGGATATTGAGGATGCATCAATGGCATTTGAACGCCACGCAACCAGTAAGATCACTTCAGAAGAGGATCTTTTCAATATAAGAACAAATGGATTCAGGGGCGAGGCGCTTTCATCAATTGCAGCTGTCAGCAGGATCTCTTTATCAACAGCCAGACCTGGCAGTACAGGCACTAAATTGCAGATCGAGGGCAGTAGAATTTTAAACATAAAAGACTCAGCATCACCTGGCACAACCGTTGAGGTGAGCGACCTTTTTTACAATACTCCTGCCAGACTTAAATTTCTTAAATCTGATGTTACGGAAAACTCCCATATAACGGAAACTGTAACATCAGCGGCACTTGCCAACCATCATGTCGGATTTGAGCTTAGAATAGACAGCAGGGAGCTGCTCAGTCTGCCTCCTGCTTCAGATATTATGGAAAGAATAGTTCAGATCTTTGGAGCAGAGACGGCAGAGTCGCTCTTTTATTCTGAGCTGAACGGTATTGATATGGATTTGAAGATCTTTGCAGGTGCTCCGGCAGCCGCGAGAAATACAAGGGCAGTGCAGTATGTTTTTGTAAACAGCCGATCTGTTAAAGATCAGACTGTTTCGTATGCTGTCTATCAGGCTTATGCAGAGAGCATTCCTAAAGGCAAGCATCCGGTTTTTTTTGTGTTTATTGATCTGCCACCAATGAGTGTGGATTTTAATGTACATCCTGCAAAGCGTGAAGTCAGATTTTCTGACAAGTCAGCGGTTTTTAACCAGGTGAAAAAAGCCGTCAAGAATGCTATTTCAAAAACCTGCCTTGCTGATGAAGCAGAAAACAAATATATGAGCGTACATAACACATTTAATACTTCGTCTGAAGAAGCGAATCAGGGTTTTTATTCTGCTCCTCAGAATATTCAGACTAATATTGCTGAATGTCAGAAGGAGTATTCAGCAGGCATGCCTTACCTTTATCTTGGCGGTACATTTGTTGCTGTGCAACATACTGAAGGCCTTATGATAATTGACTACCATGCTGCTCATGAAAGGGTAAACTATGAAAGACTTTTAAACTCTAAACTGTTTGACTCCATTGCCCTGTTATTTCCTGCGCAGGTGCAGCTGAGGCCTTCAGAATACAGTGTGCTGATGAACAGCCTCGATCTTCTGAAAGAGTTCGGCTTTGATATTGAGGATTTTGGCAATAATACGATTATAGTAAGAAGTTACCCGGATATGCTTGCTGTCGGAGATTTCGGTGCTCTTATGTCAGACATTGCTGCATGTATTTCTGCAAGCGACAGCACACAGGGGAAAGGCGACATAGGCCTGCTCTCTTCAGTAAAAAAGCGTCTGGCTGCCAGACTGGCCTGCCACAGTTCAATAAGAGGCAGATCAGAAGCGCCTGATTCACTCAGAATAGCGAATCTTTTAAGAGATTTGAGTGAAACAGAAAATCCTGAATGCTGCCCTCATGGCAGACCTGCAACACATATCATTTCTATTTCAGAAATGAACAGAATTTTTAAGAGATGAACCACTTTATCAAGAGAAAGGAGGATGAATGAGACTGCTGGGCGTTTTTGTCATGATGTTTGTGTTTCTTTTTGCAGTATCTGCTGACGCTGATGTAAGACACAAAAAATTCAAGAAAGAGGAGATCAAAAAGATGAGTGAAACAAAGGCCGTAATAGAGACGAAGTTTGGAAAGATCGAGCTGAAATTCTATCCTGATGTTGCGCCTAATCATGTGAAGAATTTCATCGATCTCGCAAAAAAAGGATTTTATGACGGTACAACATTTCACCGTGTAATTCCGGGTTTCATGATTCAGGGCGGAGATCCCAACTCAAAGAGCCCGGACAAGTCAATGCATGGTACAGGCGGTCCTGGCTACACAATCAAGGCTGAGTTCAACGCTAAATCTCACAAGCGCGGAGTTCTTTCCATGGCAAGAGCTCAGGACCCTGATAGTGCTGGATCTCAGTTTTTCATCTGTGTTGCTGATTCACTATTTCTGGACAGACAGTACACGGCATTTGGTGAAGTTGTATCAGGAATGGATGTTGCCGACAAGATAGTGAGCCAGAAGAAAGATATGATGGACAATCCTCTCGAGAGGATCGATATGAAGGTGACTGTTACAGAGAAATAGCCTCTTTGGCAGTCTGAAGGTCTTCTTCAAAAACGAGAATTTTTATCTCGCCCATTTTGCCTATATTTACAGGATAAGGGGTCACTCTGGATGATTTAATCACAGTAGTGACCCCGCCACTTTCCAGGATGCTTTTGATCATCTCTGCTTCGAGAGGATCATTGGTGGAGATGAGCTCAACCAGCTTATCTGATGGTTGCTTGTTTATTTCTGCACCTTCTCCCAGTCTTTAAGAAATCGGGCTATGCCGATATCTGTAAGAGGATGCTTTGCGAGCTGGGATATCACGCTGTATGGTATCGTGGCTATATCAGCTCCCATTTTGGCAGCATCCAGCACATGAACAGGGTTTCTCACACTTGCTACGATAATCTGTGTATTAAACATATAGTTGTCAAATATCATTCGTATATCTTCTACTATATCCATGCCTGTCTGACTGATATCATCCAGTCTTCCGACAAAAGGGCTTACATAAGTTGCTCCGGCCTTTGCAGCAAGCAGCGCCTGATTTGGTGAAAATATAAGCGTCACATTTGTTCTTATTCCTTCAGAGGAGAGTGTTTTAACAGCCCTGAGTCCGTCTTCAGTCATAGGAATCTTTACTACAATGTTTGGGTGCATCTTTGCGAGCTCACGAGCCTCTTTTATCATTTCATCACTCTTGAGTCCGATCACCTCTGCACTGACAGGTCCATCAACTATGGAACATATTTCTTTAAATATGTCTGCAGGCGGTCTGTTTTCTTTTGCAATGAGTGACGGGTTTGTTGTAACACCATCAATAACCCCGAGTTCAGATGCCTTCCTGATTTCATCAACATTTGCCGTGTCAATAAAAAATTTCATTATACTGCCTCCTCAATTTTTGAAAGTATATACTGTTCTCCATCCTGCAATGCCTGTATGCCGAACATCTCGATGGTTTTTACCAGTGGTCTGCCGAGTATCAGGTCCAGCATTTCAGGCTCAATAGAGAAATTTTCCTGGATATAAGGCCTGCTGTAAGTATCATACTGAAGTATGTTGATTAATTCGTCAACAGCTGTTTCTTCGCCAAAGCTGAGCATATCAACAGCATCCCTGATGCTTTTGTATGAACACTTCTCTTCGTGGTGGCTCATGATTTCCATGATTTCATCATCTTCAGAAAAAAGATCTTCTCTTGTCAGTCTTGATGATTCGAGTTCATCCAGAAGAACCTTTGAAGAATCACGGCACTCAGACTGTCTGCACTGTGCTGGTCTGGTTTCATAAATGGCACAACCTTTTTCAGCATCATAAAACAGACATTCACCAGTATCGGGTTTTTCTTTTATTCGAATCAGTTCCATTGAGTCATATACACAGTTGTCTTTAGTTGATCTGGAAGGTTCGTTTTCACGGATGGTATATGTTTCAGAGTGGGTCAGTATCCCTGACTCAAATAGTTTTGCATCCTCTTTCAGGAGCACAGGGGCATTGCCCCTGCAGCAGCAAGCGCTGTTTTTAGTGTCAGAATCACTCTTGCCGCCTGATACCTTGGTATCTGTTTTAGTTTCTCTCTCCACTGTTTCTCTGTCTCCTTTAGCTGTTATTGGGTAAAAGCATCTCTGCGATATGTTTTATTTCTTTGTCCTTTAGTCCGGTTTTGAGCTGAATTATGCAGTTCGGACACGATGTTACTATTAGATCAGCATCTGCATAGTTTTTCTTTCTCTCTTCCAGAATGCTGTTTGATATATCTTTATATAATACCTTAAAAGCTCCTGCCAGGCCACAGCAGCCTCTCTCTTTGGGTTCAGTTATAGACAATCCGCTTCTTCTCAGAACCTCCCGCGGCTCGTTCTTGAGTTTGAGTTTAAACAGACTGTGGCATGGATCGTGAAACATAATTTTTTTGTTTTTGTATGCTGCTGATGAGGTTAGTGAGTCAGAAAGTGAATTGGAGAGTATGAATTCAGAAAAATCCATTACATTAGGCATTGCAGTACCCGTAAGTTCAGGATATATATTCTTGAGGAAATCCGTGCATGTCGGGCAGAGGCTTATCACTGCTTCAACCCTTAGTTTGCCAAATACGGTAATATTCTTTTCAGCGTTATGTGTTGCCTCTTTTTTCAGTCCTAAAGACAGAAGCGGAGCTCCGCAGCAGACTTCAGAGCTCGGGACAACAACATCATATCCGAGCGCTGTGAGTGTCTGGATCAGTTGTCTTCCGATGTGAGGATATATGTAGTTCACGGAACAGCCGGCAAAGACCGCAACTCTTCCACGCTGATGAATTGATTTGTATAGCATGCCTTCATGACGCAGGGTGCTTGATGCCAGCTCAAGACCCATCTCATCAATAAGTCTGAGAGGATTGAGACTGTGATTTATTGAGGGCAGCCCCATGTGCTGCAAAAATCTCAAGAGCTTAAAATATAAGTCAGGATGCCTGAATATAATTTTAACAAGCAGTGCAAGGGCTTTTTTATTTTTATCCAGATGGATTAAATTGCTTCTGGCTTTGTAAATCCGTGATGTGACACTAATGCCAATAGGGCAGCTCATATCGCATGATCCGCAGAGCATACAGCTGAATATCTTCTGCAGAACTGCCGGGGCTGCTTCATGATCCTCTTCAAGCATTTTCAGGAGCATTAGCCTTCCCCGGGGGCTCATGCTCTCATCTGTTGTTTCATTATATGTCGGACAGAGAGCTTTGCATGTACCGCATCTTACGCAGTCACGATTTCTGTCTATTGAGTTTTCCACTTTTAAATCCTTCAAGATCTATTGTTATTGAATCAAAGCCAATCGATGTGAACATTTGCAATATCGCATCTCTTGTGCCGGGCTCCACTGCCAGATGTATATCTTCTTCTCTGAGTTCGATCTTTGCTGCGCTTCCTGATACCCTCACTCTGAATTCCCTGAATCCGAGAGATTTGATATGGGCTTCAGCAGTCTTTGCCATTTTCAGTCCTTTCTCAGTGATCTTTTCTCCATAGGGAAATCTGGTAGCAATGCATGGTGCTGAAGGCCTCTGCCAGCAGTTTAGTCCCAGCTCTTGTGCTGCTTTCCGTACATCCTGTTTTGAGAATCCGGCTTCTATAAGAGGGCTTCTTACATTATATTCTGCAGCAGCCTTCATGCCCGGCCGCCAGTCATTAATATCATCACTGTTTGATCCGTCAAATATATTAGTATAGCCTTCAGCATCAGCAATTAGTCTGAGCTTTTGAAAAAGCTCTTTTTTGCAGATATAGCATCTGTCTCTGTTATTGTCAGTAAAGGCAGGATGCGAGAGCATATCCATTGCAATGGTTTGGTGGTTTATTCCAAGCACTGATGCAAGCGCAGCAGCTGAATCAATATCATCAGGATCAGTAATTTCTGATCTGGATGTTACAGCAATAAAGCTAATGCCAGCATCTTTTGCAGCCTGGATAACAAGGGAGCTGTCAACTCCGCCTGACAGCGCTATAACTGCTGTGCCAGAGCTGCTTATTATTTCTCTGAGTAGTTTGTATTTGTCATTCATACGGCTGTCATGATGCTGGCTGCTGTTTTTTTAAAGAATTGATATCTCGTAATTTTCCTGGTGCAGCCCTGGATTTTCCTTGGGAATAAGCTTTATGCCAAGCAGTGTTTCAATCTCTTCTGCTCCTGCTCTCTCTTCGTCAGAGAGCAGTTCAGCTACAGACGAGTGTGCTTTAATGATAACTGCAGAGGCTTGTGGCAGGTTCATCCTCTTGAGTTTTCTGTAAATTTCATAAACAACTGTTCTGGGCGATTTTACAAATCCCTTCCCCTCGCAGTAAGGGCACTGCTCACAAAGGACTCTGCCGAGGCTTTCTCGGACTCGTTTTCTGGTCATCTGTATAATGCCGAGTTCTGAAATATTATATATTGTGTTCTTTGCACGATCTCGCTTCATTGCATCCACAAAAGAGTTGAATACGCGGTCTCTGTTTTCGATGCGCTCCATGTCAATAAAATCTACTATTATGATGCCTCCGAGATTCCTGAGTCTGACCTGATAAGTGATTTCTTTGACAGCTTCAAGGTTTGTTTTCAGAATGGTCTCTTCGAGATCTTCCTTACCAACATATTTGCCGGTGTTTACATCTATCACGGTCATGGCCTCTGTCTGGTCAATCACTATATATCCGCCGGATTTGAGCCAGACTCTTCTGCCAAGGGCTCTTGAAATATCAAGCTCAATGCCGAAAGCATCAAAGATTGCTTCGCGGCCGGTATAAAACTCTATTCTGTCAGAAAGTCTCGAAAAGTATGCTTTTACAAAATCCTTGACCTTTTCGTATTCATCTTTAGAATCGATAATAAGTCTTTCAACATCATGACTCATTATGTCCCGTATGCTTCTGAAGATAAGGTCAAAATCACTGTAAAGAAGATTAGGGGCAGATATGCGGTCTTTTTTCTTCTGTATGTTGTCCCATAAAAGAGTGAGAAATTCCAGATCTTTTTTTATCTCATCCTTTGTTGCATCTTCGCTTGCCGTCCGCATTATCAATCCATATCCGCTTGGCCTGAGCTCTTCAGCTGTTTCTTTCAGCCTCTCACGGATTTCCTCATTCTCGAGCCTGCGTGATATTCCTACATGCTCAACATCAGGCATCAGGACAATATATCTGCCGGGCATGGTGATATAAGATGTTACTCTTGCGCCCTTTGTGCCTATGGGGTCTTTTGCAACCTGAACAAGTATTTCCTGTCCTTCCTGGATTAAATCTTCAATAGATATACTCGGTTTTTCGTATGAATCATTGGCTTCAATATCCGGGTTTTCTGTTCCATTGTCTATAAAGCCGGGGAAATACTCTTCCATCTCTGTTTTAATGTCTGCAACATATAAAAAAGCTGCTTTATCCAGTCCAATATCAACAAACGCTGACTGCATACCGGGGAGGATCTTGAGTATTTTTCCTTTATATATGTTGCCTACAAGCGAGGCATCGCGCTTGCGTTCAATATAAAGTTCCACCACCTGTCCGCCCTCAAGGAGCGCAACCCTTCTTTCTTCATTTGTAACATTAATTACAAGTTCTCCTGTCATATCGGTTCAGTCCATCCATCCTTGAAGCCGTACATTGCGGCTCGAGTTATATGTATTTCCACAGGGTCGGCTCCGAAAAGCACCCTTATGATCTCTCCTATTCTAACCTTAACAGATTCTGCATCGCGGAGAATTAACTGTACATAGAGCTTTTCTGAAAGCCTGATGACATTAAGCGATTCAATGCATACGGATAAATCCACTTCCTTGCCCTCCCTGACTGAGATGAATCTTTTATCCTGATGTCTGCCGCATGCACGGTCTCTGACCTCTTCAGCAACTGCGCTGCCTATATCCTCTACAGGAACAAGATACTCATATCTGGATGCAAAGCTGTTAAGAGACGGTTCTCCCTGATTCAGCTCTTTCATTTCATATGCCTTCAGCCCTTCAGGCATAGTTGCATTCAGACGATCTGTATAGAATTTTATATCAAATGGCGTTGAAACCTCCATATCAAAAAATTCTCTAAGCCCTGAAACCCCAACATTCAGGGGAGGTCCGAGAGACACCTTTGGAGTCGGATGGAAGCCCTTTGAATACTCGATCGGCAGGTCAGCCCGCCTTAAGGCTCTATGGATGGTTGTGACGAGTTCAAGATGCGAAAGGTATCTGAGTCTGCCTGTTTTTGAGAATCTGACCCTGATTCGTCTTGTGGTCTTTTGAGCGGAAGAAGCTGTTTCAGGCTCTTTGATCATCTTGTCATTGCATATCAGCTCTATGTTCTCATTTTTGCATTTAAGGCCGCAGGCTGTGCATGACTTTTTGCAGTCGATAGTTTTATTTTCAGACAGAGCCTTTTCATATTCTCGTATCAGAAACTCTTTTTTGATGCCTGTATCTATAAAGTCCCATGGCAGCTTCTCCTCAGTTGAAAATGTTTTTTGAGAGTACATGCTGCCATCGATGCCTGTCTGATCCATGGCGTTTTGCCATTTCACAAAGTCAAAATGTTCAGTCCATCCATCAAGTCTGCAGCCGGACTCCCAGGCTGACCTTATCAGCTGAGAAAGAGTGCTGTCCCCCCTTGAAAATACAGCCTCGAGAAAACTCATCTCTTCATTGTGGCCTTTGTATTTCAATTTTTTGCTGCTTAGCTCTTCTTTAAGGTATCGAAGCTTTCTTCTAATCTCATCAAGAGTGATCTGGCCGTACCACTGAAAAGGCGTGTGGGGCTTGGGAACAAACGGCGAGACTGTTATGCTTATGTTGACAAAGCGCCCTGTATTTTTTTTGGCTGTCTTTAAGGCGAGCATTGCCATGCTGCTTATTGATTCAATATCAGCATCGGTTTCAGTAGGCAGTCCTATCATATAGTAGAGCTTGAGATTGATCCATCCCTCTTCAAAAAGCATTCTTACTGCTTCCTCGTATTGTTGGTCCGTAAAATCTTTATTTATTACCGCCCTCAGTCTCTCTGTTGCTGCTTCAGGTGCTATGGTGAAGCCGGTTTTGCGCGTGGTTTTGATCTCTTTGATTATAGCCCTGTTGATTGAGCCTACTCTTAAAGAAGGCAGCGATATTGCTGTTTTATATCGGTTGAATTCATTGTTCAGCCCCTTGATCAGAGGGAGCAGATTTGTGTAATCTCCTGCACTGAGAGAGGATAATGAGACTTCGTCGTATCCGCTGTTCTTTACAGATTCGCGTGCAATCGCGAGTATTTTTTGTGGACTACGCTCTCTTACCGGTCTGTATATCATTCCGGCCTGGCAGAATCTGCAGCCCATTGAGCATCCCCTTGATATCTCGATCGTGACCCTGTCATGAACAATTGGCATATAGGGTACAATAGGACACACAGGATAGAATGCAGTATCAAGTGAGTCAATAAAGCGTCTTTTGATACTGCATCCATTGCCATGTATTAACGGAGCATAGATGCCAGTAATACCGGCAAGTAACCTGAGCGTTTCATGGGCAGTCAGTCTGTTATCCCCTGCTTGCTGCATAGCTGTGAGAATCTCTGGAAGCGTGTCTTCAGCATCCCCGATCACAAATGCATCTATAAATTCCAACATTGGCGCAGGGTTGGAGGTGCAGGGCCCCCCTGCTATTACAATCGGATACCTCTTGCTGCTGTTCAGGCGTTCAGCACTGCTTACAGGTATGCTGCCAAGACTGAGCATATTAAGTACGGTTGTGTATGAGAGTTCATACTGCAGACTAAATCCTATTAGATCAAGTTCTTTGAGCGGAGTGCCGGACTCGAGCGTTCTGAGCGGTTCTTTGCTGTTTTTAAGATGGGATTCGAGATCAGGCCATGGAGCAAAGACTCTTTCAGCTGACACAAATGGAATTGAGTTTGCTATTCCATAAAGTATGCGCATACCGAGATGAGACATGCCCACCTCATAAACATCAGGGAAGGCGAGGCAGAACTTTATTAAATCAGTTCCTTTTGCTGCCTTGTGGCTGCTGTTAAATTCGGAATTAATATAGCGGCTGGGTTTCTGGAATCTCGAAAAATTCACTGTTAAGAATACCACTGAAGGTTACATGCAAGCAAGTTTTCAGAGAATTATCTGTTAAACAGCATGTTGTCAGGTCAATAAAATGGGCCCGATTTCCTTGTTGAGGAGAAAGGGCCCTGAATACAACTACAAAGTTTACTGCTTATTTCTTGGAGCAGCTTTTCTTTGCTGCTGTCTTTTTTGTGACAACTTTTTTTGCTGTTGCTTTTTTTACTACAGCTTTCTTTACTGCCGGTTTCTTTGCTACGGCTTTTTTAGGAGCAGCTTTTTTTGCTGTTGCTTTTTTTACTACGGCTTTCTTTACTGCTGGTTTCTTTGCTACGGCTTTTTTAGGAGCAGCTTTTTTTGCTGTTGCTTTTTTTACTACAGCTTTCTTTACTGCCGGTTTCTTTGCTACGGCTTTTTTCGGAGCAGCTTTTTTTGCTGTTGCTTTTTTTACTACGGCTTTCTTTACTGCTGGTTTCTTTGCTACGGCTTTTTTCGGAGCTGCTTTTTTTACTGCGGGCTTCTTTGCTGCAGTTGCCATATTCACCCTCCGTTTTTTAAATTGTAATACAATTAATTAAAATAATACATTGAAATGAATTAAACTGCAAGCAATAAATACAAAAATTGATTTTTGAAATTATCTTTTTACGCTCAGCACTCCATCCATCTGTGAAATCTTGTTCACAAGATTAGTCAACTGAGTCCTGTTTTTTATCTCGAGCATCAGTTCAATGAGTGCGCGCTTGTCGTTTGTGGAGTGTGCTTTTATAAATGTGATGTTCACTTCAGCTGATGATATAAGCGCACTGAGGTTAGCAATGATGCCGGGCTTATCATGACATTCAACAAACAGTTTCGCAGATGATGCGATATCAACTGACTGATTCCAGTTAACATCTATAAGTCTTGCATTGTCTACTGCAAGCCTTTCAAGATTGACGCAATCTGCTCTGTGAATTGTAACCCCTTTGCCTTTTGTTATGAAGCCTATTATCTTGTCTCCCGGCACAGGAAAGCAGCATTTTGCAACATGATAAAGAATATTATCTACACCCTTGATTGTGATTACGCTCTGTTTCTCTCTTGTCTTCTTTTTCTTCTGTACATCAGGCTGGTCGCCTTCTTTTTCAGGCATGAATTTGTTTGCAATCTGGCGGGGGGATATCTTTCCATATCCGACCGACACATAAAGATCTTCAAGCGATGCGTGAGTAAAGGCCTTCAGCACTTCAGGCATTTTGTCAGATTTTAATACAGTGAGGCTCAGTCCGCGCCGCCTGAACTCATCTTCAGTAAGCTTCTGCCCAAGCTCTATGCTCCTTGCACGCTCTTCAGTCTTTATCCATTGCTTGATTCTGCTTTTTGCTCTCTGAGTGACAACAAATTTCAGCCAGTCTTTGCTGGGAGTATGCGATGGAGATGTAATGACTTCCACAGAGTCGCCGCTGACAAGCTTGTATCGTAGGGGAACTATTCTTCCGTCAACCTTCGCGCCTATGCATTTGTGGCCAACCTGCGTATGAATGCTGTATGCAAAGTCAACAGGAGTGGAGTTCATTGGCAGCTCCTGAATATCCCCTTTAGGCGTGAACACATATACGGTATCTGGAATAACTTCGCCCTTTACAGCTTCGAGAAACTCTTTTGCATCAGATATCTCCTTAACCAGTTCACGCAGCCAGTTGACAAACCGCTCATTCTTGCCTGCTCCCGAACTTTTGTCTTTATATCTCCAGTGTGCTGCAATTCCTTCTTCCGAAATCTCATCCATATCTTCTGTTCTTATCTGAAACTCTATTCTGCTGCCGCCAGGCCCGGCAACTGTGGTATGGAGAGACTGGTATAGGTTTGATTTTGGAAGGCTTATGAAATCTTTAAATCTGCCTGGCACAAGAGGCCAGAGAGAATGAAGTATTCCCAGTATGTCGTAGCAGTGGCCAATGGTATCTGTTATTATCCTGAAGCCTATAACATCATGCACCTGCTCAAATGGTATTTTCTGTCGGATCATTTTTTGATGTATTCCGTACAGATGTTTTACTCTCCCCTTGATCTTTCCGGATATTCCGGCCATGTCCAGTTTTTCGGTCATGATCCGTTCTATTTCCTGTATGTATTTGGTCTGTTCTTTTGTGTGCAGGGCCACTTTTTTTCTGAGATCTTCATAAAGGTCGGGCATCAGTGTTTTAAAGCAGAGGTCCTCAAATTCAGTACGCAGAAATCCTATCCCGAGCCTGTTGGCAAGCGGAGCATAAATCTCGAGGGTTTCATTTGCGATTCTGCGCTGTTTCTGTTCAGAAAGATGGGATAAGGTTCTCATGTTATGAAGTCTGTCAGCAAACTTAATGAGTATTACTCGTACATCCTTTGACATGGCGAGAAGCATCTTTCTGAAGTTTTCTGCCTGAGCATCTTCTTTTGTCTTGAACTCTACTTTGCTCAGCTTTGTGACAGCATCAACCAAAAAAGTGATCTCTTTTCCGAACATGCTTTTGATGTCATCAAGACCTATGCCGGTGTCTTCAATCGTATCGTGGAGCAGCGCTGCAGCTATTGTGGCAGTGTCAAGCTTCAGATCTGCCAGTATTTCAGCTACTGCGACAGGATGAAGTATGTAGGCAGAGCCTTCTGCCCTGCGCTGGCTGCAGTGGGCATCTCTGGACAGAACATAAGCTTTTCTTATGAGTTCGAGGTCAGCGTCCGGAGCGTAAGATCTGATTTTATCAAAAAGTTTTTTCAGGGTCGTCATATATGTTAATTATACATTTTTCCTGTTATGTTAATATATTTGTCATGGATAAACTGATAATAACAGGAAACGGCCCTTTAAGGGGTGAAGTGGAGATAAGCGGTGCCAAAAACGCATCCCTGCCAATAATTACCGCATCCATACTCGCGTCAGGTAAAAGCTGTATTAAAAGGGTTCCTGAGCTCAAAGACATCTCGACCATGCTGAAGCTTTTGACCAACATGGGAGCTGAAGCCCGGCTTGATGGCGATACAGCTGTTATAAATACTTCAGAGCTCAAAAAATTCGAGGCTCCTTATGAACTGGTAAAGACCATGCGTGCGTCTGTGCTGGTTCTTGGTCCATTGCTCGCAAGGTATGGAAGAGCGCGAGTCTCACTGCCAGGCGGTTGTGCAATAGGCGCCAGACCGATAAATATGCACCTTGCAGGGCTTGAGAAGATGGGCGCAAGGATAGAGCTTCAATCAGGCTATGTGATAGCAGAGGCTGATCTGCTCAGGGGTGCTCCAATATATTTTGATACTCCAACTGTCACAGGAACTGAAAACTTGATGATGGCCGCTGCTCTTGCGAGAGGAACTACTGTACTTGAAAATGCTGCTTGTGAACCAGAGGTGGTTGATCTTGCAGAATGTCTTATTAAAATGGGAGCAAGAATATTCGGAGCAGGCACAAGTCTGATCGAGATAGAAGGAGTGCCTGATCTGTCGCCCATAAACAACTATGCTGTTATAGCCGACAGGATAGAGGCAGGTACTTTTATGGCTGTTGCTGGGGCAACTGGCGGGGATCTCCTTATAAAGAACTTTTCAGAAAAACATCTTGATGCAGTTATGCTTAAATTTATGGATGCAGGACTGATTTTTGAAAAAGAGGAGTCAGGCATCAGGGTAAAAGGACCTGAAAAACTCAGGGGATGCGATATAAAGACTATGCCTTACCCGGGATTTCCAACGGATATGCAGGCTCAGTTTATGGCGCTTATGGCGAGGGCTGAGGGCATCAGCCTGATATCAGAAACCGTATTTGAGAACAGATTCATGCATGTCGCAGAACTCAGAAGAATGGGTGCAAATATAAGCATTGAAGGCGGCATGGCCACTGTAAGAGGCACCGAGACACTTAAAGGCGCTCCTGTAATGGCTACTGATCTTAGGGCCTCAGCTTCTCTGGTTATCGCTGCTCTTTGTGCTGAGGGGCAGAGTATACTGCACAGGGTTTACCACCTTGACAGGGGATATGAGCAGATGGAAGTAAAGTTGAAAAAGATCGGAGCAATTGTAAAAAGGTCAAGGTAGTTTTTTGTTGTATTTCGGGAATGACTGCCTTGCAGTCTTCTCAAATGAGCAGCAATCTTTGGTTTCCGGAGGACAGAGATGTTTAAGGAGTTCAAGGAATTTGCTATTAAGGGTAATGTTATGGATATGGCAGTCGGTATTATAATTGGAGCTGCCTTTACAACAATTGTCAACTCCATGGTGGCTGATGTGCTTATGCCTCCGATCGGTCTGCTGCTTGGCAATGTAGATTTTTCCAATATATTCATTGTGCTTAAAGATGGCAAGGTGCCTGGTCCGTATGAGACCCTCAATGCTGCAAAGGCATCCGGAGCAGTCAGCCTTAATATCGGGATATTCATAAATGCAGTAATAAACTTTCTGATAGTTGCGTTTGCCATATTTGTGGTCATAAAAAATCTCAACAAACTAAAGAGGCAAGAGCCGGCTGCTCCTGCAGAACCAATAACAAAAGAGTGCCAATTCTGTCTTTCTGTTATCCCCATAGCAGCAAAAAGATGCGGACACTGTACATCAGATCTTCAGAAATAAAAGGAGATCGTCATGATAAAAATATTATTTGCATGCCTTGCCGCGGGACTGCTGCTTATTCTGCTGTCATCTGCACCTGAAGCCTCTTTTCTGGATAATCTTCTAAAAGGCTCAGTCACAGGTCAGCAAAAAAATACTCAGCATGACGAGGGCACAATAGCTTCCGGACTTAGAGAGGCGCTATCAGTCGGTACGCAGAGAGCTGTCTCAAATGTTTCGCTTACGGACGGTTACTTCAAGAACCAGGCTATAAAGATATTAATGCCTGAAAAAATTCAGAAGGTTGCTGATGTGATGAAAAAAGTTGGCTATCAGAAGCAGGTGGATGAGTTCATCTTGAGTATGAACAGGGCTGCTGAAAGCGCTGCACCTGCGGCCAAGTCCATATTCGTGGACGCAATCAGGCAGATGAGCATAGAAGATGCCAAAAAGATATTTAACGGTGGAGAAAATGCAGCGACCAACTTTTTCAGGGAAAAGACTTATGACAGGCTTTACAATGCTTTCAAGCCAACAGTTTCTGACAGCATGAACAGGGTGGGCACAACAAAATCATATAAGGCTATGATATCAAAATATGAATCAGTTCCATTCATGAACAAGGAGTCTATGGATCTTGATAATTATGTAACGAATAAATCTCTTGACGGTCTGTTTTATATGATTGCCCAGGAAGAGAAGAAGATCAGAACTGATCCAGTTGCCCGTACTACTGATCTGCTCAAAAAGGTGTTTGGCAGCACTAAATAGGTATCCGGGTGCCATTGCAATAAATTGGTTGGTCTGTCCTCATGCAGACCAGCCAATTTTTATTAAAACCCCTTGAATATTCCTATTCCAAAATGCACAGGCGGGTAATATCTGTCTGTATCCTTTTCGAAAAGATATATTTCTCTGGCTGTAATAAAAAGATAGTTATATTCAATCTCTCCGAGCTTCTGTTTTCTAATACCGTTTACTGTTCCTGCTGCTGTTATCTCTCTGTTTTTTGAGTATGAGGATGTCTCCAGAAATCCTGGATAAAGAATAAGAAACCTGCCATATGTTGCATCTGTTTTTTCGGGTCTGCCTGTATGGGTGAGCGGTTTGCTGACTACCTCAATATATGTTCCTTCATCTGTATTGCTGCTTGAGGCGATTATGCCTCCCACAATAACAACCCTTCCCGCAAATCGTTCGGGTGATCCAAACAGCGTTTCATGGGATGGCTGGGGATCTGCTGTCTGGCGGATATCTTTTGATATGACATGACTGCATCCTGAAGCTAGCATGAGCATTAAAATTATAAGCAGTCCTTTCATGTACAAATTATAACCAAAAAACACGCTATTATGAAATTTTATTGCTGAAAAAAATGGACAACATGAATTAAAATGTAAATAAGAAACAGAATAATATCTGTGATATGGAGGGTTAATGGCTCATCCAAAAGTTGTTGCTTTTGTGCTGGCAGGCGGCAAGGGCGAAAGACTTTTCCCTTTGACTGTCTTCAGATCCAAGCCTTCTGTTCCATTTGGCGGCAGGTATCGAATTGTTGACTTTGTATTGAGCAGTCTGATCAACTCGGGAATATACTCAATTTATCTTCTTGTGCAGTACAAGTCCCAGTCACTGATTGAGCATGTAAGGCAGAACTGGTCATTTTCCTCAGTGCTTAGAGACCATTTTGTTGCTGTTGTTCCTCCTCAGATGCGTATGGGGCCTGAGTGGTTTCAGGGTACTGCTGATGCAGTGTTTCAGAATGTGAACATAATCAAGGAGCTTAATCCTGATATTGTGCTTATCTTCGGATCTGACCATATATATAGAATGGACATACAGCAGATGATAGACTTTCATATAAACAATAATGCTCTTGTGACTGTTGCCGCAAGGCCTGTACCCATAGAACAGGCATCATCATTCGGCATAATTTCTGCCGACAGCAATGGAAGGATAACCGGCTTTCAGGAAAAGCCGAAAACCCCGGATCATATTCCGGGAGATCCAACAAGAGCCTACTGTTCCATGGGCAATTATCTTTTTAATAAAGATACGCTTATCGAGGCGCTTGCCAGGGCACAGAAAAAGAAGCAGCATGACTTTGGTTCGCATGTGATACCTTATCTTGTAAAGACAGACAGGGTATTCTCTTATGATTTCAGCAACAATGTCATACAGGGCACTTATGATTACGAAGAGAAGAGTTATTGGCGGGATGTCGGTACAATAGCCGCATTTTTTGATGCTCATATGGATACTCTTGGACCAAACCCCGTGTTCAACACAGACAACAGGGCATGGCCACTCAGCCATTCAGGGTCTGAAGGACCTGCTGCCCGAATACTTAACGGACATATAAAAAACAGCCTCATTGCAAGCGGTTGCGTCATAGGAAGAGCGAAGATAGAAAACTGCGTTATAAGATGCGGAGCTGTTATCGAAGACAATGTTGTGCTGAAGGACTGCATCATATTTGATGATGTCGTGATCAGGAAAGGTGCAAAACTTAATCGAGTTATAGTAGACAAGCTTAATGTAATAGATGCTGGTGAGGAGATAGGGTATGATGATATAAAAGATAAATTCAGATGCCATATAGATGTGAGCGGCATCAGGGTAATACCCAAGGCGGGCATAGCAAAAACCAGGACTAAACTTTAGTAATGCCTTTGTGATAAAAAACAGTTGAGAGGTGTTGTGCAATGAGGATCAGTTTTTTTGTTTTGAAGCTATTTTTGGCAGTTAGTGTTTTTTTTGTTTTTTACGCAGAACAACTTTGCGCTGACATGCGTGGTATAGACAGGGCTCTCGAAAGCAAGGATGAGCAGATTCAGTTTGCAGCCATTGATCAGCTCGGCAGGACAGGCAGTGAAAAAGCTGTTGATAAACTGATAGATATTGTTTACAGCAGAGAGCACCACTGGACGCTGAAAATAAGGGCAATGACTCACCTGGGGTCAATAGGCAATGCAAAGGCGATTGATCCTTTGATGGAGATGCTCACATTACCGCTTCATAATTTTGATTGTCCGTCACTTCTTTCATATGCTGCAAGGGCTCTGGGCCACTTCAACAAAGAGCAGAGGGTTGTGGATATATTGATTCAGGAGATCAACTATGACAACCTGCAGGTGAGAGAGGCAATTATTGATGCCTTGGGTATGATAGGCAGTAAAAGAGCTGTCAGCATCCTGATACCTCTTCTCAATGACAGAAATTTTGCCATAAGGGTAAGCACAATAAAGGCTTTAGGAAATATCGGAGATCCCAAGGCATTGGCTCCGCTTCAAAGCGTACTCAACAGCAATGATGACAGGATAATAATTGAGTATGCAAAAAACGCTATAAATGTAATAAAAAAATAATAAAAATATCCGTATCAGTTAAAGGTTTTATAAAAATCTACTGATGTACCAAGGGAGGAACATAAGTGCATTTCCTTGAATCACTTGTTGTCCTCCTTGCTGTCTCGGCCTTTGTGGTCCTTCTGCTCGGAAGGTTCAGAATACCATCCATAGTAGGATTCCTTATCGCAGGCTTAATAGTCGGCCCTTATGGATTGAAGCTTATCAGCGATGCCGTACATGTTGAGCTGCTTGCTGAAATTGGAGTTGTTCTTCTTATGTTTACCATTGGTCTGGAGTTTTCGATCAAGCGGCTGCTTTCTCTGAAAAAGTCAGTTTTCCTCGGCGGTCCGATCCAGATTGTACTCACAACTGTTGTAGTAGCGTTCTTTAGCAAGGCATTTTTATCGTATGACCTTAATCAGGCAATTTTTGACGGGTTTCTTGTTTCACTTAGCAGCACTGCCATTGTGATGAAGCTGCTGCTGGACAGGGCAGAGATAAATGTTCCGCATGGCAGAATATCTGTAGGCATACTTCTTTTTCAGGATCTTTGCGTTGTTCCGTTTGTGCTGCTTGTTCCGCTGCTTGCGGGCAATGGCGGCAGTGCGCATCAGGTGGTTTTCACAATGCTAAAGGCGCTTGCACTTCTGGGCGCGGTGTTTGTTGGTGCAATGTGGGCAGTGCCCCGTATTTTGCACAATGTAGTAACCTCAAGAAGCAGAGAGCTTTTTGTCATAACAATAATACTGCTCTGTATAGGGACAGCTTTCCTGACTTCCAAGCTTGGACTTTCCCTGGCGCTTGGAGCTTTTATTGCCGGGGTCATAATTTCCGAATCAGAGTATTCGATGCAGGCAATTTCAGACATTCTTCCCTTTAAAGAGAGTTTTACAGGTCTGTTTTTTGTATCAATTGGCATGCTTATGGATCTTGGTTTTTTTGCAGAAAACCTGATAAAAATACTGAATGTTGTTGTGCTTATACTTGTTGTGAAGACAATAACAGTGTTTATAGCATCACTCGGAGCGGGAAGATCGCCCCGTGCTTCGCTTATGAGCGGATTCCATCTTAACCAGATTGGCGAGTTTTCATTTGTTCTGGCTCTTGCAGGAAAGGGAGCGGGACTTATGACTGAACCTGTGTATCAGATATTTATATCAGCCTCTGTCCTGACTATGTTGCTCACTCCTTTTATTGTCAAGGCAGCGCCTGCGTTGTCAGGCTGGATAGTATCCACCACTCTTTTAAAAAGACTCGAAAGTATAAAGGCCTCATCAATTAACGCTGAATATCCTCCTGTAATGAAAGATCATGTAATTATTGTCGGCTTTGGTATAAACGGCAGCAACCTGGCCAGGGTACTTAAAAAATCAGACATCCCATATGTGGTGCTGGAGATGAACTCTAATACAGTCAGAAAATTCAGGGAGAAGGGTGAACCTATATATTACGGTGACGGCACAAGCATAGAGATACTTCACAAGATGGGAGTACAGTCCGCAAAAGTGCTTGTTGTGGCAATATCCGATGCTGCGGCAACAAGGGGAGTGCTCCAGATAGCCAAGAATGAAAACAAAGATCTTTACGCTGTAGTGCGAACCCGCTATGTTGCAGAAGTTGAAGATCTGATTATACTCCGTGCAGATGAAGTTATACCCGAGGAGTTTGAAACCTCAATCGAGATATTTTCGATAGTACTTAACAAATACAATGTGCCTGCGAATCTGATAGCAAAACATGCATCAAACATAAGGATGAACAGCTACAGCATGTTTCGTGCTGCTGAAACATCCTTACCCGACAAGTTCGACCATCAGAAATTTCTTAAAAGCATACAGACTGCCACATACTTTGTGTCTGAAAGTTCCCTTGCAGCAAACAAGAATATAAAGGAGCTGGCTCTAAGATCAGCTGCAGGAGTGACAATACTTTCAATACAGCGTGGATCTGATATCATAAACAATCCTGGATCTGATACTATTATAAAAACTCGGGATATCCTTTTGCTTACAGGTGAGAGGGAGCATCTTGACGAGGCCATTATTTATATGGGCTGAAGGAGAATGCTATAAGAGTCCGTATTTTTTATGCTTTCATAGTGGTCTGTTTTTTTGCAGCAATTCCGCTTTATCTTTACAACTCAAACAATAATGTCCGGGTTGCTGATCCTGCTTCAGGACCCACTCAACAGCAGCCTTATGATTCGTTTCCAGAGACAGGGTTCGATTCAGCAGTGCCTGAATCATCAAATAATGAAATAATGCCTGCAGACCATCAGCCATTGATTGGAAATCAGAGTGTTGATCCAAACCCCGCTGCATCGACTCTGGACAACAGCGCTGAGCTGATCAAAAAAGGAGAGGAAGAACTGAATAAAGGCAGATTTGGTGCTGCTCTAAAGGTTTTTTTGGAGGCATCAGAAAAAAACCAATACGCACTGCTCGGAGCAGGATTATCAAGTTACATGCTCAGGGATTATGAGAAGGCTGTTGTTTATCTCGAAACATCACCGGAAGCAGACGGCGGATTTCTGAAAAATAAATTTCTTTCTTATGCCTACTACCGCACAGATCAAATTGCAAAAAGCATGACCAGTGCTCAAAAGGCACTGTCTGTTAAAAATGATCCTGAACTGAAATCATTTTTAGCAAGGCTCCAAAAAGAGTCAGATACCTATAAGCGATATATCGATGAGAGCACTTCACACTTTAAGGTGATATTTGACGGCTACGAACATGGAAGCATAAGCAGGGTTGTATTGCGGCACCTTGATGATGCCTACAGAAAAATAAGCAATGAAACAGGTTATTTTCCTGTAGGCAGTGTTGAGGTTGTTCTTTATACGGGACAGGATTTTTTTGACATCACACAGGCACCGCAATGGGCAGGAGGCCTTTTTGACGGCCGCATAAAAATACCTGTCAGAGGAGCTGAATATAATGATGCGCTGCTGAGGAGAGTTCTTTTTCATGAATATGTCCATTCAGTTGTATGGTCAATCACAAGGCGCTGTCCATTATGGATAAATGAAGGGCTTGCTGAATATTTTTCGAGAAAGTATCCCGAAAAAGTTGGACAGATAATTCCTCTTGAAAATCTTGAAAAGTCATTTGCCTGGCTCCAGGGACAGCATGTACCGCTGGCTTATGTACAGAGCTATTCAGCAGTGTCAGACCTGATCGATAAATATGGTATGTCCATGATAGTTGATATGCTCAGGAACTTTGAAAAACATGGTGATATTGAGCAGGCATTCAGAGACTCTTTTGGCATAAGCTACACTGAGTTTATATCCTCATGGGGCAGGCGCTGATGCTTTTAACTTTTTTTAGTATATAATTGTGGTGGAGATAAAAAATGATAATAGGTGTTCCGAGAGAGACAAAGAGGGACGAGTATCGTGTAGCGCTCACACCGGATGCTGCCCAGCTGCTTATAAAGGCAGGGCATAGTGTATGGCTTGAGCATGGTGCTGGCGACTTTTGTGGATTTGAAGATTCAGAGTATGACCTTGTCGGCGTTGAGCTGTTTGATAAAAAGAGGATTTTTGGCGAAGCAGAGCTTATTGTCAAGGTTAGGGAGCCTTCTGAGGATGAGTTGGAAATGCTGATGCCGGGTCAGTCTGTTTTTTCATTTCTGCATCTTGCTGCTAATGAAAAACTTCTTAAATCTCTTCTGGATAACAAGGTTACTGCTTTTGCATACGAGACGCTCGAAAAAGATGGATCTCTGCCTATATTAAGACCTATGAGTGAGATAGCCGGCAAAATGTCTCCGCTGATAGGCGCGTTTTATCTTCAGAAACATTTTGCTGGCACAGGTGTGCTGCCAACAGGCGTTGCAGGTGCCCGTCCGGCAAAGCTGCTTATTCTTGGTGCTGGTACAGTAGGGCTGAACGCTGCAGTAACAGGCAATAGTCTTGGAATGGAGACAGTAGTGATGAATCATTCCGTAGAAAGCCTGGTTGAGATAGACAAGATGTTTGGCGGCAGGGTGCGCACCATAGTCTTATCTGACCGCGACCTTTATAATGAAATAAGGAGTGCTGATATAATTGTAGGAGCTGCGAGCTCTACGGGCAAAAGAACCGAGCAGCTTGTAAAAAGGTTGATGCTCAGGACGCTTAAACATGGAGCTGTGATAGTTGATGTGTCAGCAGATCAGGGCGG
Organism: Dissulfurispiraceae bacterium; assembly: GCA_034002665.1. Lineage (GTDB taxonomy): Bacteria > Nitrospirota > Thermodesulfovibrionia > Thermodesulfovibrionales > Dissulfurispiraceae > JAFGXL01. The sequence goes on along the minus strand of JAVFAA010000001.1, from coordinate 1,049,486 downwards.
CTGCTTTGAAACTACCATCCCCACTACCCACAGCAATCCTGTTTATGAGGTTGAAGGGATAACGCATTATGCTGTAACCAATATGCCAAGCGCCTATCCCGTCACTTCTACAGTGACGCTTACCAATGCCACACTTCCTTTCATAAAGGAGATAGCTGATAATGGCATTGATGCTGCAATCAAGACGAGCAGTGAACTCAGATCATCTCTCAATACCTATGCTGGTAAAATAATTCATAAAGGATTATTGGAGTCTGTTGGTGCTGTTGCAGATCAATTTGATCCTGGAAAGATGAGAACCAAAGACTGAAGCTTTTATGCTGCCAATAATGCGTGAAATTCTTTATAAAATCCTGAAATCTGTGATACTATAAAAAAATGAGCGAGAGCATGAACAGACCGGTTGTCGGTATTTTGATGGGAAGTGACAGTGATCTGCCTGTTATGCAGGCTGCTGCTGATATTCTTAAGGATATGGGCGTGGAGTATGAGATTGATATATGTTCAGCCCATCGTCTGCCGGACATAACTGCTCAATATGCCGGATCTGCAAGACAGAGGGGCATAGAGGTTATAATTGCAGGCGCCGGCATGGCAGCTCACCTTGCGGGTGTCGTCGCATCGCATACAACCCTCCCTGTTATAGGTGTACCGCTTAAATCAGGAGCTCTTAATGGTCTTGATGCGCTTTATTCAACTGTTCAAATGCCTCCGGGGATACCTGTGGCAACAGTAGCTGTTGATGGAGCAAAAAATGCTGCTTATCTGGCATGTTCAATCCTTTCCATCAAATATCCTGATATTGCTGACAGACTTGCCCTTTTCAGGGAAAAGACAAGGCAGAGCCTCATCGCAAAATCTGATGAGCTTAAACAGGTCAATAGATAAAATATCAGTCGTGCTGTCCTGATATCCCAACGCTTTTTGGTATATTCCCATATACAAAAGAAAAATTATCCGGGAGATTTGTGTGGAGAAGCTGTATAAAGGCATTCATGAATTCAGAAAAGCTTTTTTCAAGGAAGAGGAGGAGCTTTTCAGAGGTTTGTCTCATTTACAATCTCCTGAAGTGCTCTTTATAACCTGCGCTGATTCGAGGATAGATCCCAATCTGGTTACACAGAGCAGGCCAGGAGATATTTTTATTATCAGGAATATTGGCAATGTTGTTCCCCCTTATGACGCCATCAGGGATAAAAATAGTGTTGCAGCTGCCATTGAGTTCAGCGTGCTTAAGCTCCAGATTTCTGACATAATTATATGCGGCCACTCCAATTGCGGAGCTGTAAAGTCGTTGTATGAAAATGATGATTATTTTGCTGAAGCCCCTCATCTGCATGAGTGGCTGGAGCTGGTACGACCTGCTGCTGATATAGTGTCCAGGTTTTATCCAGCCATTGATGAGAGTGAAAAGATCAATGCTGCTGAAAAGGAGAATATATTGCTTCAGCTGAACAATATCCAGACATATCCTTTTGTGAGGGAGCGTCTTGAGTCAGGCAGACTGTTTCTTCATGGATGGTATTATGAAATAGGAACAGGCTGTATGTATGTTTACAATCCTGCAACTGACTGTTTTGATGATATTAATATAAAATATAAAGCCTGAGTATCTTGAAGCTGACGGCTTGAAAATAAATATAGAGGGAATGCGAGATGGAAAGAGAGATTAAAAAAATACTGATAGCCAACAGAGGCGTGCCTGCTGTAAGGATTATGCATACATGCAGAGATCTTATGATACCTACAACAGCAGTATACAGTACACCTGACAGGCTTGCCCAGCATGTTCTAATGGCAGATACTGCTGTGCATATAGGAGAGGCTCCTCCGGCTGAATCTTATCTGAACATGGACAAACTTATAGATGCTGCTCTGTGCACTGGTTCTGACGCAGTGCATCCAGGATGGGGCTTTCTGGCGGAGAATCATTTATTTGCCCAAAAAGTTATTGACGCTGGCTTGATATGGATCGGTCCATCTCCAAAAGTGATTGAGATGATGGGTGACAAGATAAGAGCAAAGCATATTGCACAGAAAGCACATATCCCTACAATACCTGGCATTGACAATGTCAAAAGCGCTGACGATATCACCAAATGGATGGAAAAGGCAGATGTCTCTTTTCCATTAATGCTCAAGGCATCAGCCGGAGGCGGGGGCAAAGGCATGGTGAAGGTCGAAAAAGCAGATCAGCTTGCACAGGCATTTGCCCAGACCCAGTCAGAGGCAAAAAAGTCATTTGGCGACAGCACTGTTTTAGTGGAAAAATATATTGAACGCGGCAGGCATATTGAAGTTCAGATTGTTTCTGATATATATGGGAATGTTGTTCATCTGTTTGAAAGAGAGTGTACACTGCAGCGCAGAAACCAGAAGATAATAGAAGAAGCTCCCTCTCCTACGCTCGACAGCGGGCTTCGTCAGGATATATGTTTTACGGCAGTGCGGCTTATGCGCGAGATCGGCTACTCAACAGCAGGCACAGTTGAGTTTATCTTCGACATAAATACCCGCAAGTTCTATTTTCTCGAGGTGAACACAAGACTGCAGGTTGAACACGGCATAACCGAGCTGATAACAGGACTTGACATAGTCAGCATAATGATAGATGTTGCGAGAGGTCGAAGGCTCCCGTTTGAGCAGGAGCATATATTCCCAAACAGATGGGCGCTTGAAGTGCGCCTCAATGCAGAAGATCCAAAAAATTTCAGTCCGTCATTCGGCGCAATAACAAGACTCAAGATACCGGACGGACCAGGCGTAAGAATAGCCAATGGCGTTTACGAAGGATCTGACATCCCGCCATATTATGACTCCCTGTTTATGCTGCTGATGACAGCAGGCCCTGACAGGGGAGATGCCATAAAGACAATGGACAGGGCTCTGAGCAAGAATTTAAGGGTGGAGGGAGTAAAAACACTGACTCCGCTGCTTCTCAGTATAATCAGACATCCTCTGTTTATTGCCGGAGATTTTTCCACAAGATTTATTGAAGAGCATATGGCAGAGCTTATCTCCATGTTTAAAGAAAAAAACAGCGAGGACGAGGCGCTGAAGATAGCACGCTATGTAGCAGAGATCTCAGCTTTGGGTCCTCAGAAATGGATGTGAAAGCCATGAAAAATACAATTATCATAAAACCAAACACTCCTGCAAAAGAGATAGTCGCGAAAGTAAGATCATCAGAAGGCGTGTTTATCACATCAACAGGCATGCGTGATGCAGGTCAGTCTGATTTCAAGAACAGGCACAGGATACATGATCTCCTGCTTCTTGCGCCTTTTTACAACAATATGGGGCTTTTTAGTTCAGAGTGCCATGGAGGTGCTCGCTGGCATGTGGGCGTGATGAACAGAAAAGAGGATCCATTCGAAGAGATCGAGATGCTGCGGGAGTTAATGCCAAATGTTCTGCTCCAGACGCTTATAAGGGAGACCAATCTTTTTGGATACAGACCTTATCCTAAAAATGTCATAGAGTATGTTGTTTCAAAAGTGGATATTGATGTCTGGAGATGTTTTTCATTTCTTAATGATGTCAGAAATATGCGCACAGTTGCTGAAGCTGTAATGAAAAGAGGCAGGCTGTTTGAGCCAGCGATCTCTTTTACCCAGGCAGACTGGACAACAAACAGCTACTATTTGGGCCTTGTAAATGAGATGGTCAGTCTGTCAGGCGGTACTGATGAGATTATACTTTGCATCAAGGACATGGCCGGAGTCGGCAGCCCTGCAAGAATCCACAGTCTTGTCGATGCCATAAAACAGAAATATCCGGACCTCCTGCTGCAGTATCACAGACACTCAACAGACGGGCTTGCGATGCCTGCACTCCTTGCAGCAGCAAAGGCTGGAGCAAAGATACTCGATGCCCAGGAAGATACATTCACCAGATTTTATGGACAGCCGCCAATACTCGGCCTTATAGCTTACCTTGAAGAGTCCGGCATAAGCGTCAATATAGACAGAGATTATGTTGATGCTTCTGTGCAGAAGGTTAGAGAATGGATAAGCCAGTATGAATGGGCAGAGTCTCCATTTAAGGGGTATGACTATAATGTGACAAAGCACAGGATGCCGGGCGGTGCATTCCCAAGTTCTTTTGAACAGGCAGAACAGGGAGGTTTTCTGCACCTTATGCCTGCCATCCTCACAGTCATGTCCCTTTACAACAGGATAGTGAAATACTTTGATGTAACCCCGGGTTCACAGATCACATGGGTAACCTGCAGCGGCATAGTTAACAGATATGACAAGGAGCGCGGAAATGCAGGGGTTCGCTATATCATATCGCTGCTCACAAAATTTGTTGAAGAAAAAAATCAGTGTATGGACAAGATGGAGAAGAATGAACAGGAAGATCTGCTTATGGTCTTCAGAAACGCGCCAGGTGATTTCAAGAATCTTATAATGGGCGGATATGGAAAGCTGCCTATGGGCTGGCCTGATGACTGGGTTTATGAAAGCACATTTGGAGATGAATGGAAAGATAAGATAAAAGAGAGAAAGAATTCATCTCCTCTTGAGTCTGTTGCACAGGATGATCTTGCAAAGCTGCGTGCAGAATTTGCTGATGCCATTGGCAGACTGCCCACTGATGATGAGTTTATACTTTATTTAATGCATCCAAAAGATGCGGTTGAGTTCATATTATTCAGGGAAAAGTATGGAGAAGCTCCTCTTCATCTACCCACAAATGTATGGCGTCAAGGGCTTCAGAATCCAGGTGACAGGGTTGAGTTTGATCTCTGGGGGAAGCCTTACTGCATAGAGCTTGTATCAAAAGGTGCTGAGCATGAGGGTCTGATCCATGTTGTCATGAAGGTCAACAACAAAACACGAGTCTATACTGTAGAGACTCCAAGGGCAAAAAAGATAGAGATCAGGATGGCAAAGTCAGCATCTGATATAGGTGCGCCAATCAATGGCAGTGTATGGAGAATCGGCAACCCTGAACGAGGCGCTCTCAAGGCCGGCGACATTGTCCATAAGGGTGAAGAGATTGCAAACCTTGAAGCAATGAAGATGGAGAATGCGATAGCAGCGCCGTTTGATGGACATATTGTTGAGGTCTGCGTCAGACTGAATGATACTGTTCAGGAAGGCCAGCTGCTTTTTGTAATAGAAAAAGTTTGACAACTTCTCATCAAGAAGGATGGATTGTTTAAAGCCCATTTTTTAATTTGTGTTATTCTTTGCAATTAAAACATTGACACTTGCATCAGGAGGATATTGATGGAGCAGGTTATTACGGAGACAAATTTTGAAAGTTTAAGTTTATTAAGAAGAGGCAAGGTGCGTGATGTTTATGATATTGACGACAAGCTGCTTATCGTTGTGACCGACAGGGTATCTGCCTTTGATGTTGTACTGCCAAACGGCATACCAGGCAAGGGCAGGGTGCTGAATAAAATATCTGAATACTGGTTCAGTCAGATGAAGGATATAGTTGAAAACCATATCATAGCAACTAACCCTGACCAGTACCCTGATGCTGCCAGAAGACACAAGGCTGTTCTTGAAGGCAGGAGCATGCTGGTCAAAAAAGCTGAACCCCTGCCTGTTGAGTGCATAGTGCGGGGATATCTCTCTGGTTCAGGCTGGAAAGAATACCAGTCTAACGGCACTGTATGCGGTATAAAACTGCCTGAAGGACTTGTTGATTCATCAAGGCTTGATGATCCTATTTTTACGCCAAGCACAAAGGCAGAAGAAGGTCATGACATAAATATAAGCTTTGAAGAAATGATAAATATTATTGGCAAGGATACAGCAGAACAGGCAAAGAGCATTGCGCTCAGAGTGTATGCAAAGGCGCGTGAGATTGCTGAGAAGAAGGGCATAATAATAGCAGATACAAAAATGGAGTTTGGCATATTCGATGGCAGGCTGATAATAATTGATGAGCTGCTAACTCCTGATTCATCGCGGTTTTGGTCAGCTAAGGACTATGCGCCGGGCAGACCACAGGACAGCTTTGACAAACAGATTATCCGCGACTATCTGCTTACGCTTGACTGGAATAAGACATATCCAGGCCCTGCACTGCCGCAGGAGATAGTTGACAAGACAGTAGCCAGATACAACGCCATACTGGACATACTCACAAAATAGATTCAATACTCAATACAGCAGCCCGCGCAAGGCGTGCTGCTGTATATTTAAAGCTGTTTGGAGCTTGTGCATGGAAAATTTTAAAAAACTTGTTGAGATAATGACAGTGCTGCGCAGTGAAAGCGGCTGTCCGTGGGACAAAGAGCAGACCCGTGAGTCCCTCACTCCGTTTCTTGTTGAAGAGACTTATGAGGTGCTCGATGCTATTGAAAGCGGCATTCCTGATCAGATAAAAGAAGAGCTTGGAGATCTGCTGTTTCAAATTATATTTCATTGTCAGGTGGCTAAAGAAAAAGGGGAGTTTGATATTAACGATGTTATGGAAGTGATCAGCAAAAAGATGATTCATAGGCATCCGCATGTTTTTGGGAATGAGACATTTGATACATCTGAAGAAGTGCTAAAGCAGTGGGAAGAGAGGAAAAAAGAAGAGGGCAAGCATCGCGACTCGATACTCGAGGGCATCCCGAACCAGATGCCTTCATTGCTCAGGGCGCATAGAGTACAGTCGCGGGCAGCGAGAGTTGGTTTTGACTGGGAAAAGAGAGAGGATGTTGTAAAAAAGCTTGACGAGGAGATCGCAGAATTCAAGGAAGCCCTAAATTCTCAAGATCAGTCCGCAATGCAGGACGAGCTTGGAGATCTATTCTTTTCACTTGTCAACATTGCAAGATATATAGATGTAAATCCGGAAGAAGCGCTCAGAAAGACCATCAGCAAGTTTATACGCCGGTTTAGATATATAGAAATGCGTGCTGCTGACATGGGCAGAAAACTTTCTGATATGAGCCTTCAGGAGATGGATATTTTATGGAACGAAGCAAAATTGAGCAGTACAAAGAAAAACATGTAATAATAATATAACAGATATAGTTTGGGGCTATCATTTTCTGCTGTTTGTTTAGATACATTATATAGATATATTTGAATCTTAATTTTTTAATCTAAAGCACTTTTAGTTAATTTTGATATGATATATTTATCTTGATGGTGGAGAGTGAGTTAGAGTGAGCTTCCATATTATTTTTAAAAATAAATTTTATATCATAGTGTTCATTATTGCTATAAGTCTTTTAGTATCCTTAGGCGCCTACCTGTATAGTCAAAATGAAAAAAAACTTACACGAGCTTTAACCGGTAAAGAGCTTCAAGCGATTACTGAATTTAAAGTTAAGCAGATTGCAGATTGGCATAATTCTGAGCTTTACGATGCACATGTAATATCAAAAAACAGTTTTCTTATAAAGATACTTCAGCAGTTTATGGCCGTAGGATCAGATCATAATAAACAACAGCTTTTAGACTTTCTCAGACAGATTAAGGCAGAGCATGATCTTAAAAATATTATTTTAACCAGGCCTGATGGCTCTATTCTGCTTTCTGCAAATGAAAACTTGAATTCAATTGACGAAGTCCTTAGATCCGGAGTTATCCGATCTGTCAGCTCAAGGTCTGCAATTGCTACTGATATTTTCAGATGCGCTATGCATGATAGACTGCAGATTAATTTTATTGCACCAATATTTGATCAGACTGAATCAACCATTGCTGTTATTATTTTTCAGATTGATCCATATAGGACTCTTAGTCCAATACTCAGACAATGGTCAACCCGGATGAAAACAGCAGAGACAATAATGGCCTGCGGTGCACATAACGAACCTGTAGTATTGGAAAGAATACAACATTCTAATAGTCACGACCCTGAAGAAAAATTATTTTTAAACCATAGAAGATCTGTTATTGCCAAAGCATTAGTAGGTAAACATGGACTCATGGATATTAAAAACTATCAAAATAAGGATGTGCTTGCTTATGTTTCACCAGTTGTTGGTACTTCATGGTTTGTTATAGCTAAATTGGAAAAGAGCGAGATGTTTAAAAAATTGACACCACTGGTATTTCAGATAATTCTCATCTCAGTCTTGCTGATAACAGCTATTACTTTGGGACTGCTTTATACATATAAAAAATGGTCAGAGCAGGAACTGCTCGAAAGGGAGCTTTTTTATAGAAATCTTTTTGAAAAGCATGGAGTAGTAAAGCTGCTTATTGATCCGGAGACAGGGAATATTATTGATGCAAATGAGTCTGCTGAAAAGTTTTATGGCTGGACAAGACAAGAACTGAGGCAGATGAATATAAACAATATAACTACACTAAATACAAAAGAAATTAAAAACGAAATAAGCAAAGTGACTATCCACAAACATATGTATTTTGAGGTTAAACATAGGAAGTCGGATGGCTCTGTAAGAGATGTAGAGATCTATTGTAGTGAAACCTTCTCAAAAGGTAAAAAAATACTCCAGTCAATAGTGTTTGATGTAACAAAGCGCAAGGAAGCTGAAAGAATGGTCTTGACCAATGAAGCAAGGTTGAGAAGCATTGTGACTATCCTGCAGGCCTCTGCTGAAACAAAACAGTCTTTTCTTGACAATGCTCTTGCAGAAGCCCTGAAACTTACAGACAGCAAAATAGGATACATATATTTTTATGATGAAGAAAAAAGGCTGTTTACGCTGAATACATGGTCTAAGGATGTCATGAAAGAGTGCAGCGTGCAGAATCCGCAAAAATGTTATGACCTCGACAAAACAGGCATATGGGGAGAAGCTATACGCCAGCAAAAACCCATAATATTGAATGATTTTCAGTCAGATCATCCGTTTAAAAAAGGATATCCTGATGGGCATGTCAAACTGCTCAGGTTTATGACCCTCCCTATTTTCTCAGGCGACAGGATCGTTGCTGCTGTGGGTGTTGCCAATAAGGATGAAGAGTATAATGAAACAGATCTGCTCCAGCTTACTCTACTCATGAATTCAGTATGGCAGTTTACGGAAATAAAAGAAGCAGAAGATGCCTTACGCAAGAGCGAGGCTAAATTCCGCAGACTCACAAATGAGTTTCAGGGTCTGTTGAATGCAATACCAGATCAGATAACTGTTCATGATAAGAATCGCAGGGTTCTCTGGTCAAACACTGCAGCAGCTGAATCTCTTGGCAAAAAGCCAGAGGATATGATAGGAAAAACCTGCTCTGAATTATGGCCTGAGTCAGGGTCTTTATGCCATAGATGTCCTGTACTCGAGAGCTTTGTTACTGCTGTGCCTTCCAGGCCTCAGAGCTGCAAGCTCAGGAATAGTTTATGGGATCTGCGCGCCTTTCCCCTGGCTGATGAAAATGGCAGCGTCGTTAGTGTTATAGAAATATTGAGAGATGTGTCAGAGCAGCATAAACTTGAGGAGCAGTTGAGGCAGGCGCAGAAGCTTGAAGGGCTTGGACAACTTGCAGGCGGCATAGCGCATGACTTCAATAATCTGCTTAATGCGATAATAGGGTATGCCAGCCTTCTGCAGATGCGCATACCTGAATCAGAGCCTAACAGACATCATATTGATCAGATAATAGCTGCTGCCATGAGAGGTGCATCGCTCACCAGACAGATACTCGCTCTGAGCAGAAAACAGCTGCTCGAAACCAGACCAGTTGATCTTAATGGAATTATCAAGGAGCTTGGACATATGCTGAGGCGGCTTGTGAGGGAAGATATCGCGATAAAATACAGTCTTAACACTGAAGATATCACGATAAAGGCAGATGCAGGACAGATAAGCCAGGTGCTGATAAACCTTGCCACTAATGCGGCTGATGCCATGCCTCAGGGCGGCGCTCTGTTGATAGGAACAGAGCTCTTTGATATGGATGAGCATTTTATACAGATTCATGGATATGAAAAAACAGGCAGGTATGCTCTTCTTACTGTTGCTGACACAGGATTAGGCATGACAAATGAAATGAAAGAAAAAATATTTGATCCTTTTTTCACAACAAAAGAGGTCGGCAAAGGTACCGGGCTGGGTCTGTCTGTTGTGCATGGTATTATTCGTCAGCATAATGGATACATAAATGTTTATAGTGAAGAGGGGAAAGGAGCGACATTCAGAATATACCTGCCTGTTTTTGAATATGAAACACATACTGCAGATGAAGTGCCTGAACAGGAAGTTGCAGGAGGAACAGAAACAATATTGGTTGCTGAGGATGATGATGCCTTGCGGCTTCTCACTTCAACTATACTCAGGCAATATGGGTACAGAGTCATCGAGGCAGTTGATGGAACTGATGCGATAGAAAAGTTTACGAATAATATTGAGGATATAAAGCTTGTGCTGCTGGACGGCATAATGCCGAAAAAAAGCGGAAGACAGGTATTTGAAGAGATACAAAAAATGCGCTCTGAGATCAAGGCTGTATTTGTGAGCGGCTATTCAGAAGATATATTCGCACAGGACTGGATGCCTGAAGCCTCTGTCCGGTTTGTTGCCAAACCTGCAAGCCCTGACGGCTTGCTCAGGGTCATCAGAATCTTGCTGGATAATTAATTTGATTGCAGTTCGTGTTATTTGCCTTCCAGAGGATACCCGGCTATGCGCCATGCTTTCCATCCACCTTTGAGAGCTGAAACATTTATAAAACCATTTTCTATAAGTTTGGCAGCCGCACGGGCGCTTGTGTGCTCATCAGGTCAGGCTCAGTAAAAGACAATGCGCTCATCTTTGGCGCGGCTGTTTGCAAAGGCTTCCAGAGCTTCATCTTTTTCAGGATCAATATGTATTGCACCCTGTATCTGCAATTTGCTTCCTGCGTATGCATTTGAAAGCCTCAGGTCAACTATTGTTACAGGGGTTTTTGATTCTATCAGGTTTTTTAAGTCATCAATAGATATCCTTGGTACCTCCATAATGTCCTCCTTTTCTTTATTGTTTAGTATAACCAAAAAGAATGTTTATTGTAGATGCGTGGATAAAAGTGACCTGCATGTTTGAGTAAGGCAATTGGTGCCCCCTAGAGGATTCGAACCTCTGGCCCCAGGTTTAGGAAACCTGTGCTCTATCCGACTGAGCTAAGGGGGCTATGGAAAATGTGTCAAATATTGTAGCACAAATGAGCGAAAATCATCACGCGCCAGCGCTGAGGAATTGTCAGTGGTTTTTGTCTTTTTAGTCGTGTCCTTTGCCCATAAAATATAAAGAAAGAGAGACCAGTAGTATTCCTGCTCCAAGATAAATAAGGCTCTGGGCAGAATCGTACTTGAAGTTGACAGCATACTTGAAGAAGGTTACGATCAATGCCATTATGATGACCTTTGCCAGCTTTTCTTTTAACTGGTCAAGAGTGCTTATAACCAGTATCTTGGAAGATTTGTTGTTCCGTTCAGCGCGTTCAATCTTGCTTATGAAAAGCTCATAAAGGCCTATGCCGAAGATCAGCAGTACAGTTGCAATGAGATAAGAATCAATCGCGCTTATTATATGCGTAAGGGAACCTTTATGAAACGCGTCGTAGGCCTCTTTTGTCTGGAAGGCGCGAAATGCGTCTTCAGCAACAAGATAGACATCATAGCAGCCTATCGCAACAAGCATTATGGCTGAAAATATGCTCGCTATAACAGCAAAGAATATGAATAAACGGGACTCCCATATCAGGAACTCTATAATCTGTTCAAGTTTTTTAATCATATTAACTCCTGTTGTTGTTTGTAGGATTGGTCGGGGCGAGAGGATTTGAACCTCCGACTTCACGGTCCCGAACCGTGCGCGCTACCAAGCTGCGCTACGCCCCGAAGTGTATATATTAGCATAAATATCAGACTGTAATATAATGCCGGTTGCAATATTGTTATAAGTTAATTTGATATTTAACTTGTTGACAATACAATGGTTATTAGGCTATTTTATTGTTAACAAAGAGGCACGAAGCCTCTGTTTCAAAGCGCTGTAACTAAAATTATATGAGCCATGAAGGCTGGTGTTATGAAGACACAGACTTTGTGGCTTTTTTTGTATTCAACAGCATGGGATATAGATAAACCGTATATGCGAAACAATAACTACTTTAACAATATCAGGAAACTTATATGACTTTTGATACTAAATATCCAATTTTTGTATCTATTGCATTGCACGCGAGCATAATTTTATTGGCGTTTAGTATAGTTGAACCTGTCAAGCAAGCTGCATTAAATGCTATCAGTGTTGAACTTGTCAGTGTTGAAAAGATAGAAACAGAGACACTCAAGTCTGTAAAAATGCAGATCAAAAAGCCTGTTAAAAATGAATTCCCATCAACTACGGTTAAGCCTGTAAAGACATTTCAACAAAATGAGCATGATAATTCTGATAAAGAACTCATACCTGATTACGCATCATTACCTATGGACCGCACTACTGGACATGAATCGATTGCAGACGACAAATTACCGGTCCAGTCATCTCAGATTAAAACAGAGCAGAAAGAAGCTGCACAAAAGAGCGATGCTGCTGCAGGCAAAGTAAAGACAGAAACTGCTCTGCCTTATCCACTGTCAACCGCTCGGGAGATTACAGCTTTAGCTGTCAATAAAACAGCTCAATCTTCTGCTCCTGCTGAGTTTGAGTTTGGCGCTGCAGGAGCGCCTGCCTTTCTATATAGAGAAATACCGGTTTATCCATTTACTGCCCGAAGGATGGGAAAGGAGGGTGTGGTCAGGCTCAGGCTTATGATAGATGACAAGGGAGAGCTTCAAAAAATCGAGGTGGTGGATGCTGCCAGATATGGATTTACTGAGTCAGCAATGGAAGCAGTAAGAAAATCCAGGTTCAGACCGGCTGTTGTTAATGGGAACAAGGTGCTTTCAAAAGTTTTACTTACTGTAAGGTTCAGGTTATCAGAATAGGTTTGCGGGAAGAGGCAGGCTGAGCCCTTGGCGAGTCCGGCCTGCCCTGTCCCGAGGATTAAGCGACAAGCGCCATCCTGTTTTAATTGTAACAAAATAGGGGCGCGCTTAAAAAGGAGGATTAATTTGAAGGCTCTTACCATCTTTGTTTTTGCTATGCTTTCAGTTGTTTTATGCGCGCAGTTGTATGCTGCAGAGACTAAAATAATGCAGGACCTGGAACTTCCGGATATGGTGGTGACTGAGGAAAGATTGGTAACTCCGACAAAACAGACTGACGATACTGTCTACACAGGCAGTGAGATTACACGCAAAGGCATTGATATGCAGGGTACAAAGGCAGCAACAAGTGTTTATGAAGCAATAAATATTCTGCCTGGGTTGAATATCGAGAGTCCGGACAGCAGAGGATTGGCTGCTGAACAGCGCAATACCCGTTTCAGGGGTGTAAGGGGGTTCCTTGGTTCAATGACAGTTGAAGGCATCCCTAATTATGGCGGCAATCCTATGGGGCCGAGAGATTACATTTATGATATGGAAAATATGCAGGGCATAGCTGTTTATAAAGGAGCTGTGCCTGCTGACTTAGGCACTGGTGTCGGTTCCCGTGGCGGAGCTCTGGAATTGAGGCCGAAATGGCCGGAAAAAAAGTTTGGTTTTGATATTTCGCAGAGTTTTGGCTCTTATGATTACAGCAGAACATTTATGAGACTCGATACAGGAGAGCTTACCAACTCAGGTACAAGGTTCTCAGCTTCATACTCATATACTGATGCTGACAAGTGGAGGGGTGCCGGTGAGCTTGGTCCAAGACATAATTTTAATATTGCTGCTGTTCAGCAGTTAGGCAGGAAGGCTGACATTAAAGTTTGGGTTAATCATAACAACCTTAAACAGCATCTCTACCAGCCATTGACATATGATGAAACAAAATCACTCAGACAGAACTATAAAAAAGACTACAATGAGTCATTAACAGGTGTTCGCATCCAGGATATCAATTATTACGACTATAACCGCGGTGTATATAAAAATACAGATATTGTTTCTATGATAACTATTAAGCCTAACAGCGATCTGAAGATAAGTTTCAAACCCTATTATTCCAAAGAGGATTCAGAAATATTCCAGGGTGTTGTCTCAAGCGGTGGATTGATCCAGAAAAGAGAGAGGGATATAGACAGATATGGAATGCTCTCAGAAGTTTCTGTTGGCAGAGAATCCCTTATGTTCAGTGCAGGGTATTTGTATGAGTCAACGGATATGATCATAGCTACGCAGAATTATCATCCCTTGACCTTTGCATTTCAAGGCTATGGAATTTATACAGAAAACGACGGCAGAGGAGTAGTCCATACGCCTTATATTAAGGTTGCAGGCAAGACAGGCGCTCTTGATTGGCAGGCCGGACTAAAATATTTTTATTATGATGAGCCAGCCAGCAGGGGCTATACATCTCCGGGGCCGTCATTCACTCTGAAAAGAGAGGTTGACCTTGACAGGGATTCGAGAAAGTATGATGCTTTTCTGCCGAGCTTAGGACTCAGCTGGTCAGTAAGCGATGAGGTGCAGCTGCATACAAGCTATGGCAGAAGCAATATAAGGCCTTACTCATATGTTCCGCTGATTAATCTTTACAATCAGAACAGGACAACATTTCAGGCTCAGGGTATATCACTCCAGGACCTTTTCAGCGGGTATAAAATGGAGTTGACCGATACCATAGAGGCAGGTGTGAGGTATAGAGGCGAGAGATTCGAGATTATGCCTGTTGTTTTCTATTCAAAACATAAAAACCTGCTCACAACTGTGCATGATTCACGCGTAGGCCTGGACTACCAGCAGAATATCAGCAAGGCAACCGGATATGGTATGGAGATAGAGACCAATATCTTTTTGACTAATGATTTTACTGTTTTTTTCAATCCAACATACTCAATTATGGAATATGATAAGGATATAACCTATAATGGCTCGGTATTGAAATCTAAAGGCAGACAGGTGGTTGATACACCAAAACTCTTTGTGAAGACAGGCTTTATTTATAGAACAGGCGGATTTGAATTTGTGCCTTCAGCCAGATTCATAGGAACCAGATATGGGGATGTTGAGCATAAGGAAAGGATAGCATCCTATGCTGTTGCAGATCTTAAAATTGGGTATGAAGTCAAAAAAATAGAGGCTCTTAAATCCCTTAAATTTGCACTCGAACTAAATAATATCTTTGACAAGAAATATGTATCAGTCATAAATGTTTCTGATGACAACAGGGCAGGAGCTGCCAGTTATTATCAGGGCGCTCCTTTTACAGTTATGTTTACAGCATCAGCAGGATTCTAATTATGTATATGGAGGTGTAGAGATGTGCGTTGTAAAAACAGCATGGGAACGATGTGTTGAATTTCATGGTCACACCTGCCCCGGACTCGCGATCGGGTACAGAGCAGCAGAAGCAGCAATACAGAAAATGGGAATCAGCTTTTCTGAGGATGAAGAGATTGTATGTGTAACAGAAAATAATGCCTGTGGAGTTGATGCTGTGCAGCTATTGACAGGCTGCAGCATGGGCAAAGGGAATCTTGTTTACCGCGGTACAGGCAAGCAGGCATTCAGTTTTTTTAACCGCAAAAATGGCGCTAAGCTTCGTATTGTTATGAAACGGAGTCTCTCGCAGGAGGGAATGGACAGGGCTGCAAGGCAGAAGTATATACTCGAAGCGCCGCTTGAAGAGTTGTTTGATTTTAAAGAGCCTGTGTATGAAGCGCCTGAGCCTGCCAGGTTGTTTAGCAGCATCCAATGCGAGTCATGCAGCGAGTTTGCTGCTGAGCCTAAAATGAGGCTGCAGGATGGCAAAAAGCTCTGCCTTGACTGCATCTCTGCATACACAAGAGGATGGGATCGTTGATCATATGAGAAATGATCCATTATCAATCGAAAAGTCCAGAGAATTATGGAAGCTGAAGTCTAAAAAATATCCATCAGCATTTGATCCTGATACGCTTCAAAAGACCATGAAAATCATACGCATGGTCAGGGAGCATGGCTTCAGAATCAGTGATACAAGAGTGCTTGATATTGGCTGCGGCACAGGGATATTCACGCTTCCGCTTGCCAAAGAAGCGCAGCAGGCAACAGGAGTTGATTTCTCAGAAGATATGCTTGCGAGGCTTGAGGCAACTGCATCTGAAAATGCAATTAAAAATGTCTCGACAATTTGTTTGTCATGGCATGATGCTGATCTGAAGGGTCTCGGTTTTATCAAGGCATTTGATTCTGCATGGGCATCCATGACCATGGCTGTGCAGTCCATTGCTGATCTGGAGAAGATGCAGAATTGTGCAAGAGATTTTTGTGTTTATGTAGGATGGGGCAGAAAGAGAGAAAATAGACTGAAGAGACAAATATTCAGAAGCCATGGGCTGGAACTCAAGCCTTCAGATAGTGCAGGGAGAACACTCAAGAATCTTGAGCTTATGGGAGCCAAGCCGAAACTCCAATATTTTGATGCATTATGGAGATGGCAGGGCAGTATTGATGAGGCTGTTGATGAGATGAGCGCCCATGTTGCTGCACAGGGAGCAGAGCCTGATTTGGTGCTAATCAAAAAAATTCTGTCTGAATATGCTCCGGACGGCATTGTAGAGCATACAACAGAAGTTGAACAGGGATTAATTATATGGCAGCCAGAATAAAAATGATTTTGTGCTTTTTATATATGCTTGTTGCAGGATTCTTCTTTGTCCAGTACTCGGATGCTGCAGTTCATACTGTTAAAGATATGGCTGGACGCACTCTGGTTCTTCCTCAAAAGGTTGAACGGGTTGTAGGGCTTGGCGGCGCGCTCAGGTTCCTGGTTTATCTTGATGCTGTTGATATGGTGGCAGGAGTTGAAAATATTGAGAAGGATCCTTCAACAAGGTACAGCAGACCTTACAGCCTGGCAGTTGAAAAGGTGGCTGCAGGTCTGCCCTCTATAGCAGAGGGAGGTCCGGGAGGCAGGCTGCCAAATTTTGAAAAACTGATAGAGCTGAAGCCGGATGTGATCTTCATAATGGGTTTTGATAAATCCCAGGCTGACATAATACAGAAGAAGACCGGCATTCCTGTTATATTCCTTAGCTATGGAGACACAGGACTATTCAGGAAAGAATCAGCATTTGAGGCTCTCAGAATAATGGGTTCTATTATCAACAGGGCTGATCGGGCTAAAAAAGTGATTGATTTTATAAATCAGTCTGAAAATGATATCAGAAAACGAACAGAGGGCATCAAGCCTAAAAGTGTTTATGTTGGAGCAATAAGCTTCAAGGGCAGACATGGGATAACAAGTACACAGGGTTTTTACACGCCATTTGAGTGGCTTGGCGTTAAAAATGTTGTTAATAAAACAGCAACCCATGGACAGGTGTTTATTGACAGGGAGATGCTGCTTGTATGGAATCCTGATTACATTTTTATAGATTCGAGCGGGCTTGACATGGTAGAGGATGATTACAGGAAAAATTCATTTTTTTATAAAAAACTTGAAGCAGTAAAACAGGGAAAGATACTGAGTGTGATGCCATATAACTCTTATCACACAAATATTGAATTAATGATCGCAAATTCATATTTTATCGGCAAGATGCTCTATCCTGAGCGGTTCAGTGATATTGATCCTTTTAAAAAAGCTGATGAAATCGCAAGTTTTTTTACAGGCTTGAGGATGCTGGAAAGAATGCAGAAAAATCTCAAGGTGTTTAAGAAACTTTATTTCGCTGATAATTATATAGAGGCTAAATAAAACAAACAACATGCATAACGAATATAAAAGGAACATACAAAAAAGAAGTATTATAACTCTTATTCTTTTGGTGCTTACTATGATAGCTGCAATCTGGTCAGCAAAAACAGGTTCCTATAATATGAGCGCATCCCAGATCATATCAGCACTTTTTGGCAATGCATCTGACCAAACCCTTCAGCATGTGCTATGGGAGATAAGACTGCCAAGAACTGCTGCTGCACTGATAGCCGGCTCTGGTCTTGCCATAGCAGGCGCTGTTATGCAGAGCGTGCTCAGAAATCCTCTTGCTTCACCTTTCACTCTGGGTATTTCCCAGGGAGCTGCGTTTGGAGCGGCTTTTGCTATTGTCATACTCGGAGCCGGCACGGCTCATATTGCTGGAAGCGAAGCTGTCACAGTATATGCTCCGTATATTCTGGTTATAAGCGCATTTTGCGGTTCTCTGGTGACTGTAGGATTAATTCTTTTCATATCAGGCCTCAGAAGAATGACACCAGAGGCTGTTATCCTCACAGGCGTTGCGCTCAGTTCATTTTTTGGAGCAGCAACCATGCTGATTCAGTATTTTGCAACAGACATGCAGTTAGCTGCTACAGTGTTCTGGACATTCGGAGATGTGGGCAAGGCTGGCTGGAGAGAGAATCTCTTTATGCTGTCGGGTCTTGTTATTGCTTTTGCATATTTTATTTATCACAGCTGGAGCTACAACAGTCTTGAGTGGGGAGATGAGACAGCAGAAAGTCTTGGAGTGCATGTAAGATTGATGAGAATAGCAACTGTAGTAATCGCATCTCTGTCAGTATCAATAATCACAGCATTTCTCGGGATAATAGGATTTATAGGCCTGATAGCCCCGCATATCATGCGTCCGATTGTGGGCAATGACTACCGTTTTTTGATACCTTCATCAGCATTTCTCGGCAGTCTGCTGCTTCTTGTTTCTGATATTCTTTCGAGAACAGTAATGGCTCCTGTTGTACTGCCGGTAGGCATAATAACATCATTTGCCGGAGTGCCTGTGTTTCTGTTTATACTCATGAAGGGGCGCAGGGGATAAGCAATGATAGTTATTGATAACATAAATTTTTCATATGGTAAAAAAGAGGTGCTCAGAAATGTTGATCTCAAAATTAACAATGGTGAGCTTACAGCAGTTCTTGGAGTCAATGGCTCCGGCAAATCCACTCTGCTCAAGACAATAAATCATCTCCTTAAACCAAACAGAGGCGCTGTGCATATAGACGGTGATTCTGTAAAAGAAATGACTAAAAAAGAGATCGCCAGAAAGATAGGCTATATGCCTCAGAAATCAAACGGAGTCCCCTGCACTGTTTTTGATGCTGTGCTTCTGGGCAGAACACCGCATATAGGCTGGAATGTAAATAAACGAGATACAGAGGTTGTTCATGATATCCTGAGGCTTATGAATATGGAGGATTACTCCATGCGCCAGACATACCAATTGAGCGGAGGAGAGCTGCAGAAGGTTCTGATAGCAAGGGCACTTGCACAGGAGCCAAAAGTATTGCTTTTGGATGAACCGATTAATCATCTTGATATAAAGAATCAAGTCGAAATAATGAGCATGCTGCGCGATATCACAATAAAGCTTGGAATTGTCACAATGGTAGTGCTGCATGACCTTAATACAGCAATGAGATTTTCAGATAAATTTATAATGCTTAAAGACGGAGCTGTATATGCACATGGCGGACGGGATATAATTACTCCTGCCAGCATAAAAGAGGTCTTTACAATTGATGTGGTTTTAAGCGATATTAACGAGGTTACTGTTGTGATCCCTTTAGTTCCTTAAACACAGGACCTGAAAAAAGATTAAAAGGAGGTGCCTATACCGGACAATTTTTAGACATAAGTGAAGCACCTTTGCAGTATATTGTGGCTGGATTCAAGGGAAGTGGAGTGAACTCTAAAGAGCGATCCTCCCGCTGCCCCGCAGCCGTGAAGGGAACGAAAGCCCATTTTTGCCACTGTCATAAGCAGTTATAGAATGATTTAATGACGGGAAGGCGGGTGAGTAGGCAGCCCTAAGCCGGAAGACCTATCCAGACCATGGACCAAAAATTCATTAAAATTTCTCGAGGGGGGAAATATGAAGACATACCTGTCTTTATTGCTGCGAACATGTTCTTTTGCCCTGTTGTTATTTATTGCTTCAAGTCACTTTCTGTTCAATACATATCTGTATGCAGATCCGGCAGATCACGAACTGGATGACATTGTTGTTACTGCATCAAGAATCAATGAACCTCTTCAGGAAACAACTGGCAGCAATGTAGTTATCAAAGCTGAAGATATTCAGAAGAGAAATATCCGATTTGTAACTGATATCCTGAGAACATTGCCTGAGCTTAATGTTGTTCAGAACGGTGGTACAGGAATGGCGGCAAGCATCTTGCTGCGCGGGGGTAATTCAAGCCATACGCTTGTAATGATAGACGGCGTGAAGGTGAACAGTACAACAGCCGGGTCTTTTGATTTTTCCGGGTTGACATCAGAAGACATAGAACGGATAGAGATTATAAAAGGCCCTCAGAGTACTCTTTATGGTTCAGAAGCCATGGCCGGCGTTGTTAATATAATTACAAAGAAGGGCAGCAAAGGATATAAAATATCAGGATTTTTCGAGGCTGGATCTCATGGACACTGGAATCCTGCACTCACATTATCAGGCGGCAGCGATAAAATCAACTACAGGATTTCAGGAAGTTATTTGTCCACTGACGGCATCTCTACTGCAAAAGAGGGGACTGAAAAAGATGGATATAGAAATGCGAAGATATCAGGCAAGGTTGAGCTGAAACCAGCAGAGAGGGTTGCATTGGAGTTGTCAGGCTACCACTACTACGACAGGTCTGAGCTCGATGCATTCAACACCTCTGCAAAAAAGGGATATGATGATCTTAACTATATACAGTTTGGCCACCATCATATGCTGGCTGCTGCACTAAAGACAAATTTCATTGATGAGTGGGAGCAGAAGATCACATTCTCAACCTCAAGAGATACATTCAGGGGCAGAGACCCGGACACTTTTTTTAATAACTATGACATCATAACACGACGCAATGCTCTGGACTGGCAGCATAACATTTTCCCTGCTGAGTTTTATGCCCTAACATTTGGTGCTGAGTACAGAAAAGACAAAGGTGAAAATCTTGATAATTTCATGAATTCTGTTGCCAATAAGGCGTTTTATCTTAATAATAAATTGAAACTCTTTAATGATGCACTCGTATTAAATGCAGGTTTCAGGTATGACAAGCATGATATCGCAGGTTCTAAATTAACATACAGAGTGGGGTCAATATATAATATCAAATCTGCTGATCTAAGGATCAAGGGCAGTTATGCTACAGGATTCAGGGCACCTTCCTGCAATGAACTCTTCTATCCTTTTTATGGCAGCCTTGATCTGAAACCTGAGGAGAACAGGGGCTGGGAGATTGGAGCTGAAAAAGATCTGTTCAACAACAAGCTTAACCTGTCTTTTACATGGTTCAGCCAGAAATACCGCAATCTTATACAGACAGATCCATTTACCTGGCTCGCAGCCAATATAGCGAGCGCTGAGATTAAGGGAATAGAGGCATCCGCAAGGTTTAGCATTAATCAAAAAACAGGCATCAGGGCGTCTTATGCTTATCTTGATACAGAAGACAAGACAACAGGTCAACGCCTTACACGAAGGCCAAAAGACAGGGCATCGTTGTCTCTCGATTACACTGGAGCCAAATTCTCAGGAGTTGTTGACTGGATAATTGTTGGCAGCTGTTATGACAGCAGTGTGAAGAGGGATCTTTCAGCCTATTCTATTGTGAATCTGAGCTCTTCCTGGCAACTTTCTAAAGAAGCATCCCTGTTTGTGAAAGTGCAGAATCTTTTTGACAAGTCTTATGAAGAAGCTGGTGGTTATGGTAGTTATGGTCTAAGTGTATATTCAGGTATTAGAATCAGTATCTAATGAAAAAGTTTTTGCTGATAGTAATAATCCTTCTGTTTCCGGGGCTCGGGTCTGGCGCTTCCGAGCCCTTGAGGATTATTTCCCTTTCTCCTGCTGTAACAGAAATTCTCTTTAAGATGGGAATGCAGGAGAAAATTGCCGCAGTAACCAATGTATGTGATTATCCTGCTGCTGCAAAGCAGAAGCCCAATGTAGGTTCAATGGTGCATCCATCGATTGAGGAGATACTTTTACTCAAGCCTGACCTGGTTATTATGTCGAATGACGGCAATACATTCTGGGCCAAACAACGGCTGGATCAACTTAATATAAAGACATATGTTTTCAGAGCAAGAAGAATACAGGACCTTCCTGGAGCGATACGCTCTCTGGGCATGGCGCTTGGCAGTCAAAAGGACGCTGAGATGCTTGCATCATTTATTGAGCAGCGGATAACATTGTTGATGCAGACCCTGCCTGAAGCAAAAATACGCAAAAAAGCGCTCTTTACCATCTGGCCTGATCCACTCACAGTTGTTGGAAGCGGCACGGGTATAGATGATGCAATGAACATGCTCGGTCTCCAGAACATAGCTGCTGATCTGCATATGCCTTATCCAAGGTATTCACTTGAGGAAATAATAGCCAGCCAGCCTGAAATTATTTTTATCGGCAAAGGCAATATCGCGGCAGAGGATGCGTACAGAAATCTTCTGAAGCGGCTTTATATGCTGGATGCGGTTAAAAATGGGAGAGTATGCTATATAAGCGATAAGGTTTACAGGATTGGCCCCAGAATAGTAGATGGCATAGAAGAGATGGCAGAGTGCGTTAGAAAATATGGTGCAAAGCAAAAGAAATAATAAGTCTTGAGAATCAGAGTCTGATATTGCCTCATCTTTTCATTGCAAGGTCTTTTTAATAGATGTTAAAGTGAGTTATGGGGCTGTCATCATTTTATGAAAATATTTTGGCAAGGTGAGGCTGAACCTGAAAAAATTGATGCAGGCAGCAGAGGAGTTGAGCAGAGTGAATCAGATCAATATTCAGTATCACAAAACCAAGATTGGGGAGCTGATCCTTGGGTCATATGGTCAAAGGCTCTGTATGCTGGATTTTAGATACAGAAAGATGAGATCCGCAGTTGATAATAGAATCAGGAAAGGGCTAAATGCTGAATTCAAAGAGCAGGATGATGATACCTTATCGCAGGCAAGGGCAGAGCTTGATGATTATTTCAATGGCAACAGAACCTGTTTTGATATTCCTATAATAATGGTTGGAACTGATTTCCAAAAAAATGTATGGAAAGCTCTTTTGCAGGTTCAGTATGGAAAAACTGTTTCATATGCTGAGTTGTCAAAGACAGTCTCAAATGAAAATGCTGTCAGAGCTGTTGCCAATGCCAATGGCGCAAATGCAATTGCTGTTATTATCCCATGTCATCGGGTTATTGGAAGCAGCGGCGAGCTTGTGGGCTATGGCGGCGGCATCTCGATCAAAAAAAGGCTTTTGAAGTTGGAGTTGCAGAACGCATGCTTAAGTGATGATGAAAAATATAATTTTTTAGGGAGCAGGAATGTAAAGTATGATGGTATTTTTTATGTTGCGGTCAAGACCACAAAAATATTCTGCAGACCATCCTGTAGTGCCAGAAGGCCAAAACAGGAAAATATTGTTTTTTACTCAACAAAAGAAGAAGCAATGAATGCTGGATACAGGGCTTGCAAGGTTTGCAAACCGTTAACTTCTCAATTATCTGATTTAGTATAATTCTGCCTGCATAGAGTTGATGAGCCTCAAAAATACTTTGTAATACTCCTCAGGATACCATATTGAAAATTGCTCTTATTTAAATCGACGTGAATATGCTATGCTAATTCATACGGCAATGGATTGCCGTATGAATTATGCAGTACTTTTGGGCAGTAGATATGCAACTCATTGTATTTGTAGGAATACTTGTTATTTTTTTTTATTATTTTAAATACAGGGAGGTGGAAGCAGAAGTGAGCATCTGACATTTGATATTCTGTTTTTTAGGCAGTACAAAATTTGAATAAACAGGAGACAGTGATGAAGTACAAAAATCTTGATGAGTTTATGAATTATGTAGCACAGCGTAATCCTGGACAGCCGGAGTTTCTGCAGGCTGTTACTGAGGTTATGGAGAGTTTGTGGTCATTTATATCCGCCAATCCGAGATATTCAGAAAAGGGTTTGTTAGAACGCCTTGTTGAGCCAGAACGCGTGATCATATTCAGGGTGCCCTGGGTTGATGATCGCGGAGATGTTCAGGTTAACAGGGGTTTTAGAGTGCAGCATAACTCTGCTATTGGTCCATACAAGGGCGGCATACGCTTTCATCCTTCAGTGAATCTATCAATTCTCAAGTTTCTGGCATTTGAGCAGACGCTAAAGAATTCACTAACCACACTGCCAATGGGCGGTGGCAAAGGTGGAGCAGATTTTGATTCCAATGGGAAGAGTGAAAATGAGATCATGCATTTTTGCCAAAGCTTCATGACTGAACTGACCCGTCATATTGGCGCTGATACTGATGTGCCTGCAGGAGATATTGGTGTTGGAGGCCGTGAGGTTGGATTTATGTTTGGTCAGTATAAGCGTCTGGCGAATGAATTTACAGGTGTTTTCACAGGCAAGGGGCTCTCTTTTGGCGGTTCTCTTATCAGGCCTGAGGCTACCGGCTTTGGCGCCATATATTTTGCAGAGGAGGTATACAAGCTCAGGAATGAGGATCTCAAAGGCAAGACTATATCTGTGTCAGGCTTTGGAAATGTGGCATGGGGAACCTGTGTGAAGGCGAGTGAACTTGGCGCCAAAGTGGTGACTATCTCAGGTCCAGACGGCTATGTTTATGATCCTGACGGTATCAATACTCCAGAGAAGCATCAGTTTATGACCGAGATGCTTACCATCGATCGAAACAAGGTTGAAAACTATGCAAAGCAATTTCCTAATGCAAAGTTTTTTGCTGGCAAACGTCCGTGGGAGCACAAAGTTGATATCGCCATGCCTTGCGCCACACAGAATGAGATGTCTGGTGAAGATGCCAAGGCTCTTGTGAAGAATGGTGTTCAGGCAGTAGTTGAGGTGTCGAACATGGGCTGCACTCCTGAGGCGATTAAACACTTTACGGAAAACAAGGTAATATTCGCACCTGGCAAGGCTGCCAATGCAGGCGGGGTTGCAACATCAGGGCTCGAGATGAGCCAAAACTCAATGCGTCTTTCATGGACAGAGGATGAGGTTGATGCCCAACTGCATAAAATAATGAAAGGCATTCATAATACATGCGTTAAATATGGAAAAAAGTCCGATGGCAGCATAAGTTACGCTGATGGCGCAAATGTGGGTGGTTTTGTAAAGGTTGCAGAAGCAATGCTGAGCCAGGGTGTTGTTTAACATACTGTTTCTACTGCGCTGCCTGTGATCATTTTTTATTGTTACAAATGTTGTTTGAATCGCATTGCGCAAGAGTATTATAAGGACACGGGGGCATTTTTTTTATGTCCCCGTGCTACCATATGAGGTGTGCAGGTCAAAATGAATAAAACAGCACTAACTATTCTGAAGATCCTCGACAGACACTCTGATATAATCGGCTCAGGAGAGATATCAAAAGAGCTTAAGATTCATGGAATAGACCTTACCGAAAGGACTGTGAGATATCATCTGAAACTTCTTGACGAAATGGGCATGACCAAGGTATTTGGTAAGGAGGGCAGGAAGATTACGGGCAAGGGACGTGATGAGCTTAAAAATTCATGCGTACCAGAAAGACTCGGTTTTGTAATCAGCAAAATTGAAGCCTGTTCCTATCAGACCACAATTGATCTTGGCACTCTGAAGGGCAAGGTGATACTGAACATCTCATATCTCCCCGAAGACCGTCTTGATGAATCTTTGCATCTGATGGCAAATGTTTTCAGGACCTCTTATGTCATGAGCGACCGGGTTGTCATAGCCCGGAGCGGCGAGCGTATTGCTGATATGGTTGTACCTCAGGGCAGGGCTGCTATCGGCACAGTATGCAGCGTGACCATAAACGGCATATTCCTGAAGGCAGGTATTCCGGTTGCTTCAAGGTTTGGCGGTGTGCTCGAGATAAACAAGGGTGTTCCCAGGCGATTTCTTTCACTGATAAGCTACGAAGGGTCGTCCCTCGATCCTCTGGAAGTATTTATCAGAAGTAAAATGACTGATGTCGCAGGAGCTGTAAATTACGGCAGCGGCATGATATTGGCCAGCTACAGGGAGATCCCTGTAATATGCCTCGCTCAGGTAAAAGAGCTCGCAAACAGAATGAAAGAAAAGGGCATAAGCGGAGTGCTTCACATAGGTGAGCCAAACAGACCTGTATTCGAAGTACCTGTTGGGATTGATAAGGTTGGAGTTGTTATTGTTGGCGGACTCAACCCGCTCGCACTACTTGAAGAGTCAGGCATATCAACAGACAGCAAGGCAATGTCAACTCTATTTGAATTTTCAGAGATGACCCCTTTGCAAAATCAATGACAGGAGGATCATGTGAAGAAGATTGAAGCAGTCATTAAACCATTCAAGCTGGATGAGGTGCGTGATGCGCTCACTTCCATAGGACTACAAGGCATGACCATTACAGAGGTGAAGGGATTCGGAAGGCAGAAGGGGCATACAGAACTTTATAAAGGTGCTGAGTATGTAGTTGATTTTATACCTAAAATAAAAATTGAACTTATTGTCCCCGACAGGCTTTGTGATGATGTTGTATCTCTTATTGAGCGCGCGGCAAAGACAGGAAAGATCGGCGATGGAAAGATATTTGTGCTTCCTGTTGAGGATGCCGTAAGAATTAGAACAGGCCAGAGAGGTGAACCAGCGCTCGGCTGATAACCTGTAATACCGCTTTTGTACAGTTTTCTATTCTGCCTTGCCAACTATTATGGTACGGGAATAACCGGCAGAAAACTATGTTATTCTATGTATCAGAATGGATCTTATAACATCACACCTTAATGCCGACTTTGATGCGCTTGCCTCAGTAATAGCAGCTAAGCTCATATATCCTGATGCTGTTGTTGTATTTCCAGGGTCAGTTGAAAAAAGTGTACGGGATTTTATAGAGGCATTTCAACCACTTGAGATTAAAAAAATCAAAGAGATCAGATTTGAAGATGTTTCAAGACTTGTTGTTGTAGATGCAAAGAATCCGGACAGGATCGGGCCTTTGAAAAAACTGCTCAGCATGCCTGGTGTTTCTGTTCACATTTATGACCACCATCCATCATCCAGTTCTGATATAAGAGGAGAAGTGGAGGTTTACGAAGAAGTTGGAGCTGCATCAACTATATTTGTTGAACTCATTCAGGATAGAAAAATATCCATAACTCCTATTGAGGCAACCGCATTATGTCTTGGTATATACGAAGAGACAGGCTCAATGCTTTACAAATCCACAACAGCGAGAGATCTCACTGCCGCGGCATATCTTTTAAAGCGCGGCGCTGACCTTAATATTGTAGGCAGATTTCTCAAAACCACAATGAGCACTGAGGACCTGAATCTTCTCAATCAGCTTATGCAGACCTTGAAAGAGGTTGTTGTGCATGGTACCAGAGTTGGAATAGCGTATGGAAGGCTTGAGGGCGCAGGGGATGTTGCTCACCTAGCATCACGAATTATGGATATGGAAGATATAGATGCACTTGTGCTGATGGTGGCCTCAGAAGGCAAAATCGTTCTTGTTGCCAGAAGCAAGGTGCCGGAGCTTGATACTGCCAAGCTCCTTTCTGATTTTGGAGGCGGGGGGCATCCTTATGCTGCATCAGCAATAATTAAAGAGAGTCCGTTTGAACTTGTTGAAGATAAGATTCATGAGCTGCTGAAAAACAATGTCAGAAATATCAGAACAGCCAGCGACATCATGACATCGCCTGTAATTACTGTGCAGCACAGTGCCAGGATCAGAGATGCTGAGGCCCTGATGACACGATACGGAGTAAATGTGCTCCCGGTAGTCCGCAAGAATGAGTATGCGGGCATAATATCCAGAGAGGTGGTTGAAAAGGCACTTTTCCATAATCTCGACAAGAGCAGGTGCGTGGATTTTGCAACAATTGATGCTGTTACTGCAGACCCTGATACTCCGATTTCAGAAATAGAAAATCAGATGGTTCGAAATAACCAGAGATTTGTAGCTGTGCTTAAAGGGCTGTCTATTGCAGGAGCAATAACAAGAACAGATATTCTCAGAAGCATGTACGAAGGATTTTTACGAAAGAGCCGCATAGTAGAACGAGAGATCAGCTCAGGCAATTATGATTTTGGCAGGAGTATAGAGAGAATCATCAGGGACAAACTTCCCCGCGGTTTTTATGAGCTGCTTCTGAAGGCAGGACAGACAGCTGATGAAATGAATATGAATGTATATCTGGTCGGCGGCTGTGTGCGTGACATGTTAAGAGGGGAGGAGAACCTTGATATTGATGTTGTTGTTGAAGGAGACGGAATAGTTTTTGCCAAAAAGTTCGCTGCAGTGATTGACGCCAAACTGACAGTACACAAGCGTTTTGGAACTGCTCATCTGATGAAGAACGACATGAATATGGATATTGCAACATCAAGAACAGAATATTATGAACATCCGGCAGCTCTTCCAAGAGTCGAAACATCCTCAATAAAAAAAGATCTCTATCGGCGGGACTTTACAATAAATACTCTTGCTGTAAAGCTGAATAAAAAAGATTTCGGACATCTGATTGACTTTTTCGGAGGCCAGCGCGACATCAAGGACAGAATTATAAGAGTGCTGCATAATCTCAGTTTTGTTGAGGATCCGACCAGGGCTTTCAGGGCTGCGAGGTTTTCAGAGCGTTTTGACTTTAGAATATCAAAACATACGGAGTCTTTGATTAAACTGGCTGTGAGAATGAATATATTTGAAAAACTCTCAGGTCGTAGAATTATGGACGAACTTGAGCAGATATTTGATGAGGCTGAACCTGTTAAGACAATAAAGAAGCTTTCTGATCTTGGTCTGCTCAAAGCGGTGCATTCCGAGCTTCATTACAACAGGGAGCTGGGTGTGCTGCTCCGTTCAGTGAATCATGCCATAACATGGTTCGAGCTCTCTTTCCCTGAAGAAAAGATTGATAAAAAGAATATTTATCTTATGGCACTTGCATACAGACTCCAGAAAAATGAGAGGCAAGCTCTTATAACCAGGCTTGAGATACAGCAGAGAACAGGTGCGGATATACTTAAGCTGATCGGTCTTGCAAATGAGGCTGTTAGATTTTTAAGACCTTCAAATATTCTTCGAAGCTACAGACTGCTTTCTGTCCGTCCTGTTGAATCGGTCTTGTTTGCGATGGCAGTCTCAGAACATAAAGAGTTTAAAAAGACAGCTACAAAGTATCTTCTTGAGCTGAGATATATAAAGCCTGCAATCAAAGGTGATGATCTTAAAAGGCTTGGAATCAATCCAGGGCCGCTCTATTCTGAAATTTTCAGCAGGGTAACGGATGAGAAAATTATGGGACATCTTATTTCAAAGGATGAAGAGATGGAATTTGCCAAAAAAATAGCCGGGTCCTGATCTCAGCTTAGTCGTTATCTGAATCAAGAGTACCTCTCAGGGACCTGGCTTCCGGAATATAATCAGGCACTGCTCCCTCTTTGAAGTAATCATAAACAGGAGCAGAGAATAATCCGCCCACCTTGCCTATCTCCACTTTTTCTATTCCATCAGGCATTAAAAAGTCTGAAGGCGGCGTATCCATGAGGTATCTGCTCATATAGTTTGCCCATATGGGAGCTGCTGTCCTGCCTCCGGTTTCTCCATAGCCGAGCGATCTTCTCATATCATCATAGCCTACCCATACGCAGGTAATTATTTCAGGCGTATAACCGATAAACCATGCGTCTTTAAAGTCGTTTGATGTGCCGGTTTTGCCTGCCACAGGCCTGCCTATGCTTGCTCTCATTCCTGTGCCATATTTGACAACATCCTGCATCATTGATGTGAGAAGAAATGATGTCTGTGGAGAGACAGCATAGATTGTCTCTGGCTCATTGTCTTCAAGGACAACATCAAGAGATCCTGTAATGTATTTTATCCAGACGGGTTTGACTTTCATTCCGCCATTTGCAAGCGCTGCATAGGCTGTTGTCATCTCCATTGGTGTTATGGCTGTTGAACCCAGAGCAATTGTGAAGTCTCTGGGAAGATCCGTCTCTATCCCGATATCTCTGGCGAGTGTGAGTACTTTATCTATCCCGACTGCTTCAATAAGCTTTACAGTGATTATATTCCTGGAAAAAGCAAGAGCCTCTCTCAATCTTGTAGGTCCCATGAACTTTTTATCATAATTTTCAGGCTCCCAGTTCTTGCCATTAATTCCTTTGAATGAAACAGGTTCATCAACAATTACACTCGCAGGAGAAAAACCCTTCTCCATGGCGGCTGCAAATATAACAGGTTTGAATGCTGATCCTGGCTGTCTTTTTGCCAGCAGCGCCCGGTTGTATTCACTTTTTACAAAACTGAATCCACCCACAACTGCACGCACGAATCCGGTTTCAGGATCAAGAGAAACCACTGATCCTTCAACTTCCGGCTCCTGTTCAAGGCTGAAGGTAGCATTTTTGCCGGCAGTTAAAAACTTTATCCAGACTATATCACCTTTGCTGAGAATATCAGTAAGCTTGAAATTTTTTCGAATGGATGCCTTGCCGCTTTTTTTGTCAACGATGTTTGATGCCCACATGGCATCTTTAATGCTGAGCCTTCCCTTTATTCCTCTGGCAACTATGTAAGCTTCATTATTCTTGGCAGAACTCACAACTCCTGTTGATATGTCTCCAGGTGCAGCTGAAAATGCAACCTTTGTTTCCGTGTCTTGCAGTTTTGTCTCTTTTCTGCCTGCAGGACCGCGCCAGCCGCGTCTTTTGTCAACATCTCTAAGGCCGTCCTGGAGCGCCTTCTGGGCAAAGAGCTGAGCATTTTTATCGAGCGTGGTATGGATTTTTAACTCGCCTTTGTATACCATTTCAGCACCGTATTTCTGTTCAACATATTGCCTGACATGCTCGAGAAAATATCCATATGAGTCTGTCTGAGATCTAAGGGATGACAGGGTAATCTGATGTTTGATCGCATTTGATTGCTGAGACTCAGTAATATATCCTTCGTCTTTCATTCGCATGAGTACCGTCTCCTGCCGCACCTTTGAACGCACCAGATTATTGTATGGTGAATAAGTGTTGGGAGCTTTTATGAGCCCTGCCAAAAGAGCAGCCTCAGCAAGATTGATATTTCGAACAGACTTGCCAAAATATACTCTTGATGCCATCTCTACACCATGTGCTCCATGCCCGAAATAAATCTTGTTAAGATAAAGTTCAAGAATTTCATTTTTTGTCAGTTCATTTTCGAGTTTTATCGCAAGTTGTGCTTCCCTGATTTTTCTTTTAATGGTCTTTTCTGGCGATAAAAACATGACTTTAGCCAGCTGTTGGGTTATTGTGCTGCCGCCCTCCTTGATACTGGCGTGAAGAATATCTGTAACAAGCGCTCTGCCTACTCCAATGTAGTCAATGCCTTTATGCTTCATAAAACGGGTGTCTTCTATTGCAATGACAGCGTTTTTAAGGTGTTCGGGCATCTGCTTCAGAGGAATATAGACACCCTTTTCTATCTTGAATTCACCTATAAGCGCGTCATCGTCAGCATATACTTTTGTGCCTGGAAGGGCTCTGTACTGCTTGAGTTCAGAGACTGAAGGCACCCCGGTTGCGATCGCTATGTATCCGCCCGTCATAATGCCAATTGTCAGAATTGAGAGAAAAACTATTGCTTTTAGTCGCATCTTAAATTATAAACATCAGGCAGAATAATTTACAAATTGGCAGGTATGCATAGCTGCAAAACAGTAAAGCAGCAGCAGAAACAACAGCAGGAAGCTGCTGTGCCATTCTGTGCTTTGTAGTTTGAATAAAACTGTTAGTTGTTTTGATGTAATTCATTGCAGGTTAACGGATATAAGCTTCTGTTACATAGCGTCGCATCATTCTGTGTGAGTTGAAGTAGTAGGCATTCTTTCCGATCGCATTTTGCATTACCCTTATCCAGAGATGCCTGTTCTCATAAAACATCGGCAGAATGATATGGTCAAGCTTATAATAAAGGTCATCAGCATCACGCGCAGGATCAGCAGGAGTTTCTGCTGAAGGTCCTATTGCCCATCCGGTATAGCCCTCGATATGTCCTTCAATCCACCATCCGTCAAGTACACTGAAGTTAGGCACTCCGTTATGCGCTGCCTTCATCCCGCTTGTGCCTGATGCCTCAAGCGGTCTAAGCGGTGTGTTGAGCCACACATCAACTCCCGAGATAATCTTTAAAGACAGATCCATATTGTAATTATTCAAATACGCTATCTTGATTCTGTCCTTTAGACGCTCTTTCATCTCGAAGATTCTTTCTATCAGCTGTTTGCCCTGTTCATCCCTTGGATGGGCTTTCCCAGCGTAAACTATCTGGACTCTGCCTTCAGCTATCTGCAGCAGACGGTCAATATTGCTGAAGAGAAGATCCGCTCTTTTGTATGCAGTTGCTCTTCGTGCAAAACCGATAGTGAAGGTATCATGGTTCATCCCTGCCTGTGTTTCACGGTTCAGAAAATCTATGAGATGTCTTTTTGCTTCCATATGCGCGGCCCAGAGTTCATCATCAGGTATGCGACCGACTCTGACAAATATTTCAGGTTCATTTGCCCAGCCTGGCAGATACTTGTCAAAAAGCTTTTTCATGGGCTCAGATGTCCATGTAAATGAATGGACTCCATTTGTTACAGCATGAATTTCGTATCCAGGAAACATATTTCTGGATACTTCCTTATGTTTTTTTGCCACGCCGTTTACATATTTGCTGAGATTTAAGGCCAGAAGCGTAAGGTTCAGATGTTCATTGCCTCCAAAATCCTTTATGGTATCAAGAGGTACTATCTCATTTCCCATTACCTGCTCAACTATGTTGTATGAGAATTTGTCGTGTCCGGCTGCAACAGGTGTATGAGTTGTGAATACGCAGAGCCGTCTCACGCTTTGAGCATCCCATGTGTGTCTTTCGTCCCATACATCTTCGATATTTTTTTTGAATTTTTTCAGGAGCTGGAGCGTTAGAAGGCTGGAGTGCCCCTCGTTCATATGATATTTTTTGATACTGAACCCCAGATTTTCGAGCAGATTGTAGCCGCCAATTCCCAGGACAATCTCCTGCTTGAGTCTGTAAATATCATCTCCGCCGTAAAGATGGTGGGTTATTGATCTGTCTTGTTCAGCATTTTCCTCCAGATCTGTATCAAGGAAAAGGACAGGAACCTTGCCGCCTGTGGCGCTCTCAATTACATACAGCCATGGAGCAACCAGTACATTTCTACCTTCAATTTTTACTGTTGTCCTGTGTGGCATCATCATCATGAAGTCAGCCGGATTCCACTCTTCAGAGTGTTCTCGCTGCCTGCCGAATATATCCAGATCCTGCCTGAAGTAGCCTTTTTTTGTGAGGATGGTAACAGCTACTACTGGCAGTGCCAGATCAGCTGCAGACTTCAGTGTGTCTCCGGCAAGAATGCCCAGACCTCCGCTGTATGTTGGCATTTTGGAATTTAAGCCCACCTCCATCGTGAAGTAGGCGATCTTTTGTTCGCTGGTAAATTCATTTATCAGCTCTGTCATCATGTCCGGTTACCCTCTGATATTTGATTGTAGCGGAGTACAAGCTCATCAAGAGCAGCAGCTCCTTCACTACCCATATCTAAAGTATAGTCATTTACATAAAGTTTTATATGATCGTTGATTACACTTTCCTGAAGCTCCTGAGCATGGGATTTTATGAACTTCATTGCTTTTGATCTGTTATCAAGACCATATCTTAAACTCTTTTGAATAAGATCTTCAACATCAGCAATAAGATCAGGTCCGAGCTCTTTTTTTGCTGCTATCCCGCCAAGCGGAATAGGCAGTCTGGTCTTTTTTTCCCACCATGAGCCCAAATCTGCAATCATATGCAGACCGTACTGTCTGTAGGTGAATCTGCCTTCATGAATAATGAGACCTAAATCAGCTTTATTACCAGCAACATGGTTCATGATTTCATTGAAGGGCATATGCCTTGTTTTCACAGCTTTTATCTTGTATTCTGATTCAAGATACATTGCCATCAGCAGAGCTGCTGTTGTATATCTGCCCGGGGCTGCTATGATGGTATTTTCATCAATTTTAATATTTTTTCTGGCAGCAACAATAAGGGGGCCGCATCCTCTGCCGAATGCCCCGCCAGAACGAAGGAATTGGTATTCATTCCTTAGATGACAGTAGGCATGGCAAGAGACCTTTGATATATCCAGAGCATGTTTCATGGCAAGGTTGTTAAGAGTCTCTACATCGTCGATTGTGAATTCAAAATCGAGCCCTTGTCTACCCACAATTTTGTTGGCAAGAGCGTAGAAGATTATTGTATCATTGGGGCAGGGTGAAAAACCAAATGATTTCATTTAATAATTTTAACACTTTGTCTGTTATGTCTGCCACAGTCCTGAATATGCAGAAGCTGAGTATATCTGTTTGAATTTACAGTATAACCTATGATACAATTCTTGACCAAAAACACACGCCTGCTAAGAGCGCCTGCTCGGTCCCGCTTTGCGGGTTAAGGGCGCAGGGCGGAGGTAAACCAGAAGGAGGATTTCAAAGATGAGTGTTGTAACCATGAAGGAGTTGCTGGAGGCAGGTGTCCATTTCGGACATCAGGTAAAACGCTGGAATCCAAAGATGAAGAAGTATATCTTTGGCGAGAGAAACGGTATTCATATCGTTGATCTTCAAAAGACCCTTAAGGGGATTGAGGAAGCATACAAGTATATTAAAACAGTAGCTTCTACAGGAGCGCCCATTCTTTATGTAGGAACCAAGAAGCAGGCACAGGAATCGATAACAGAAGAGGCAAAAAGAGCCGGCGCATACTATGTAAACTACAGATGGCTGGGCGGTATGCTCACAAATTTCTCTACAGTAAAAAAGAGCATAGCGAGGCTTAAAAAAATCGAGCAGATGAAAGAGGATGGCACGATCAACCATCTGACCAAGAAAGAGGCTCTTGAGCTCGAGAAAGAGAGAGTAAAGCTCGAAAAGAATCTCAGCGGTATTAAAGACATGTCTGGTCTTCCAGGCGCGTTGTTTATTATTGATCCGAGAAAAGAGAAGATTGCTGTAGCAGAAGCCAGAAGACTTTCTATCCCGATAGTCGCAATTGTGGATACTAACTGCGACCCTGATGAGGCTGATTATGTTATTCCTGGAAATGATGACGCGATCAGGGCAATAAAGCTGATATCTTCTAAAATGGCAGAGGCAATCATTCAGGGAAGAGGCGAGCGTGAAAAGGGTATCGCTGACAGTGCAGAGGCAGCTCAGATCGAAGAGAAGAAGGCTGAAGATGAAGCAATAAAGGAGAATGTGTAATGTCAATTTCTGCAGATACAGTAAAAGATTTGAGAGAAAAGACCGGAGCAGGCCTTATGGACTGCAAGCGTGCTCTTGCTGAGACTGGCGGAGAGATGGAGAAGGCCGTTGATCTGCTCAGACAAAAGGGGCTCGCCACAGCTGCCAAGAAGTCCGGCAGATCAGCATCGCAGGGACTGATAGGCTCATATATCCATATGGATAAGGTTGGCGTGATGTTGGAGGTGAACTGTGAGACAGATTTTGTTGCAAGAACTGATGACTTCAGGGCACTTGTAAAGGACATCGCCATGCATATAACTGCATCAAATCCCCAGTATGTTTCCAGGGAAGAGGTGCCTGCTGATGTGATTGAGCGTGAAAAAGAGATATACAGGGCTCAGGTTGAAGGTAAACCAGCGCAGGTTGTTGAGAAGATTCTTGAAGGCAAGATTGACAAGTTTTTTGCTGATGTATGCCTTGTTGAACAGGTGTTTGTGAAAGATCCTGAGGGTAAACAAAAGGTAAAAGATCTTGTTACAGAGAAGGTCGCAAAACTTGGTGAAAACATTGTCATAAGGAGATTCGCCAGATTTCAGCTTGGCGAAGGGCTTGATAAGGCCGATACTTGTGATTAGCAAACAACCTGGCAATAAGAAAAAATCCGTAAAGGGCTCTGTTGCCGTAAAAGGCAGGGCCCTTTATAAAAGAGTACTCCTGAAGTTGAGCGGAGAGGTACTTATGGGTGAAAGCAGCTATGGGATAGATCCGTTCACAGTAAAATATATGGCATCTGAGATCAGGAAGGTTTCTGATGCCGGTATTCAGGTGGCTGTTGTCATAGGCGGCGGCAATATATTTAGAGGAGTGGCCGGCAGTGTAAGGGGCATGGAGAGGGCTTCTGCTGACTATATGGGTATGCTTGCCACTGTTATAAATGCCCTTGCACTTCAGAATGCTCTTGAGAACATGGGTGTTCAGACGCGTGTCCAGTCAGCCATAGAGATGAATGCTCTTGCTGAGCCTTATATCCGCAGAAGGGCAATGAGACATTTTGAAAAGGGCAGGGTTGTTATATTTGCAGCTGGAACAGGCAACCCGTATTTCACTACTGATACTGCTGCTGCATTAAGGGCGATGGAGATTGGCGCTCAGGTTATATTGAAGGGAACAAAGGTTGATGGAGTATATACTGCTGATCCGGAAAAGGACATCAATGCCAAAAAGTATGATCATATATCCTATATTGATGTGTTGAAAAAAAATCTCAAGGTGATGGACTCTACAGCAATAACACTATGCATGGATAACAATCTGCCGATTGTTGTCTTTAACATCAAAAAGTCCAATAACATAATTAATATCATAAAAGGCAAAAAGATCGGTACTCTTGTGTTTACGCCTAAGGCAGAACAGAGATAGTCTGACTGCACAGTTTTTCTGCTAAAGACTTCTTTAGACAAAATTATTGGGGTGAATGCTGATGAACGAGTTAAAGAAAAAGATCAATGAAAAAATGGCTGGAGCGATAGAGTCTCTCAAGAAGGATTTTGCTTCAGTAAGAACAGGCCGTGCATCACTGTCGCTGCTGGATAGTGTGCATATTGATTATTACGGGTCGCGCAGTCCTCTCAATCAGGTGGCAGCTCTTGGTGTTCCTGACAGCAGAACCATAACCATACAGCCATGGGATCAAAAAATGATTGGCGAAATTGAAAAAGCGATCCTTAAATCTGATCTTGGACTTACTCCGGGGAATGACGGGAAAATTATAAGGATCACCATTCCTGCGCTTACTGAGGAGCGCAGAAAACAGCTTGTAAAGGTTGTGAAAAAACGTGCTGAAGAAGCAAAAATTGCGATCAGAAATATAAGAAGAGACATAAACGAAGAGCTGAAGAAAAAAGAAAAGGATGATCATATCAGTGAAGACGAAGTTAAGCGCTTTCACGATGAGGTCCAGAAGACAACGGATTCATATGTACTGAAGGTTGATGAGGTGCTCGCACATAAAGAGCATGAGATCATGGAGGTATAGCGTATGAATATTAACTATATTATCAAGGTGAGCGATGCCAAGACCATTGAGCTGCAGAAGGCCCTTGAGCAGGCAGGAATAAAAGTTAAAAGCATAATTGAGGTTTTCAAAGAGGAAGCACCCGCGGAAAAATAATGGTTAATCCGCTGCGGGATTTTTTGTCAGGAGGTCATATATAAATGCCCACTAAGAAGACGACAAAGACTGCCAAATGTGCTGCTCCTGCTGCACGCGAATCTTCAGCTTCCAGAACATTGCAAACAAAAGCAAAGACATCCCCTGCTAAAAGGAATGATAAAAAGAGTGTCTCCAAATCTTCCGCATCCATACCAGCTTCTGTTAAAAAAACTGTTTCTGTTTCGACTGGTAAAGATAAAAAAGCAGTTGTAAAAGCGCCTGCCAGAGATAAAAAAAATAGTGTCAAAATAAAACAAAATACAGCTGAAGCTGAATCTTTTACAGATAATGTTTCTGACAGAAATTTACGGCTCCGCAGGCTTCTTCTGCAAAAGAGACAGGAGCTGCTCCAGGAGTCAAAAAATGAGATAAGAAAGTATGTCTCAGGAGAAAAGCGCCAGCTTGTTGAGACTGTGCTTGATGACGGAGATCTTTCTGTTGTTGATCTTTCAGAAGATATAAATCTAAAAAAGCTGAGCACCC
Organism: Dissulfurispiraceae bacterium; assembly: GCA_034002665.1. Classification (GTDB taxonomy): domain Bacteria; phylum Nitrospirota; class Thermodesulfovibrionia; order Thermodesulfovibrionales; family Dissulfurispiraceae; genus JAFGXL01. Next base: position 1,011,695 of record JAVFAA010000001.1, on the reverse strand, counting down.
ATAAAGATATGCTCACAAAGATAGACATTGCGCTCAGGAAAATAACTGAAGGCACTTACGGAATCTGCGAAGAGTGCGGAGAGGAGATCAGTGAGGCCCGTCTCAAGGTTATGCCGTTTGCTATATACTGCCGTGAAGATCAGGAAAAGAAAGAGATGATGGAGAAGTTTGAAAGAGAGATGGAATAGCTGGTTTATTGCCAGAGCATATCTTTATAGCATACGCGTTCCATGAAAAGACCTGATGCAGGAGCTGTTGGTCCTGCATTTTTTCTATCTTTTGAATCCAGTATTTTTTTCATGTCCTCAGGATAAAGTCTGCCTCTGCCTATTTCAGTGAGAGTGCCTGTGATATTTCTGACCATATGGCGTAAAAAAGCATCAGCCTCAAATCTCAGAATTATAAAACTGCCTTTTATTGAGTTTGAGATAAATCCTGCTGAATCATTCTCTTCAATATTGATGGATATAATGCTGCGAACCGGAGTCTTTGCCCCGCACCCAGAGCCTCTGAATGCAGAGAAATCATATCTGCCGAGTATGTGAGGCACGGCTTCTTTCATGGCAGCGATATCAAGATGATGCTGAAGCCTCCAGACATATCTGTGAATAAAAGGCGATACTGTTTTGTCTGTGGTCATTGTATAAATGTATGATTTTTTCAGGGCATCGAACCTTGGATGAAAGCTGTCGGCAGCATATGCAGCGTTCATTATCCTTATATCAGGAGGCAGAAGCGCATTGAGTGCGTTTTTGAATGTCAGGGGTGAATGAGCAGATTCTGTCTTGAAAGCCGCTACCTGTCCCAATGAATGAACGCCTGCATCAGTACGGCCTGCAGCAACAAGATTGACCCGCCTGCCTGCTATTGTGCTGATTTTCTCCTCGATCACTCCCTGAAGCGTAACAGTATTTGACTGCAACTGCCATCCGCTGTAATCTGTTCCATCATATTGAATGAGAAGAGCGATGTTCCGCATGCAGAATTTTAGCACAGTATCATGCTATTGAGAATTGTCATCTTTTATTTTGCAGTTTTTTGTATGAGTGTTTTGATGATTTTTCTTGACGCTGCAAAACAGGTGTCAAAATAACTGCGCCTGCAGCCAGTTGAATCAGGATAGTGAGCAGGCTTAAAACAGAGGGAGTGCTAAACTCGAAAGAGGCAAACAACGGATTGGCAAGCCTTCCCGTAAATAATATCAGCTTGTTTTGAGTTTCTCTTTTATGCCATCTTGATCTGATAAATATGTATTTTTTTCTGTTTAGTATGTATTTATGGGTATTACGGGTTATAATAAACAGACTGAAAGGAGTTTTTTTGAAATGATCAGGCATACATTTTCTCTTCTAAACGGGATAGGCGAGAAGCTTGAGCTCAGGATTTGGCAGCAGGGCATTCTTACATGGGACGATTTCTGCGAGACTGAATATATTGAGGGAATAAGTCCGGACCGAAAATCTCAGTATGATGAACAGCTTAAAAGGGCAGCTGAAGAGCTTCAGAAAGGCAATGCAGAATACTTTACAAAGACTGTTCGCAGAAAAGAACAGTGGCGTCTTTACAGTACATTCAGGGACAACGCAGTATGCCTTGACATAGAAACCAATGGATACCAGCCCGGCTCCGGGGGATATCCTACCGTCGTAGGACTTTATAATGGTTTTGACTGGAGGTATCTGCTGCGCGGTGAAAATCTTTCTGCTGAAAATATCAATAAAGAGCTGAGCGGCTATAAATGTCTCATAACATTTTACGGCTCAGTATTTGATGTGCCCTATCTTCAGAGATCATTGCCTGGTGTTCGTTTTGACATACCACATTTTGACCTCTGTTTTGCCTCCCGCAAGCTCGGTATTGAGGGGGGGCTCAAGAAGATCGAGCAGATCTTTGGCATAGAGAGAGAGGATGCTGTAAAAGGTATTGACGGATACGCTGCTGTAAAGTTGTGGGAGCAGGCAAGAAGAGGAAGCACCGAAGCGCGCGACCTGCTGCTAATGTATAACCGGGAAGATACATTAAGCCTTCTGAAACTGGCGGATATATTTTATGAAAAACTTAAAGACTCCACCCGCATCAGCGAATTCATCTGCTATTCTGCTTAATGATTTTGCCTCTTATCTTTCTGTAGAGCGGGGGCTCTCAAAAAATACGGTTTCATCCTATCTGCAGGATCTCAGGGGATTTGCTGGTTTCATATCGCATAAGCGGAGCAGTCTGTCATTATTCCAAAAGTCTGATGCTGTCGCATATGTATCTGCAATGCTCGACAGCGGTTATTCTGGCGCGAGCATAGCCAGATTCATATCATCAATCAGAGTTTATGCCCGGTTCCTTGTAACAACCAAAAATCTGCCTGAGGACCCTACAGAGACACTCAGGACTCCGAAAAAGTGGGACAGGCTGCCAAAAGCCCTGAGTGTTGATGATATCGTTAAACTGCTTTCTGTAAATTTCAAGAGTGCTGTTTTTGTACGCGATGCTGCCATGCTTGAGCTCATGTATTCTTCTGGTCTAAGGGTGAGCGAGGTGCTTAATTTAAAATTTAACGATATAAATTTTGACGCTGGTTTTTTGAGGGTTGTGGGCAAAGGTTCAAAAGAGAGGGTTGTGCCTATAAACAGCAGGGCTGTTGCGGGAATAAAAAGATATATGGAGGAATTGAGGCCGCAGCTTCTTAAGGGTCGGCAGTCACACTATCTTTTTATAACATCAAGAGCCAAACCCATGACAAGGCAGAGATTTTGGCAGGCGCTCAAAAAATTTGGTGCTGCTGCCTCATTGGAAATATCTCCGCATACAATAAGACACAGCTTTGCTACACACCTGCTTGAGGGCGGTGCTGATCTGAGATCAGTTCAGAAGATGCTCGGACATTCTGATATTGCTACAACCCAGATATACACGAGAGTGACAGGCGACAGACTTAAAAAACAGCATATTGATTATCATCCACGGGCAAAATAACATTTTTTTTTTGTAATTGTTGACAAGTTCAATGGTATATTATTGTGCAGTAATTCGTGCTTAATGGAGGAGAGATGGCAAGGATTTTAAACCCTGATGAAATTTTTAAAAAATGTGATCCATCTGTCTTTGGTTTTAACAAAACTGATGATCTGCTGATCCATGACGGTACAACAATTGGTCAGGATAAGGCTATAAACGCCATTGATTTTGGACTGTCTCTCAGCAGTGAAGGATTTAATATATTTGCACTTGGAGAGAGTGGCACAGGGAAGATGCGGGCTGTTAAACAGCTGCTCGCTGAACGGGCTGCTGCTCAAAATACCCCGTCTGACTGGTGTTATGTATACAATTTCAAGGATCCTGATACGCCGTCAGCAATATCAATGAAGTCCGGGCAGGGTGTTGAGCTGCAGAAGGATATGGAAGATCTGGTGAAGAATCTCAGGTCAGAGATACCCAAGGCATTTGAGTCAAAAGATTACGAGAAACAAAGAGGTCTGATAATTGAGGAGTTTCAGAATAAGCAGAAAGAGGTTTTTTCAGGCTTTGAAGAAGATGCCCTGGCCAAAGGCTTTGCACTGCGCAAAGCACCAACAGGGCTTGTGATAGTGCCTGTAAAAAAAGCAGGAGAACCGCTTACTGAAGAAGAGTTTAATGAGCTTGATGAGGCAACAAGATCTGAAATTGACAAGCTTGGAAAGGATCTGCAGGAAAAACTTAATGATCTTACAAGAGTGGTAAGGTCAGAAGAGAAGAACATCAAGGAGCAACTCAGTTTGCTTGACCGGCAGGTAGGCCTCAGCGCAGTGGGCTACTTTATTGAAGAGCTGAGAGAGAAGTACTCAGAACATGAAAGGGTATCAGCATATTTCGATGCTGTTAAAGAGGATATGCTTTCAAATCTTGATGATTTTAAACCACAGGAAGAACAACCAGCGCCTATTCCATTCTTAAAGATGCCCAGACAGGAGGTCTCTTTTGCCAGATACTCTGTGAATGTAATTGTGAATAACAACGGCTGCAGCGGTGCTCCTATTATTATTGAGAGTAATCCGACATATCTGAACCTTGTAGGCAGAATAGAGTACAGGATGCAGTACGGTTTCGCTAATACTGATTTTACAATGATAAGGGCAGGGTCGCTGCATAAAGCCAACGGCGGGTACATTGTGATAAACGCTCTTGATCTTTTAAAAAATATCTTTGCATATGACGGATTAAAACGAGCGATCAAGAATAAGGAGATCAAGCTTGAGGATGTCTGGGAGCAGTACAGGCTTGTGAGTTCCTCTACACTTAAGCCTGAAGCAATCCCTCTTGATGTCAAGGTTGTGCTTGTAGGACATCCCTATATTTATTATATGCTGTATAATCTTGACCCGGACTACAAGGATCTGTTTAAGGTGAAGGCGGATTTTGACAGCAGAATGGAGCTCACGGATGAGGCTGTCAGGAAATATGCTTATTTCGTAGCTGCCTGCCATTCTGAGGAAAGGCTGTTGTCATTTGACAGCTCAGGAGTGGCCAAGGTGGTTGAATACGGCATCAGGCTCGCAGGACATCAGAAAAAGATATCTACCAGATTCAGTGATATTGCTGATCTGGTGAGAGAGTCTCACTATTGGGCTCAGAAGGCAGGAGCATCACTCATAACAGGAGAGCATGTTACCAGTGCTGTAAATGAGAGAGTGTTCAGGTCAAATCGCATTGAAGAAAAAATAAGAGAACTGATGATGGACGATGTATTGATAGTAGATACTACTGGCTGCAAATCCGGACAGGTTAATGGACTGGCTGTCCTTGATATGGGTGATTACAGTTTTGGAAAGCCATCAAGAATAACAGCCAGCACTTATACAGGCAAGTCAGGAATAGTAAATATTGAGCGTGAAACCAAGATGAGCGGCAAGATACATGAAAAAGCTATCATGATACTTTCAGCTTATCTCGGCAGATGCTTTGCCCAGAAGAAGCCGTTGAGCCTCTCAGCATCAATAACCTTTGAGCAGTTATATGAAATGGTTGAAGGCGATAGCGCAACATGCGCAGAATACTATGCACTGATAAGCAGTATTTCAGGGGTCTGTCTTAAACAGTCTCTTGCTGTTACAGGCTCAATGGATCAAAACGGAGATGTTCAGCCCATAGGCGGTGTGAATGAAAAGATCGAGGGTTTTTTTGATCTCTGCAGGATAAGAGGGCTTGACGGCACGCATGGGGTGATAATACCGCGAAGAAATATTTTCAACCTTATGCTGAGACATGATGTTGTTGAGGCGGTCAGGGAGAATAAATTTGTTATATATGCCATAGACAGAGTTGAAGAGGGTTTGGAAATATTAACCGGTATGCAGGCGGGAGAGCTTGACAGCTCCGGCGGGTATCCTGATGGAACTCTTTATAATCTTGTGGCAGCACGGCTTTTCAAGATGTTCGAGGCATCCAGACAGAAAAAGGATGATGATAAAAATAATTCTGACGATGGAGATGTTCAATCAAAATCAACTGATACTGGCAGGTATATCTGAAGATGAAGGATTTTATAGAACGCCTTGCTGCTGCTGCATTGATCTTTTTCAGTCTTCCATTTGTTCTGCTTCCGCTTGCTCTTTCACGCAGACTGGGCAGACTGCTTGGAGCTGTTGTCTATTTCATATGGGTCAGCAGAAGACGGATTGCTATAGAAAATATCCGCCTCTCGAACCTCTGCAGATCTGTTGACGCGAGCCTGACAGCCAGAAAAAGCTTTGAGAATCTGGGAGAATCTTTTGCAGAGATAGCCAAGATAAGAGCAGGACTTGGAAGAAAGGTGCTGGAGAATATCAGAATAGAGGGAATAGACAACTTTCTTGAGGCTGCGGCAGAAGGCAGGGGAGCAATATCAATAACCGGTCATTGCGGCAACTGGGAGGTTATGGCGCTGTCATCTGGAATCCAGATAAAGACCATCTCAGTTGTTGCACGAAGACAGAATAATATTTATATCGACGGCATAGTAGAGAAGATGCGTACAAAATACGGCAACAAAGTGATCTACAAGAAAGGGGCGCTCAAACAGATACTGTCTGCTGTGAAAGCCAATGAGAATGTCGGGATCTTGATGGATCAGGCTGTATCTGAAAATGAAGGGTATGTTGTTAATTTTCTTGGCAGGCCTGCATGGACAACAAAAATGCCGGCGCTTATAGCACGTAGAACAGGGGCTGCTGTCCTGCCTGTTTTTATACGCAGGGAGGGCTCAGGACATGTAATTATGATTTTGCCGCCGGTTAAGCTTTCTGATGCTGATGGTGAACAGGCTGTAATTGACGATACTATTGTTTTTAACTCATACATTGAGAACTATATCAGATGCTGGCCTGAAGAGTGGCTATGGATTCACAAAAGATGGAAGCGTGCTGCTCAGGATGATAAGCCGGTTGCACTGAAAAGTTAGGAAAAATATGGGCAGCCCCTGGTTTTTTTTACCATAAGACTGAGGAATTTCTTCATCTGGTGTTTTTTTGCAGGATCCATATTTTTGAATTTAAGCGCAATCTCAACAGTACTGTTCTCAGTGCTTCTCTGTGATTCTTGTATTCTTATGACAGTGCCCTCAATGGTCACGATTTTGCTATTGTTTGCAAATTCAATATCAAGATTGACAGTTTTTGACATCTTTGGCAGGTTATCATGAATACTAAAGAGCCCCAGCACTCCGTTAAGGCTCACATTGATAATTTTGCCTGAAGCCCTGTGAGTGTTGAGATCAAGAGATATTGTACCTCTGTCATCAAAGCGGTTGAAAAGTCTCTCTTCAGTTTTTATGGATGTTTTGAGCGCTCCTGTGCTTTTATCAGGCGCCCAGTTCTCTTTCCACATTAGTTTACAACTCCTTGCGATATCTCAAGTGGTATATAAATACATGACTCCACGCTCATTTATCGGATAGATGTCTCAATACTTTAGCAGTAAGGGTTAAGTTTGAGTAAATCTATTGAAAACACAGGTTATATGTTAAGCAGCACTTAAAATATTTATAAACTACACATCCGGGCTGATAAGCCGCATGTGTAGACTGAATAGTTTTATGGCGCTAACCTTTTTTTCTGTTTTTCAATCACCTTTTGAACTGAATCGAGCCTTGATACAAGTTCATTTTTTATATCATCCGTAAGGTCTCTTCCCTGGTAAATAAGCTCTTCAGCCCTGTCTTTGACATCACCCACCACATCTGCAACCTTGTGAATCGCCTCATCAACAATCTCGTAGCCTGCATTTTTGAGCTTCTTTGCTGTCTTTTGTATCTCTCTTCTGGTCTTTTTACCTGATTGTGGCGCATAAAGAAGAGCTATGCCTGCTCCGAGTATTCCGCCTGCCAAAAAAGCAAGTCCCACCTTGACTGAAGTGTCTCTGTAACTGTTCATAACGCCTCCCTGCTTCATGGATATACCTAATTTTAGCATATCTTTAAAATGAGAAATTCATATTATTCAGTATGCGCGCATATAGCCTGCTTAACAGGCGGTTATGTTATAATTTCAGATGGCTATTTTAGAGATAAAAAAATACCCTGCTGATGTTCTTAAACAGAAGTCCCTGCCTGTTGAAAAGGTTGACAGTAACATACAGAAGCTTATTGACGATATGATTGAGACCATGTATGCTGCGCCGGGGATAGGACTTGCCGCGCCTCAGGTTGGTGTTTCCAAAAGGATTATAGTTGTTGATATAAATTCATTGGAAGAAGAGAGCGAACCTGTTGTGCTTGTTAATCCCGAAATCACTGATACAGATGGATTAATTGAATCAGAAGAAGGATGCTTAAGCGTTCCTGAGTGCCTGGCTACTATAAAGCGCGCAGAGACTGTGGTTATTAAAGGTCTTGACAGAGATGGAAAAGAGGTGAGCATCAAGGCTGACGGACTCTTTGCCAGGGCTCTTCAGCATGAGATTGACCACCTTAATGGTGTTATTATTCTGGATCGGTTAAGCCAGCTGAAAAGAGACCTGTACAGAAAAAAGATCTCGAAAAAAATGGCCAGGGTGCAGCGCTGATCTGCTCTGGATTGCGCAGATGCACTTGTCTGTTCTGTAATAAATTCTGACCAGTATGGAGCTCTCTTGTCCATAGTTTTTTTTGGCACCCCTACATTTGCCTTGAATCCGCTAAAAGCCCTGCTTCAGAATGCAGAGGATGTATCTCTTGTAGTTACCCAGCCAGACAGGGCTGGAGGCAGAGGGCATAAAATAACGGCACCTCCTATAAAAGAGTTTAGTCTTTCCAAGGGAATTCCTGTGCTTCAGCCTGCCAGCATTCGAGACAGTAATTTTATTTATGAGCTGAGAAAAATTGATCCTGAATTTATTATTGTTGTAGCTTATGGCAGAATACTCCCAAAAGAGATACTTGATCTCCCCTCAGCAGGATGTATAAATATTCATGGGTCTCTGCTGCCCAGATATAGAGGTGCCGCTCCTATTCAAAGGTCACTTCTCGCTGGCGACAGAATGACCGGAGTAACAATTATGAAGATGGACGAGGGGCTTGATACCGGACATATAATACTAAAAAAAGAGGTCAGTATAGACGATATCGACACATCAGAGAGCCTTTTTGAAAAGCTCTCTTTGGCAGGTGCTGATGCCCTGATTGAAGCATTAAGAGGTATTCGTGATGGTTCGCTGAAGCCATATCCACAGACTGGAGAACCCTCTTACGCTCCGCCGCTGCGCAAGGACGAGGGTAGAATAGACTGGAACAAGAGTTCTGAAGAAATATTTAATTTTATAAGAGGTATGTATCCATGGCCTTCTGCTTACACATTTTTGAACAATGAGCGAATAAAGGTGCTTAAGGCATCCTGTTATGACGGCAGTGGGATCCCGGGTGTTATACACGCTATATCTGGCAGCTCCATAATTGTGGGTACAGGGGATGGCCTGTTAAAGATTGACGAGGTTCAGCCTGCGGGCAGAAGTGTTATGAGCGCAGGGTCATTTGCTGCTGGAAGAAGGATCAGGGTGAAATATGATAAATTTGTTTAGATTTTTGCTTCTGAAAATACTTTACCCTGTTCTGCTGGTTTCCAGCACCCTGAAAAAGGGGCTGAAAGAGCGTATTCAAAGATGGATAATATCTGCAAACAACAGGCTTGTGAGGCTTGACAGCATAAAAACCAAAAACATACTGCTACTTTTGCCGCACTGCCTTCAAATAAGCGACTGTGATGTAAGAATTACTCATAATATTTATAACTGCAAACGCTGCGGCAGGTGCGAGATAAAGGATCTCATATCAATCGCAGAGAGCCATACATTAAATCTCTTTATAGCAACCGGAGGGACTCTCGCAAGAAAGATTGTCAAGGAAAAAAGGCCTGAAGCCATAGTAGCAGTTGCCTGTGAAAGAGATCTCAGCAGCGGCATAATCGATTCTTATCCTCTTCCTGTGCTCGGTGTAACAAATGAGAGGCCTTTTGGCCCTTGTTTTAACACCAGAGTTGATCTTAACCAGGTTATTGAGGCTATCGAGTTTTTTGCAAGGTGAATATCGCATGGATTCTACAAGAAAAATTGCACTCAGCTGTCTTGACAGGATATTCGGATCCGATCTGCACCCAAAGGATGCCCTTGATAAATTCGGTTCAGAACTTGATAAGAGGGAGAGAGCCTTTGCAAAGGAGCTTGTATATGGAGTACTTAGATACAGGGACTATCTTGACTGGCTGCTCGATTTTTTCCTGAAAAAGAGATCAGGACTCTCTGCTTCTTCTGTCAACAATCTCAGGCTTGCACTGTATCAGCTGAGATTTATGAGAGTGCCGGACTGGGCTCTTGTCAACGAAGCTGTTGAGATGGAAAAATCTCTGAGGGGCAGACCTTCTGTAATAAATGCGGTTCTGAGAAATCTTATAAGGCATGGCAGCCAGATTAAAGAGCCTGAACAGGATGATAAGGCAGAATATATGGCCATCAGCACTTCTCATCCAAAATGGCTGGTTCAGAGGTGGATCAAAAGGTTTGATTATGATGAAGCCCTGCGTCTGGCAAAGGCGAATAATGAACAGCCTCCCATCAGTATTCGCCTTCCAAAAAGCGTGGACAGGGACAATCTGATCGAACTTCTCCGCAGCCGTGAAATTGATGCTTGCGCTGCAGTGTATTCTCCGGTATGCGTAACTCTGGCTGGCGCATCGAATTTAGATCTGCGCGAGATATATTCCGACTCACCGTCATCCAGCATGGATGAACTCCATCAGGGGTTAAGACTGTCATCAGTTCAGGATGAGGCATCTCAACTGGTAAGTCTTTTACTGGCTCCGCAGAAGGGCTTGAGAGTGCTTGATGCCTGTGCTGCGCCTGGAGGCAAGACTCTGCACATGGCGGATCTTATGGATGACAGCGGTGAAATTGTTGCTGTGGAATCTGATAAAAATCGGATACCTGATCTTGAGTCCAATATCATCAGACTGGGACTGAAATCTGTAAAAATCGTTCATGCGGATGTGAGGGAGCTTTCCGGGTCAGGTATGTTTGACAGCATTCTGCTTGATGCGCCATGTTCAGCAACAGGGGTGATCAGACGCAATCCTGATATAAAATACAGGTTGTCAAGATCGGATTTTCAGAGACTTGCTGCCAGACAGCTCGGGATGATTATGTCAGTCTCTGCTCTGCTTAAGCCAGGCGGCAGAATGGTCTACTCAGTATGCTCAATTGAACCTGATGAAGGCGAGGAGGTTATAAATAATTTTTTGCAGAAGACAGAGGGTTTTAGTATTATATCTGAAGCTCCTGAGTATATGAGTCAGTTCCAGATATCGGAGGGCGCAGGCATGTATCGTACATATCCGCACAGACATTCAATAGACGGTTTCTTTGCAGCTCTGATAAAGAGGAACATATGAAGCAGTTTTTGAAAATATCTTCATATATTTTAGGACTTATCGTGCTTGGCATATTGTCAGGTCATTTTACTTTCAAGGCGCTGAGCATGAGCAAAACAACATTTGCTCCTGATCTGCGTGGAAAAACAATTGTTGATGCCAATCAGATAGCAAGAGGGCATAATTTATATATAAGGCTGGAAGGTGAAGATTATGACTCTTACATACCTCAGGGTTATATAATCAGACAGGATGTTCCTGCTCAGATCAAGATAAAAGAGGGCAGAGAGATAAAAATTGTTACAAGCAAGGGGCCGAAAGTTCAGTATGTACCTGATGTTGTGGGCCAGCCGCTCGACAGGGCTGAGATTATTCTTCGGGACAGAGGAATAAAGATAACCAGGGTTGTATACGCCAGCTCTGAGAAGACAGCAAAGAATGTGGTCCTCGCACAAAGGCCGGAGCCTAATGAAAAAGGCTGGGATGAGTTTATTGTGCTTGTGAGTTCAGGCGGATATAATGAAAAATCATCGGAATCAGAGGCCTTGAAAGAGAGCATTTAGTTCAAAGAATGGTTTTATCAGGAGATTATATGATCAAAATAGCGCCTTCAATCCTGTCTGCTGATTTTATGAAGCTTGGTGAAGAGATAAGTGCTGCTCAATCTGCAGGCGCTGATCTTCTGCATCTTGATATCATGGATGGACATTTTGTCCCAAATATTACTATCGGTCCTGCAATTGTAGAGGCGGTCAGGAAAGTTACTACAATGCCTCTTGATGTGCATCTTATGATTTCTGATCCTGACAGATATCTTGACGCCTTTATAAAGGCAGGTGCTGAGTATCTTACTGTGCATGTTGAGGCTTGCGCACATCTGCACCGTACTCTTTCTGCCATAAGAAACAATGGAATAAAAGCCTGTGTATCTCTTAATCCCGCTACTCCTGTGAATACTCTTGAGGCCTGCATTCAGGATGTTGATATGGTGCTGCTCATGTCTGTTAACCCCGGATTTGGCGGGCAGGAGTTTATCCCTTTTGTGCTTAACAAGATTGTCCAGCTCAGAAAGATGATAAAGGATAGAGGACTCAACACACTTATTGAGGTTGACGGAGGAGTAAAGCTGGATAATGCCAGGGATGTTGCATCAGCAGGTGCTGACATACTCGTAATGGGATCCGCGTTTTTCAATTCAGAGGATTATGGCAGTTTTATCAAGAGGGCAAGGGCTCTTCTTGCAGGCATATAAAAACAGGAGTGTATTATGAAAATTCATGAGAAATTTCTGGTTGCAATGTCCGAAGCTGAACGCTTGAGAAAAATATCAGCATACAGCGAATCTCTTTCTCATTTTAAAAAAGCGCTTGCTTTATGCAGGAAGGACAATAACCTTCAGGATATGATTGATGCTCTCATAGCGATAGGAGATGTGAAAAGAGTTATGGGACAGTTTGATTCTGCAATCGATCATTATGCTGATTCAATGGAGATTGCTGATGCGCTTTCTGATGAGCTTTCAATAGCTGACAGCATGACTGGAATGGCCCTGGCGTTGAGAGCTTTGGGACGCTGGAAAGAAGCTGTGGAGCTGTGCGAAGACGCCAGAAAGATATATATTCCGGCATGCGATGAAAAGGCAGTGGCATTTTCTACCTGGGCTGAGGCAGGAGCCCTGAGATTTGGCGGTAGAATAAGCAGGGCACTCAAAAAATTTGAGTTGGCGAGAGATATGTTTACGCGCTGTGGATATAACCAGGGCATAGCTTTTTCATTATGCGGACTGGGCGGTGCGAGCAGGGTAGCCGGCAGGTTTGAAGACTCGATGTCGTTTTACAGGGAAGCCAACAGGATGTTCAAAAAAATGCGTGACAAGTTTGGCACTGCATACTCGTACTGCGGCATAGGTAATGCGTACAGAATGAAACATCGATATAGCCATGCCATGGTAGCTTTTAGCAAGGCTGAGCGTCTTTACGAAGAAATTGGGGATATAGTGAGTTATTCCTACACAATATGGAGCATGGCTAATGTTCATATTGTGAAGAACGAGATTCTGAGCGCCAGAAAGCATCTGCAGCAGGCAAAGAAAAATTTTACCAAAACAAAAGACCCCAGAGGGCTGATATACTGCGATCTTTCATATGGTGAGATTGCTTTTATTCAGGACCGCAGGATAGAGGCAGAAAAGAGGTTCAGTGCTGCTCTTCAGAGCGCAATGGATAATGACTTTGCTCTTGAGGCATGCCATGCAAAAAGACTGTTGTCTGTTGCTGGCTTTAAAAAGAATGGAGCGGCCGCATCCTGCTATAACAAAATTGGCTCTGCTCTCGACATAAAGGCAATACCGTCAAATCTGCCATGAAGGTCTGGACGCTGCCCAATGCTATAACAATCTTCAGGATTGTGATCATACCTGTATTTGTCATCATGCTTGTATATTCAAAATACAGCAGCGCGCTTTTTTTCTTTGTGCTTGCAGGTCTGAGCGATCTTTTTGATGGTCTGCTTGCAAGAATAAAAGGGCAGGGAAGTGAGCTTGGCGCTTTTCTCGATCCTCTTGCTGACAAACTGCTGCTTCTTACATCCTTGATTATATTCACCATATACGGCTGGATTCCCATATGGTTTACCATTGTTCTTATGAGCAGAGATCTTATTATTGTTGTAGGATGGGGGCTTGTTTCGATACTTTATCGCAGGACGAGTGTCAGGGCCTCATTTATTGGCAAGTCAGCCATAGCGTCCCAGATAGTTTTGGTGGCATATGTGCTTTTGGAGATGAATTTTCCTGTGCTGCCATCCTTAGGCATGCCTGCTTTTGTGCTGGTTGCCTCGCTTACCGCTATATCAGGCGTGCAGTATATATACAGGGAGTTGAGCAATGCCGGGCAAAAGTAGCTGCAGTGTTGAAATAGACGAGGTATTTGAAGGCAGTCCGGCTGCGCTCGCCGGTGTTATGCCCGGAGACCGTATATTTGAGATCAATGGAAACAGGGTAAAGGATGTTATAGACCTGATGTATTACGGCAATGACGAGTGTGTTGAGCTCAAGATAAAACGGGGTTCTGACAAAAAAGTCCTGAATCTTCGTGCTGATGAACATGGAAGCGGCAATATTGGCATATCTTTAAAGCCTCTTTCTGTCAAGACATGCAGGAACAACTGCATATTCTGTTTTGTATCCCAGCTGCCAAAAGGACTGAGGAGATCGCTCTATGTAAAAGATGAAGACTACAGGATGTCTTTTTTATACGGCAACTATATCACTCTTACAAATATATCTGAGGCAGACAAAAAGCGCATTGTGGAACAGAGGCTGAGCCCTCTTTATATTTCAGTTCATGCGACCGAAACATCAGTCAGAAACAGGATGCTCGGCAACCCAAAGGCAGCGGATGTATTAAAAGAGCTGAAATTTTTTGCGCGCAGCAAGATAAGAATGCATGCTCAGGTGGTGCTCTGCCCTGGATTCAATGATGGCAAAATTCTGCAGAAGACAATAGCTGATCTTTACAAAATGTATCCTTATGTTGTTTCCATAGCTGTTGTGCCTGTTGGTATAACTGAACATAGAAAAAAGGCGCTAAGGCCGGTTGACAGGGATGATGCACTGGCTGCTCTCGATATTATAAACAGACTGCAGCAGCGCTTCAGGCGCAAGCATGGCGAACATATTGTGTTCGCAGCTGATGAGCTGTATATAAAGGCAGGTCAACCCATACCGCCTCTCAAGGAGTATGATGAACTGCACCAGATCGAAAATGGTGTTGGTCTGGTGGCACAGTTTATCAGCCAGTCAAGAAAGGTGAAGATGCCTGAGGCAAAGTCCGGCAGGCGTTATATAGCTGTGACAGGCACATCTTTTTATCCCTTTCTGAATAAATTTGGAGACAGAATAAAAAAACAGGGATTTAATCTCGATGTGCTGGCTGTTCAGAATTTCCTGTTCGGCAAAGGTGTTACTGTGGCAGGGCTTTTGACGGGCCGCGATATTATCAGGGCTCTTGCAGGTAATGTTTCCAAATCAGATACTGTGATAATCCCTGATATTATGCTTAAAGAGGGAGATAAAGTCTTTCTTGATGATCTGTCTGTAAAAGACATTGGTGAAATGCTTAATACTAAAATAGCTGTGATTCGATCCGAACCAGAAGCGCTTGTAAATTTTATATCAGAAAAAAAATGAGGCGCTGCTGTCTTGCAGCACCTCAAATATAATTAAATTCTAATCAGGCACACTGAAGAAAAGATCTCAGCGCTGTTGATCCCTGAAGCTTCTTGATCGCTTTCTGCTCTATTTGGCGAACCCGCTCTCGAGTTACTTCCATCTCAGCTCCAAGCTGTTCAAGCGTTGTCGGGTTGTCGCCAGAAAGGCCGAATCTGCGCTCAAGTATCATCATCTCTTTTGGATCGAGGTTGCGCAGCTCTGTCCGGAGTGTAACCTTGAGGTCTGAGCTTACTATTTCGTCAAAAGGCGAGGGACTGGATGTGTCGCTTATAAAATCCTCAAGGCTGGCAAGCTCTTCTTCCCTGAACGGACTCTCGATTGACATGGGTTCTTTTACTATTTTCATTATGCTGTTTATTTTTTTGAGTGGGATATTCAGCCTCATGGCAATTTCTTCGGCAGTAGGTTCGCAGTTGTTGTTCTGTGCTATCTCTCTGCTGATCCTTGATATCCTGTTCATCAATTCAAGAGTGTGGATAGGGATGCGGATGGTTCTTGACTGTTCTGAAAGAGCTCTTTTTATTGTCTGTCTGATCCACCATGTGGCATATGTGCTGAACTTGAAGCCGCGTTTATATTCAAACTTGTCAACTGCTCTCATAAGACCAATATTTCCCTCCTGAAGCAGGTCAGAGAAATTAGTGCCTTTTCCAATATAGCGCTTGGCTATGCCGATTACAAGTCTGAGATTTGCTTCGATCATCTCATCTTTTGCATTTCTGATCTGCTCCCTTGTGGTATCAAAATTATTTATCATCCCCTGAAGTTTGTCAGGACTTATTCCGACTTTCTTTTCGATCTCTTTGATTTTCTTGATAATTACCAGATTTTTTTCATCAAAAGGTTTTTTTTCAGACTTTTTCTCAGATCCAAATAGGCCGCATTGACCGGTTTTAATGCTTTTTTTAGCTAATCGAATTTGTCTGCTTTTCAGTTCTTTTATCTGCTTTGCCATTTCTGCGAGTTCATCGCAAAGTCTGAATACAAACTCTTCACGAAGTTTGAGTTTTTTTACTTTTTGTATAAATAAATCAAATTCCGCTGAATTCTTCTTTATGCTGCCGGAGATGCTGACAGAGGCTATGTAGCGTTTCAGAGCTGCAATTTTTTTTAGGAACTCTTTTTTTTCTTTGGCAAGTCCGTCATCAATATGTCCATCATTCTGGGCAATATCCCAGAAAGGTATTTTGCTTTTTTGTATCGCCTCAGCAGATTCAAATACTCGATCCATCGGATATTTTAATGCAAAAAGATGGTGCATAAGCAGGTCCCTGGCACTCTCTATTTTTTTGGCAAGTGCCACTTCGCTTGTTTTTGAAAGCAGGGGGATGCTTCCTATTTCCTTGAGATAGACTTTTATTGGTTCGTACTCCCCCTCTATTTCAGGTTTTTTATGTTCTTCATCATATTCAGGAGGGATGCACCACCTGTCTTCATGATCAGGGCAGATTACTGGTTTTTCGAAAAAGTTAACTTCGCAGGGTAAGGCGTTCAGATAGTTGCTTGCGCTGCAGTCTCTTTTCATTGGCCCTCCAATTATTAAAAATAAGGCTTGATTAACCTGTTGTTTTTAAATAACTTGACGGACTTGCGGAGCTAATCGACCGTATAAGCAGCACTCGGACTTATTTCAATTTTACGCTAAATCAAACTATTGGCATATAGGAAGCTTTCTATATTTTTTGTAGTGGTTTGTCTTACAAGCCATGTAGTGGTTTATTGTCAGATCAATTTATTGCTTATAACATAGTGGGTTAGTTCGGAATTATTCTTCATGTTCATCTTGTCTAATATTCTGGAACGAAAGGTGCTTATTGTTTTAACGCTCAGAAAGAGTTTTTGTGCTATCTCTGTAGGTGTCAATCCGGAAGCTATCATAAGCATAACCTGATACTCCCGGTTAGAGAGCGATTCGTGCAGAGCCTCCTTGCTGCTGTCACCGAAATAATGGGCGATCTTTTCAGCAAGAGTTGAGCTGACATATTTTCCGCCTCTGGCAACTTTTCTTATTGCCTTTACCAGTTCTGATGGCGCACTTTCCTTGGTTAGATATCCGGATGCCCCGGACTTTAACAGCCTTATGGCGTACTGATCTTCGGGATACATGCTTAGTATGAGCACGGGAAGTGCAGGTTTCAGTATGCGTATTTCTTTGATCACATCAAGTCCTGATTTCCCTGGCATTGATATATCAAGAAGTACAACATCAAAACAGTTTTTTGCCAGCTGCTGCATCACCTCTTGTCCGTTTGATGCCTCTGCAGCAACAGTCATGTCCAGGGTGTCAGAAATAATCTGTTTTATTCCCCTGCGCAGTATGGCATGATCATCAGCTACCAGTATTTTTATCATCACCATGTCCTTTTACAAGAGGTACATGAACTGTAATGCATGTGCCTCTGTTTTTAAAACCCTCAATGCATATAGTGCCATTGCAGTAGTGTACCCGCTCATTCATGCCTACAATGCCGAATAATGACCCATCCAGCAGGTCGCTGTCCTTTATTCCGATCCCATTGTCAGAAACAATAAGAATAAGGTTCCCATTTTGTATGCTCAGGCATACAGATGCTTCAGTGGCTTTTGAATGTTTGGCTATGTTTGTCATGGCTTCCTGATAGATTCTGAACAGATTGTTAAGCAGCGGCTTATTCAGTTGCAGCTCTTCGTCTGGCAGGCTTACTGAGCATTTGATGCCTGTTCTGTTTTCGAACTCTTTTGATTCCCATTCTATTGCAGCACTCAATCCAAGATGATCAAGAACAGAGGGTCTAAGATCAGAGCATATCTTTTTAACTGACCGCAGGGTTGCATTTATAAGATTCATGCTTAGAAAAATCTTTTTTTTAATCTCAGGATTATCATGCAGCCGGGTGTTCAGCCAGGCAATGTCCATTTTAAGGGCTGTAAGCGACTGTCCAAGCTCATCATGCAGTTCGCGAGCTATTCTGGTACGCTCCTCTTCTCTGGCAGACTGTAGGTGAAGGGAGAGTTTTCTGAGCTGCTCTTTTGAGTCTTCGAGTTTCTGGTCTGTAACCTTTTTTTCAGTTATATCACTCCAGAATGAAGCTACTCCATCCTTGAGTTTTACAGCCTTCAGATCGTATGCAGAGGATATCTTGCTGTCAGACTCGGCAGTTTTATAGCATATGAACTCTTTGGATATTGGTCTGCCGGTATTTACTATTTTTGTAAACTCTTTTAAAACCTGAATATTTGAGCTGTATTTTGTCTGACTGCCGAAATACAGGCATGGACAGTTCACAGGATCATTGCCTGATCTTGAAGCCTCTTTATTCATATACTCGATCTTGAAGTCGACTATCTCGCCTTTATCGTCTCTCACAGCGGAGTATATGGCAAAACATTTTGGAATGTTTTCAACAGCAGTTCTGAAAAGCTCCTGCATCATCTGTACATTGTTCTGCATGACAACCTTTTCAGTAACATTAATTGCATAAAGAATCAGGCTGTCTATATCCTGCCTTGTTGACCTTACGGGCTGAATAGTAAAATCCCAGTACTTCAGTCCGGCATTATTTTGTTGTATTTGTTTCGAATACAGGGTTATGGGTGAAGCAGTCTTGATCGCCTGCCTGCAGGCCTGAAGTATATCTTTGTCCATGAAGAAGCTGAAGAGCACTGTGCCCTCAATATTGTCATCATCCAGCTGCGCAAGCTTCCTGAATGCCGTATTGCTTTTGAGTACTTTAAGATGTGTGTCGAGATACACTATTGGAGTATTGATATTTTCAAAAATATTATTCAGTAAAAGGTGGGTTTTATAGAGCGCATCCTCCAAACTTAAAAGCTCTTGAAGCTGTGAGATATTAGTGAAACTCGAGGTTTCTGTATCTAATATCAGTTTGTCAAAATCATGTCTGTTTATTTGGTTGGGCGATGCTTCATGAGGCGCAGAAGATTTTCCTGTTTTTGGAGAATGGATTCTCTTTACGCCATGCAATAATCGAGCATCTGCATTATCAGCACTCATAAGCTTCTCCATAAATTTGATTAAGTGCAGATTAAGGCACAAGCCGTTAATTATGGTTTTGTGGCGATTGGCTGTTGCCTGTAATATAATAAGAATATAACAAAATAAATAACTTAACAAGGGGAAACTATGCTGATGGATAATATTGTTACCGGTAGCACCAGGGTTGCCGGGATATTCGGCTATCCTGTTGAGCATACGCTTTCGCCGTGCATGCATAATGCAGCGTTCAGGCATCTGGCCATGAATATGTGTTATCTGCCTTTTCTCGTTGCTCCTGAGATGCTGAAAGATGCTGTTGCCGGGCTGAAGGCCATGCGGATGACAGGGGTAAATATTACCCTTCCGCATAAGGAAAATGTAATCCCCATGCTTGATTCTGTTGACAGCGAAGCCCTGTTGATAGGAGCAGTAAACACCATTGTTAATGATAACGGCAAGCTTACAGGCTACAACACGGACGGCAGAGGCTTTATGAAATCTCTTGAAGAAGCTGGAATACGCTCTGAGGGCAAGAATGTGCTTATACTCGGAGCAGGAGGTGCTGCAAGAGCAGTGGGCTTTAATATTTGCAAAGAGGCTGCAAAGGTTTTTATAGCATCCAGAACAGCTGAGCGCGCATCTGAACTATGCAGCAGTCTGAACAGGATAAGGAATAATGCCTTATGTATCAGCCTTCAGGATGCGGGCTCGGCAAATATCCTTGATAAAACAGACATTATTATAAATACAACTCCGCTTGGTCTGAAGGAGGGAGATCCTCTGCCTTTTGATGCATCCGGGATATCAGGCAGACATGTAGTTTGCGATCTTATTTATAAAAAGACAGGACTGTTGAAGGCAGCTGAGCAAAAAAACGCCAGGGCGATTGACGGCTCTGGAATGCTGCTATGGCAGGGTGTAATATCGTTTGAACTCTGGACAGGTCTAAAGGCGCCTGTGGATGTCATGAGACGAGCTCTGAAAAAAAGTTCTTAATATCTCAAAAAAAATAAGCTGATCCTGAAAATCTGGCATGTTTATTGCCTTTACAGGGTATTATCCTTGTGTTAATATTGAGTATGAAAAAGGTACTGTTTTTTGCTGTCTCTGTTTTTCTTGTCAGTATGCTTACTTTTTATTTCAATTACGAAAAAGACATGAAGGCAGGCATAAAGATGTCAGAGTTTTCCTATATGGATGAAGTGAACATAATGCAAAGAAAAGCGGGCGTACGCAAATGGACGCTCAAATCTGACAGGGCAACCTTTATCAACGACAATGATGTTAGGCTGCATAAAGTTACAATAGACTTTCCTGAGCGCGGGCTGGTTCTCACATCTGATTCTGGATTGTACAATATGGCCACAAAAAATATTTCTGTAGAAGGTAATATAAAAGCAGCTGCAAAGGATTACGATATAATTGCTAATAAACTTCAATGGGATGCAGAAAGGCAGGAGATAACTTCTGATAAGAGGGTAAACATTGTGGGCAAAAGATTCAATGTGGTGGGTGATAAACTTGAGGCTGCTGGGGACAAGGCCAGATTGATAAATAATATAAAGGCGATATTCTATGGAAAATAAAAAAAGATTTGAACAGGCAGTTCTTTTTTTTGTGGTGTCAGCTCTGCTCTTTTTTGCAGTATCAACCCGGATCTCATCTGCTGATGACAGTAAGAAGCCGGTTGGCTCATCCTCAGCAGAGCCGGTTGTCATAACATCCAGTACTCTTAGTGCAGACAATAAGGCGAGAGTTGCTGTTTTTGAAGGTTCTGTGGTCGCAAAAAAAGGTGAAATGACGATGTTCTCTGACAGGATGACTGTATATTACTCAGACGAACAGAGCGGCAGTTCAATTACAAAAATCGATTCTGAGGGGCATGTAAAGGTGATAAAGGGCGATAGAGTCATAACATCCAGAGCTGCCCTGTATCTTGCTGAACCTGACGAAAGGATCATATTTACCGGAGAACCCAGGGCATCTGAAGGCCAGAATGTGGTTACAGGCACAAAAATGACTTATTTTATTAAAGACGATCGGTCTATTGTTGAGAACAGCAAGGTTTTCATTGTCAATAAGGGCAGCAGCAAAACCGGCCTCAATAGATGAGATTTGAATAAAGCTATTTAATGAGGAGTTCTATGACTTGCCACTGTCTCGATATCAAAAATCTCTGCAAATCATACGGTAAAAGACGCGTTGTGAAGGGTGTGAATCTTTCTGTGAAAACAGGAGAGATAATTGGACTGCTTGGACCAAACGGCGCAGGCAAAACAACGACATTTTATATGATTACAGGGATGATAAGACCGGAAGATGGTGATATTACATTTGACAGTGCCAGCATAGGCAGACTGCCCATGTATATGCGAGCAAGAAAGGGCATTGGATATCTTCCACAGGAGCCCTCTATATTCAGAAAACTGACTGTAAGGCAGAATCTCAAGGCTGTACTTGAGTTGAGGGGTACAGACCATCTGTGGCAGGATGAAATGAATTCGTATAATGGCGCTGATAAACACCCTGTTGTCAGCGATACTGACAGCAGGCACTTTCTCGGTATTGATGAAGAGGTGGATAAACTGCTTGATGAGTTCAATCTGAGAAATTTTGCTGACAGGGATGGCTACAGACTCTCTGGCGGAGAGAGGCGGAGGGCTGAGATCGCAAGAGCGATTGCGCTAAGGCCTGCATTTATGCTATTTGATGAGCCCTTTGCAGGAATTGATCCAATTGCCATTATTGAGCTGAAAAAAATGATGACATACCTGAAGACAAAAGGACTTGGCATACTGATAACAGATCATAATGTAAGAGAGACCCTCTCTATAACAGACAGGGCATATATTATCAGCGATGGTACTGTTCTGGCAGAGGGAACACCTGATGTGCTTGTAAATAACCATGAAGTGCGGCAGGCATATCTTGGAGAGGGGTTTAGCTTAAATGGCGCTTGAAAACAGGCTTGATCTGAGACTCAGCCAGAGGCTGATACTCACACCTCAGCTTCAGCAGGCTATCAAACTGCTGCAGATGCCTCAACTCGAACTTGCACAGGCCCTTAACCAGGAGCTTATAGAGAATCCTTTTCTTGAAGAGCTCTTTGAAGAGCACGAGTCCTCAAAACTGACAGAAGAAGATCGTCTGGATTTTAATGATTTTTCAAGAAATGAAGACCGTGAGGTTCCATTTGAGGAGTTCCGTTCTTTCTCTGTGGACGAGTATTTTGATGAAAGAAGCAGCGACGGAAGAGATCTTGGATATTTCAGCTCTGGAATGGAGGAGCAGCCGTCCTACGAACTCTTTTATTCAAAACAGCCTGATATGGCGGATCACCTTATATGGCAGCTTAGACTTTGTGATGCTGATGATGAGATAAGAAAGGCAGCTGAGGCTGTAATAGGCAATATAGATGAGGACGGGTATCTGCGGGCTACTGATGATGAAATTGCCGCATCAATAAATGCCAGTCTGCATATTGTTCAGAAAGCCGTTGATCTTGTCCATGGATTTGATCCTGCTGGCGTGGCCGCGAGAAATCTTGGAGAGTGTCTTCTTTTGCAGTTAAAGAGACTTGATATCAGTGGATCACTTGCAGAGAAGATTGTTATTTTGAACCTGGATGATATTCAGAAGAGAAAATACAGCGCCATAGCCAAGCAGCATGAAGTTGAAGTAGATGAAGTAATGGATGCTCTAAAAATTATTGAAACCCTTGATCCAAGGCCGGGCAGCAACCTCTCCAGACATGAGATAAGTTATGTGGTGCCGGATGTTTTTATAACACGCGTAGAGGATGAATTCCATATAAGGCTGAATGATGAGCATATTCCAAAGCTCTGCATAAACAGAAGGCTCATACTCACAACAGATGAGAAGGAGTATCTCAAAAGCCTTCTTTTTTCAGCTCACACAGAGGATTATATTTCAGCCCAGTCTGAAACTGGCGTCTTGAAAAGGGTTCTTAAACGGCTGTCAGCAGATAAGGTGAGTCTTGTTTTTTCCATAAAACAGGATGAACGCGATTTTCTTAAACAATTTATACCTGAGTCGGCTGCGCACGGTTCTGATAGTCTGGAGATGCTTCCGGAAAAACTCGGGCAGAGCCCTGAACTCAATCAGGATGAAAAAGAATTTCTCAAAGATAAATTCAGAGTGGCCAATGAACTTATTGAAGGCATTAATCAGAGAAGCAAAACCATATACAAGGTCTCGGAGAGCGTACTTAAATTTCAGAATGACTTTTTTGAAAAGGGCAAGCAGTTTGTAAAGCCGCTCAATCTAAAGGATGTTGCTGCTGATATTGGCATGCATGAGAGTACAATCAGCAGGGTGACTTCCAATAAATTTCTTGCCTGCGATAATGGTGTTTTCCCATTCAGATTCTTCTTTTCCAGCGCCATACGCTCTGATGACGGTGATGTGTCATCAACTCTGGTAAAGGATCTGATACGCAAGATCATATCTGAGGAAAATCCACTCAAGCCTCTAAGCGACCAGATGATAGCGGACGGTCTCAAAGCCCAAAGTATAAATATAGCGAGAAGGACTGTCGCCAAATACAGGGAGGAGCTAAAGATACCTTCACAGAGTCAGAGAAAGAGGTTTGTATAATTATGCTTTTAAACGAATGCAGTTAAATAAAATAATACACGGAGGTAATAAATGAATATCGTTGTCAGCGGTCGTCATATCGAAATTACTCAGGCGTTGAGGAGCTATTCTGAGGAGAAAATAGGAGTGCTTGACAAGTATGTTGCAAATATATCAGAGGCCCAGGTAACTCTCAGTGTAGAGAAGAAATACAGGCAAAAGGCAGAAGTGCTGCTTAAGGTTAACGGTGTGATGATACAGGCTGAATCAATTTCAGAGGACATATACGCTTCCATAGATGAGGTTTCTGAAAAGCTGGAAAAGCAGATAAAGAAGTACAAGGAAAAGATGAAGGATTTTCGCAAAGGCGGAGATAAAAAGACTGCAAGGGAATCATCTGCTGGTACAGATGCGGATTCAGGAATAATCAAAAGAAAAAGGTTTGCCATGAAGCCCATGAGTCCAGAAGAAGCTGTTGACCAGATGGAGCTGATGGACAAGGACTTTTTTATATTTTCAAATATCAGTACAGGTGATTTTAATGTGGTCTATAAACGCAAGGACGGAAACTTTGGTCTTATAGAGCCGGTAAAGTAATGTCTGAAAAGCTTAAAGTCACGATAGTGAGCGGGCTCTCCGGAGCAGGCAAGACGGTTGCCCTGAGAGCCCTTGAAGACATAGGGTATTTTTGCATAGATAATCTTCCTGTCGGTCTTATACAGCCTCTTATAAGCACTCTAAGGGCAGGGAAGAATGCACACCATATTGGCATCGGAATAGATATAAGAGAAAAGCAATTTCTTCAGGATGCGTACAGAATAGTATCTGAGTTGAAAATTAACAATAGTGTTGATGTGATGTTTCTTGAGGCTGAGAGTGATGTTATTGTGAGGCGTTACAAAGAGACCAGAAGACCGCACCCGATGCTTGCCAATATTTCAGGGTATTCCGGAGGAAAGGCAGGTGAAAAGCCCCTGACGGATATTTATGATGCCATTGATGCTGAAAAGAGTCTTCTGTCTGTTCTTCGCGATTCATCCGACAGGGTTATAGATACAACACCATTAAGTCCTCACCAGCTCAGACAGATGATTATATCGATTTATGGAGGGGTAAATCCTGAAAAGGGAATAAATGTCTCTGTAATATCTTTTGGCTACAAATTCGGCGTGCCTCAGAACCTTGATCTTTTGTTTGACACCCGATTTCTTCCCAATCCTTATTTTGTTCCAGAATTAAAAGACCTCAAAGGTATTGACAAGGAGGTGGCTGACTTTGTGCTTGGTTGCCCGGAAACCGTGGAGTATATCAGCCACATTAAATCAATGCTCGATTTTATAATGCCTCTGAATATAAAAGAGGGGAAATCCTATCTTGTTATAGGCATAGGCTGTACAGGGGGCAGGCACCGCTCAACCGTAGTTGCCCAGCAGATTGCTCTGCATTTAAAAGAAAATTTAGGGATTGATACCTCTATTATTCATAGGGATATGGATGCGGCTTAGATAGTTTTTGTATTTCTTTAAAGCAGTATTGACAGCAAAAGCGTTGTTGTCATGGAATTATGTCTTGACAAACAAAATGAGTCTATGTTAATTTTCTGACTATATTTTCAACCTCGCTTTTGCATAGCAAACATCAATAAAAAGAAAAGCTGCTCAGTTAAAAAATAAAGCAGCGGAGGTTAACGGGAAATGCTTGAATTTAATAGCTGGTTTTTTGTTCTGCTTGCCAATTTTCTTTTTCTCATTTTTATTCTGAATATTATTTTGTTTAAACCCCTCGCGCGTATTCTCAAACAACGCCAGGATGCTATTAATGATTCACTTCAGACAGCTAAAGAGATGAACAGTAAAAAAGAAGACGCGCTTGCCAGAATGAATGCAGAGCTTCAGCAGGCAAGGATAAGCGCCAGAGAGGCTTATAATGCTCTTAGGGAACAAGGTCTTTCATCCCAAAAGGATGCAGTATCAAAGGCTGAATCAGAGGCAATGGGGATTATAGATGCTGCGAGGGCTGAGATCAGAATAGAGGCAGAAAAGGCCAGAGCAGCGCTAAGAGCAGATATAGACAGATTCTCTGAAGAAATAGTAAATAAACTTGTCAAGGTATAAGTGAATATGAAAAAAAAGGGTATTAAACAGATTTGTGCCAATTCGATCAGCAGTGCCGTATTGTCAGCTGCCATAATTTTTATTCCGGCTTTTGCAATGGCATCAGGTGGAGAAGGTCATGCTGACAACTCTTTGATGTCGTGGGTCTGGAGGCTGCTGAACTTCGGCATACTGGTCTTTATTCTTGTTAAATTTCTTGGCAAGCCCATGAGAAGCTACTTCCAGGAGAGAAAGGAGCTTATCGAAAAGAGCATTCGTGAATCAAAGGAAGCAAAAGAACTTGCGGTCAAGGCTCTTGCTGAGGTTGAAGAGAGGCTCAAGGTTAAAGACAGCGAGATACAGGCAGTTGTTGCCAATGCTGAAGCATCAGGACATAAAGAAAAAGAGAGGCTCATTGCTGAGGGTGAACAGCTCAAGGCTAAGATACTTGAACAGGCTAAAGCAAACATTGACTACGAAACAAAGCTGGCCAAGGATGCGATAAGAGCTGAAGCTGTTGAAGCAGCAATGCAGATGGCTGAAGATAAGATAAGGCAGAGACTTTCCAGAGAAGATCAGGATAAGCTGCTCTCAGACTCCTTTAAGAAGCTGGAGGCGAGAAATTGAAAAAAGTTAAAGGCATAAAAAAATATGCAAGGCAGTTTATAAAAGGCGTTGAACAGGACAGGCTTGAGAACGCTATTTCAGCCATATCAGCTGTTGCAGAAAAGATGGAGACTGATAAAAAATTTCGTACAATGCTTTCTGCTCCGGTATTTACCACAGCAGAGCAGAATAAAATAATAGATGCTGTTGCTTCAGATCTTAAACTCACTCCTAAAACATCCGCATACATAAAATATCTTTCAGATTCAAGGGCGATCTCAGCTCTGCCAGAGATAAGCAGGGCTATTGAGGATATGTATCTCGAGATTAATAACAGGGTGAAGGCTCTTGTTACGACTGCTGTGCCTGTTGCCACATCTTTAAGGGATGAGGTGACTGTCTCTATTGGAAAAATTACAGGCAAATCAGTTGATGCCGAGTTTGTTGTGGACCCGTCACTGCTTGGAGGCGTGACTGTTAAAGTAGGAAGTAAAATGTATGACAGCAGCATAAAAGGCCAATTAGGGCTACTAAAAGATAAGCTTATAAAGGGGTGAACTGATGAATATCAAAGTTGATGAGATAAGCGCTAATCTCAAAAATCAGATAAATGATTTTGAAAAGCGCATGGATGTCAGCGAAGTTGGTGTTGTAACCGCTGTTGGCGACGGTATCGCCAGAATATACGGCCTTGACAATTGCATGACCTCAGAGCTTCTTGAGTTCCCTAACAATGTATTCGGCATGGCTCTTAACCTTGAAGAAGAGCAGGTCGGATCAGTTCTGTTTGGCGAAGACAAGCTGATCAAAGAAGGCGATATAGTAAAGAGGACAGGCAGGATCATGTCAGTTCCCGTAGGTCCTGAGCTTGTGGGCAGGGTTGTTAATGCTATTGGCCAGCCGATTGACGGCAAAGGTCCGCTCAATGCTAAAGAAACAAGGATCGTAGATGTCGTTGCCCCGGGTATTATTGACAGGCAGCCTGTTGGAGAGCCCTTACAGACAGGCATAAAGGCTGTTGATGCCATGATACCAATAGGCAGAGGACAGAGAGAGCTTATCATCGGCGACCGCCAGACAGGAAAGACAGCCATAGCGCTCGATGCGATAATAAACCAGAAGGGCGGAGATGTCATCTGCATATATGTAGCTATAGGCCAGAAGAGAGCCAGTGTAGCGAGAGTCGTAAAGACGCTTGAAGAACATGGCGCAATGGCCCATACAATAGTTGTTTCAGCAACAGCGAGCGAGCCTGCACCGCTCCAGTATATTGCTCCTTACACAGG
Source organism: Dissulfurispiraceae bacterium (assembly GCA_034002665.1). Lineage (GTDB taxonomy): Bacteria > Nitrospirota > Thermodesulfovibrionia > Thermodesulfovibrionales > Dissulfurispiraceae > JAFGXL01. The sequence continues at coordinate 984,069 of JAVFAA010000001.1, read as the reverse complement.
ATGCGCCATGGGCGAGTATTTCAGGGACAGCGGCAAGCACGCACTCATAATTTATGACGACCTTAGCAAGCAGGCTACAGCATATCGTCAGCTCTCACTGCTGCTCAGAAGACCTCCGGGGCGTGAGGCATTCCCTGGCGATGTATTCTATCTCCACTCAAGACTGCTTGAAAGGGCAGCGAAAGTGAGCGCAGAGCTTGGCGGAGGTTCACTTACAGCACTGCCGATTATCGAGACGCAGGCTGGCGATGTTTCAGCGTACATACCGACAAATGTCATATCCATTACTGATGGACAGATATACCTCGAGCCTGACCTCTTTTACGCAGGCGTAAGGCCAGCTGTCAATGTTGGTCTCTCAGTCAGCCGAGTCGGAGGCGCAGCACAGACAAAGGCCATGAAGCAGGTTGCTGGTACAATGAGGCTTGATCTGGCTCAGTTCAGGGAGCTTGCTGCTTTTGCCCAGTTTGGAGCTGACCTTGACAAGGCAACAATGGCACAGATAGAGAGAGGAAAAAGGATGGTTGAACTCCTCAAGCAGGATCAGTATGTTCCGCTTCCTGTAGAGGATCAGATAATAGTCCTCTTTGCAGGCACTCAGGGTTTTCTTGATGATGTGGCTGTAGAGTCAATTAAGAAGTTCGAATCAGAGTTTATTTCCTTTATAAAAGATAACAAGGCTGATGTAAGAAATGATGTAAGGACAAAGAAGACACTTGATGACGAGCTTAAGGCAAAGCTCTCTGCTGCAATAGAAGAGTTCAAGAAAGTATTTGTGGCTTAGGCGGAGGCGATATGCCAGGTTTAAAAGAGATAAGAAAAAAGATAGGTGCGGTCAAGAGTACAAGGCAGATTACAAAGGCTATGAAGATGGTCTCTGCTGCCAAGTTCAGGAGATCGCAGGGAAGGATGTTTGAGCTGCGGCCGTATGCGGACAAGATGGCTTCTGTGCTTGCGGATCTCTCTGCTTCAGTTGATAAAGAGCATCCGCTCCTTCAATCGAGACCACGGAAAAAAATAGAGCTGCTGGTCTTTACAGGTGATAGGGGGCTCTGCGGTGCGTTCAATACAAACATAATGAAGGCAGCAACAAAACTTCTTAAAGAATTTTCTGATGAAGGGCTGGAGGTTGTTGTCAGCACCATTGGTAAAAAGGGTACTGACCTGTTCAGAAGGAGAAAGGCTGACATAAGAAGGTCATGGACCGGTCTTTCTGGCAAGATAACCTATGCAAATGCTCAAGAGATAGCCCAAGATTTTATTGAGAACTACACATCTGAAGTATTTGATGAAGTTATTATAATTTATAACCAGTTCAAGTCTCCTGTGGTTCAGAAGGTTACCACTGCAAGACTGCTGCCTATTGCGGCTATTAATGATGATGCTGCAGTATCGGATCATGGTCCTGATAGTCAAAATATGCCTGCGGAATTTGAACCCTCGGAGCAGGCTGTTTTCGATAAACTGCTTCCAAAAAATATTGAAATCCAGATATACAGGGCATTGCTTGAGTCCCAGGCATCTGAAGAGGCTGCAAGAATGGCTGCCATGGAAAATGCCACCCGCAATGCAGAGGATCTTATATCACAGCTTACCCTGCAGTATAACAAGGCAAGGCAGGCTGCAATCACTAAAGAGTTGATTGACATCGTTGGCGGTGTCGAGGCATCCAAATAAAGCAAGAAGAATTAAGGATACAGGAGGCATACGGAGATGAACGAAGGTAAGGTTGCACAGGTTATAGGCGCGGTTGTCGATGTGGAGTTCGAACAGCAGCTCCCGGCAATTTTGAATGCTCTGAAGATAGAGGCTGCCGGAGATGCTGACAAGGGCATCCCTCCGCTCAATATTACTCTTGAGGTGGCAGTCCACCTTGGTGACAACAAGGTCAGGACAATCGCCATGCAGAGTACAGACGGTGTTGTAAGGGGTATGAAGGTTGCAGACACAGGTCAGCCTATTGCTGTGCCTGTTGGAAAGGGTACGCTCGGAAGAATTATGAATGTTGTAGGCGATCCATGCGACAACAAGGGTCCGATCGAGGGCCAGGATAAGTGGCCTATTCACAGATCAGCGCCTGAATTTGCGGATCAGGAGCCTGTATCACAGGTGTTTGAAACAGGTGTTAAGGTCTTTGATCTTCTTGTACCGTTTGTAAGGGGCGGCAAGATGGGGATGTTCGGCGGCGCCGGAGTCGGAAAGACAGTTGTTATCATGGAGATGATCCATAATATCGCAATGAAGCACGGCGGTGTCTCTGTGTTTGCCGGAGTTGGCGAAAGGACAAGAGAGGGCAATGACCTTTACCTTGAAATGAAGCATTCAGGAGTTCTTAACAATGTTGCCCTGATTTACGGTCAGATGAACGAACCTCCCGGAGCGCGTCTCAGAGTCAGTCTTACAGCTCTTACACAGGCTGAGTATTTCAGGGATCAGGGACAGGATGTTCTTATATTCATAGACAATATATTCAGATATACTCTTGCAGGTTCAGAAGTGTCTGCACTGCTTGGCAGAATGCCTTCAGCTGTTGGTTACCAGCCAAATCTTGGTACAGATATGGGAGAGCTTCAGGAGAGAATAACAACAACAAAAAAGGGTTCGATCACCTCGATGCAGGCGATATATGTTCCTGCGGACGACCTTACAGACCCTGCTGTTGCCACGGCGTTTACACATCTTGATGGAACGGTTGTTCTCTCAAGACAGATATCAGAGCTCGGAATATATCCGGCTGTTGATCCGCTCGATTCAACATCAAGGGCTCTCGACCCAATGGTTGTCGGAGAGGAGCACTACAAGGTTGCAAGAAGTGTACAGTCCATACTCCAGAGATATAAGGAGCTTCAGGACATCATCGCTATTCTCGGTATGGAAGAGCTTTCAGAAGATGACAAGGTGCTCGTTGCAAGGGCAAGAAAGATACAGAGATTTCTGAGTCAGCCATTTCATGTTGCTGAGGTCTTTACAGGAAGACCCGGCAAGTATGTAAAGCTTGAAGACACAATAAAGGGCTTCAGGGCCATAGCTGATGGCCAGTACGACGATATACCTGAGCAGGCTTTTTATATGACAGGCTCCATTGAAGAGGTTGAGGAGAATGCCAGAAAGCTCGGCTGGAGCAGGCAGTAGCACAAAATAAAGTTGGATACTGGTGACAGAAATGGATACAGGAAAGATAACATTAGAGGTAATATCACCCCAGGGGCTTGTGGTCAAGAAGCAGGTTGATGAGGTCAACTCGATTCCCGGATCAGAGGGTGAATTTGGAGTGCTCCCCGGGCATATGTGCTTTGTGACTACTCTCAAGATTGGGGTGCTTTCGTATAAATCATCAGGTTCTGAAAAGTATGTTTTTATCAACTCCGGATATGCTGAAGTGTCAGCATCAAATATATCCATTCTTGCTGACAGCGCTGAGAAGGCAGAAGATATTGATGTAGAGAGGGCAATTGCAGCCAAACAGCGTGCGGAAGAGAGGTTGGAAAAGGAAGAAAAGATTGACTTTGCAAGGGCCACTGCTGCACTTGAAAGAGCTACTGCCAGAATTCAGATAGCAAAACGATAAATGGTTTTATATTCATTATAAAAAGAGCTGCATTTATGCGGCTCTTTTTTTTTAAAGCCTTCTTCGGAAAATATGAAAAAACTTTTCAAGTGCTTTGGTATAGTTGCTTCTTTCAGACCACTCGTCAAGACTTAATAATACGGACTCCCGTATGTCATGTTCAAACATCCTTGCCATCTTTTTGCCAAACTCATTATCAAATATGCCGATGTTTCCCTCATCATTGTAGCGCAGGGACATTGAGTCCAGATTGGCAGAGCCGATTATGCTCCACTGTCTGTCAAAGACATAGGTTTTTGCATGCAGTACATCACCCTTGTATAGATATATCTGGATGCCAGCCTTTAGCAGTTCTTCATAGGATGCCCTGCCGGCATAATCAACAAAAGGCAGATCGCTCTGCATGGGCAGCAATAGCTTTATAGAAACACCTTTTAAAGCAGCGTTCTTCAGACATCTCTTCAATAGTCTGCCAGGCGTAAAGTAGGCTGTTGTCAATAGAATTTCTTTTTCCGATGATTGTATGCTATTTCGCAAAAGACTGCGAAATCGTCTCCTTCCTCTTGAAGATGAAGCAAAGATGGGGATGGCCGGCTTCATTGTATCTGTCATTTTAAGATCGTATGAAATCTTTTCCTCGGTGAATATGTTGTCGCATTTGCAGCTGGCTTCATGATTGTCTGTTCGTTCTCTTTTGCGTGATCTCCATGTTTTCAAGAATATTTCATTCAATATCCTGACAACCGGACCATGAAGCATGATGCCTGTGTCGCGCCACGCCCTGCCTTTTCGACGCAAATGGAACCCACTGTACTCGTTCGCAACATTTAGTCCGCCAAGAAAGGCTGTATGCCTGTCAATAAGAATCAGTTTTTTATGGTCTCTTCTGAAGTAGTCAAGCGGGTCGCTCCAGCTGAATGGATATGAGTCGCGCACCTCTATTCCAGCACTTCTTAATCTTTTCCAGAATGACCTGGGAGTGCTTAGTGAGCCGAAATGATCGTATATTACACGCACATCGATTCCGGCAAGACTCTTTTGAATAAGGATATCAGCAATGGCAGAACCTGTCTCATCATTTCTGAATATGTAAAACTCAAGGCATATACAGTGCTCTGCTTTTTTCAGTGCATCATGAATCGAACTGAACGCGTCATCCCCCTTCCATAAGAGTTTGATAATGTCAGCCTCTGAAAAACTGCATTTGAGGATGGCCTCAATCTTTTCTTTTGTAATGCCGCTGTGCATATGCAAAGATTATATACTGTCAGAATGTTTTTATACATATGTTATCATCACAATATGGAAAGCAGATGGACTGTAATGGACATATCTGGAGACGCTGGAATAAGGGCGCATGGCAATAGTTGCAGAGAGGCATTCGAAAATGCTGCCTGCGGCATGTATGCGCTCATCACTGATCTGGACAAAATTGAAGAAAGAAAATCAAAACAGCTAAGTATATCAGCCATATCTTTAGATAGTCTGCTTGTGGATTTTTTGAATGAACTGATATTTTTATTTGACACTAAATACTTTATAGGCAGCAGGATAGAGTTTAATGAATTCAGGGCAGATGGCAGTTTTTATCTCAAAGCTGTTATTCATGGTGAAGAGTTTGACAGCTCAAGGCATGAAAAACGGCTGCTGGTTAAGGCAGCCACATACCATAAACTCTTAATAACCCAAAGGAACGGCAGGTGCGAACTCGAAATCATATTTGATATATGATTTCAGGTTTGTATTGCAGCACAGGAGGTTAATATCATGGGAACTGAGCATATACGCAGGATCGACAACAGCAGGATCATGATACAGCAGACATATAAGGCTGGCATGAGAACTGACGGACTTATATTTGCTGACAAGCAGCTTGAGCGTTTTCTTGAACAGAGTGCGATCGAGCAGGTTGCAAATGTGGCGACTCTGCCTGGTATTGAGGGTATGTCTCTTGCAATGCCTGACATTCATACTGGATATGGATTTTCTATCGGCGGAGTTGCTGCGTTTGATCTCGATGAAGGCATAATATCACCGGGCGGAGTCGGCTATGACATAAATTGAGGCGTGCGGCTTCTGAGGAGCGATCTTGATAAAAACGATCTGCTTCCCCGGATAAAGGACCTCGTCGAGGTTCTCTACAGAGAAATACCTGCAGGTGTCGGCTCAAAAGGCAGGATCAGGCTCAGCAGCACAGATGAACGGGCACTGCTCAGAAAAGGTTCGGGGTGGGCTGTTGAAAACAGCTATGGCAGTGCTGAGGATCTCGAAGCAACCGAGTCTGGCGGCTGCATTGAAGGTGCTGATCCAGATCTTATAAGCGGCAGGGCGTACGAGCGCGGCAGACAGCAGATGGGTACTCTTGGTTCTGGCAATCATTTTTTGGAAATTCAGTTTGTTGATCTTGTATATGATAATGAAGCAGCATCAGTAATGGGGCTGCATGAGGGCTGCATAACAGTCATGATACATACAGGCTCAAGGGGATTTGGTCACCAGGTTTGCACAGACCATATCCAGACTATGACAAGGGCTGCGTCAAAATATGGAATAGATCTGCCAGACAAGGAATTGGTTTGCACGCCATTTAAGAGCAGGGAAGGACAGCAGTATCTTGGTGCCATGAGGGCTGCAGCAAACTATGCCTGGGCAAACAGACAGTGTATTACTCACTGGACAAGAGAGGTTTTCATGAAGCAACTCTCTATACCGCCATCCTCTCTCGGTATGTCGGTTGTTTACGATGTGGCGCACAATATCGCAAAGATTGAGGAGCATGTTGTCAAAGGCAAAAAAAAGAAGCTTGTTGTGCACAGAAAAGGCGCAACCCGTGCATTTCCGCCCGGACATGGTGAACTGCCGGAGTTCTACAGAAAAATCGGGCAGCCTGTACTCATACCTGGCGACATGGGCAGGGCGTCATATGTGCTCACAGGCACGCATCAGGCAATAGATGAGACATTCGGTTCAACATGCCATGGAGCAGGCAGGCTTATGTCAAGGAATGAGGCAATACGCAGATCAAAGGGCAGGGCAATATGGCGAGAGATGGAAGACAGGGGTGTTATAGTAAGATCAGCAGGCAGAGAGACTCTCGCAGAAGAGATGCCTGAGGCTTACAAAGATATATCACAAGTTGTTGATGTCGTGCATAATGCTGGCATATCAAAAAAGGTGGCACGCTTGAAACCCCTTGGCGTTGTCAAAGGGTAAAATCTGACAGGGAGATGCTCGTTAAAAATCATGCAAAAGCTCAGGGTAGGCAGAATCAATTACGCTAATCTTTTTCCAATTTACTACACACTCGAAAAGCATTGTGACTGTTCTCAGTATGAATTTGTAGAGGGAGTGCCTTCGCAGCTTAACCGTATGCTCAGGCATGGTGAGATTGACCTTAGCCCTTCCTCATCTGTTGAGTATCTTAGAAACAAAAATCTTTACAATATAATTGATGGGGTCTCGATCAGTTCGATAGGTCCTGTTGGAAGCGTATTTCTCTTCAGTAAAAAACCGATTGAATCTCTTGATAATGAGCTGGTAAAACTCACCTCGCAGTCAGATACATCTGTTGCCCTGCTCGAGATAATACTCAAACGGTTTTGCAATCTCAACTGCAGGTTTGCTGTGTCATCAGAGCCTGAGTCTGAAAATGCGGATGCATTTCTGATGATCGGTGATGATGCGCTCAGATACAAAGCTGAAGTCAAATCAGGCAGAGCAAAAGGGATAATAGTCTATGATCTTGGCGAACTCTGGCAGAAAAATACAGGACTACCTTTTGTGTTTGCCCTATGGATAGTGAGAAAAGAACTGTACGATCCTTTGGACAGCCGCAGCGAAATTTTTAATAAGTACATTAAAGACCTTAACACTGCAAAGAGCATTGCTCTTGACAATTTGCACAAGATAGCTCAATACTCGCCGCTAAAGCAGTTTATGAGCGAGCAGGATATTATCGAATACTGGAGCAACCTCAACTACGATCTTGCTGATGAACACAAAAAAGGCCTGGCATTATTTGAAAGAGATATAAGTTAAAATCCTGAATTCTTATTCAGGGGTTAAGGAAAAAGCGTCAAAAGATATATGAGAGTTTAAGATTAAGTTGAATTGCTGCTGTTGGCTTGATTCTTATTCTGTTTTTGGCTCTATGGTCCAGTCAGGATCAGTAAGCGCTGCCTCTGCTTCTGCTGACATGCCTTCTGTGAGCATATGCTGTTTTTGCTCAAGATATCTGTAAAGCCGGACAAGTTTTTTACCGTGTTCTGTAAGTGCTGAGCCGCCTCCGCCCCTTCCGCCGGATTTACACTCTAATACTTCTTGTCCTGAGACCTTTTTGATTGTATTTACTATTTCCCATGCTCGTTTGTAGCTTATATTCATGGCTTTGGCAGCTGTGTTGATAGATCCTTTTTCATCGATTTTTTCGAGAAGTGCTATACGGTTTCTGCCAAGAAAATGCGTTGAACCTTTTGTTATCCATAGTCTGCCAAAGCATTTTATGGATGGTTTGCCCTGGTTCTCTTTTCCTGCTCTGTTTTTATCCGGGATTGGCTGCATTTCCTGAATATTTTAACGGAATACTTGCAGTGTGTCAAAGTCCACTGTCAGCCAATATTGTATTCAGAGTTGATATTGAGAAGTTTTTGGTTTGAGCAGAATTGCAGAGTAATTGCATTGCGAGCGTCAAATCTTTTTTCTGTATTGCTGTATATATATTTTATATAATCCTTGAGATTTTTTGTTCCAGACTGGTAGTATATAGCCTTAAAAGTTATATGATTCGCTAATAAATAATTGTAATACAGGAGGTATTGATTATGTTCCAGATACTAAGTTTTGTGAGCGACGCCTATGCAATGGCACCTGCTCCCCAGGGCGGTCAGCAGTCAGGAGGGATAGAGGGGATGGTAGCAAGTTTTCTTCCGCTTGTCCTTATTTTTGTTATTTTTTATTTCTTGCTTATCAGGCCTCAGCAGAAAAAGGCCAAAGAACATAAGGAGATGTTGAACAGCCTTAAAAAAGGCGACAAGATCGTTACAGCAGGCGGACTCTACGGTGTTATCGAGTCTGTTGCTGACAATACAGTTACTATCAAAATTGCTGAAAATGTGAAAGTAAAGGTGGGTAGAGGATTTATATCCACAGTCAGGGCTGCTTCTGAGGAAGATTAGTTAAATAAAAAATCTCTGGTTTCAGGTCTTTGTGTAACATGTTCTGGTATTTATGCTGCTGCAAAGCTGAAATTTTTGAGTATATATCATTAAGGAGAGTACATAGATGAAGAAGGGTATTGTCTGGAGAGTGGCTCTTATAGCTGCGACTGTACTGATTTCTATAATCTTCTTTTTGCCAAACACAGCTCTGTTCAAGTACATGCCTAAATGGTGGCAGGATACAATGCCCAGCAAAGGCATAGTGCTCGGACTCGATCTGCAGGGTGGTCTTCACCTTGTGTTTGAAGTAGAGGGCGACAAGGCTGTGAATATACAGCAGGAGAGGATTGCTTCAAGTCTTAATGATGTTTTTGCGAAGAAAAAGCTTGATGCAACAGCCAGGATGGAAGATGGTTTTATTGTTGTTTCAAATACAGGACAGGATGTCCGCAAGGCTGTTGATGAGGCTTACTCGATTCTATCACTGGCTGGCAGCGACAAGTCTCTAAAGTACAAGATATCTGCAAAAGAGGCTCAGCGCATTAAAGATACTGCTGCAGATCAGGTGCTTGAGGTTATCAGAAACCGAATTGACCAGTTTGGTGTTGCAGAGCCAACCATACACAGACAGGGAACAGATGAGATTGTTGTGCAGCTTCCTGGTGTTAAAGATCCTAAGAGGGCAGTTGATATAATCGGCAAAACAGCTCTGCTTGAGTTCAAGATTGTTAATGATGACTCGCCTGTTGCTGCTGAACTTCCCGGCTCCATACTGCCTGGTGAAGAACAGATTATTTTTGATCAGTTCAAGTCAAAACTGCCTGAAGGCAGTGAAATACTCTACCAGAGACATGTTAACCCTGAAACAGGCACAGTAACGAAAAGGCCTTTTTTGATGCGGAGCAAAACTCTTCTTACAGGAGACCTGTTAACAGAGGCGAGGGTTAATATTGACCAGCGCTTTAATGAGCCACAGGTCACAATAACATTTAATGCCACAGGTGCAAGGCTTTTTGAAGATATTACAGGACAGAATATTAAAAAGAGACTCGCAATAATACTTGACGGGAATGTCTATTCAGCTCCTGTTATTCAGGAAAGGATTGGTGGAGGCAATGCCCAGATAAGCGGCTCTTTCACAATGGAAGAAGCAAAAGATCTCGCCATTGTGCTCAGGGCGGGTTCCCTGCCTGCTCCGGTAAAGATACTTCAGAACCTTACAGTTGGTCCATCACTTGGAAGCGACTCTATTGATGCCGGCAAGTTGGCTGCTATAATCGCAACAATACTGGTTGTTGCATTTATGGTCATTTACTACAAGCTATCCGGTCTTATAGCTGATTTTGCCCTGGTGCTTAATATAGTGCTGCTGCTCGGAGCCATGGCTTCCCTGAACGCAACACTTACCATGCCAGGCATAGCAGGTATAATTCTGACTATAGGCATGGCTGTTGACTCCAATGTGCTCATGTTTGAGAGGATGAGGGAAGAGATTCGTGAAGGCAAGACGCCAAGGGCTGCTGTTGCGAGCGGCTATAAAAAAGCCTTCTGGACCATATTTGATTCACATATTACAACACTTATAACAGCGCTTGTTCTCTTTCAGTTCGGCACAGGTCCTATCAAGGGATTCGCTGTCACACTCAGCCTTGGCGTGACTATAAATCTGTTTACCGCGCTCATAGGCACAAAGACTGTATATGACATCATGCATTCATACAAAGATGTAAAGAGGTTGAGCATATGATAGAGATAATCAAAAATACCAATATAGATTTCATGGGTAAAAAGAATATTGCTCTGGCTGTTTCCCTGCTTATAGTACTGCTCGGCATATTCGCAATAATTCAGATATCGCTTGGCAATGCAAATATGGGTGTTGATTTTGCCGGTGGTACTGCTGTGCAGATAAAATTCACAAAGAATGTGCCTCTTCACGATGTGAGATTGGTACTTGAAGGTGCTGGGCTGAAAGATTTTGATCTTCAGGATCTTGTTACAGAAAACAAAGTGCTTATCAGGGTGAAAAAGCAGGATGAAAAAGTAGGGAGCAACAGCGAAAAAATCACGGCTATTCTTGTGGAAAAGTTTGCAGATATGAAGCCTGTTGTTGATTCAACTTCAGATATAGGTCCAAAGGTTGGTGCTAAGCTCAGAAATGATGCCCTTTGGGCTGTTTTCATGTCAGTTATAGGCATCATTGGTTATATAGCCTGGAGATTTCAGTTCAGATTTGGAGTGGGTGCAACAATAGCTATCATTCATGATGTATTTTTTGTACTTGGAGTGTTTTATCTGATGGGCAAGGAGATAAATCTTATATTCATAAGTGCCCTTCTTACCATAGCCGGATATTCTCTCACAGATACTGTTGTCATATTTGACAGGATAAGGGAAAATGTGAAGCGCTATGTTAAAGACTCGATTGATACGGTAATAAACAGAAGCATCAATGAAGTGCTTTCCAGAACCATTATTACAGCTCTTACTACATTTTTGTCTGCGCTGGCTCTTTATCTATTCGGCGGTGAGGTTATTCATGACTTTGCGCTTGCTATGCTGATAGGCATAGTGGTCGGCACCTATTCATCTATTTTTATAGCCAGTCCCTTGTCGATGATGCTGAGAAAATCGAAAGGAGCAGTGATAAAAAAGTAGGTGTATTATCTGGTTATGAGCCTTTTATCTGTAAAGTTGGAGGGATTTGGTGCCGGTACCAGCGGCTAAAAAATGGCTTGTAAGCAGAACTAATCAGGATTATGTTTCGTATGTGTCCAGGATGGCTTCTGTTTCTCAGACGCTTGCTCAGGTGATGATCAGCAGGGGCCTCAGGACGCCTTCTGATATTGAATCCTTTCTCGATCCTTCATTAGCAAGACTCTCTGATCCTTTTTGTCTGCCTGGAATGCGCGCAGCAGTTGACCGTATCAACAAGGCAAAAAAATCTTCAGAGCTCGTTTTTATTCATGGAGACTATGATGCGGATGGTGTAACTGCCACAGCGATACTTGTAGAAACATTGGATCAGCTCGGAATAAAGACTGTCTATTTTATCCCTGACAGAATAGGGCATGGATACGGCTTTACAGCGAGTGGACTGAATGCTGCAAAAAATATTGGAGCATCACTGATCATTACTGTTGACTGCGGCATTTCTTCAATTGATACTGTCATGGAAGCCTCAAAAATGGGTATTGATGTGATAATCACTGATCATCATGAGCCAGTAAGAATGCCAATGATTCAGTCTGCTGCAAACGATTCCTCAGTATCCGATTCGATGCTGAGTCCTGAAGCCAAGTTTATACTTCCTGAAGCCCTGGCTATCATTAACCCCAAGGTGACGGACTCTCCCCTTTCCATACTTTCAGGAGCTGGCATAGCATTTAAAATTGCACAGGCTCTGCTTAATGATTCTCCTGAGCTTTGGGAAAATCTTGTTGATCTGGCAGCAATAGGAACTGCTGCTGATTCAGTGCCGCTTGTCGGAGATAATCGTATAATAGTTAAAAAGGGGCTTGAGCTGGTCAAGGAGGGAAGAAGGGCGGGCATTCAGGCTCTGAAGAATGTTGCAGGCGGAAGATCCGAGTATATGCGGTCATCTTTTTTATCTTTTGTAATAATCCCGCGCATTAATGCTGCGGGCAGGATATCAAATGCCTCTGATGTTGTAAAACTTCTTGTAACCAAAGATGAAACAGAGGCTGCCAGTCTTGCGGTCTGCCTTAACGAGCTCAACTCAAAAAGACAGCGGATCGAAGAGCAGGTTTATAATGAGGCTCTTGCGATGCTCGAAAATATTGAAAAAAAAGGTGTGATAGTGCTGGCTTCGGAGCAGTGGCATCCGGGTGTTGTGGGCATTGTTGCATCAAGACTGACAGAAAAGTTTAATCTCCCTTCCTTTGTGCTTTCTGTTGTGGATGGGACCGCAAAAGGATCTGGCCGAAGCATTCCTGGATTTGATCTCCATCACAGCCTTTCGATGTGCAGCAGCATGCTTACCAGATTTGGGGGGCACAAGATGGCTGCAGGTCTGAGCCTGGACTCTGCATACATAGACAGCTTCAGAATGATGCTGTCTGAGATTGCCATAAACACACTAAAGGAGGATGATTTTATTCCGCAGATGAGCATTGATGCTGCTGTTTCTCTTAACGACATATCAGTCACGCTTGTTGATGAACTTGCAAGGCTGGAGCCTTTTGGCTATGGGAATGAAGAACCGCTTTTTGGTGCAAAATCTCTTGATGTGCTGCAGGCCCGGGTTGTGGGGAGCAATCATCTTAAGCTTTATCTTAAACAGAACGGCAGGTCAATGGACAGCATAGGATTTGACATGGGAGAGATGCTTGATTTCGTTGAGGATGCAAAATCTATTGATGCTGTATTTGTTCCTGCAATAAATGAGTGGAACGGCGCCAGATACCTGCAGTTGAATCTGAAGGCACTCAGATCTGCTTCTTGAAATTTCTGCAATAAATTTTAATTCACAGAGATTATATGTTATAACTATATTTAAAAAGCATCAGCGCATTTATCTGATTTGATGCAGCAATGGAGATGATCATGCCATTTACAGTGAACGATTTTTTCAAAAAGAAACAGTCTGGCCATAAGATCGCAATTATTACGGCTTACGACTTTCCTACCGCTGCGATGGCGCTCGAAGCAGGCATCGAAGTTCTGCTGGTGGGAGACTCGGTAGGCATGGTTATTCAGGGCCATGAAAACACCCTGCCTGTTACTATGGATGAGATGATCTATCATACAAAAATTGTGAGCCGTGCTGCTGCCAATGCTTTTGTGATAGGTGACATGCCTTATATGTCATATCAGGTGAGCATAGAGCAGGCAGTGGAGAATGCAGGCCGCTTTCTTAAAGAAGCTGGTGCCAATGCTGTTAAGATTGAGGGCGGCAGAGAAACTGCTGACAAGATTAGAGCTATGACGGATGCTGATATTCCTGTAATGGCTCATATTGGTCTTACGCCTCAGTCAATACATAGAATGGGTGGATACAAGGTGCAGGGAAAGACAGAGGAGTCTGCCAGAGTGCTGAGAGAAGATGCAAAGATACTTCAGGATGCCGGAGCTTTTTCTGTTGTGCTTGAGGCTATCCCTGCTGCATTAGCCAAAGAAGTAACAGCATCACTCTCTATACCTACAATAGGCATCGGAGCCGGCTGCGACTGCGATGGTCAGGTTCTTGTTGTTCATGATGTGCTTGGCATGTTTGATCGGTTTGTGCCCAAATTTGTCAAGAAGTATGCCAGTCTTAAAACTGAAGGAGTACGCGCCTTGTCTGAATATAGAAAGGAAGTTGAAAGCGGAGAGTTCCCTGCTTCAGAAAACTCGTTCTGATTGCTGTATAATCTTCAGCAGAAAGGTTTTTCTTGTCAAAACTTTGAGTTATAATATTGTATAAAAAGCATTGGAGGAATGATGTCGCGCAAAAATGTGCTGGTGTGTGTGAAAAAAGATCTTGTTAATCCTATCAGTTTTGCATTAAAGGAATTTGAGAGGCAGATAAAGATAAGATATGCAGATGATACAAAGCATCTTGGCATGCTGCTTGGTGAGATGTCAGAAAATTGCGTTATTATACTCGATTCACATCTTGGCAAGGAATCGACTGTTGATTATGCCAAATCCATAAAGGCTGAAAAACCACTTCTCAAGATACTTCTTATAGTATCGACTGAGACCCCCAAGACAGAGATTGTGGATATGATACAGTCCAAGACAGCCAGCGGTGTGCTTATAAGACCTTTTACTGCTGAACAGCTCTGCGATAACATATACAAACTATTTGGGATAAAAAAGCCGGAAGATACTCCCTGGTATATGCAGACAGGTCTTAGTTAGATTTATTGTCTCCTTCCTGAATATCAATCGAGTCTATATACCACTTGAAATCAACTTCTTTCTGGGTTAGCATATGTTGATGCTGCTCTGGGGTTATTCCGAGTGCTGCCAACAGTTTTTGGTCGTTTCTGTCTTCAATGTTTTTTCGTCTCTTGAGTTTGCCGTACCTTTTTAAATTATAGTACCCCCAAAGCCAAAATGAGATGAATATAGCAGCAGCTATCCAGCCAATGTTATAGAACATATTAACAATGCGGGAAAATCCTGCTTTTTCTATCAACTCCACATAAAATATCCGTATGCCCAATATCCAGAGTATTATGTTTATAAGAGGCAACAGCAGATATATCCATGTTGCCCACATAAATGCTGTAATTCCGGCTTCTGTAATGTTTCTGACTCCGCTTTTAAGGTCAGGCCGTTCTATCAGTTTTATCTCTTTCATTGTCTATCTTATCCCCAGTCCTCTGTCCGGACTCTTCCAGACAGCGCGGATGCCTTTTCTTTTAAACAGGGCTTTTGGAGTTGCAAATACAACAGTAAGCGCATTTATAGTCCAGTAAATAAATGGATACCATATTACCCAGAATAGATATTTGAACAGTTTTTTATCGTAAAATTGATCAATATACGCGCTTACGCTGAACTGAACAAGACATGTGAGAGCCAGTATGGCGCCTGTCCATTGCGGCGGTATCGGCGGCACAAGCGCAATTCCAAACTCAAATCCGGTTGTTGCTTTTATTATCCATAGAAAAACAAGCGTCCAGAATGTGTATGCCCATAGTGCGCTGAACAGATATTCGATAAATACCGGCCAGAGCCTTCGCTGTCTCCAGTCACTGAAAATATCCACATTACGCTTTAGAACTTCCATGCCGCCCTGTGCCCATCTTGACCTCTGGCGCCAGAGTCCTTTGATTGTCTCCGGCACAAACACCCAGGTTATGGCTTTTGGTTCATAGCGAACATCCCAAAATTTACGCTCGAGCTTCCATGTTATGGCAATATCCTCTGTTACCATATCAGTGTCCCAGTATCCTGCTGATTCGAGCGCCTGTCTTCTGAACGCAGCAATAACTCCTGAGACTGTCAGAACTTTGCCTAATATTCTCTGAGAACGCTTTATCAATCCGATAATTGTAGCGTATTCTCCGGTCTGTATCTTTGCAAGCAGTGTAGTGCGGTTTAGCACCCTTGGATTGCCAGTTACTGCGCCTACTCTTGATGATTCATTAAAATGCCATACAATCCATGAGAGCGCATCCTGATCCAGCAGAGCGTCAGCATCTATGGTTACAATTATGTCGCCGTTTGCAACAAGAGTGCCTGCAGTAAGAGCAGCTCCCTTGCCCTGGTTTTCCTTGAGGTAAACAGTACGGACATTTGGATAGTTGGCGCTAAGCGTGTGCAGTATCTCGGCAGTAGAGTCTGTGCTGCCGTCATCTACAGCCACTATCTCAAAATCAGGATATTTCTGTGCAGTCGCGAGCCAGCTTATTGTTTTATGAATATTATACTCTTCATTGTGGCAGGGTATTATGATGGAACAGAGAGGATAGTGTTTGAGTTTGGGTACCTGCTTACTGGTTCGTTCGCGCCTTATAAAAAATAGTATAGCTCCAAACATCCATACGAAAGACATGAAAAGGGGGTACATATATACAAAATCATTTATAAACTGTACTATAAAAAGTATTATAGTTTTCATGGTTCAAATGGATATGTCTTGGTGGACATTTCGAGTTTTATTTTATCAAGCATCGGTTTGTTTATTGTATAGTCATCAGGGTAGTACGCCAGATGCAGACCGCCATTTTTAAGTATAGTCCTCATTTGGCTGTTTAAAAGAGTGTCGTTTATCCACTCTTTTTTATCCCAGTCATAAGTCTGAATCTTAAAAATGGTTTTATTCAGTCCGTTATGGCGTTTAACTGACTGCACAAGCGAGTTGAGCCACTTCAGAGGGCTTTTTGCTTTTTCCATATGCGGATATGCCATGATGGTTACAAAATCATAGTTGCGGAGGAAATCAGTATAGTTCTGCGCAAACCACTCTTCAGAATCAGGATCAAGCACCGCTTCTGCGTATATGTTCCTTGTGAATTTTGCCTCCGGCCTCCAGTATTTGACAGCTTTTTTAAGCTCTTGCAGAAATGCAATCAGAACCTCTGTTTTTAAAGATGTCCATTTGCGGGAGAGTTCAGCATCTGATTTTAGAAGCTCAGGTGAAAGAGGTTTGTTAAATTTGTTTTTGAATGCCTCTGCAGCGTCAGGATGAAAATCTTCAAAGTCATTCAGGTATGCGTCGTCCTGAAACAGTACACCGTCTATCTGGCTGTTTGATGCGAGGTCTTCGTAAATCATACGCAATTTTGCGAGCGTTTTTGCGCTGAAAGGCGACAACCTGTTGTACCATGAATTGCTTAATTTGATCTTACCATTTGAGTATGCCTTTACCCTCAGGCTTTCATTAAGCTTTTTGTCGGGCAGCTCTATGCTGAGGGTTGGCATCCATGCATAAACCTGAATCTCCCTGATAGATATCTGATGAACTATATAGCTGAAGATATCAGCTTTTACAGGCAGTATTCTGTTAGGAAAATAAACGCTCTTGATGTTGCCTGTTCCCTCGGGGTCTGCAAATGCCTGAAGGAATACTGTATTTACTCTCATATCAACAAGCCTGTCCAAAAGGCTGCTGAGATTTTTTTCAACCTGTACCGGATCAGGATCATATAAGAGATCAATGTCAACCTGGACAGCCCTGATAAGCGTTTTTTCATCCTGAGAATTTTTTAGTATTTTGATGAACTCTATCATCTGCTCGGACTCGATCTTGAGGCTTTTATTAAGTTCATCAATCGGCTCGGTGAGAAGCATATTTCGCTTGATGTGCAACAGATCATCAACTGAACCATAGCCGTTCTCGAGCGTGAATGCGAACTGATATCCGAATTTTCTTGCGGCATTAACAGCTGGCTGGTTATATTTGCCATAAGGCCAGACCATTGCACGAGGTCTGAATCCAAGCTCTTTTTCAAATATCTCTTGCTGCTTCGTGAAATCTTCTTCAATACGTTTAATATATTGTTCCGGCGTTTCAATTGATTTGGTTTCTTCATTGTAAAGCTTTACATTAAAAGCTGCTGCTATATTGCCCTGGGGGGTATATCTGACTGCTTTATGCATATCATAAGAGTGTGCAGCAATATCTACAAGTTTATTTTTTGATACTTCCCTTATCTGTTCCCATGTCATTATAGGCTCAGGAATATCATCTGGTTTATAGCCAACAAAGTTGCCGACAACTGCAAGTACTGATGGATATTCGTATTTTTCGAGCAGAGGCAGTATAAAATCCTTATAAGAGATATAACCGTCATCAAACATGAGCAATACAGCTTTAGGAGGCAATGGCTTTACACCATTCTGCGCCATAAGTATCTGATCAAGAGATATTGGATGATATCCGTTTGCTTTAAGATATTCCATATGTTTTGCAAAAAGGTTATAAGAAAGTGTGTAGGAATCGTTAGGATCAGGATCTTTTACTACGGCATGATAACAAAGGGCAATGAATTTATTGCTTTCTGCTGATGCTTTTATTCCTGTACAGGAGAATATAAGGCTGATGGTAATCAATATAAGAATTATTTTCTTCTGGATCATATGCGTCCTCTATATGTTAAGTAAAATGTATAAGAATTGACTGGACTCCCATCATAATGATTTTGGTTGAAGGATACTCCAATGAGAAGTGATTGGGTATCGGAAAAAGTGATGTCATGTTCATATCTTGCTCCAGTATCCATCTTGCCTGAATAGCCGGACTGTTTATATAACCCTGCTGTCAGATAAAGTCTGTGAAGCCATGACTGCCTGTATATTTTTTTGATGACATGTTCAGTCATATGGGTTACTGAAAATTTCCAGTCTGAATCAGGATTGTAGTAGTCAGGGTCATCAAGCGAGTTTCTGGATGTATACAAATCAAAGAAGAGCCGCATCTTCCAGTCATCTTTCAAAAATATCTGTCTGCTGTGATCAAGGTTGAGCATATCTCTTTTATTTGAGTCTGAGAAGTCATACCTGCTCAGACTCAGACTATAGTCGCTCAGTTCACTTACTCTGTACCTTATTTCAAGATCGTATTTTTTTGATGATATGCCTGTTACCCTCGCGCGGAACGGCACATCAGATGTGTAGGTGTCAAAAGATGCAGTAAATGTCCAGTAATCATCAGGAGTAAAAGTTATGGATGTTAGCGAGCCGAAGTTCTTTGCATTATCATAATTCGTAGAGAATTGCTGTGCTGCGCTCAGATAGCTGTTAAAAATATGGTTAATGCCCGCTCCGACTCTTTTAAAGTGGTTTTTTTGATCATTTTCATGACTTCTTGCATGATATAAAAAGGCATATGCATTTGTGAATGGAGTCAAGGTGTGTGAATATGAAAGAAAGTACCTTACATCGCCAAATCCTCCTTCTTCACTCGAGATGTCAAAGCTGGCTGTAATTTCATCCATATCCTGAACCTTAAGATCCCGAACAAGGTTTTTCACAATCCCGTTTTCAGGATGCTTTGCTAATAACTCTTTTGCCTCTGCCCTTGCCTCGTATTTTTGGTCGAGTGCATTTTTAGTCATAATTAAGCCTGTTTTATATCCAAGCTCTTCAGGCTCAAGATTTGAAATTATTGAGAATTCCTCATTTGCAAGCCGCGGCCAGCCCCTATGGTACCAGGCATGGGCAAGTCCGTTTCTGATCTCGGTATTTCCAGGAGCCATTGTATACAGGTTGTAAAAATATTGTTCTGCCTCTTGCAGCCTGTCCTGGCTTATCAAAAACCAGCCTCTTTCGTATGCGAAAGAAAGCTTGCCAAAATTTGGTTTCCCATTAATCAATGGTTCAGCAAAATCTTTTTCGAGTGATGATAAATGGGCATCTGCTTTATCCCATTCACGAAGTATGTTGAGAGTCTTGAATATGCCAAGTCTTGCCTTAAGAGATCCGGGTTCGAGTTTGAGGGCTCTTGAGTAAAGCTGCAAAGCTTTACGGGGCTGCTCCTGGTCAAGGTATCCTCCAGCAGCATATTCCAGTATCCAGGCTGGAATATCTTGATTCTGCCGCTCAAGAGATTCATATAATTTAAGTGCCTCTGCAGTATAGAGACTCTCAAACAAGGCTGCAAGATAATCCAGTTGTGCCCGTCTGTTGTCCGGGTTTTTAAGCAGTTCATCAAGTATTGAGAGTGCCTGCTGGTTTTCTGCCCACCTCAATCTATCAACAGCTGCATTGCCAACAATATATTCGATCAATGGTTTGTCTTCAGGCAATGTCTTTTTAACCTCTTCTAAAGCAAGAGAGGTGGCTCCGACATCAGCCAATGCTGAAACTCTTAATTTTTTAGCTGTTTTGTTGTCAGGATTTATTGCTATCATTTTGTCATATTCATTGACAGCTTTTATGAACTCACCTGACTGTTCAAATGCGTATGCATTTGCGTACATAATTTCAATATCATCAGGATATGTTTTGTTCAGCGCTTTAAGCATTTCAAGAGCCTTGTCGCTCTTATTTTCCGCAGACATGCAGTAGGACAGTCCGATTAATGCCTGCCTGTTTGAAGGGTGCGCTGCCAAAACATGAGTGTATAGCTCTTTTGCTCTTTTGAGTGAGCTGGTTTTGAAGTATGCCCATGCAGTCCAGTTGAGCATGTCGAATGGTGACTGCATACGATTGAGTCCCAGGTTTTCGAACTCAGATACTGCACTGCTGTGGCTGCCCTTAAGAGCAAGAAGTACAATATGGTCTGCAGCGGCATTCTTGTCAGAGTGTGCTGCGATTGAGAGCTGCACTGCAAGATTATTCTTTTTTTCTTCAGACAGACTGAGCAGAAGAGCATCTCTATGACGGAATATTTTTTCGGCATCTGAACCATTGATTGCGGAAGCAGATCTGAATGAAGCAATTGCTTTAGTGTATTGACCAGCTTTAAAGAGTATATTGCCATACAGTACTCTTGTTTCAGTATCAGCAGGTTTTTTTTCTATAAGTATGCTGAGCTGCATTGCTGCTTTTTCATATTCGCCCAGTCCGGCAAGGCTCAGTGCAAGTCCTTTCAACGCTTCAGTATCGTCCGGGGTCATGATTAGCACAGACTCGTAAAGCTCAGCTGCTGATTTCAGTCCCTGTTTTTCGTAATATGCTTTGGCAGTATTTCTCTGGAGATATCCTGATTTTGAAAAGCCTTCCGGGAGTGATTCATATGACTTTATCGCTTCATCAAAGCGATTTGTCCATACAAGAAGCACTATATAGTCGGAGACTGGTTTTGGATATTTTAACGGGTCTGATATAAAAAAGCTCAACTTCACAAGAGCCTGTTCATACTGAGCTTTTGAGATGAGCATCAGAGCCTCTTCATATGCAGCATCAGCATCAGTCTGATCCTGAAATTGCATTGCAAAAGCATTTGGAGGCATTAAGGATGCAGCCAGGAACACAGCCAAAAATGCTGGTAGAAAAACATAATATTTCATTATGATGCTTAATTTATTCCAAAACATATCCCGGGTCCCTTTTATGTCTAAAATTCAATCATAAGTTAATATTATATCAGATATAATATAGTGATATGCTATATATAGCATTATCGATAGAAAAAGCGTTAAATTGAGTCAACCCAGGCCTGACTGATTCAAAATAATGGAGGAAGATCATGAAGATTGCCACTTCTTCTGAGATGTTGTCAATTGATATGACTGCCATCAGTGAGTATGGCATCAAAAGCTCTTTGTTGATGTTCAGGGCTGGGGCTGCGCTGGCTGACCATGCGCATGCACTATTCCCCAAGAGAAATATATTCGTGCTTTGTGGGTGCGGCAATAACGGCGGCGATGGATTTGTTGCTGCACGCAGACTGAAGTCAAAAAAACATAAAGTAAGGGCAGTGGTGCTCTGTGATAAAAAATCAATGAGTACTGACTGTTTAAGAGAATACAAGGCAGCGCGAAAATCCGGAGTAAAGATTGAGTTTTGTCCTGCAATTGAAGAAATGGATTTCAGGGATTGCGTTGTTATTGACGCCATATTTGGTACAGGGTTGAAACGGAAAATAACAGGCTATATCGGTGATGTTATATCAAAGCTGAATGCATCAGGTGTTCAGGTTATTTCTGCTGATATTCCGTCCGGCATCTCAGCAGATACCGGCAAGGTATGCGGTGCAGCAGTAAAGGCTAATCACACAATTACCTTTGGGCTTCCCAAGCGTGGCCATTTTCTTTATCCCGGAGCTGAATATTCAGGGAATCTGGTAATTGACAATATCGGATTTCCGGATCAGTTGCTTGCTGCTGAGGATATAAATATTGAATTGCTGAATAGATTCCGTGTATCCTCATTTTTCGAAAAAAGGGATATCCTGAGCCATAAAGGTGCTTATGGACATGTGCTTGTGCTGGCAGGTTCAAAAGGAAAGACCGGAGCTGCAAAACTCGCTGCCAGGGCATGCCTGAGAAGTGGTGCTGGACTTGTGACATTGGGAGTGCCTGAATCATTGATTGATATTTATCAAAGTTGTGCTGTTGAAGAGATGGTTCATGGCATGCCTGATGGCAGCAACGGCAGTCTGTCTTCGCAAGCACTTGAGCAGATTCTGAATCTTGCAGGCAGCAGTATTGATGTGATCGCTGCAGGACCTGGGATGGGAGTCTCTGCTGATACGGAACGATTAATGGCTGATCTCGTTGTCATGTCTCCTGCTCCCCTTGTGATAGATGCTGATGGACTGAATTCATTAAGCAGCAGATGTGGACAGAAAATGAATCTGCAGGATATCTTCCAGAATGCCAGATCCCCTGTTGTGTTGACTCCCCATTCAGGAGAGATGAAGAGGCTCTGTGCAAGCGCAGGCATAAAAGAGGCTGACCGCATTGCCAATGCTTTGGAGCTTTCACGCAAGACCGGCGCAGTAGTAGTCCTGAAGGGCGCATATTCTGTGGTAGCAGATCCAGCAAGCAGGGTTTTTATCAATTCAACAGGCAATCCAGGCATGGCAACTGCAGGATCAGGAGATGTGCTGACTGGCATAATAGCAGCATTTGTCGGACAGGGCATGGCTCCTTTTCATGCAGCAGTAGCAGGTGTATTTATACATGGACTTGCCGGTGATACTGCTTCTGATATTTATGGTCAGTACAGTCTTCTTGCAACAGATATAATAGAGTTTCTGCCAAAAGCATTCAAGGTGCTGGATATATGACAACAGAAGGAGGATGCTTGCAGAGAGATGTTATTTTCCCGGAAATCTTTTGTGGTCTGCCTGTAAAGGCATTTTTCACTGGCAAACATACAGGCTCTGATCCAGCTGTGCTGTCAAAAGCATCCAGCATAAAACAGGAGAGGATATATCTTCCGATCCAGAAGCATACTGATAGGATTATAATTATTAAAGAGGATACGGGAAGCAGAATTGGAGACTCGGTAATTACTGTTGAAAAAAATATGCTCATTGGCATAAAAACAGCTGACTGCGTTCCAATACTGCTTTATGATAAAAGCAGACAGGTGGCTGCTGCAGTACATGCAGGCTGGCGCGGCACAGCGGACTCGATACTGAAAAAAACAGTTCGCTGCCTGATCACAGAATTTTTATCTGCTCCTTCGGATATTCTGATGGCAGTCGGTCCGGCAATCAGGGGATGCTGCTATGAAGTTGGGCATGATGTATTCGAGCTTGTTAAAATTGCGACCGGCAGAGGTGATTATTATATGACAAAAGACGAAAAATACCGGATAGACCTTCAGAAAGCCAATAGACAACAGGCACTGTCAGCAGGTCTTTCTGCTGACAATATCCAGATAATGGAAGAATGTACATATTGCACTCAGGATAAATTCTTTTCTTACAGGTTTTCTAAGGAGAATGCGGGAAGGCAGGGAGGGTTTATTGCGATCATTTAGCAGCAGCCAGTCCCAGACTGAAAATACGCAATGGTATATGGAGGGGGTATGGGAAGATTAGCGTTTACCAGAGATCGGGAAATTCTGAAAGAGATAGTTTCTATATGTCTTGAGCTTGACAGTACCGCTGCCTTGACATATAAAAAATTTGCTGAGTCCAGTACTGATGCCAACCTTAAAATCTTCTGGACCAGCATGTCAAATGAAGAGTCTGTTCATGCGGCTTTTTGGGAAGATATCATGAGTTTCGCAGAAAAAGGCGAAATGCCGATGCTGCTGGATGATCCTGAAATTGTGCTCTCAAATCTGAAAGCTTCTTTGCATCGTGTAGGAGATCTTGCAAAAACCGCGGATGATCTTGAAACAGTAAATGACTACTTTGCATATGCTTTGAAGCTCGAGTTTTTTGTGCTTGAACCTGCTTTTGAAGCGATCTTTTTTTTCATGAAGAATATCCTTCCGAAATACAAGGACTCACCGAGTTTTTATGAAGATCATCTGACCAAATTTATTGCTGCCTTGAAAAAATATGGTGAATCCACTGCTGAACTTGAACTAATAGGCGAGGCAATCAACAAATTATGGGAAATGCACAAGGATATGGTTATAAAAACCAGCCATGATCCTTTGAGCGGCCTGCTTAACAGGAGAGGTTTTAACAACACCATATTACCATTAGCTCATCTTGCGGCAAGAAATGGTCTGACTATTGGATTGCTGATGATTGATATAGATAACTTTAAAGACATCAATGATGCTCATGGGCACCGGCAGGGTGATCAGGTAATCAAGGCTGCAGCAGAAATTCTGAAATCATCAATCAGGGCATCTGATGTTGCAGGCAGATACGGCGGAGAGGAATTTATAGTGTATCTTCCTGACATAAGCTCAGAGACCATTTATTCAGTTGCAGAAAAGATCAGAAGCAACATGGAAGCGCATCCAGTTGGTGATATTCGGATAACTATAAGCATTGGAGCTGCTGAGTCCAGACTCTTTGCTGATGTGGATTCAGGCATTGAGGCTATAGTAAAGAGGGCTGACAATGCTTTATACAGGGCCAAGGATGCTGGAAAGAACATGGTTGTTATTGCTGAGTAGCCTGATGTAAAAAATTTGCTTTTGATCAGGTTTTGAGATCATACTACTTTTTTAACAATACGGAGGTGCTGCATGCTGAAAGCCAGTGATATAATGACTAAAGATGTCATTGTTGTGAAATCATCTACAACAGTAAATGACTTCGCCAATATATTGATCAACAACAAGATAAGCGGGGCTCCGGTTGTTGATGACAATGGAAATATTATGGGTATTGTGACAGAAAATGATCTTATTGAGCAGAATAAAAGGTTTCATATACCTACGGTTATCCGTATTTTTGATGCTTTTATTACGCTCAACCAGCCTGCTGTTGAGCAGCAGATAAAAAAGATGACTGCTGCAACAGTTGCTGATATCTGCAGCCATGAAATAATAAGTGTAGGCGAGGATGCTCCGCTTGATGAGATTGCGTCAATCATGTCAGAAAAAAAAGTCCACCATATCCCTGTAGTGAAAGACAAAAAAATTGTCGGCATAATCGGCAAAATCGATATTATCAAAGGAATAAGCTCATAAGTTCAGATGCTGATGATTGATGAATGAGCTCAGATTCATATCAGGTTCAGCAGAAGAGACGCAAGCCATTGGAAACAGGCTTGGAAGACATATTGCGCAGAACTGCAAAGGTGCTGTTGTATGTATGTATGGCGACCTTGGCGCAGGCAAGACTGTTTTTATAAAGGGGATTGCTTCTTATATAGGCATATCGGACAGGGATATAGGCAGCGCGAGTTTTGTAATAGTCGCAGAATATGAGACTGAACCGGTTTTTTACCATATTGATCTGTACAGAATAGACAGTGATGCAGCGCTTGATGAGCTCGGCATATGGGAGTATCTTGATTCAGACGCAATAACTGTTATTGAGTGGGCTGAGAGACTGGGCCGGATGCCTGAGGGGGCGTTCTCGGTAGAGATAAAATATACATCTGAAGATGAGAGAGAAATAATTATAAAAGGCACAGATATTGGACAGAACTGATATAAAAAACCTCGGGATAATAACTAAAAGCTCCAGGACTGAACCAGCAGAAATCCTGAAAGAACTACTGCCATATTTCAAAAAAAAAGGAATAAACATATTTCCTGATAAACAGGCAGCAGCGTGCCTCGGCATTGCCGGATATGATAAGGATGATATTACTGATCGCTCTGATCTTATTATGGTGCTTGGCGGAGACGGAACAATGCTCTCTGCTGCAAGAAAGGCAGGCAAAAAAGGAATTCCTATACTCGGTATAAATCTGGGGAGCCTTGGTTTTATAACAGAGGTGAAAAAAACAGAAATTATCCAGATGATGGACAGCATACTCTGCGGAGACTACAATATTGAAGAGCGGATAATGCTTAATGTTTCCGTGCTGAGGGCAGGGGAAAAAGTATCAGAGAGCACAGTACTCAATGACGCTGTTATCAACAAGGGAGCGCTTGCCAGAATTATTGATATCGAGACCTATGTAAATGGGCTTTATGTTACAACCTACAAGGCTGATGGACTGATAGTTTCTACTCCTACGGGCTCTACTGCCTACTCGCTTTCAGCCGGTGGGCCGATACTTTATCCGACACTTGGATGCATAACGCTCACGCCCATATGTCCGCATACTCTCACAAACAGACCTGTTGTGCTTCCAGATTCAGTAAAGGTACTGCTCAGGCTGAAGGCTGATGATGAGGATGTTTTTTTGACTCTGGACGGCCAGACAGGATTCCCACTCCAGAAGGATGATGCAATTGATATAACAAAATCTCCGCATGTTACCAAACTGGTCACTTCTTCAGAGAGAGATTATTTTATGCTCATCAGATCAAAGCTGAAGTGGGGGGAGAGATAGTGGACTGCAGCCAGGATATCTCTGTTGATGAGCTCAGAAAAGTATTCCAATATTGTGAAGCAATGGGCATAGAGTATCTTCCATTCAAAATCAGCATGAAGATGCCTGCGGTTAAAGGTGCTCAAGCCGCTTCCAAGCAGCAGGCGCTTGATGAACTGCGGAGCAGGATTGGAGAATGCAGTTTGTGCAGGCTTGGAGATGGTCGTACAAATCTTGTATTTGGTGAGGGTAGTCCTGATGCAAGAATAATGTTTATTGGTGAAGCTCCTGGCAGGGAAGAGGACAAACAGGGAAGGCCTTTTGTGGGAGAGGCAGGCAGCGTACTCACCAGTCTTATCAATAAGATGGGGTTTGCAAGGGAAGATGTGTATATCGCCAACATATGCAAGTGCCGACCTGCGTCAAACCGGGATCCGATGCAGGATGAAATGGATGCATGCATCAAATTTATAGAAACACAAATCAGGATCATTGACCCTGAAGTTATTGTCTCGATGGGTAAAATAGCAACCTATGCGCTTATGGGAAGAAGGGATCCTATTGCCAGGTTTTCAATATCAAGAGTGCGAGGAAAATTCTTTGAGTATATAACAGAGGACAAAATTATCCCGGTTATGCCTACATTTCACCCGGCTTATCTTATGCGCAATCCAAGGGACAAATGGTTGACATGGGATGATGCACAGTCTGTGCTCAAAAAAATCGGGATGTTGAAGGACTGAAAAATGCGAGACAAAAATGATAAAGGACTCAAAATCTCATGGGCTCCATGGAGAATAGAGTATATAATCTCTGAAAAGCCTGATGAGTGCATCTTCTGCATCCCTAAAACTCCTGGTGATGACAAAAACAGTCTTATTCTTTACAGGGGCAAAGAGGTGTTTGTAATCATGAATAAATATCCATATAACAACGGACATCTTATGGTGGTGCCTTATCAGCATGCTTCGACACTTGATGAGCTGCAACCATCAACACATGCTGAGATGATGAGCCTGACCAGCTATTGTACTGCCTGTCTTAAGGAGGCATTCAGGCCTGAGGGATTTAATATTGGCATGAATATTGGCAGCGCAGCAGGCGCTGGTATAAAAGAGCATCTGCATATACATATTGTGCCGCGATGGGCAGGCGACACAAACTTTATGACAGTACTTGGGGAAGTGCGTGTGATACCAGAGCATATCATTGAGACATATAATAAACTTTATCCTCTGTTTAATGAAAAGAAGATGGACATATCTTGACTGAGCATAAATATCTTGGATAGACTAATTGAATGGAAAAGAAAATTATTAAGGCATTTGAAGAGAGTGCAAGACTGAAAGAAAAGTTTGCCCGAGAAAACAGTGATCTTATTATTGAAGTGGCAAACCTTATGGCAGGTACTTTTGACAGGGGCAAGAAGATAATACTTTTTGGCAACGGCGGCAGTGCGTGTGATGCATCGCACCTTGCGGCTGAGTTTGTGAACAGATTCAAGATGGAGCGTCCGGGACTTCCTGCCATAGCTATAAATACGGATATTGCTGTTCTGACATCCATAGCAAATGACTATGACTATTCAGAGATATTTTCTCGTCAGGTGAAGACTCTGGGTGATGAAGACGACATTGTTATAGCACTATCCACCAGCGGCAGCTCAAAAAACATACTTAAGGCTGTTGATGCTGCAAAAAAGAAAGGTATGAAGATTGTTGTGCTTACAGGACTCAAGGGTGAAAAACTTGCTTCAAAGGCTGACTATTCCTTTGTTGTTCCTTCTGAGGATACGCCAAGAATACAGGAGACGCACATCACTCTCGGCCATGTGCTCTGCCAGATGATAGAGGAGATTCTCTTCGAAGTGCCGAGAAAGAGATGATTTCGGGATCATCAACCGGATCTCTGTTCATATCCACAAATTCCAGCGTAAAAAATATTGTTATTAACTGTTTTTCTCCCTGCTGCGTATGAAGATACTCGGAATAGACCCAGGCAGCGTCAAGTGCGGATATGGCATTATATCCATGCCTGACAGAAAAGCCGGTCTGTCAAACACATCAATATCAGGCCGTCATTATCAATATGTTTCTTCAGGCATTATAACTATGCATCCGACCAAACTGCTGCATGTGAGGCTCAAGGAGCTTTATGAATCGCTATCTGAGCTTATAGCTGAGTATCAGCCGGATGAGATAGCGGTAGAAAAGATGTTTTTTGCAAAAGGCATCAAGGCTGCGCTCAGCCTCGGTCATACAAGGGGTGTTGTACTGGCAGCCGCAGCATCAACAGGGCTACATATTCATGAGTACAGCCCTCTGGAAGTAAAAAAAGCGGTTGTTGGCTATGGCAAGGCTGAGAAATCCCAGGTCCAAATTATGGTTAGGCAGCTGCTTGGGATAAACAAACAGCTTACGCCTGACAGTGCTGATGCGCTCGCAATAGCGATATGCCATGTGCATATGAAGGCTGGAGCCGCGTATTAAACTGTGTGCCAAGTCAGTGTATTAAAAACGGAGGTATCCTGAAATGATTGCTTCACTCAGAGGAAGACTGTTATCAAAGAGACCTGACAGCATAATTGTTGAAGCAGCAGGCGTAGGCTATGATGTGCATGCTCCGTTGACCCTTCTGTCATCGCTGCCTGAAGAGGGCAAGGAAGTGTTTATCTTGATTTATACACATGTTCGCGAAGATGCCATAACTCTTTTTGGTTTTGGCACAGAAACGGAAAAAAGGACATTCACAACGCTGCTCAGCATATCCGGCATTGGACCGAAGATAGCACTGAGCATACTTTCGACGATACCGCCTGATGATTTTCATCGTGCAATTACAACTGAGGATACAGCGTTCTTGTGCAGAGTGCCTGGGCTTGGCAAAAAAACAGCACAGAGACTTATACTCGAACTGCGCGAAAAGCTGCCCGCAATAAAGGAAAAGGCTGATGTGGTTTTTGAAGACACGCTCTCTGCTCTGGTCAATCTTGGCTACAAACGGGCTTTTGCGCTTGAAGCGCTTCAGATGGCGTATTCATCGGGCATACGGGACATTGAAACTTTGCTCCGCGAATCATTAAAATATTTAACAAAAGAGTGAAGGGGCTGTTAGAGGATGAGGATTGAAGACAGGGAACCGGGGCCGCTGTGTCCGGAGGCAGATCAGGAAGAGATATCCTACGAAATAACCCTGAGACCCAGAACCATCGATGAGTTTGTAGGACAGGATAAGCTTAGGGAAAATCTCAAGGTTTTTATCGCAGGCGCGAGACTGAGAAACGAGTCTCTTGATCATGTGCTCTTCTGCGGACCTCCTGGTCTGGGCAAGACAACCCTTGCCTCGATCATAGCCAATGAACTTAATGTAAGCATTAAGACAACATCAGGGCCGATTATAGAGAGGCCTGGTGATCTTGCCGCGATACTCACAAACCTTGCTGAAAACGACATACTTTTTATTGATGAGATCCACAGGATGCCGAGGATCGTTGAAGAGGTGCTCTATCCTGCGATGGAGGACTTCAAGCTTGACATTATAATTGGTCAGGGGCCGAGCGCAAGGACGCTTAAACTCAATCTGCCGCGCTTCACGCTTATAGGGGCTACTACAAGAACAGGTCTTCTAACATCACCATTGCGGGACAGGTTTGGTATTATGGCGAGACTTGATTTCTATTCATCAGAGGATTTGAGGCATATAGTGTCTCGCTCCTCAGGACTGCTCGGCATAGAGATGAGGGATGATGCTGCGATCGAAATAGCGGGCAGATCAAGGGGTACGCCAAGGATAGCCAACAGACTGCTTAAGAGATTGCGCGACTTTGCCCAGGTTAAAGGTGATGGAATAATAAATATGGAGATAGCAAAAGATGCGCTTCAGGCGCTTGATGTTGACAGACTTGGGCTTGATGATGTTGACAGGAAGCTTTTGCTCACCATAATCGAAAAGTTCAGCGGAGGTCCGGTCGGAATAGATGCGATCGCGGCATCGTTGCGAGAGGACAGAGAGACTATAGAGGATGTTTATGAACCGTATCTTCTGCAGGAAGGTTTGATAGAGCGCACCTCAAGGGGCAGGCTTGCCACAAGGACAGCTTATGAGCATCTTGGCAGAAACATCCCTAATGGTCTCTTCTGAAGGATTAATGAAGATATTGGTTCATATATGTTGTGCCAACTGCGCCATATACCCTGTAAAGACTTTAAGGGAAAAGGGAGGGGATGTGCGCGGTTTCTGGTTTAATCCCAATATTCATCCATTCACTGAATACAAAAACAGGCTGTTTTCAATGAAACAGCTCGATGTGGCATGGGGACTGGATGTTCTTTATAAAGATGAATACGGACTCAGGGATTTTTTGCGAAATACGGCAGGCAAAGAGGATAACAGGTGTGAGTACTGCTATATTGTGCGGCTTGAAGCATCAGCTTTAGCAGCAAGAGCAACAGGAGCTGATGCTTTTACAACCACACTGCTTGTGAGTCCTTATCAAAAACAGGGATTGATTATTGAGACAGGCAGAATGCTTCAGGAGAAGTATGGGGTGGAATTTCTTGCGGAAGATTTCAGGCCGGGATTCAGGGAAGGAAGGAGCATGGGC
The DNA here is from genome assembly GCA_034002665.1 of Dissulfurispiraceae bacterium. Lineage (GTDB taxonomy): Bacteria > Nitrospirota > Thermodesulfovibrionia > Thermodesulfovibrionales > Dissulfurispiraceae > JAFGXL01. The sequence continues at coordinate 952,989 of JAVFAA010000001.1, read as the reverse complement.
AGGGATATGGGCTTTTACAGCCAAAAATATTGTGGCTGTGTCTATTCTGAAGAAGAAAGGTATATGTTGAGGGATAAAAAATAGTGGTAAAAATATTCAGCGTATTTTTGTTCACATTCAGTATTCTTTTTTCAGTATTCTTTTTTACTGATACTGCCTATAGTCAGGACAGCCAGATAAAAATAAGGGTGCTGCTTGTTGATCCGAAAAATCCTGTGCTGCCGAAAAAAGATGAAAAACTCGAAAAGATGGATTCAAAGCAGGATGCTCATGTTCTTGTGGAGGGAGCAAAGTTCTCCGGGAAAATCGATATGTATAAAGGTGAGAGAGGCATATATGTTGTAAATGAGATGCCTCTTGAGGATTATTTAAAAGGGGTTATAGTGGCAGAGGTCGGCAGCAACTGGGATGCAGAGGCATTAAAGGCTCAGGCAGTTGCAGCAAGAACATATGCAATTTACCAGATGCAGAATGCTTCAAGATCTGTGGCAGGCTATCATCTTACATCATCAGTGCTGCATCAGGTTTATAAGTCAGGCAGTGTGCCAGAAGCAATCTTCAAGGCTGTTGATGATACCCGAAGCGAGGTGCTCACATATGAAGGAAAGCCTATTATTGCTTACTATCATTCTACAAGCGGCGGAATGACAGAGGACCCGATTGAGGTTTTTGGCAAAGAGTATCCATATCTCAAGGCTGTCGAGACTAACAGTGAACTGTCTCCTTATTTCATGTGGGAGAGGAAAATCCCATTGGCTGAGGTTGAGAAGGCTCTCGAAATAAGCGGCATAAAAGATATTATTGTGCTTTCTCTTACTGCTTCTTCCAGGCTGAAGGATCTTAAAATTGTAAATACTACCAAAGAGGTTATAATTCTTGCCAAAGACTTTAGAAGAAAAATAGGATGGGAGAAACTTCCGAGCACCCTTATTACCAATATGAGTATTCAGGATGACAGGGTTGTTTTTGAGGGCAGGGGCTATGGTCATGGAGTAGGGCTCTGCCAATGGTCATCGCTGTTGATGGCAAAAGAGGGCAAAACTTATAGAGAGATACTCCAGAAATTCTATCCGGGTGCGCAAATCGAACATTATGCTGTCCAGTGATTTTAACTTTGACCTTCCACATAATCTGATCGCACTGAGACCGTCTGATAAAAGAGATATGTCCCGTCTCTTTGTGCTGCATAAAAACGGAGAGCATGAGCACAGATTTTTTAATGATCTGCCTGATTATCTTGATAAAGATGATATCCTGCTTATAAACAATACAAAGGTTATGCCTGTGCGCATAACAGCTATTACGGAATCCGGAGAGGCTGCAGAGCTTCTTTTTGTCAAAGAGACATCAAGGCCTGGTGTGTGGGAAATACTCTGCAAATCCAATATTAAGGGCAGGATTATGCTCGGCAGCAGAGTATCAGCAGAGGTATGGACCGAGAAATCTTATGCCTCAGCTCACAGAATCAAGCTTTTAAGGCTCGAAAACAGTACAAGTGATGTAATGGATATACTGAACAGTTATGGCAGCATGCCGCTGCCTCCGTATATAAGAAGAATGCCTGATGAACATGACAGGGAACGCTACCAGACAGTATATGCCGAACATCAGGGTTCTATTGCAGCGCCGACTGCCGGCCTGCACTTTACCAGGAGTTTGCTTCAGAGACTCATGGATAAGGGTGTGGACATAAATACCCTTACACTTCATGTTGGGCCCGGAACATTCAAGCCTCTCAGGGCAGAGAAGGTGCAAGACCACAGAATGGATGCTGAGCTTTTTAAAATATCAACAAGTCTTGTTGAAAAGATAAAAAAGGCAAGATCCGAAGGGAGAAGGGTTTTTAGTGTTGGCACAACAACAACAAGAGCCATAGAGGCATATATGAGCGGAGTCTATTCAGAAATATCAGAAGGCAGCGGAGCACTTTCTGATGATACTGTTTATGGCTCCACATCAATTTTTATCTATCCTGGATACAGCTTTAGTGCAGTTGACTGTCTGCTGACCAATTTTCATCTGCCCATGTCCACTCCTCTAATGTTGGCATCTGCATTTTGCGGCTATGAAAATTTAATAAAAGCGTATGGAGAAGCCATTGAAAAGGGTTATAGATTTTTCTCATATGGTGATGCTATGCTTATCATATGAAGCCGAAAGCCATTGAAAAAACATCAATTATTCTGCTGAGCAAGAGTACTGCGATACTTGCTTCCGTTGCAATCGCGGTTGTTAGCATGGTGGTCGGATACCTGATGGGGTTATCAAGCTTGAATAGTGATCAGCATAATACATCAATGGACCAGAAAAAGGCAGAAATTTCTGCTGCACCTGATGAAAAGCGGGTTCTGGAGCCTGCGAGTGCAAATGCTACACAACCCGCACCAATTACTCAGCCCGCTCCTCCTTCTACAGAGCCTGTAAAACCGATTATCGAACCAAAAGAGCCGATTTTTATACCGGTGATAAAGACAGATCAACGCCCTGTTAATAATGGGAGCAGTCCTGCTGCTACTGGCCAGGAAGTTCAGCAGCCTGCGCCAAATCCTGCATCTGAACCTGTAATACATCAATCTCCTGAAAGATCGCTTCTTAAAAAAACTCAACAGGATATGAAGATGCCCCTAATAAAGGGTGACACAGCATCAGGAGGAGAGGTGGCGGCACCTGCTGTTCAGGATCAGAAAAAAAAGCAGGGTCAGCCCCGCGCTGCACTGAAAACTGGTCAACCATCATCGTCTAAAGGCATATATACGATTCAACTTGGAGCATTCCCTTCAAAAGATGGTGCAGAAAGCCTCAGGAAAAGACTCGCATCAAAAAAAATCAATGCGTATGTCCTTGATAAAAAAAACAGCGATGACTATTACAGGGTTCGTTACGGCAGCTATTCAACATGGTCTGCAGCGTCAAGGGAAGCTGCTGCCCTGAAGACAAAGACCGGAATAGACAATTTTATAGCAAAGACTGAAAGGTAGCTTGCATATCAACAGTTGTAAAGACAGCATGGGAGGCAATACGAACACAATTGAGCTTTTACTGGATGAAGAGAAGGAGTATCCATTCATTCACGGAGGACTTGACAAGACGCTTAAAATGCTGGAGGCTCCTCTTGGCGTTACCATAAGCATACGGGGGAACAAGCTGATAATCAGCGGTGAAGATCAGGGTCTTGTAAAAGCTCAAAAAATGATAGATGAGATCAGGGCTGTGAATACTGACGGGTACAGTTTGAGGCCTGAAGATATAAGCAGTGCTGTAAAGGCTGTTGCAGAGGGTGAGGATGTCTCTCTCAAAAGACTTTTTTCAGGAAGCATCCCTGTATCCTCAAAAAGAAGATTCATCATACCCAAGACGCAGAATCAGCGCAGATATGTAGATTCGATACGCCAATATGATATTTCATTTGGCATAGGCCCTGCCGGTACAGGCAAAACATATCTCGCTATGGCTATGGCGATCAGTTCGCTGCTGGCAAAGGAGATATCAAGAATCGTGCTTGTGAGACCTGCTGTTGAAGCAGGTGAAAAACTCGGGTTTCTGCCTGGTGATATTTCGGAAAAGGTGAGTCCGTATCTCAGGCCTCTTTATGACGCTCTTTTTGATATGCTGGATATTGATAAGGCGACAAATCTGATTGAGCGCGGCATCATAGAGATAGCACCTCTCGCTTTCATGAGGGGCAGAACGCTCAATGACTCATTCATTATTCTTGATGAAGCACAGAATACCACAACTGAACAGATGAAGATGTATCTTACAAGACTTGGATTTGGGTCAAAGACCGTGATTACCGGCGACATTACACAGATAGATCTGCCTGCAGGAAGGTCTTCAGGACTTGTTGAAGCTCTCAAGATACTGGATAATATGGATGATATAAAGATGATCTACTTTACTGAAAAAGATGTGGTGAGGCACAGGCTTGTGCAGAAAATAGTGATGGCTTATGAAAGGTATGAGAAGCGTGGGACAGAGTAACGGATCACTTTTCAGCAAAATAAAGAAATTCTATTCCAGTAGTGTCAGCAGATTCTGTTCAGACAAGCATGATATCCGCAGACTATGGCTGCTTATCGCGATAAGCCTTGCAGTCGCTTTTTTCATCGGCAGAAAGATGGGGCTCAGCTATTTCGCGGGCACGCTCTTTATCACATCATTCATACTATTCATTTTTTATAAGGACATCAGAAGATACAAGCCCCAGTATCTGAAGAATTACAGAATGCTTGTACTGCTCGGTCTGCTGCTTACAGGTACTCTGCTTTTCGGGAGGATAGCTGAGTATTTTCTCTCTGCCGTGCAAAAAGGCCTTGATCTGCCTGGCAATGATGTATTTATTTATGCCTTGCCCATACCTCTTGGCGCCATGCTTGTAACACTTATTTTTGATTTTCATACTGCTATAATTTTCTCATTTGTGATCAGTCTTTTGAGCGGCATATGGCTGAATACGCCTTTTTATTCGATCTACACCTTTATCGGCAGCCTTACAGCAGCATTCAGCGTCGTCGGTTCAACAAAGAGATTCTCAATTATCAAAGGCGGTTTTTATGTGAGTATGGTGAGTGTGGCAACAGCGTCGATAATGATGCTGTTCGAAGGCAATCTTTTTAGCAGCCAGATACTGCCTGCGTTTATGTTTGCTTTTCTCTCAGGATTGCTTGTTGCCTCTATGGTTATGCTGCTCCTGCCCATTATAGAATATCTTTTTGGGCTCAAGACGGATATAAGCCTGATGGAGCTTCTGGATCTGGATCAGCCTCTGATGCGCAACCTCATGATAAATGCACCCGGGACTTATCATCACAGCGTAATTGTGGGCAGTCTTGCTGAAGCAGCTGCAGAAGCTGTTGGTGCAAATCCGATGCTTGCCAAGGTGAGCGCCTATTATCATGATGTAGGCAAGGTAAAGATGCCTGAGTACTTCATTGAGAATCAGATGCATGCTGAGAACAAGCATGAGAAATTAACTCCTAACATGAGCAGCAGGATCCTGATATCTCATGTCAAAGAGGGAGTTGAGCTGGCAAGGCAGAACAGCGTGCCTGAATCAGTTGTAGATATTATTCAGCAGCACCACGGCACCAGTCTTATAACTTACTTTTACCAAAAGGCTGTTGAGCAAGTTAAAAATGAACTTCCTGATCCAAAAAGTTTCAGATATCCTGGTCCGCGGCCGCAGACAAGGATAGCAGCCATAGTGATGATGGCTGATGCTGTTGAGGCTGCATCGAGGTCTCTTGCCGATCCGACTCCCGCGAGAATATCAGCTCTTGTAGAGAAGATTATAAATCATATTTTTCTCGATGGACAGATTGATGAGTGCGAATTAACTCTCAAGGATATTTCAGAAATAAAAAAGAGGTTTACATTTATTCTTACAGGAATATTCCACAGGCGCATAGAATATCCTTCAGCTGATCTTAAACCTGTTCAACCGTCAAAAAGCGATAAAAACCAGCCTGCGGCTGATAGAGCTGATTCAATACAACAGGAGATCGCCTGATGCTTGTTGAAATTGGAAGCACCCTTGACCCTTCAGTATTCAATGCATCACAGATCAAAAAAACTGCTGAAAAATTATATCAGGCTCTCTATACAAAAAAGAGGCTTGATTCATGCTATCCGGAACCAGTTGATGCGGAGCTTAGCATATTTATTATAGGCGACAAAAAGATGAGATCACTTAATCTTGAATATCGCAAAAAAGATAAAACAACTGATATCCTCTCTTTTCCCTTGATTGAAAGGACCAGCAGGACGGTCTGTTCAGTACAAAGCAGCCATCTCGGAGATATAGTTATAAACATCAGACAGGCGCAGAGGCAGGCGAAGATGCGTGGAGCTGCATTGAAGAGTGAACTTCAGTGGCTGATTGCCCACGGCATTCTTCATCTTGTCGGATATGATCATGAAAAGAGCTCATCTGACGAAGCTGAGATGCGGCTGCTTGAACAGGAGCTTTTATCAGGTCTTTAGATCATCATCAGAGGAGTATTTATGCCGCTTAGAAAATGGGTACATAGTGCGAACAATGCGATTGAGGGTATTATATTTGCCGCCAAATCGCAAAGACATGTAAGGTATCATCTTGTCTTTGCTGCCATAGTACTCATTTTGTGCCTGATAATGGGGGTCTCCAGGTTTGATTTTATGCTTTTGTCAATTGCCATAATCCTGGTGCTTCTTGCGGAAATGGTCAATACTGCCATAGAGCATGTTGTAAATCTTATTTCTCCACAGTATTCTGAATACGCACGCACAGCAAAAGATGTTGCAGCTGGTGCGGTTTTAATCACAGCCTTTGGTGCGGTTTTTCTCGGCTATATTGTGATTTATCCCTATATTCAGAAGATGTTTACAGACGGGCTGCCTCCTCTCAGGCATGAAAACCATGAGATTCTGCTCCTTTCGATAGTAATAGTGCTCATTACTGTAATTATGCTGAAATCATATTATGGGACAGGCACTCCGTTAAGAGGCGGCAAGCCGAGCGGACATGCTGCCATAGCTTTTTCTGCCTGGGCTGTGGCAACTTCTGTAACAGGAAATTTTTTAATCTCAATATTGTGCTTCCTGATGGCTACATTGATAGCTCAGAGCAGGGTGGCGACGAATATTCATTCAAGGCTTGAGGTTTTTTTTGGAGCACTACTTGGCGCTGGGATCACATTTTTCTTCTATTGGCTGTTCAGCTGAATTATTCAAGGTCTGTTTTGTCAGACACAGGCTCCGGATCTGTACTGTCATCTTCTTTTTGCGTAACATCATCTTCATTTACTGCATCCTGGTAATCTTCTGAAACAATTCCACGCCTAACCATTATTGAGTAGATCAAATTCGATCTTTTCTGAATGTATGCAGAATCTGATACAGGAGAAAGTCTTTTTGGATTTGGCAGTACAACAGCCAGTTTTGCAGCTTCAATCGCAGAGAGTGATAATGCGGATTTGCCAAAATAGTGTCTTGATGCAGCTTCTGCTCCGAATATACCATTGCCCCATTCAACAACATTGAGATAAAGTTCGAGTATCCTTTTTTTTGAAAGATTCTGTTCAATTCTCCATGTTAAGATTGCTTCCTTGATTTTTCGGACAGGATTTTTTGAAGGTGTTAAAAAAAGATTTTTTGCAAGCTGCTGACTTATGGTGCTGCCGCCAAACTTAATCTTTTTTGTTTTTATATCTGTTTCAATTGCCTTCTGGATAGCTTCAAAATCAAAGCCCTCATGTTTCCAGAATTTGTCATCTTCCGCAATGAGTACAGCTTTTGCGAGATATGGTGATATTGATGAAAGAGGCGTCCATGATTTTTTTATTCTAAGGCTTTTCCCTTCTTTCTCAGTCTGCATAACCCGATATTTCATAAAAGATGTGATGTCAGGATTTTTTTCCTTCAGGTTAGATACATTTGGGAAAATAGCATAAAAGCCGGACCATAGCATCAGACCGGCTATGAAAAAAAGAAAAATTTTGACTGATTTTGCAAGCAGCTTCTTCATGATAAAAATTATATTAACTTATGCAGTACAGAATATAGAATTTACAGCTGAATCTATTATTCAGTCTTTTGATTTTGGTCTTTTATTTGCTTCGAGCACCTTTTTTCTCAGTCTGATAGATTCTGGCGTAATCTCAACCAGCTCGTCTCCTTTTATGAACTCCATTGCCTGTTCAAGGCTCATGATTCTTGGCGGTATCAGCTGCAGAGCCTCGTCTGCTCCTGATGAACGCATATTGGTCAGTTTCTTTTCTTTGATCACATTAACATCAAGGTCATTGTCGCGAGAATTTTCACCTATTATCATGCCTTCATAAACAGGTGTATTTTCATTTATAAAAAGAGTGCCGCGCGGCTGAAGGTGAAACAGCGCATATGTTGTGGATTTGCCGGGTCTGTCAGCAACAAGAGCTCCAGTCTGTCTGTTTGACATTGGTCCCTGCCAGGGTTCATATCCATCAAAAAGATGATTAAGAAGTCCTGTCCCCTTTGTATCAGTCAGAAACTGCGATCTGAATCCTATGAGTCCTCTGGATGGTATCCTGAATTCCAGCCTGACTCTTCCATGTCCATTGTTCTGCATCTTCTGCATCTTGCCTTTTCTCATCCCCAACTGCTGAGTTACAACACCTACAAATGCTTCAGGTACATCTATTACAAGCAGCTCAAACGGCTCATGCTGAACACCATTGATAATTTTTGTTATTGTCTCGGGCATGGAGACAGAGAGTTCATAGCCTTCGCGTCTCATCATCTCGATAAGGATGGCGAGCTGGAGCTCTCCTCTGCCCATTACCTTGAACGAGTCGGTATTGCTGAAATCAACTTTAATAGATACATTGTAGAGGAGCTCTTTTTCGAGACGTTCCCTCAGGTTTCTTGATGTTACAAACTTGCCTTCCCTGCCTGCAAACGGAGAGGTGTTGACAGAAAAGACCATGGATATGGTCGGCTCGTCAACCTTGATTCTTGGAAGCGGCTCCGGATTGTCAACAGAGGTTATGGTGTCGCCTATGTTTATTCCTTCCATACCTGAGAGCGCGACTATATCGCCTGCAAATGCTGCTTTTGCCTCGACTCTCTGGAGTCCCTCAAATGTGTATAGATTTGTCACCTTTGTTTTTACATGCTCGTCTTTGTCATGTATCATTATGACCTGGTCAGCCTGTCTTACTACTCCGCTGAATACCCTGCCTATCGCGAGTCTGCCGACATAGTCGCTGTAATCAATATTTGTTACCAGTATCTGAAGCGGGCCTTCAGGGTTATCTTTTGGCGCGGGTATGTAGTTGATTATGAGATCAAAGAGAGGCTGAAAATTTTCTGACGGACTCTCTAAAGATGTTGCAGCAGTGCCGCGTTTTGCATTGGTATAAACCACAGGGAACTCAAGTTGATCTTCTGTTGCATCAAGATCGATAAAGAGGTCATAGATTTCGTTCAGTACTTCCTGTATTCTGGCATCCGGCCTGTCGATTTTATTTATTACAATAATAGGCGGCAGATTCAGATCAAGGGCTTTTTTGAGAACAAATCTCGTCTGCGGCAGAGGGCCTTCTGAAGAGTCAACAAGCAGCAGTACGCCGTCAACCATCTTTAGGGTTCTCTCTACTTCACCGCCAAAATCTGCGTGGCCTGGTGTGTCCATAATGTTAATCTTTACATTGTTGTACTCTACAGCTGTGTTCTTGGCCATGATTGTTATCCCGCGTTCGCGTTCAAGGTCAATGTTGTCCATAACCCTTTCCTGAATGCGTTCATTTGATCTGAATGTGCCGGCCTGCTTTAAAAGTCCGTCAACGAGAGTGGTCTTCCCATGGTCAACATGCGCGATGATCGCGATGTTCCTGATCTGTTTGTGTGTCATTTTTCCTCACTTATTTATGATGCTGATTGTTTAAGGGTAATTCAGGAGGTCTTCTTGTGAAAGTTCCTGCGTAAAAAATCAGACTAATAAAATAACTGATTTTAGGCAGTTAAATCAAATTTTATTCTGGTGTCAGTTCAGGTACCAGGTGAGAATGGCATTGCCGAAAAACAGGGTGATTAATGCTCCGGCAGCAAGAAAAGGACCAAAGGGTATCTTTGTTTTTCTGTTTTTTCCCTTAAATATCATAAGAAAAATTCCAAAGAGCGAGCCTGTCAGGCTGCCTGCAAAAGTTGTAAGAAGCACAGCCTTCCATCCCATGAATGAGCCGACCATTGCCATCAGCTTTATGTCTCCGCCGCCCATGCCGCCGCGGCTCAGCACAGCGATCAGATAGTAGAGTCCGCCGCCGAGTACAAGGCCATAGACAGCGTTCATAATTCCAGTTATTGCCAATGTATTCAGTCCGGCATGTGAAGATAAAATATCAATACTGCGAAATGATGACACAAGAAATGGGTCAGGCATTATGAAGGCTGAACCAGCAAGTCCGATGGCAATGCCAGGGAGCGTGATAACATCAGGTATTATCTGGAAGTCAATATCAATAAAAGTGATAAGTACCATTGCTGATATGAAAAAGAGAATAAAACCGAGATGCCAGCCAATGCCGAACTGGCTTCCTGCCATAACATAGAGCACCCCATTAAGCAGCTCCACAAATGGATATCTTAATGATATCCCTGCTCCGCAGTTTCTGCATTTTCCAAAGAGCAGAATATAGCTTAAGACAGGAACATTATCCCATGGCTTAATTTCTTTCGAGCAGTTTGGGCATGAAGATGAAGGTCTAAGCAAAGATATCTGTCTGGGCAGTCTGTATATGCAGGCGTTCAGAAAAGATCCGATTGCAAGTCCAAAAGCCAGTAGCAGCATAAACTCCATCACGATACTGCCTTGCTTATTTCTTGCACCTTTTCAGCTATCTCATTGATCTGGGGATCCAGCGACTCAAGTTCAATAATCGCATTTCTGATTTCTGAGTTGCTATATACATCAGAAGCTGATTCTCTTGAAGAATAGACTTCAGCTCCAATAACACGGAGGAGTTCTTCTTTGCGTTTTTTTATCTCCTCTGATCTGTACATTAACTTAAACACGGCTATCTCAATTCGAATCCTTTCTGAAAGCAGGGATGCGAACCATTTGATATGTTCTCCGGCCCTCTCAATATCCTTTTTCAATCTTTGATACATATCTCCCTCCGTTTGCGTTGAGGCGCATCAACAATTTTATTACGCTGTACTTAAAATCTCAAGTTTTTTACCCCAGAGCAGTTCGACCGCCTCCCTGAGCTGAGGATACTTAGAAAGCATGGGGTCATACTCTACAATGCTTAGAGCCTCTTTTCTTGCAGCTTCCAGGATTCTGGTATCTCTAAGAAGATTGGCTGCTTTTAAATCAGGCATGCCAGACTGCCTGGTCCCAAAGAACTCTCCGGGTCCGCGTATCTCAAGATCAACTTCAGATAGTTTGAATCCGTCGGTTGTGCTCTGCATTGCCTCAAGACGTTTTTTTGAATCTTCTGAAGTTTTATGTGCAACAAGAGCACAGTATGATATTTCAGCGCCCCTCCCAACTCTTCCCCTCAGCTGATGCAGCTGTGAAAGACCGAATCTTTCAGCATGGATAATAACCATAAGCGTAGCATTTGGAACATCTATGCCAACTTCAATTACTGTTGTAGATACGAGGATATTTATATAGCCGGACTTGAAATTCTTCATTATATCTTCTCTCTGTGTCGCGGGAATCCTGCCGTGAAGCATGGAGATTTTAAGATCAGGAAATCTGGAAGTAAAAAGCTCCATGCCCTTGACAGCATTTTTAAGATTCAATTTTTCTGATTCTTCTATGAGCGGATAGACAATATAGACCTGTCTTCCCTTTTTAGTCTCTTCATCAATCAGCTTGTAAACGCTGTCTATGTATTTTTCATCAAATATTTTTGTTACAACCGGAGTTCTGCGTGGTGGCAGTTCATTAATAACTGAGCAGTCAAGCTCTCCGTAAAGCGTCAGGGACAGTGTGCGTGGAATCGGAGTTGCTGTCATAACGAGGGTATCTGGATTTATCCCCTTCTGTCGGAGTGCAGCTCTCTGCATAACCCCGAATCTGTGCTGTTCATCAATAATAATAAGTCCGAGTTTTTTAAACTTGATGTCTTTTTGTATGAGGGCATGAGTGCCTATTAAAATATCAGCATCCTCTTTGACGCTGCTGCAGGTCTTGTTTTTTGTTGCTGATGTTACAAGCTCAATTTTAATGTTGAGCAGTTCCATATATTTTTTGAAGTTGAGGTAGTGCTGTTCAGCGAGTATCTCTGTCGGAGCCATAAGTGCGGCCTGGTATCCGCATTCAACAGCAGCCAGCATCGAAATGAGCGCAACAATCGTTTTGCCGGAGCCTACATCTCCCTGCAGCAGTCTGTTCATTGGAGCATCTGAGCTCATATCATCAAGTATCTCCCTGACAACTCTATGCTGCGCAGATGTCAGCTGAAAGGGAAGTGAGCTGATAAGCCTGTTTATCAGTTTCATGCCGGGTCTGAATCTGATGCCAGATTCCTTTTGCTGTCTGCTTTTTTTTAGAGCCAGTCCGAGCTGGAACTGGAAAAGTTCATCAAATGAAAGTCTTTTATGAAAAATTGTTGTACCGTTGTTTAACTTGTCAATGTCCTGTCCGTTCTGGGGAAAATGGACATTCTGTAAACATTCGGACAGGGAGGGAAGTCTGTATTTTGTTATTAGTTCGGATGGAAGGGGGTCAATCAGAGATGCCGAAGCTGCAGCAGCGGTATGCATTATGCTGCGCATCTGTCTCTGGCTGAGTCCTTCTGTGCATCTGTATACAGGAACAATTCTGCCTGTATGAATTGTATCTGTTTCATCATCTTCTTCAGAGATCAGTTCATATTCCGGATTATGCATCTCAAAGCCTATTCCCCTGAATCCTGATTTTACAAGACCGTAGAACACAGCTGTCTGGCCTGGTTTGAAAATCTTCTTCATGTAGGGCTGGTTGAACCATTTCATTCGCATCAGGGCATGCCCGTCTGTTATAACAAGTTCAAATATTTTAAAACCTCTGTTTTTTGTTATCAGCTCTGTCTTGAGAATCTTTCCTGTTATGGTTGTGGACTGTTCAGGAGAGAGTATGTTGATTTTCTGGGTGCTGGTTCTGTCTTCATATCTGGAAGGAAGAAAATAGAGGGCATCTTTTAGTGTCCTGATGCCCAGCCGTTCAAGAAGTGATGCCCTGTGCGGGCCCACGCCCTTTATAAACTGAATCGGTGATGATATGTCATGCTTCATTACTCTTATTCTTCTTGGTCTCTATTTTGAGTGCTTCGTCAAGAGATCTGTCTGTCTGCTCAATCTTCAGCTTTGAGTATTCTGATTCGCTCAACACTTCTATCTCCCAGCCAGTCAGCTTGGTTGCAAGTTTGATGTTCTGTCCTCTCTTGCCTATCGCCAGAGACAGCTGTTGATCGTCAGCTATTACCATTGCTGTTCGTTCAGCTTCTTCATTAATGCCGACCCTGTCCACATTTGCAGGTGTCAGTGACCTGGCGATAAACAGTCTTGGATCTTCGCTCCACTGAATTATGTCTATGCGCTCGCCCCTGAGTTCCCTTACTATGGACTGCACTCTTGTGCCTTTCATTCCAACGCAGGCTCCTACTGCATCTATTGACTGGTCTTTGGAGGCTACAGCTATCTTGGTTCGTTCGCCTGCTTCACGCGCAACTCCTTTGATTATCACAACTTCGTCATTGATTTCCGGCACCTCCATCTTGAAAAGACCAATGATGAAGTTTGGGTCTGTACGCGAAAGCATTATGGCAGGACCCTTTATTGTGTGCCTCACATCAGAAAGCAACGCTTTTACTATATCTCCCCTTTTGAGGTTCTCTCCTGGCATGGCATCCTTGATAAACATTACAGCCTCTGCCTTGCCTACGCTTAAAAAATAGCAGCCCCTTTCTCTCCTTAGAACAGTACCGCTGACAATCTGGCCAACCTTGTCCTTGTACTCGTCGAAGATGATTTCACGCTCTGCATCTCTAACCTTCTGGAATATAACTTGTTTTGCTGTCTGCGCGGCAATTCTGCCAAAATCCGGCAGGGGAATTGATATTTCGATGGTATCACCAGCGGATTTTCCGGGATATGCAGCTGCAGCTTCGGTTGTTCTGATTTCTGTTTCTGGATCTGTTAGTTCATCAACAACTGTTTTGGTCTCAAATACGGATATTTCACATGTTTTAGGGTCAATTCTGAGACCTATATTTGTTTTGCTGGAGAATTTTTTCCTTGCAGCAGACAGCAGAGCTGCCTCTAACACTTCAACCAAGGATTCGCGTGAAATGCCTTTTTCCCTGCTTATTTGATCAACCACAAAGCAAAGTTCTTTTGTCATGCGCGTATCCTCCGGTCTATTTTTTATTAATTTCTATCTCTAATTTTGCCTTTGTAATCTTCTCGAGCGGAATTATTACACTGTTGTCAGTCTCTTTCCTGCTCGAGGCAGGCCTCTTTTTGGCCTTATCCTCAGGCTTGAGTCTTATCCATCCTTCAGCTGCGTCAACTATTCTTCCAAGAAAGAAGGTCTGTTCATTAATCTTGTCAGCTGTAATTACTCTTGCAAGCTTGCCAATGCTCTTTATAAAATCAGCAGAATTTTTAAGCGGCCTGTCAATGCCGGGCGACGACACTTCGAGCATATAAGGGCCTGAAACAGGGTCTTCAACATCCATAAGAGCCTCAATAGCACGGCTCAGCTTTTCGCATTCACCGATTGTTATGCCATTTTCCTTGTCAACCGTAACCCTGATAATCGGTCTTCTGCTTGAGCCTTTGACCTCAACATCAACAAGCTCTATGCCCTCGTCCCGGGCAGCTGCAGCAGCTATCTGCATAACTTTTTCTTTGATAGTTTCTGTCATTATATCTGCCTAAAAACAAAAGAGTGGGAGCAACCCACTCTTTTAAAATGAAAAAATATACTGCTGTAATATACCAGTTCAGGGCTTAAAATGCAACACCGAAGCAGTATCCGTTAGGGATATTGCTTCGGTGTCTTTATCGAAACTACTTCTTTGGAGCATCAGCAGGAGCTGCAGGAGCATCAGCAGGAGCTGCGGGAGCATCAGCAGGAGCTGCAGGAGCATCAGCAGGAGCTGCGGGAGCTTCAGCAGGTGCAGGAGCAGGTGCTGGCTCTTCTGCCTTTTTGCAGCCTACAAGTGCAAAAGCTGCTACGAGCATAAGTGAAAGTACGAGAGCGATAGCTTTTTTCATTGTTTGAGTCACCTCCTTGTCAATTAAGTTGGTCAAAATGGGTTGAAACTTGTTTATGGAATTATTATCACAAGTATCCCGTCTTGTCAAGCAAATATATAATAAGCTGATAATAATAACATTATCGGATTTAAAAAACTACTGATTTTTGGCTGTAGGTAACAGAGCGATTCAAAAAATCCATATTTTAGAATGGGTATTTATATGGTTAGGATTTTCTGATTGTTCAAGGATCAATGGCATACCAGCTTTTTTTGTCATTGGGAACACTCCAGTGTATAAAGTCATACCATATGCCGATCGGAGCTTTTTTAACTCCCTTGAAGCGTTTATGAAGCACCGGCAGGGCATCCGGAACAAACAAAAATGTGTATGGCTGCTCATCAGCAAGTATCTCATGAATCCTGTTGTATATCATTATTCGCTTTTTGCGATCGAATGTCTGCCTTCCCTCTATAAGCAGTCTGTCAACTTCAGGGTTTTTGTACGAAATGAAGTTGAATTCACCTTCCTTTGTCTTGGATGAATGCCAGATGTCGTATAAATCAGGATCTCTTGAAAGCGCCCATCCCATAATAACTGCCTCAAATTTTTTCTTGTCAATAAAATCGTGCAGCATTGCCTGCCATTCCAAAACTTTAATGTTCATCTCTATGCCAGCTGCAGAAAGCTGTTCTTTAATTATTTGAGCAGTCTTCATTCTTGCGTCATTCCCCTGATTTATCAGGACTGTAAATGAAAATTTGTCTGCTCCTTTTTTAAGAATGCCATCAGGGCCTTTCTCCCATCCAGCTTCTTTTAGCAGCGCAAAAGCTTTTTTAGGGTTGTAGACAGGGTCTTTTACAGCTCGGTTGTATGCCCAGGATTCAGGAGGGAAGGGGCCTGTAGCAGGAGAGCCATACCCAAGAAGCACTCCGTGAATGATCTCCTCTTTTTTTATCAGACAGGATATGGCAATTCTGATCCGTTTGTCAGAAAACAGCGGAATTTTCATGTTGTAGCCCATATATGTATAGCCGAATGAAGGGTATCTGAATTTATGAAAATATTTTTTGAAAAAATCCGTATCAGACTGAAGTTTGTATTGAGGCGGATTGAGCCCCATAAAGTCGATTCCGCCAAATTTCAGCTCTAAAAAATTTGTTGTCTGGTCAGGTATTATTCGGGCAATATATCTGTCAATACCCGGTCTGCCTTCATAATAATTCTGGAATGCCTCAAGGACTATTCTCTGACCCGTTATCCACTCTTTCAATTTATATGGACCGGTGCCGACCGGAGATCTGTAGATATCTGCAGAACGCATATCCTTTCCATGAAGAAGATGTTTTGGAATAATGCCCATTCCCCATGACTCCAAGGCAGAAGCAAAGGTCTCGCTGTATGTTACCCTGATCCTGTTGTCTCCAAGTTTTTCCACTTTTTTTACCGGTCCATAGTTGCTGCTGTATGGAGTTGGAGTTTTAGGGTCAGTTACGGTTTCGTATGTAAAAATTACATCATCAGCTGTAAAATCAGCGCCATCATGCCATTTGACGCCCTTCCTGAGATTAAATACTATGGTAAGTCCATCCTGACTTATATCCCAGGACTCTGCGAGGTCGCCTGTTATGTTAAGGTCCTTGTCGTATTTGGTGAGTCCGTTGAATATTTTGCTGCTTATATCAGCAGAGGCGCTGTCTGTTGCCAGCATGGGCAGAAGTCTCTTTGCATCAGCGCCAAGACCTATAGTAATTGTGTTTGGAGACTTGATTTGAGGTTCGCGACTGCATGCTGTCAAAAGCGATATAAAGATGATTAAAAAAAAGCAGATAAAAAAAGAGCGGAAGAGGGGGATATACAAATAATGTTTAAAAAAAGCTTTTTTGCAGATTATAACCCTCATCCGCTTCTTATTGTTTATTTCGCAGGCTCGCCTGCAGGCTGCTGAACAGGTGCTGCTGGAATGTTCTGAGGTACTGCTTTTCTGTCATCAGCAACAGGAGCATGCTTGATCACAGAGCCGCTCTTGGAAGCCACCATTGTCAGGCCCAGGGATGTGAGCATAAAGACAACAGCTGAAATGGTGGTAACCTTGTTGAGGAATGTTGCAGCCCCTCTGCTGCCAAACAGGGTGTTGCTTGAACCCCCGCCAAAGGCTGCTCCTATCTCTGCTCCCTTGCCGCTCTGAATAAGCACAACCATAATCAGGAAAAAACATGTGATTATGTGAATTATTATCAGTAGTGTAGCCAAAACTGCCTCCTTCGTTTGGTATTCATTATTTTATATTGTAATTGATAATTTTTGCGAAACTATCCGGCTTGAGACTTGCTCCACCAACAAGTGCTCCGTCTATGTCTCTGCATGACATAAGCGCTTTAATGTTTTCCGGAGTTACGCTGCCGCCATACAGTATCCTGATCTCATCAGTTGCTGATGCCCCGAACATGCTCGCGATTTTTCCTCTGATAAACGCATGAACTTCCTGAGCCTGCTCAGGGGTTGCTGTCTTGCCAGTCCCGATTGCCCATACAGGCTCATATGCTATTACTATTCCTTCAGGAGCCAGATCCTTGAGCCCCTCGGAAAGTTCACGGCTCAATACATCAAAGGTCTTTTCTGCCTCCCTCTCCTGAAGTGTCTCGCCTATACAGAAAATAACATTTATGCCATGTTTCATCGCTGTCTTTATTTTTGCATTTATTAGCTGGTCGGTTTCGCAGAAGTACTGGCGTCTTTCAGAGTGGCCGAGTATAACATGACTGCATCCTGAATCAGTAACCATGACAGGCGAAATCTCGCCTGTGAACGCACCTCTTTCTTCTTGGTGCATGTTCTGTGCAGCTATTGATACATTTGTTCCCTTTGTGAGTTCGCATGCCAGAGCAAGGGATGTGAATGGCGGGGCAACTACAATCTCTATGCCTGAAGTATCCTTAACAAGAGCGGTGAATTCAGTGAAGAACGCTCTGGTCTCTTCAACTGTTTTATTCATCTTCCAGTTGGCTGATATTAATGGTGTCCGCATGTCGAATAATTTAGTGTATAAGGACATGATGTGTCAAGCTGTTGACTTGCTCTGGAACTGAAACGTATAATGCCAAGTTATGGAAGATATAAATGAACTTATAGAACAGAGAATCAAAAAGCTTAATGACCTGCGTGAAATGCAGATAGACCCTTACTCCGGACATTTCGAGCCTGTCAATCTTGCATCAGACATAATTTCTGCATATTCCGGCGCTGACAAGTCTGTGCTTGAAGCAGATCCGGTTAAGGTCGCCCTTGCCGGACGAATTGTGGCTTTCAGGGATTTTGGTAAAGCTGCATTTGCACATATCCAGGATGCAACAGGAAAGATACAGATATACATAAAGAAGGATGCACTCGGTGAGAAGTTCAGTCTGATAAAAAAGCTGGACATAGGGGATATAGTCGGAATAACGGGCACGCTCTTCAGGACAAGGACTGATGAGCTGACAGCAGAAGTGTCTGATTTTGTATTTCTCAGCAAGGCGCTAAGGCCCTTGCCTGAAAAGTGGCACGGACTAAAAGATGTTGAGACAAGATACAGACAGAGATATGTTGACCTGATAGTAAATCCTGAGGTTAAAGAGGCATTTGCAAAACGGAGTGCCATCATCAAGGCTGTGCGGGACTATTTTGAGCAGAAGGGATTTATAGAGGTCGAGACTCCAATGATGCACCAGATCGCAGGGGGAGCTGCGGCAAGACCCTTCAAGACACACCATAATGCGCTTGATTTAGACCTCTTTTTGAGGATAGCTCCTGAGCTTTATCTCAAGAGGCTTATTGTCGGCGGCTATGACCGTGTATTTGAACTGAACAAAAACTTCAGGAACGAGGGCATATCAACAAAACATAATCCTGAATTCACAATGCTCGAATTTTATATGGCATATAAGGATTACAACTTTCTCATGACATTTACTGAAGAGCTTTTTTCATTCATAGCCAACAAGGTGCTCGGCACGCTCAAGGTGCCTTACGGCGATCAGATAATTGACCTTACGCCTCCATGGCCAAGAATACCCATGATAGAGTCGCTTGTCAGTAAAGGAGTGCCGCAGGATGTTGTGACTGATCCTGCAAAGGCGCTTGAGTGGGCGAAGCAGAAGAAGCTGGATGTGAATAATACCTCTTCGTACGCAAGGGTGCTGGATGAGATATTCAAAGAATATGTTGAACCACATCTTGTGCAGCCGACATTCATAACAGATTATCCTGTTGAGCTCTCCCCGCTCGCAAAGAGAAAGAAAGATACCCCTGAACTGGTGGAGAGGTTTGAGCTCTTCATATGCTCAAGAGAGATAGCCAACGCATTTTCAGAGCTGAACGATCCGATAGACCAGAGGCAGAGGTTCATGAGTCAGGTCGAAGCAAAGGCAAAAGGTGACGAAGAGGCGCATGAGATGGATGAGGATTTTGTGCGTGCTCTTGAGTATGGAATGCCTCCTGCAGCAGGTGAGGGCATAGGGATAGACAGGTTGGTAATGCTGCTTACAGGCGCGATGTCCATCCGAGATGTAATACTCTTTCCGCAGATGAAGCCCGAGCAGAACTAAAAATATGAAACTGCCTTTTCCATTCTTTATAGCCTTCAGATACCTGAAGTCCAAAAAGAAGCATAAGGGCATATCTCTGAATACCTATATATCAATCGGCGGCGTATTTGTGGGAGTTACGGCGCTCTTGGTTGTGCTCGCAGTTATGAGCGGTTTTCATGAAGACCTTCAGAAAAAGATTCTCGGTGCAAATGCCCATGTTGTTGTTCTCGGTTCAATGGGGCCTGTTGAAAATTATGAGCTGCTGCTTCAGAAGCTGAGGACAGAGAAAGGTGTTGTTTCAGCATCGCCAATGGTGCTCGGGCAGATAATGCTCTCTTCAGGAAAGAGGGCTCACGGCGTGGTTATCAGGGGCATTGATCTTGACTCAGAAAAAAATACAACTGAAATACTCAAGCATATAAAGGCCGGCAGACTCGACAGCCTGATGTCTGATGATTCTGTTCCATGGATTATATTGGGCAGGGAGCTTGCTTCCATACTTGGTGTTATGACCGGTGATTCGGTAAATATGATCTCTCCCACTGAGGAGATAGGCCCACTGGGTATGCTTCCTAAAATTAAACAATTTAGAGTGGCAGCTTTGTTTGAAGTTGGAATGTTTGAATATGATGCCAATCTTGTGCTGGCAGATCTTGGAGTTATGCAGCAGTTTTTTGGGCTTGGCAGTCGTATCACAGGCGTTGAACTGAAGCTTTCCGATATTTATAGGGCATCGGATGTACGAGAGCTGATAAACAAAAAGTATGGTGCTGACCTGTATGCAAAGGACTGGATGCAGATGAACAGAAACCTTTTTTCTGCTCTCAAGCTTGAAAAGTTTGCAATGTTTGTTATATTAATCCTTATTGTATTGGTTGCTTCGTTTAATATAGTCAGCACACTAATGATGAATGTTATCGAGAAAGAAAAGGAGATAGCAATTCTCAAGACAATGGGTGCGACTAACAACAGTATTATGATGATATTCATGTTACAGGGGCTTATAATAGGTGTTGTGGGTACTTTAATGGGGCTTGCTGGAGGATATGGTCTATCATACATACTGAATAATTACGAGCTTATCAAGCTTCCGGCAGATGTTTATTATCTGAGCAAGCTGCCGGTCAAAGTGAAACTTTTTGATTTTGTTGTAGTTTCCATATCTGCAGTTTTGATAAGCTTCTTATCAACCATCTATCCGTCATATCAGGCTGCACGGCTTAACCCTGTGGAGCCTCTGAGGTACGAGTAATGTTCAAATTTCTGAGAAGACTTGGTTGTCTTACTGTTATCATTATTTTTATTTTTCTCTTTATCGCTTTTACAAGTGGCGGAGATAATCTCAGGTGGGCTGGAAACAAAGTGGGCGGTGTGCTGCAGAATGTTATAAACAGTCTTGCAGATAAGGCAGATGAACTGAAAGGAAAGAGAGACAGTTCATTTGGCAAGGTCAAGGAACTGGGAGAAAAGGGCAAGAGAGAATAGTCTCAGTCAATTCAAAATGAGCACCAGTCTTATATCCATAAGAGGACTTAAAAAATCCTATTTTACCAGGGCAGGCGAACTTGAGGTGCTGAAGGGGCTTGATGCTGACTTTTCAGCAGGCGAGATGGTCAGCATTGTGGGTGCATCAGGTGCCGGCAAAAGTACATTTCTGCACATATTGGGCACACTTGACAGACCGACAAGCGGAGAGGTTTTGTTTGATATAAATGGAGGAGTTCAGCCTTTTTCCTTATCCGGCAAAGAGCTCCCCAGCTTTAGAAACAGGGTTGTTGGATTTGTTTTTCAGTTCCATTATCTGCTCCCTGAGTTCAGTGCACTCGAAAATGTTATGATGCCTGATCTTGTCAATCCTTCACATGATACTGCTGTGACAAAGCAGAAAGCAGAATCTCTGCTTTCTGACCTTGGGCTCTACAATCGCAAAACGCATAAACCGGGCGAGCTTTCCGGCGGCGAACAGCAGCGCGTTGCAGTTGCAAGGGCTCTTATGACAGATCCCAGGGTTGTGCTTGCGGATGAGCCGACCGGCAATCTTGACTCAGCAACAGGCAATGAACTCTTCCGGCTGCTAATGGATGTCAATGAAAAAAAGAATATCACCTTCATAAT
Organism: Dissulfurispiraceae bacterium; assembly: GCA_034002665.1. Classification (GTDB taxonomy): domain Bacteria; phylum Nitrospirota; class Thermodesulfovibrionia; order Thermodesulfovibrionales; family Dissulfurispiraceae; genus JAFGXL01. The sequence continues at coordinate 931,594 of JAVFAA010000001.1, read as the reverse complement.
AGTTACTCACAATGAAGCTCTCTCCAAAAAGTGCCATCGTACGCTCACAATGATTGACGGAAAACTGAACTAACCATTTGCTAATTTATTGGATGCTGTTTAAGATGAGACAGCATTGCCAGGAAGCTACTCATATCCCTTATACTATAAGATTCTATCGTGTGGAAATCGGGGCGTTGCAAGCCTATATCATCGTAATAAGTCGTGGTAATTGAATATATGCCTGCCTATCGGTTAATATATAAACCTGTTTTTTCAGGAGGTAGTGCGATTAAACTCATATTGCCTGACGGTAAGGAAGTTACAACTGCGCAAGCGGATGTGTGGGACGCTGTAAAGTCGAGCCGCGCGATTGCTGCACGGGTTAATGAAGAGCTTGTTGATCTCGGCATGCTCCAGCAGGTATCTGATGATGCTGTTGTTGAGCTTGTCTCTTTTGATTCGGAAACTGGTAAAGAGATATACCGTCACAGCACATCGCATATACTCGCTCATGCTGTTAAGGAACTTTTTCCTGATGCCAAACCAGCCATAGGCCCTGCCACTGAAGAGGGCTTTTATTATGACTTTGACAGGGACATACCTTTTACTCCAGATGACCTTCTGAAGATAGAAAAGAGGATGCAGGAGATCATAAAGGCAAACACGCCTTTTGTGCGCCAGGACATGTCCAGGCTTGATGCGATAGAGCTCTTCAAAAAGAGCGGTGATACATACAAGGTTGAGATACTAAACAGCATAGATGCTGAGAGTGTTTCTCTGTATGAAGAGGGCGGATTTGTTGATCTATGCAGAGGCCCGCATATACAGAGGACAGGCCGCATAAAGGCATTCAAGCTGTTGAGCGTTGCAGGCGCTTACTGGCGCGGTGATTCCAATAACAAGATGCTTCAGCGCATATACGGAACTGCCTTTGAGACAAAGGATGATCTCAAGGCATATCTCGATTTTCTTGAAGAGGTGAAGAAGCGCGACCACAGACGCCTCGGTAGAGAGCTTGACCTCTTTTCATTCGATGAAAACATAGGCGCTGGACTTATACTCTGGCATCCGAACGGCTCGATCATGAGAAAGGCCATCGAGGATTTTTGGCGTGATGAACATATAAAGGCCGACTACCAGATACTCTTCACTCCGCATATAGCACAGCTCAAGTTGTGGGAGCAGAGCGGACATTGGGAGTTTTACCGCGACAGCATGTACGATCCCATGCAGATAGACAATGTGGCGTATGAGCTCAAGCCGATGAACTGCCCGTTCCACATCAGCATATACAAAAGTTCATTGCGCAGCTATCGCAATCTGCCGATCAGATACGCGGAACTCGGCACTGTGTACAGATACGAAAAATCAGGCGTGCTGCACGGACTGCTTAGAGTGCGCGGATTTACTCAGGATGATGCGCATATCTTCTGCCGCGAAGACCAGATAGAGGACGAGATACAGAAGATACTCAACTTTACACTGTTTGTGCTCAATACTTTTGGATTCGAAAAGTATGATATATATCTTTCAACTCAGCCTGAAAAATTTGTTGGTACTCCGGAAATATGGGATCGTTCAACAGACGCGCTCAAAAAGGCGCTCGAAAGCCGAGGGCTTTCATATCAGGTTGATGAGGGCGGAGGAGCTTTTTACGGCCCCAAGATAGACATAAAGATCAAGGATGCTCTCAACCGCTCCTGGCAGTGCAGCACTATTCAGGTTGATTTCAATAATCCTGAGCGTTTCAATCTCGCATACAGGGGAAGCGACGGTGCTGAACACAGGCCTATAATGATTCACAGGGCATTGATGGGCTCTCTTGAGAGGTTTTTCGGCATACTCATAGAGCACTATGCAGGCATATTTCCGCTCTGGCTGGCTCCAATGCAGGTCTCAGTGCTCACTATAGCAGAACGCCATACTGAATATGCATCAGAGATGGTTTCTGCGTTAAAGTCCGCCGGCATCAGAGCTGAAATAAATGCTGACAATGAGAAGATTGGCTTCAAGATAAGAGAGGCAACTCTCAGAAAAGTGCCATATCTGGCCATAATTGGCGATAAAGAGGTTGAAGAAAAGAAGATAACAATTAGAAAAAGAGACGGCGAAAATATCGGTCCATTTACAATAGCTGAATTTATCGAGATAATATTAAAAGAAATTGAGAGTAAAAAGATGGGCAGTTTGTAAACCTCTAAAACAATTTTTAATATAGTAGGGGTTTGGACATAAGCAAATACCATCAGGGTCAACGAGGGCATTCGATCAAAAAAGGTCAGACTTATCGATGACGAAGGCGAGCAGCTTGGAGTAGTGTCAGTTTCAGAGGCTGTGAAATTATGAGGCCATAACTTGGTATGAAGGTTTTTGAAAAAGTTATGAGCCAGTTGAACGGCAAGTTCAGCATTGAACAGTAACTGAAGCCTGAAGACGATCATAATATATGGTAGTTGCATAAAGCTCAGGATAGTATTTTATAATTAAATTCTGTAGTACTGCAGAGTTATTAAAAGGAGGACAAAAGGATGCCGAAATTAAAGACTCATAGAGGAGCTGCCAAGAGATTCAAGGTTACAGGCTCCGGCAAGATAAAGAGGGCGAAGGCCAACAAAAGCCATCTTCTTACAGGCAAACCGGCAAAGAGAATGAGGGGACTCAGAAAAGGTGCTCTTGTTCCTGAGCAGCAGCTTGATAATGTAAAAAAACTTCTCCCTTATATGATTTAACATTTATCCGGGCTGTCTTTATTTCAGCAGCCCGGTGTTAATTGTTTGCCGGTCTCATTATTTAGTCCTTGACTGCAAACATGTTGTTTGATTACAATAATTATTCTGAAAAAAACGGAAAAAAGGCCATAGTCAGCAGCAAGCTGTGAGCCGACTACTTTTGATGATTTACAGGAGGTCATAAAATGCCTAGGGCAAAAGGCGGATTTAAAACTAAAAGATACCATAAAAAGGTACTCGACAGGGCAAAAGGATACTATGGCGGCAGAAGCAAACTTTACACAGTTGCTGCCCAGGCGGTTGATAAGGCCCTTATTGCTGCATACAAAGACAGAAGATTAAAAAAGCGTGAATTCAGAGCTCTCTGGATAGCCAGAATCAATGCAGCTGTAAGAACTTTTGGCATGACATATGGACAATTCATGAATGCTCTGAAGAAGGCCCAGATTACACTCAACAGGAAGGCTTTGGCTGACCTGGCTTTTAATGATCCAAAATCTTTTGCAAAACTTGTTGAGCAGGTAAAGGCTTAACCCGCCTCTGGCGGTCCCAGCCTTTACTGTGCTGTTTAATCCGGCATGAGCGCAGATCTGTCAAAAAGCTTTACAGACGAGCTTCAGTCAGTAAAAGATCTTGAAGGGCTTTCTCAGCTCAGAGTCAAATATCTTGGCAAAAAAGGCACAATAACATCTGAGCTTAAAAGCCTGTCCGCGTTGCCTGCAGAAGAGAGAAAGACAGCAGGCAAGAGAGTAAATGACCTTAAAAGTTTCATAGAAGCATCTCTCCATTCCAAAGAAGAAGCCCTCAAGTCAGACAACCTCAGATCCAGGCTGCTGTCAGAATCCATAGATGTATCACTACCGGGCAAATCCACAGGTTTTGGCAGGAAACATCCTTTAAGCAGAATCATGTCTGAGATAACCGATATTTTTGTCAGAATGGGCTTTGCAATTGAAGAAGGCCCTGAAGTTGAATTGGATAAATATAACTTTGAACTTTTAAATATACCAAAAGACCATCCTGCAAGAGATATGCAGGATACTTTTTATATCAGCGACGAGATATTGCTAAGAACACATACATCACCCGTGCAGGTGCGTGTTATGCAGGAGCAGAAGCCTCCTCTCAGATTCATTGCTCCAGGCAGGGTTTACAGGTGTGATGCAGATATAACTCATTCACCAATGTTCCATCAGGTAGAGGGGTTGATGATCGACAGGGATATAACCTTCAGCAATCTCAAGGCTGTACTCGGGACATTTGTACACCAGATGTTTGGAACTGATACAGCTGTAAGATTCAGACCGAGTTTTTTCCCGTTCACAGAGCCTTCAGCAGAAGTTGATATAGGATGCTTTATTTGCGGCCAGTCTGGATGCAGGGTATGCAAATCAACAGGCTGGCTTGAGGTGTTAGGCGCAGGCATGGTGAATCCTGCTGTTCTGGAGAATGTTGGCTATGATCCTGATGAATATTCAGGATTTGCCTTTGGCATGGGCATAGAGAGAATAGCAATGCTTAAGTATTCAATAGATGATATACGCCTGTTTTTTGATAATGATGTGAGATTTTTAAGGCAATTTTAGCTATTCGGAGAAATAATGAAAGTCTCGTATAACTGGCTTAAGGAGATTGCTGCATTAGATGCGCCTGTTGCAGAGGCAGCGCACAGGCTTACTATGGCAGGGCTCGAGGTCGAAGCGATAGAACCTGCTGGAGATGACTATGTGCTTGAGGTGAATGTAACACCCAACAGGCCTGACTGTCTAAGCGTAATAGGTATAGCAAGAGAACTCTCTGCGCTTTACAAAACCAGTATCAATATACCACCGCATGATGTGCTTGCGCATACAGGTGAGCTTGGTTTTAATGTTGATATACTCGACTATGATCTATGTAACAGATATGCAGGACGAATTGTACGCAATGTCAAGATATCAGAGTCACCCGACTGGATGAAGCAGAGGCTCGAAAAGTGCGGAATAAGACCGATCAATAATGTTGTTGATATAACCAATTATGTGCTTCTGGAGTTTGGCCATCCGCTTCATGCCTTTGATCTTGACAAGGTAAAGGGCAACAGGATACGGATAGCTACGGCAGGACAGATATCAGAGGGCAAAGGAGCCAAGATAACCACTCTTGACGGAGTTGAGAGGATTGTACCTGCTGATACCCTGCTCATACTCGATTCGGAAGCACCAATTGCTGTTGCCGGAATAATGGGAGGGCAGGGCTCTGAGGTCGATGAGAACACAAGAGACCTTTTTATCGAGAGCGCGTATTTTGATCCATCATCAGTAAGAAAATCTTCGAAAATACTTGGACTCAAAACAGAGGCATCATACAGGTTTGAGCGTGGCAGTGATATTAAGGCTCTTAAAAAGGCGCTGGACAGAGCTGCATATCTTTTAAAAGATCTGGCTGCTGGTGAACTCTACGGCAAGATTGATATGTATCCAAAAAAATATATACCTGTATCAATAGATGTAAGGTACGAAAAGGTGAACAGGGTACTTGGGCTTGCTCTGGGAAAAGAGCAGATGCTTGAATGCATAGAAGGTCTCGGTATTGAGACAGAGGTTTTTGAAGAATTCTTCAGGGCAGCAATTCCCTCGTTCAGGAAGGATATTAAGCGGGACTATGATGTTATTGAAGAGATAGCAAGGATGTATGGATATGACAACATTCCAGCTGTGCTTCCTATTGCTGCTGTAGGCATTGAGGCAGCATCAAAGGTGTCAAATACAGGCATGAGACTGTCTGAAGAGATAAAACAGGCTCTTCTTAAATCCGGATGCACTGAGGCAGTTAATCTGAGTTTTATGTCAGAATCTGATCTTGATCTTCTTGGCATATCCGTAGACGATGAGAGAAGGCGTGTGGTTAAGCTAAGGAATCCTCTGAGATCCGAAGAGGCTTGTATGCGTACAATGATACTGCCTTCACTTCTGAGAAACCTTGCCCATAATCTGGCGCACAGCAACAGAGATGTCAGGCTGTTCGAATTATCAAAGATTTTTTTGAGCAGAGGCGTTGGAAGCCTTCCTGAAGAAAAGCACACTGTCTGCTCCATATACTATAAGGAAAAAGCCAAAGCCCTCTATCCTGAAACAGCCAATGATTTTTTTGTGGTCAAGGGAATAGCTGAAGCCATACTGGCGGATATTGGACTCGGTTCATATTCTTTTATCCGTTCATCTGAACAATTTCTGCATCCAGGCCAGTCAGCTGATATATACTCAGGAGACAGGAAGATCGGATTTCTCGGAGCCATCAATCCAATAGTTTTTGAGAAGCTTGATATCAAGGCATCAAGGCCCTCTTTGATTGTGCAGGAGTTTTTTATTGATTCTATCAGTTCATTAATGTTTATCGAGCCAAAATACTCTCAGCTGCCCAAGTTCCCGGCAATTGACAGGGATGTTGCGCTGATTCTCGATGCATCTTTTGCTGCTTCTGAACTGAACAGCATGATATCAAGCTTTGGTTCCGGTCTTGTGGAAGGCGCATCAATATTTGATGTCTATCAGGGCAGCAATATACCAGAGGGGAAAAAGAGTATAGCCTTCAGCATTAAATACAGGGCTTCAGACAGAACTCTTACAGAGGAAGAGATCGAGTTGCTGCACAACAGGATGGTTGCCTTTCTCTCTGAAAAGACAGGCGGCCAGGTCAGAAGATAATTAAGACGCTGTTCAGTCAGTAACTTTGTAGCCTGCGTTCTCTATTGCAGCAGCAATAGCAGCCCTGTCGATCATAGCCTCATCAAATGAAATTGTAGCAGTCCCGATCTGAACATCAGAAGAAGAAATTCCATTAAGCGCATCAATTGCTTTTTTTACCCTGTTTACACAGTGTCCGCAGCTCATGCCGCTTATTGATATTTTTGTTTCTGTCATGTGGTTCCTCCCTGCTGCCGGTAGTTTATACGGTTATTATTAGTATATTAAAACTATAAAATCAGTAATGCAAATTAGTATATTAAATATGACGATTTGATTTTTTATTAGACGCGGGTATAAAATCGAGTTGTTTCGCCGATGAATACACATATCTTAATATATTCGGGTGTTATTCTCTTATTTGCAGGTGCCTTGACACCTCTGATCCCATCAATAAGAAGCACAAAATTCCCTTATCTTTTTCCGGCAGCAGGTTCTTTGATGCTCGGCATATATGGTTTATTGCTGTGTTTCGGGCTGCCTGGCGGTGTTATTGCACAGGCAGAAGTCCTGCCGTTTCTGACATACAGTTTCAGCACTGACGGGCTTGCCGGTTTTTTTATCATGATAATATCAGTGCTTTCCTTTTGTGCTTCTATATATTGTGCGGGCTACTACAACAGCGGCAGCGAAAAGATGCCTTTTGTCCTGTTCAATCTTTTCATATTGAGCATGTATGCGGTTGCTGCAGCGTCCAATATTCCTACATTTCTGATTGCCTGGGAGACAATGTCACTTTCATCTTACTTTCTTGTTACACTGCGCGGTGATGATAGTTCTGCAAAGGCTGGTCTGCTGTATATTGTTATGACTCATATTGGCACTGCTTTTATTATTGTTATGTTCCTTCTACTGTTTGAAAGCACAGGCAGTATGGAGTTCAATATTATCAGTTCTGCTGCAGAGACATTCTCTTTCAGCAGAGTATGCACTATATTCCTGTTGTCACTTGTAGGATTTGGCACAAAGGCAGGGCTCATTCCTCTTCATATATGGCTGCCCAAGGCGCATCCAGCAGCTCCGTCAGCAGTTTCTGCGCTGATGTCGGGCGTTATGATCAAGATGGGTATTTATGGATTTATCAGAATAAATTTTACAATGCTCATAAGTCCGCCTGACTGGTTTGGGATTGTGCTCATTGTACTCGGAGCTGTTTCTTGCATATTTGGGGTGCTTTATGCATATATGGAACAAGACATAAAAAGGCTGCTGGCATACTCAAGCATTGAGAATATTGGAATCATATTTCTTGGGTTGGGTGTAGCCATGTTGTTCCGCTCAGGCGGTTTTTATGCGCTCTCTGCGCTCGCTGCAACTGCAGCAATGTATCATATTATGAACCATGCTTTTTTTAAGGGGCTCCTTTTTCTCGGATCAGGAGCAGTACTGCACAGCGCGCATACTGTCAATATGGAGAGGCTTGGCGGACTCATTAAGCTTATGCCATGGACTGCACTTTTTTTTCTGACTGGTGCGGTCACAATATCAGCCCTCCCGCCATTCAGCGGTTTTGTGAGTGAATGGATGACTTTTCAATCACTGCTTCTTGGATTCAACTCTCAGTCCATGACCGCAAAAATAGCAGCACCATTGGGCGGAGCTGCCTTGGCTCTGACAGGCGCGCTTTCTGCAGCATGTTTTGTCAAGGCTTTTGGCATCTCTTTTCTCGGTTCTCCAAGGTCCAATGAGTCTGCGGCGGCAACTGAGACGCATCCATTAATGCTTGTCAGCATGGGGCTTCTGAGCATATTATGTTTGGCTGGCGGCATACTGCCTGGACTCGCAGTTAATATTGTATCAGGCTCTGTTTTCATGATGACTGGAACTGTTGCATCCCCCGCAGGATGGCACTCACTGTTCATTGATAGAACCTTTTCGTCTCTTTCTCCATCGCTTATATTGTTGACTGTTATGGTGATGGCAGGAGCTGCATTTATATTTGTACTGTTTGTCTCGAAACGCCGTTCAGTACGAAAGGCATGTTCCTGGGATTGCGGCATAAGATCTCTTGATTACAGAATGCAATATAGCGCCGCAGCATTTTCAAAACCCATTAAACTGATATTTAAACGCATATATCTGCCGAGCAGGGAAGTCAGAATATCGTATCTGTTAAAACCATTGTTTGTAAGAAGCATGACTTACAGGGGCAGGATAACCCAGGTTGTGGAAAAATATGTTTATGATAAAATAGCTGCCAATATCAGCCGCACAGCCAACAGGATAAAGGTACTTCAGTCAGGGAATCTGAATCTTTATCTCGGGTATATTCTGCTTACATTAATATTTTTGCTTATATTCTGGACATGATATGGAACATCTGCAATTCATAATAATATTATTGTTTTCACCGCTTGTCCAGGGGCTGATTAAAAAGCTGAAGGCGCTTATCCAGGGCAGGAAGGGACCGTCTGTATTTCAGACCTATTATGATCTTTTGAGACTTTTCAAGAAAGAGATGGTTATTTCAGAGACTGCCTCATGGATATTCAGGGCTTCGCCATATATTGTCTTTGGCTCGGTTTTATGTGCAGCGATGATAGTGCCTGTAATAAGTGTGAACTCAGAAGGGTGGATCATGAGTGATGTAATTGCCCTTATATATATTCTTGCACTCGGAAGATTTTTTATGGCACTTTCAGGGCTTGATACTGGCACAGCGTTTGGAGGCGAAGGCAGCAGCCGTGAAATGACGGTAGCGATAATGGTTGAGCCCATGATAATGCTGAGCATATTCACCGCTGCCATAGCTGCAGGTTCAACCAATCTCTCCAGGATTGCCGAGACGCATGCCATTGTTTATTCACCTTCACATATTCTGGCGATGAGCGCATTCATTGTAGCCATAATTGCTGAAACCGGAAGGATTCCTGTTGATAATCCTGATACTCATCTTGAGCTTACAATGATCCATGAAGGCATGCTTCTGGAGTATTCAGGCCGCTATCTTGCGCTGATGGAATGGGCGCATTATATCAAGCAAATGCTCCTGTTCACTGTTGCCATTAATATTTTTGCACCGTTCGGCATAGCAAAAACAGGTAGTATCACGGACATTGCCATGTCAATGCTGATTTATGCCGGGAAGATTATATTGTTTGCAGCCCTTATGGCAGTAATAGAGTCTAGCAGGGCCAAGCTCAGATTTTTTCAGCTCTCGTCGCTTCTTGGCGGTGCATTCATACTTTCCGTACTGGCATTTTTACTGTATATAATGATGGGGAAATAAAGGAGCAGCTTTTAATGAAAGACTGGATTAACCTGTTCACCTTAATTGATTTTATTTCAGCCGGCATCCTGCTGAGTACCATCGCCATGAATACGCTCAGAAGAGTTGAATCATGTGTAAAGGCATACAGGATCAATTCGCTGCTTTTGTCACTGCTGATTTTTGCAACGGCATTCAGTGTTGGAGATATGCATCTGTATATTGCCGGAATCCTTACGCTTTTGAGCAAGGCGATTATTATACCCATGTTTCTTGTCCGCACCATAAGACAGATGAAGGTTACTCATGAAGTTCAGCCCTATATAAGCAATGGTTTCTCTCTTTTGATATCCGGCATTCTTGTCAGTATTGTTTACGCCTCGCTCACAGAAGGCATTTTTGTGACAGGATTTTCTAAGAATGTCCTGCAGATATCTGTGGCTGTAATCATGATCGGTCTTTTTATAATGATTACCCGCAAAAAAGCAATAACACAAGTGATAGGCCTGCTTGTGATGGAGAATGGACTCTTCCTTGCCGGATTTGCCCTGACATTCGGAATGCCGACAATAATTGAACTCGGTATTCTTATAGATATGCTGATGGTTGTTCTGATATTGGGTATATTTGCGATCCAGATAAAAAAGGTTTTTGCATCATCAAATCTTGATAAGCTTACCACGCTGAAGGGATAAAATGAATAGCTTTATTATCTTATATGTGCTGGCCATTCCTGTTTTGACTGCTCTGATATGCTATTTTGCGTATAGACATTCAGTCGCAGCAGTTGTCAGCGCTGCAGGCTCTCTGCTGCTGGCTGCTGCAGCCTCCATGTCTGTTGCAGCATCATTCAAGAGTCCGTTGAAGCTCTTCAATGGTATGCTTTTTATGGATCCGCTTTCCGGCTATATGATGTCAATAATAGTGCTTCTTGGACTGGCATCTTCTCTTTATTCAGCCGGATATTTAAAGCATGAGCTGCATTCGGGCCTTACAAGCATGAAGAACATCAGGCGTTATTACGCATTGCTGCATATATTTATCTTTACAATGCTCCTTGTCACTGTTTCGAACAATCTTGCTTTGATGTGGATAGCGATAGAGGCTACCACACTTGTATCAGCTCTGCTAATAGGACTGGGAGTTTATAAGCGTGAGCTTGCCATTGAGGCTGCATGGAAGTACATCATACTATGTTCAGTAGGTATAACTTTTGCACTTCTCGGGGTGTTCATAACCTACTATGCGTCATTTGGCCTGAATACAGGGAACGGCATTCTGAACTGGACAGAACTTAAGGAAATTGCTTCAAAACTTAATCCTGCGACCATGAAACTTGCATTTATTTTTATAATTATTGGATATGGAACTAAAGCAGGACTTGCCCCTCTGCACAACTGGCTTCCTGATGCTCATAGTCAGGCTCCAAGTCCGATAAGTGCGCTGTTGTCCGGTGTTCTTTTAAACACAGCTTTTTACGGTATTTTAAGATTTGTTTCTATTGTGGAACCGTCTGCAGGGAGCAAGTTTACAGGCGATCTTCTTGTTTTTTTCGGAATAGCTTCGATGATTATTGCATCAGTATTTATACTTGTTCAAAAAAACTACAAGAGGCTTCTTGCATACAGCAGCATTGAGCATATGGGCATCATTTCGATTGCTGCAGGAATTGGCGGTGTTGCTGCCCTGTACGGGGCGCTTTTGCATGTGTTGAATCACGCAGTAGCAAAACCGTTGATGTTTTTTGCTTCAGGCAGAATTCAATCCCGCTACGGCACTTCAAAAATTGATAGCGTATGCGGAGTGCTCAAAGCCGCACCTCTGCTTGGATGCATAATATTTATCGGAGTCTTTGCTCTTGCAGGGAGTCCACCGTTTAATATATTTATAAGCAAGTTTTCAATCTTGATGGCTGCTGCTGATAATGGACAGTGGACTCTTGTGACAATGTTTCTGATTTTCTCTGCTGTGGTGTTTTACGGCATGGTAAAGTGTTTTGGCAGAATGCTGTTTGGATGCAGTGAAGAGGCTCCTGAATGTACTGATTCATATCCGCCTGATTTGTGGGACAGGATCGGAACAGGTGTTATGTTCTGTCTGGCTGTTATTATCATTGTAACAGGACTGTGGCTGCCTGAATTTATAAACAATGCTATCAAGACATGTACTGCAGTAATAGGAGCCTTTTAATGAGCACACAAAATTACAGAATACTGCATTCAGATATAAGACTCAACGAAGAATATGTTGAGGTGCCTCGGGATGATTTCAGATCAGCATGTATATCTATTTTTCAGAAGCACAATGCATTTCTGAGGCTGATGTTCTGCACTGACGAAAGAGCCTATACAGGATGCTTCAGGATATATGCCGTATTCTCTGACAGCAGCAGCGACAGATTCATTATAATTAATTCAGCAGTTGCTGAGGAGCTCTCGTATCCCTCAATTACTCAGGACATTCCTGCAGCACACTGGTATGAGAGGGAGATTAAGGATATGTTTGGTCTTGAGCCGGAAGGGCATCCAATGCCCCAGAGACTTGTGTTTCATGAATCATTTCCACAAGACTCGTACCCCCTCAGAAAAGACTGGAGCATATCAGAAACAGATCTGAGAGAATGGTCTGAGGGTATAAAAGTAAAAGAACCCTACAGGTTCATGCGCGTCGAAGGCGAGGGTATTTTTGAAATACCGGTGGGACCTGTTCACGCGGGTATAATCGAACCTGGACATTTCAGATTCAGCGCAATAGGCGAGACAATTTTTTATCTTGACTCCAGATTTTTTTATACACATAAAGGCACAGAAAAGCAGTTTGAAAAGATAGGTTTTGAAAAGGGCGCATTTTTATCTGAACGCGTATCAGGAACATCATCATTTTCTCATTCATCAGCTTACTGCATGGCAGTTGAAAGGATGTGCGGAATTGTACTGCCGCAGCGTGCAGCAGCCATAAGGACGCTTCTTCTGGAATTAGAACGGCTTTATAATAATATCGGAGACATTGGCAATATGTGCGCAGGCACAGGGCTATCAGTAGGATACGCAAAAGGAGCCCTGATAAAAGAGCGGCTTATGCAGCTCAATGAGAGAGTGACCGGCAGCAGATACCTGCGGGGGATTAATACGCTCGGCGGAGTTGCTTTGGACATTATGCAGAAATCTGATGATATCAGATCAACCATCGGGATTGTTGCAAAAGAGTACAGGGATTTTGTTGACCTGCTTTTGCAGACTCTTTCGCACATAGAACGCATGGAGACTACCGGACATGTGGCAAAAGAGATAGCAAGAGCACTTGGTATAACCGGACTCGCTGCAAGAGCCTCAGGTATAGATGATGACATGCGCAAACTTCATCCACATCTTCTTTATGGATCCCTTAATTTTGAATCTCATGTGCTCGAAAGGGGAGATGATTTTGCCAGAATGCTTGCGAGAGTTGCTGATGCTGACAGTTCAATTCAGCTTATAAAGGAGCTGCTCGAAGGTCAGTTCAGCAATGAGTTGGCATCTGAATACCCGGTTGTGCCTGCTATGCAGCATGCTTTGGGTTATGTTGAATCTTCACGAGGCAGTCTTTTCTACTGGGTTAAGTCAGACCCTGAAGGAAGGGTTTTCAGGGTAAAGTTGAGATCACCTTCTTACTGCAACTGGTCTGCCATGCCCTTTGCTGTAAACGGAGATATTGTGCCTGATTTTCCATTAACGAATAAAAGTTTTAATCTTTCATATTCGGGCTGTGATATGTAATGGATCAATTAAAAAGAGGATTATGATATGCTTAAACAAATATTAAAAAATCTCTGTTCACGCAGAAATGCGGTAAATATATCTGCAGAAGCTGTATCTGCAGAGCAAGAACTGCTTCGCAGTCTCGAAGGTCTCAGGGATGATATAGAATCAATTTACGGAAGATCACTCAGGATCAGGCAGGTTGACGCAGGCTCATGCAATGCCTGTGAATGGGAATGTACAGCATTATCCAACCCTGTTTATGACATACAGAGGTTTGGAATTGATTTTGTAGCTTCACCAAGGCATGCTGACATGCTTCTGGTTACAGGACCTGTCTCAAGACAGATGGAGCTTGCCCTCATAAAAACATATGAAGCTGTTCCTGATCCCAAATTTGTTGTTGCTTGCGGTGACTGTGCTTTTAACGGTGGTGTTTACAGCGGAAGCTATGCAGTGACTGGTGGAGTTTCCAGAGTTCTTGATGTTGATCTTGTAATACCCGGCTGCCCCCCATCTCCCATAAAAATAATAACCTCACTGCTCGCATTTCTTAAACAGCGCTCCTGATCATTAATTGCATCATGAACTGCCTTGCCAGCTTAGAAATAATTTAATCAGAAAGAAAATAAATGCCTGCATGTGAGCAGATCGAAGCTCAGTCTTCGCGTCTCAGTTAGCAGAAAAGATAAAACAGCATATTGAGTCTGTACCGGTTAACTCGGACTTTGCTGGAGTTGATTATGAAGCAATTATAAGGACATCTGAAGACATCTATAAGACAATTATTCAAGAAGCTGAAAGCAGGAAAGCTGATGGGGAAACATGGCAAAAAAGGGGTTCAGAAGGCTTGTATACATCAGTGTTACTATTGCTCATACCCCATGTTCTGTGCTTATTGTCAAGGCATAGAAGCCTGAGATTTTAAAATTTTGCTGCTAAAGCGAGATTATCACAATTCTGCTGCTTTCTGCCCTGATATTTTTTTCTTCAGACAGTTCATTTTTTTTAACCTGTATTTTATGAGGAGTTGAATATTTGATGAAATGTTTCTGATGCCTTGACTGCATGGCTGCCGGCGCTTGTCCTGTTAATACATATTCAACGAGATAAGTTCTGATCAAGCCTTTGTCATTTGTAAATCCTTCAAATGCGAGAGATCCGAATGAGTCTTTGACAACAACCGAAGCATTGCTGACAGGTTTCCCCGCATTTGTTACTGCAATATCTATTGTCCAGCCGAATCCCAGCTCTTTGAATACCATTCCTTTGGCTTCAAAATCAATGCTCTCCTTTGATGCATCAGATTCGTATTTATTGCTGAAAAAATATGCAGAAAAATCTCGTGATGTATGCAAGCTTCTTATTGTGCTGTAACCAGCATATTTGTCGGACATGATAAATGTGTTTTCTGTAAATACTGCTGAGCCTCCGGCATGACCTGTCTGGTCGCCAAACAATATATTTGTCCAGCTGCTCATAATTTTGTTGTTTCTGAATGTCAGATGCAGCGATTCATTATTGCCTGCAATAGTTATTGCTGATGCTCTGGCTCTGCTGCTGCGACCGAGAGCTGATATATAGTTATTGCTGATTTGTACCTTGTTGTTTTTGTTAAGAACACTTACATATACTGAGGTAGATATGGTTTTCTCAGACTCAGCGTATAGTTCAAGCAGATTGGATGCTATTTCAGTATTTTCTGATGCTCCTGATACTTTTATGCATACACCTGAACTATCTGATATATCTTCACTTCGTCTTGCAGCGCGAATCTGAATATGGTTGGAGAGAATCTTCCCCTGTTTCCCTGCAACCAGTCCTGTAATGTTCCGCCCATCAAGAAAAATCCTGTTTTGGCGCACAATACCGGTGATGAAGCTTATTCCGACTGCTGATGTTTTAATTGATTGTATGCGTATTTCGTTCTGAAAAATATCGCTGTTTAGACCGGCTGCAATTGCTGATTGCCTTTCAGATCTTATGGAGTTGTTATAAATTTTAGTATCAGCGCTGTTTTTTGTGTCAATTGTGTATACCTGGGTTTTTGTTGTGCTGGTGCCTGTATCATGAAATGTGTTGTTATAAATATGCAGCTCTCTGCCCTGGACAGCATATACAGCAGGGCTGTTTTGTGCTCCATAGGTTATCTTGAGTCCTGCCATCTGAAGATCAACAATATCCTGAGCATATACTGCACTGCATTCAGGAGTACCTGTTTCATTTATGCAGCTGCCCTGACCCTGCACAATCTCACCATTGAGAATATCAATATCTTTACGCTTTCCTGATATCAGGATTCCAGATCCCTGAAGTGAACCGTTTTGATCAAGATAAGTTATTTTATGGCCATTAAGATTGATTGTGATGTGTGATGCCTTTACTGTGAGAGCTGTTGCTGCAGATTTAATATCCTGAACAAGAAAATATTCTGTGTCAGGCTGAGTAAGTTCGGCAATCGTTCTGATTTCCAATCTGTTCTTTCTCTTGGGCAGATCTACATTGCGCGCACCAGCCTGTGAGGTCGGTTCTTTGAAATAAGAATCAGGCATATGTTGACATGATGCGTTGTCAGCATATATAGCTGAAATAATCAGAAAAGTGGTGAGCGCAGATATTATCCTGAACATTATTTTGTCCGCTAAAAACATTTTACACTTGTTTTCTCAGTGATTGCAAAAGATTTTTATTACTGCTTTCAGATTATGATGAAGAAATATTAAGGTTTGATATATAATTCCCTTTGATGGATTATCACAGTATTCGTTCAATTTTTGATATTAAATCTCTTCGCCCAATCTCATTAAGGAGCAAGATCGCGATTAGCTTTAATATCAGTGCTTTTATTATTCTCCTGCTTGTCGCTTTTGAGTACTTTAATTTTATCGAGATCAAAAATGAGATAAAATATCTTGAAAATTCTGATTCAATCAGGCGCATTTCACTTCAACTCAGAAGACGCGAAGCCAGCTATTTGTTGAATGGTTGGTCCAGATCAAAAGATGATTCTGATTTAATTCATAAGCATCTTGGTGAACTCAGTTCACTTTTAAGCGATAAATCGATATTGGGCAGTACAGATAATATTTCAGAGCTCCAGTTCAGGATTAATGAATATAGTAAAAGATTTAAGGGAATTGAAGAGCTTTTTTCTGAAGCTGCATCAGAATTCAAAAAGATCAAACCACTGCTCTCAAAACGCGTTGCTATTCTTCCATTAATTGAGTCTTTGGTATTCATAGATACAAGTCAATATATTGAACTGCTTAACCAGACATCATCACTACCGCATAATCATAAACTAATTTTCATACTGCGCGAGATTAATACTGAAATATCTGATTTAAAAAGCACTGGAGAAGAAATCTTAAGACTGACCAGGGCACTGGACCGGAGCGCAATAGATAATGTTGAGATTTTTATAAAAAAATCTCAGATTGCCATAATGATTCTTTTTCCGCTGTTTCTCACGATTGGAATTGGTACACTTTTCTTTTTAAGCAATAATATTGTGAATAGGTTGAAAGCTTTAATAAAAGTTGTTGAGAGCACAGGAAGTGGAAATTTTACAGATCGTGTTCCTTTGGCAATGTTTAAATATAAGGATGAAATTGGAATTCTTATTAAAAAGCTTGATGAGATGGATGATAATCTTATAGCGCGTGACAAAGAGCTTCAAAAAAAGAATATCGAACTTTTGCAGTCTAAGAAACTGGCTGCTATTGGTACTCTTGCAGCTGGCGTGGCTCACGAGATAAACAATCCTCTTAATAATATGAAAATCTCTGCTCAAGTCTTGTCAAAAGAGGCTCGTATGGATTGCACAGGCAGCATATATGATACTGTTGAAGATATTGTAAGTCAGATAGAGAGGGTAAAGAAACTTGTAGAAGATCTCCTCAATTTTGCAAGAGGCAGGGAGCCATTTTTATCTTCAGTAAATATTGTTAACCTGATTAAATCTTCTTATAATGCGGTTTGCGCTGACCGCGATGCTGATGGCATTAAATTCAACCTGGATTCACCTGAAGAAGTTAATGTTGATCTGGACAGTCTTCAGATGGAGAGGGTGTTTATCAATCTCTTCAGCAATGCTGTTGATGCGATGACTGACAATTCACTGGATTACGGCAAGGTGTTGAATGTCTCTGTTACTTGTCCAGACAACAGTGTCGTTATAGTTGTTTCAGATAATGGTTGCGGCATAAGCCCTGAAAGCATTGAACATGTGTTTGAGCCGTTCTATACTACAAAAATCAAAGGCACTGGACTTGGACTTTCTATTGTTTTCAGCATAATAGCAAAGCATAAAGGACAGATATCAGTAGATAGGATTAAGGACAGAGGCACTCTGTTTACAATAGTTTTACCGAGGAGCATTAATTGTGAAATTTAGAATTATAGTTGCTGAGGATGAAGAGATAACCCTGAAACATTTGTTGAATTCCCTTCGTAGGGAGGGCTATGAAGCAGAAGGAGTCAGCGATGGCATTTCAGCACTCCAGAGGTTTGATTCAACATTTTTTGATCTGCTCATTACTGATGTAAAGATGCCGAATATGTCCGGCATAGAGCTTCTAAAAGAAGTTAAATGCAAGTTCCCTGAGACAGATGTTATTTTGCTTACAGGATATGGCACGATTGGTTCTGCTGTTGATGCTGTAAAGGACGGAGCTTATGACTATATAACCAAACCTTTCGATCTTGAGGAATTGTTGTTCAAGATAAAAAAAATATATCAAGAGAAGATGCTTAGAAGAGAAAATATTGCTCTCAAGACTTTTTTAGGTGTTAATAAAGGTACTCCAGTAATTGCAAAAAGCCAACCAATGCAGGAACTCCTTTCAATGGTTGACAACATAAGGGAATCTGAATGCAATGTCCTGATAACAGGTGAAACAGGCACAGGTAAAAATCTGCTTGCCAAAGTCATTCATTTTACCAGCAGGAGAAAGCGGATGCCTTTTCTAACTATCAACTGTGCCAACCTTACTGAGGAGTTGCTGTCCAGTGAACTTTTCGGGCATGAGCAGGGTGCATTTACTGGCGCTGTGAGGACAAAGCAGGGGCTTGTAGAGATTGCTGATTCAGGCACTTTGTTTCTTGATGAAATAGCTGAAATGACTACAGCTCTTCAGGCCAAGCTGCTCAAGGTGATTGAAGAAGGAGAGTTTTATAGAGTCGGGGGGACAAAGCCGATCAATGTTGATGTAAGGTTTATTGCTGCAACAAATCAGGATGTAAAAAAGTTAATTGAACAGGGAAGGTTCAGGGAAGATCTTTATTACAGAATCAATATCATGGAACTCGAGATCCCTCCGTTAAGGCAGCGCAGAGAAGATATCATGCCTCTTGCAAGATATTTCTTAAGTATGCATCAGTTGAACAAAAAAAGAATTTCTGATTTCAGCAACGAGTCGGTCGAGCTGTTGGAAAACTACTGTTTTCCAGGCAATGTCAGAGAACTTGAGAACCTTGTTGAACGAGCTGTGATTCTTGAAAAAAAATCCTTGATAACACAGTCAAGTCTGCCCTGCGGAATGAAGATCTCTTCAATTGAGACTCCAAGTCATGACAATATAAAGCACATTGATGCATTAAGTCGTGAGTATGCAGAAAAAGTTATTGATATTTTTATGGGTAACAAATCCCGTGCTGCTGAAGCACTTGGAATTTCAAGAACAAGTTTGTGGCGGCTTTTATCGAAATAGCACTGCTGTTTGTATTTTAAGTATCAATTCCAATTCATTTCCCTGAGTGTTCACGCTCCGTTCGCTTTTGAAACAAAAAATCCAGATGTCATTTTAAAAAAAACATTAAAAACAACAAAAAAAATTCAGGCATTTATATTGCTTCAACAGATGGCTATTTAATATCTGAGCAGCAATAAAAATGAAATGAATATACATGCATCTGCAGATAACATATGTGTGCTTATCCAAAACAAGGACAGTCTTACTCATCCACTCCTTGTTTTTCTTGCCTCTCTCTTCCCTGAAAGGTTGGGAGAGGCCTTTTTTGTCCGGATAACAGGGATTTTCCCTGTATTACATACAAATTCATAAAAGGAGGATTGCAGTAAATTTTGTTCATCAAGAGTAATTTATTCAAAGGAGGGAGTGAGATGAGCAATAGGAAGCTCATAGTTGTACTAATGTTGTTTATTGCCTTTGTTGCTTTTGCTGCACTTAGTATAAATACAGATGCCACGGCAGCACCTGCAAAGGCCAAAATCGGCAAGCTCAACAAAGAGTCTCAGGCCTGTCTGGACTGTCATAGACCATTGCATCCAGGCATTGTTCAGCCATGGGAGGAGAGCAGCCATGCTGCCAAGGGTGTCGGATGTTATGATTGCCATCAGGCTAACAAGTCTGACAAGGATGCCATAGAGCATATGGGGTACACGATTGCTGTAATTGTTTCACCCAAAGACTGTTCTAAATGCCATGCAAAAGAGGTACAGGAAATGACCACCTCTCATCATGCCAAGGCAAACAAATTTACAGGTTCACTTGATAATGTACTTGGTAGAATTGTTACGGGTGAGGCAAACTTTGATCTCGGCTGCACCCAGTGCCATGGCTCTGATATAGTTGTAGAAAAAGGCGGAAAACTCCAGGTAGGCCCATGGCCAAATACCGGTGTTGGCAGACTTAATCCTGATGGATCAAATGGTTCATGTACTGCATGTCATCAGAGACATTATTTCAGTGTTGAGCAGGCAAGAGATCCCAAGGCATGCGGCAAATGTCATCAGGGACCTGATCATCCGCAGGCAGAGATATATGATCTTTCCAAGCACGGTATAGCATTCAATACTTTCAAAGACAAACTTAATATGAGCAAATCCGGCCCCTGGGTTTTGGGCAAGGATTATATTCACGCACCTACTTGTTCAACCTGCCACATGGGTCCGACAAGACAGCTTGGCGCAACCCACGATGTTGGTGCGAGAATTATGTGGACCCTCAGGCCGCCTATCTCAAAAGTGCTTCCTAATGGCGCACAGAAGAGAGAGGATATGAAGAAGGTCTGTTCTGAATGCCATACACCAAACTGGATCAATGGCTTCTTTATTCAGTTCGACAGATTTGTGGAGCTTTATAATGAGAAGTTTGCCATTCCAGCTACAAACATCATGAAGTTCTTGCATGAAAACAAGGTGCTTGATCCAACACCATTCAATGAAATTACAGAAGTTCACTATTGGCACCTATGGCATCATGAAGGACGCAGAGGACGCCATGGTGCTGCGATGTTTGCTCCAGACTGGTCTCATTGGCATGGAATTTATGAAGTAGCGCTCAACTTTTACTTCCAGCTCCTGCCTGAGGCAGATAAGGCTGTGCAAGCTAAAAATGATCCCGCTATAACCGCAAAATGGGAAAAGTTCAAAGGAGATATTCTGAGCAAACCAGAACATGCGTGGAAGAAAGGCATGCCTGCATCAGAACTCAGAAAAATTGTAGAGTTCTATAAGAAGAGATACGGTAAAGAAGGCGGTCAGTAAAAGACTGTTCCTAAAAAACGAGGAGGGGCATGTCCCCTCCTCAAATCAAAAACAGGAGATGCAACAGGATGGTAATGAGAAAAATAGTAATTGGTTTTACATTTGTTTTTGTGATGATTTTTTTAACTGTCAACAATGGGTCTGCTTCTTCAGCAAGTGCTGTAAAGGGTGAACCTAAACAGAAGAAGCTGGATTTTTCAAAAGAGCCTGTAGCTTATATGGCCGAGATATACAAAAATTATCATAACTGGCAGATTGATCAAGGTCTTGAGAGTACAAAAAAGGCCTTGACAATAGTAGATCAGATATATAAAAAAGATCCAGATAGCCAGATAAAAGATCGCAAGTTCAGAAGAAACAGGGTCTTTGAGATCAAATCAGCGCTGCATACCCTCAATGGAATGCTCTTATTCAGAAAGTCAATTACAGCGGTAGCTGATAAGAAAAAAGACATGGCTGTTGTTATGGATAAGCTTGACAAAAAACAGGAAATTAATGAAAAAGATTTAGAAAAACTGACTACAGACCTTCAAAAGAGTAAAAATGATAATGAGAAAAAATACTATCAGGCATCTATTGCAGAGCTCCGTACTGCTATACAGATCGATCCGACAAACCCTGTGCCACATTTTCAGCTTGGGACTATTTTGAGCCCTGTGATGGCAGGCGCCAGGTCAACTGAGGCTGAGAAAGAGTTTTTCACTGCTGTTAAACTTTCTGCAGCAGATGGCGATGCAAAGTCTGTTGAAAGGGCTACTGAAGCATTGAAAAATCTGAATCCCAAGTCAGTATATCTTGCTCAGATAAAAAAACTTGTAAAGGACAATGTCAATGTTAATTAGATTTTTGCTTGTTATTATTTGTATGTCTCTTCTGCAGGGTAGGGCCTATGCGGTTCAGACTGCTGGTACCATGCCATCAAGTTCGCTCTCATCAGGCACTCAAAATGGACCTCTGCCGACCCCTGACTTGAGTGGACTGGATGAATATACTAAGCAGCTTGTTTTTGCCTCGAGAAACGCTGAAGAGGGCGACTGGGAAATGGCTCTTGAGCATCTTCACAAAGCTGAAAAGCTCAAGACAGACGATCCTCATCTTTATGAGATGTACGGGGTTGTTTATGACTCAAATCGTGAATCAGACAAGGCAGTTAATAATTTCAAAAAAGCAGGAGAGATGTATTTCAATGAAGGTAATATGGAAAAAGCGTTGAGAATGTTAGGCTGGCTCAAGACATTTAATTTGGACGCTCAGACAATAGTTAAATTTGAAAATAAAATAAAAGAACGGCAAAGAATGATAAATCAAAAGTAAATAATGCTTAGAGCATAGCCAATATGGTCATCATTGCAACAGACCATATTATATCCAGCGGCAGCTGCATCTCGCATGTTGAGTCGAACATTATGTCGCATCTTGCCGGGAATTCATCATCCTTGAGCCACAGGTTAAGGTATATGGGCAATTTAGGCAGCGGAAGCAGAATAACTCCTGCATCTCCATATTGTGTCTCTGCTCCGCCCAGTTCAAGCGCGCGTGATATAAAGCCCTGTTTGTCTGTTTCATATTTCTGAGCAAGCTTGTCTAACGGTAGTATGTGCGAGCCTCTGAAATAAATTTCTCCTCCCTTCATTCCTGATGGATTAATCAATCTGCCGGAGAGGCTGATATCTTTGGCGGTTGTCATGTAAACAAGTGCTGAGAGTCGGAAAAAATATCCGAGTCTTTCTGTCAAAAATCGCCCGTTCTCATCATTGCAGATAAATTCTTTTTTCAGCGGTGATATGCCTACTGTGCTGTTGAGCGATTTAAGAAGATATGACCGGGAGTCATTGTCAAAGTCAACTCCGGTATTTTTTGCTGTTTCAACAGCATCCATTGCAGCAAGTGCTGTCCATGCCTTCTGTTCGCCAGAAATAAAGTGATCCTGTTTTGACATTCTAATTCCGGGAAAATTATTCAGTATATCGCCAAATTGGCAATCTATTTTAAACAAAGTCAGACAATTGATGAAAGCCTGATAATCGGAATCACAGTGACAAGCTGCGGAGATTGAACCATCTGCCTTTAAGTTATGGAGTTTGGGAGTGATAGAGTCTTTGAGTTTTAGAGCTTTGATGTTCTGTTGTTTGTCTTTTATAGTGTGTTCCCTGCTCTTCTGATTGTGAATTTTGAATATTCCCATTTTTCGTGCACTCTGTTATACTGCTATGGCAGATTTAAGAGTGTTTTATTTATGAAAAATAAGAGAGTATCTGTTGGAGACATAATCAAATCTTTTGGCCTTGTGTTTGGAGACATAGGCACAAGTCCAATATACACATTTACAGTAATATTCCTGCTCACAAAACCCACGGAAGCCAATATAGCAGGAATTCTTTCACTTATTATCTGGACATTGATAATAATTGTTACAGCTGAGTATGCCTGGCTCGCGATGAGTTTGAGCAAAAAAGGTGAGGGCGGAACCATTGTGCTTAAGGAGATATTGGTATCTCTGCTCAAATCAGGCAGAAAGGTATCTTTTGTAACCCTGTTAGCTTTTATTGGCATTTCTCTTTTAGTTGGTGATGGGGTTCTTACGCCTGCAATAAGTATATTGAGTGCTGTTGAGGGTCTTTTGCTGATACCAGGACTCGAAAAGATGGACCAGAGCTTACTCATCTTAATTGCTGGGATGATAGCCATAATGCTTTTTGTTGTACAGAGAAAAGGAACCGGGAAGGTTGCCGGAGCTTTTGGTCCGATTATGCTTGTCTGGTTTTTGATACTTGCTGCAGCCGGCACTTTTTTTATCCTTCAGACACCTTTTGTACTGAAAGCTTTAAATCCTTACTATGCTGTTAAATTTTTTATGGATAATGGATTGTCAGGTTTTTTTGTATTGTCCCAGGTCATACTTTGTGCTACAGGCGGAGAAGCACTTTATGCTGACATGGGGCATCTCGGCAGAAAGCCGATAATTATAGCCTGGGGGTTTGTTTTTTTCGCCCTTCTTCTTAATTATTGCGGTCAAGGAGCGTTTCTCGTTACGCATCCAGATGCCAAGAATGTACTTTTTGAGATGATTTTCAGACTGACTCCTGCGTTTTATATACCATTTCTCATATTGAGTATTACTGCTACTGTCATCGCTTCGCAGTCAATGATAAGCGGGATGTATTCGGTTGTTTATCAGGGGATTACTACTCATATAATACCAATGTTCAAGGTTGATTATACATCGAGCGAGCTCAGGTCCCAGATATATATTGGAGCTGTTAACTGGTTTTTACTTATTGCTGTGCTGTTCGTTATGTTTGAGTTTCGCGAATCGCACCATCTTGCAGCAGCATATGGTCTTGCTGTTAATGGCGACATGATACTGACAGGCATTATGATGACATGGATATTCATGATCAGAAAAAACAGATTAAAGATGTCTGTTTCCATATTCATCACAATAGTTGTCTGTATTTTTATGGGATCAAATATTTTTAAAATTCCGCATGGTGGATATTGGTCAATCATAATTGCCATGATTCCGTTTATCGTGATAATGATATATACGCTGGGTCAGAAAAAGCTATACAGATCTCTTCGTCCGCTTGATATAAAACTCTTTATAGAGCGGTATAAGCTTGCGAGAAAGACAATGAATACTATCAAGGGGACAGCGTTGTTTTTTTCGAGGGATACCAGGAAAATTCCGCCTTACATAATTCGCACAATGCTGACTAATCATATTATTTATGAAGATAATATACTTGTCTCAATTATTAAAAGAGACGATCCATATGGTGTTGTCGGATATTTCAGGGAAGATCTCGCCGAAGGTCTCAGGGTTTTTGAAATCCAGATGGGCTATTTGGAGGCGCCTGATATTGAGGATGTTCTCACAGAGGCAGGCATTGATGAGAAGAGTATATTCTATGGATTGGAAGATATAAGCACAACCAATTTTGTCTGGAAAGTATTTTCTGTGTTTAAGCGTCTGACGCCTGCTTTTGTGCAGTTTTACAAGCTGCCGTCAAATAAGCTCCACGGTGTAATATCAAGGGTTGATATGTAGTGTGCAGGATGTAAGGATCTGTAAAAATGTTTTAAGATATTTATAATTTACATTTAACTGTGCTATATGCAAAAATCATATGTCTCTTATTTTGCTTAGCAGCAGTCAACTTCTGATTTACAGCTGTATTACAGGAGGATTTGTGATGGTCGAAATACAGCAGGCTTCAATTATGATGCTTTTAAGCGGCATATTCACTGGCATTGTCTTCGGTTTTATTCTTCAACGCGGCAGATATTGTATGAATTCAGCATTTAGGGATGTTGTATATATTAATGATACCACCCTGTTTAAGGTATGGCTTTTGTCTCTTTCTATCGCTATTGTAGGCGCAAACCTTATGGAAGATATGGGCCTGCTTGGTGATTTTGGTCTGAGGCGTCAGTCTTTTAATATCATTGCCAATATGGTAGGCGGCTATATATTTGGAGTTGGCATGGTGATGACCGGCGGCTGCGGAAGCGGCGTTATCTACAGAATGGGGGAGGGATATGTCTCATCACTTCTTGCTGTCCTGGGGTTTGGTCTTTCTCTTGTGGCCACCTATCATGGACCGTTAAAACCGGTAATGGACTTTTTAAAAGGGTTTAAGATTAACATTGAATCCGGTGATGAGGCAGTCCTGAATCCGGCGCTTTGGGATCTTATTGGAGGACATGATGTTAAATGGGCAGTAATTGCTGTTGTTGCTGCATTTATGATGGCATATGTGCTTAAAGGCAGACTTTTTGCCCATAAACCCAAAAAAGGGTATCTCCCAGGAGTAACCGGCATTCTGATTGGAGTTATAGTTATATTTGCTCTCTGGGCGTCATACTACTGGGGAGGACAGACCAGGGGGCTATCAGTAGCAGGACCTATGTCAGAGGCAACTCTCATGTTTGTTATGGGTGACAGTATGTCCAGATTTGATACAATGTTCAATTTCTGGGGTGTTTTTAAGGGTACATGGAGCGCACTCTACATCATTGGTATTCCTGTAGGTGCTTATATAAGTGCACGAGGTCTGTCTGAATACAGACTTCATACTCCACCTGCTGATGAACTGGTCAGGGTCTTTGGCGGGAGTCTTTTGATGGGATTTGGTGCTGCAGTTGCAGGCGGCTGCACCATCGGACACGCGCTTACCGGCATGTCAACGCTTGCTCTTTCGAGCATTACAACCACAATCTTTATAATGCTTGGATGCTGGACCATGGTCTACTTCATGTTTGTCAAGAAAAGTGTGGTTTGATATCCTCAAAAGAGTCAAATAATCCTCAAATAAGTAAAAAATTAAATTGATTGAATTCATAACATTCAGTAAAATATAGAGAAGCACTAAGGCACATAAGTTGCTATATAAAGTGTATTAAACAGAGGAGGTGAACTGGATGCAAAAGATTTTCGCAGTAGTAATCGCGCTTGTTTTTGCTTTGAGTGTTGCAGGTCTCAGCTTTGCTGCTGATGTAACTGGTACAGTATCAAAGGTAGAAGGCTCCAAGATTACAGTCAAGGATGCTAAGGGAGCAGAAACAGTTGTTGATTCAAAAGATGCAAAAGTTAAGGTTGGAGACAAGGTTACAGTAAAGGACGGCAAGATTGTTGGTGAGTCAGCTGACAAGAAGCCATCAAAGAAGAAGAAAAAAGCAATAGAAGGCTGCTAATTACAGCCTGAATTATCAGGATTTGCGAGGGGGCTTTTTAAAAGCCCTCTTTTTTTATATTTAGGTTTGTTTAGTCTGGAGCACTTTATATAAAATCTGTAAAATATATCCAATGAACTGGATGAGTAATATTAATTTTGTGCTTGTTGAGCCGCGCGAACCCGGCAACATAGGAGCATCCGCGAGGGCCATAAAAAATATGGGCTTCAGCAGGCTCAGGCTTGTCAACCCTCCTGACCTTAATGACGAAGCCCGGTGGCTGGCTCATAATGCCCTTGATGTGCTGAAATCTGCAGAGATATTTTCTGATTTCAGAACATCAATAGCTGACGCAGGAGTGGTTATAGGCACTACACGACGCTCGGGAAAAAAGAGAGGCCATATAATATCTCTTGATAATGCTGCTCATCAGATAGTTAGTCTTGCTGAAACATCAGCTGTTTCAATAGTCTTTGGAAGAGAGGACAGGGGATTGTATAATGATGAAGTTGAAGAATGTGGATTTCTGATTAACATTCCAGCCAGCATTAAACAGCCGTCTCTTAATTTGTCACAGGCATTGCTTATTACAGCTTATGAACTAACGAGAGCCAGGCGCATCAGCAACAGAGCAAAGCATTGCAGCTCTGCTCTGCATGATCAGCATATATTTGGAATGACATCTCATGCTGAGCTTTCCTTTTTGTATGATCGGATATCTATCGCACTCAGATCACTTGGCTATATCCCGAGAGGAGACAGGGACCTCGAAAAAAAGATCATGAATAATCTAAAACATTTTATAGGCAGGGCTGGACTGGCTGAGTGGGAGCTGAATATGCTGCATGGTATTTGTACGCAGATTGAAAAGAAGACAGGGAATTGATCTATCACAACACCCTGTCTTCTTTATATTTCATTTATTTTTTCAGTCTTCTTCTGGAATGCCCAGGTCAGCAAGCAGTCCTTTTGTTGGAATCAATTTCTTATTGAGCAATATAATCACCTTTATGGTCAACAATTGTATAATGACAAGCGGAGCAAGCATCATAAAATAGATCGGTGAGAATATCTCGACAACATTGGTTTTTATCAGGCCATAATAAACAAAAAACATTCCGAGTACAACAGATGCAACTCCTGGACATATCAAAGAGTAGCTGCCAGCGCTCTTTTTGTCTCCATGGATGTAGTCCTTAAAATAGTTGTTCTTTTTCATTACAGACCAACCTACAAGACCGAAAAAGAGCTGCACACCAATGAGAAATGATATAAGCATAAAAAATATTGCAGGCGGCAGAGGCTGATGCATAAAGTTGTGGTAAAATCCGCTCAAAAGCCTTACTCCAGTTATGCCGAGTATGGTTGATATGGGTATAAACATCCACAAAGAGGGGCTTGTTTCTGTTGAGATGCCTTTTTTGAGAATGGACTGCATGCCGATAACCAGTTTTATCAGTCCGATAAGTATGGCGAATGTGGCAAACATTATTGCAAAAAAACTTGAGATGGCATTAACCTGAAGATTATGACTCATTGCCCCCGGGGCTGCAAGCCCAACAGCAACCATGGCAAAACTGAAAGTTCCGAGAGTTTGGCTCAGATTGTTATTGTTGTCAAAATCAAAGTTTCCGCTATGGATAAAACGGCTGTAGTATCCGACAAATATGCGAATAGCATAAACTCCTACTGCAAGAAATCCAAGCATTGCAAAAGGGAAAAGATATTCAACAATATTCCACAAGCCAGGAACAAAGACAGCGCCAAGAACAAAGAATACATTTATGGACATTGCCAGTGTCAGCGGTATTGCCATAAGACTGACCTCATCATTTGATGTCTTAAGCCTGCTGAAGTCCTGGGTAGACTTAAAACGGCTATATTCTTTCAGGTTCCATAACAGAAGACGGTAGTGTTCATATGCAAAGTAAAGTATTCCTGCAAGAGCCAGACCTGTCAGCAGGGATATGATCAGGCTGCCTCCAGCCAGATATGGATAGATATCGCTGAATGTGGCCATTGGCTTGTCCTCATGAGGCACCATGAACATCAGATAGGTAAAAAATGCTACAGAGAGCCCCCCATTGCCCAATGATGCCAAGAAGTACATTGGCGAGTAGTTCGTGTAACTGTTTTTATGCATATACGCCTCCTGTTTATCTACATCATTTTATTGATTGTTCAACCAAATCATTTACTTTTTCTATGATGTTTCATAAACTCTTTAAGCCCCTGCATCCCGCATTTGCCGGTTTTCTTCTGAAATTCTTCACACTCCTTCATCGAGGTGATATCGCTTATATATATTCTGTCTTTAATGAGGGCTGAAGAAAGCTCATTAATAATAGATGCTGCAGGTTGTTTCATTCTCTTTTTCAGACAGTAGTAGACCTGCTTGCCGTCCTTTCGGCTTTTCAGTAGACCCGCCTCCCTAAGCATAGAGAGATTCTTTGATACAAGAGGTTGTGATATGTTAAGCACGCCCATAATCTGGCAGACGCAGAGCTCTCTGTCTTTGAGGAGGAGTACAATCCTTAGCCTTGAGCTGTCGGCCAGCAGTTTAAGAACATTCAGTGAATATTGCATAATCATATTCTTATATAATTATATGAAAAATGTCAATAATGTATAATGTCCATACACCTAAAACTGTATTTCAAGGCGATAATTTTACAATTTTACGCACTTGAATCATATTGACTAAACCAGTCAAAAATAACGAAAGAGCTCACGATATAGTTTAACTATTTGAATATACAGAAAATATAAGTTAAATTTCTCAGTTATAAATTTACGAAACCTGTATTTATTTTTACGAAAAGTATAGATTTTTTTACCTGTCGACCAGTATAGTAAAAGCCGCTGAAGTTGCGGGAGGGATCGTGAGAACTGTCACGTAAAACAAACGGAGGCATTGAATATGAATTGCATGTATAGATATTTCATGGCTGTTTTAGGGTTATTATTTTTACTTTTTAATGTCGGGTATTTAGAAGGCTCAGAACAAAATGTGGTACAGAGTTTTTGTTTAGAACATATTGGCCCACAAGACAAACCTTTAGCGACGATATGTTTTGTAAAGGATAAGGTCGAAGAACATTCTTCATTATTAAAGAGTGAATATTATGTCATCATTGTTAACACCTCTCAAATTGCAGCTGTCATAAAAATGGCAAACAGCTTTGCTGAGCCTTTATGCAGCGAAGAATACGGTGCATATGCGAGCAAAAGAGAACCAATGCTGATAATCTGCAGAAAAAATATGAAAATATTTCTTCAAGAGATTAAGCAGTATGCAGACGAATCAGCAATTAAGTCAATTGACAGGCTTATTTTGCGCATTCAGTAAGCTTGGTTGCATCAGAAAAAATGCAGCATTACATAAATGAACTCTGATAGAGTTCACCGAGCAAAGATAAATAAGTAGTGGTCGATCAGGTTAAATAGACTCTATAAAGATAAGAAATAAAAGAAGATGGAATAAATAAAGGAGTGCGCTCAGGCAGCAGTGGGTACAACCGCTTAATAACGAAAATGAGCAGAGGGAAGATATTATTAATCATAAAGCTCTTTTTTGCAGCTATTATCACTCTGTTTTCAAGCGTCAGCTCAGATGCTGCTGACCTGGATCAGCTTGAAGAGCAGAGGCGTATTCAGCAGCAGCCGGATGCGTGTATACAGAAAGAACGGGGAGTAATGGAAGCGCTCGGGCTGCCTGCGGAGAGCCCATGCTGAAGTTAATTTTTCTTAACTTCTTTTTTATTGCCTGATATTATGGCGTATTATTATTTTGTTTCGTTATAATTATGGTTTATAAATCCAGCTGGGAGATAAGTCTATGGATGAGTTCAGTATTGACAAGATTGTTGATACCAGGGGGTCTCACTGCCCTGGTCCTATTATGTCATTGATCGAGGCTGTGAAGCTGGCAAATATAGGTACGGTTATAGAATTTTATTTTGAAGAAAATCAATCAATGCAGGATGCATCTTTTTGGGTAAAGAGGGTTGGGCATCAGATTCTTGTTGAAGAGGCAATAGGAGATTATTTCCATTTTGTAGTCAGAAAAATAAAATAATATTAACCCATGGAGAATTGTTGATGACAACAAAGATAGTTATTGTTGGCGGTGGTTCAGCAGGTACGATAACAGCCAATCTGCTGGCGAGAAATCTTTATAAGAATATTACTTCAGGAAAGGTTGTCATTAATTTGATTACTGACAATCCTGATCATATATACCAGCCTGGCTACCTTTATGTTGTTTTTGACAAGGTGCGTCCTCAGGAGATTACAAGAAAACAGAAAGACCTTCTTGATCCTCATATAAATCTTTATGTGGATCCTGCTGTTAATATTGATAGAGATAACCGCATTGTAACAACAAAAAGCGGCAAAGAGTTTGACTATGACTATCTTGTGGTCGCAACCGGATCAAGAATTGTTCCTGAAGAAGTGCCCGGACTCCAGGAGGGCAGCTACTGGTTCTATGATATGCAGAGTGCCATGAAGCTGAGGGAAGCTTTAATGAATTTCAATGGCGGCAGGATACTGATCAGCATGGGTATACCTCACAAGTGTCCTGTAGCGCCTCTTGAACTCACATTCATGCTGCATGATTATTTTAAGCAAAAGAACATGCTTGATAAGGTACAACTGCACTATACTTATCCTATCAATAGTGTTCATGTTATTGAATCTGTGAGCAACTGGGCAGTACGCGAGTTTGAACGCAAAGGAATAAAGTATGACACATTTTTCAATATGGAAGAAATTGATCCTGTGAAGAATATTATCAGCTCAATGGAAGGAGACAAATTCGGCTATGATATGCTGATAACAATCCCCCCGCATAAAGGGGCTCAGGTGATAGAAGACTCTGGAATGGGCAAAAATGGCTGGGTATCTACTCATAAAAAAACTCTTATAAATGATAATTATGAAAACATATATATTGTCGGCGATACAACTGATATCCCCATAAGCAAGGCTGGCTCAACAGCACATTTTCAGGCTGATGTTGTTGCTGAAAGACTCACATCTATAATTGCTGAAGGAAATACAGCAATAGAGTATGACGGAAAGGTTGTCTGCTTTTTAGAGACAGGATTTGATGAGGCAACATATATCTGGTTTAACTATAATACTCCTCCTAATCCTTCTCCGCCTTCGAGAATGCTTCACTGGATGAAGCTTGGCTATAACCGGCTCTACTGGCTGACTGCAAGAGGAATCCTCTAATGCCTGACAAGCCAGTTGCTCCTGATTTTGATCCGGAAACACTCAAGGCTCTGAATGAGTTGTTGTCCAAGGTTTCTGATCTGCAGAAATCCGGTGCAATGGATACTCTGCACAAGATGCTTGACTCTATCCCGGTATGCAGCAGGGCAGGAGAGACTGCGGTCAAACAGCAGGGACATTCTCTTAATGAAGCTCTTACGGAACTATCGAGCCCTGAAATAATAAACAGCATTAGAGAGCTGAAAGAAGTGTACAGATCAGGCAAGCTCAAGGATCTGTTCGAGATGACTGATGCTGTACCGCTCTTTCTTAATACTGTCACAGAAAAAATGCTTGAGCGGAATATATCAATGGCAGGAACTCTGCTAAAAATTGCTAATGAAGCAGCTGATCCTGCCATGATCGAAGCTGTAAGAGAGATCAAGAACCTTCAGAAGACAGGTAATCTGAAGCTCCTGTCTGAATCATCATACCTTATTGGTCTTGTTGCCAATGTTGTGACAGACAGTATGGTGCAGAGGCTTGTGACTGTATTGTCAGCTTTTGTTGAAGAAGTCTCAACACCCCAGATGCAGGATATACTCAGAAGTGTAACAAAGTGCATGACAAAGACAATAAAGGAATTTGCTAACACTCCACCCGAACCAAACTTATCCAATATTTTAAGAATTATGCGGGATCCTGAAGTGAGGATGGGTATGATGTTCATGGCGTCACTATCCAAGAATATGTATAACAGTTTGACAGAAAATTATAATAACTGAGCAATTGCTCACCACATGATAACTTTGTCGTGTGTTTCTACAAGATGTAAAAGTTCATCAGCCTCTATTCCCATCAACTTAACAACAGTAACTTCGATGGATTGATTTTGAAGTTCAATTATGCTTGTAACTGTTTTGTCTGGTTCTGATTTTAGTATATGCAGTATTTTCATCAGCAGCACCGCCTTTTCAACAAGGATCTATCAGATCATAATCAAGCAGCTTGAGAGCTATCTCATCAGTTGAAATATAATGCATCTGTTTGTTTGCAGGGTTGTTGGTATAGATATTCAATTCGAGAGTACGAACCAGGTTGAATGAATTTGCTGTCAGCTCATCATTTTCCAATTCACTGTCAAGAACAAAAATATCGATTAAGTCATCAAGAATAGTCAATCCTGCTGCCATTCTGAATGCCTCATTCTGCTTATCTCTTGCTATAATAGCTATCTTCTTCTGCAAACTGAATCTCCTTAAAAAATGAGCACTCTGTCACATTCATTATGCATCAATGCATTTTGATATTGCGTTGAGGGTACCATTTCTTTTGGCAATATGGAGGTATCTACATGATGCTTTTTTGCACTGTGGCTGCAGAAGTTTATCTGAATTTTTAAGGAAGATGCATGGATTAACATCAATTTATTTTCGAGAAGTTTTACACCTGCATCTGTCATGAATACGCGAATTGAATGTCCTCTTTTAAGCGATGCCTCAAGCAGTTCAAAGATTGAGTCAACAAATTCCGGGTTGATAATTAAAAAACCGATCTGCATGATAGTCCTTTTGATGAATAATTCAGGAATTTTAACATTTTGGGCTGATGTTTGAGCAAGATGTCAGCAGAAAGATCAAAAAAGGAGCTAAGCATGTATAGACACATGCTTAGCTCCTTTACTAATTTATTTATGTGATGTAAATAACTCTTGGCTTTGTGCCGAGCAGCTCTTTGTACTTGAATGTGTTTGTTTTTGCAACGGCCTTGGCTACAAGGCTGTCAGGATCAGACAGATCGCCAAAATATGTTGCGTTTGACAGGCAGGTCTCAACACATCTTGGCAATACGCCTTTTTCAATCCTGTGTATGCAGAAGTGACACTTTCTGGCATTACCTACAGGTGAGCAGAAGTGATTTCTTCTTGCCCATTCCTTGCCATATTCCTGCGATGATTCTACTTCATATGTTGCTTTCTTGAATTTGCCTGTATAGTAAGCACCAACATCAGATGAACGTGCACCATATGGACATGCAACAAGACAGTAGCGGCAGCCAACACACTTGTTATAATCAATTATTGTTATGCCGTCCTCACGTTTATAAGTAGCCTTTACTGGACAGACCTTAACGCAAGGAGGGTTTTCACACTGCATGCATGGTCTTGGCAGGAATTTCAGGGCAATATTTGGAAATGTTCCTATCTCACTCTCCCTTACAGGTCTATATTGTATGCCAGGAGGTGTCAGATTTTCTGACATACATCCGGTTGTGCATGCATGGCAGCCTATGCATTTTTTAATGTCAATAGCCATTACCCAGACTCTTTTATCAGCAGGTTTTTTCAGAGCCCGTTTTAAGTCTTCAGTCATTATATTGATAAGCTCTTCATTTTTAACCATGGATATGCTCCTCCCCTTCGAAAAAGCCTATTTTATCTGCAAAGACATATATGAAGGTTGCTGCTGATATAGCTCCGATAACAACAAAAAATTCTACATGTGACGGCATATAAGAGACTATATCAGGTATTGAATATGCCTTGAATACAGGTATTTTGAACCCGCCAACAATAAGATCAGTCCTGATCTTGAATTGCGTTATAAGAATAAAAGAACATATTACAATCATGCATCGTTGACATGTGCTGAAATAGCTTACGACCAAAGGTATTGCAAGAGCAAATAACAGTTCAAAGAAAAATGTGTGCATGAAGGTTAATTTGAATATTTCATAACCTTCAGCCTGGGCATACATTCCTGCAACCAATCTCCAGAATGTTGCAACAATCGCAATGCCAAGCCCAATACGCAGCGAGTTTCTAAAGGGGCGGACATGATTCTGAAACTCAGTGTCGGATTTATAAAAGTGCGCTGAAGCTATTATTGTTGATAAGGCTGCGCCAGTCAGAAATCCAAGCATCAGAAAGTAGATCGGCAGAAGCGGTCCAAAATAATATGCCCTCTGTTCAACTATTCCAAATACGCTGCCAAGATTGCTGTATGTGATTATGGCAACTATAAATGTTATCCACAGCAGCTTGTCAGAGTGTTTGCCCCGCTTATGATTGACAAGTTCAACAAGCTTTAGTGTTACATAAATACTGTACCAGACCGACATCCACCACATTGGGGATTTTGGCTGAGGAGAGAGCAGAAAGTATATCATCTTATCCATTCTGCCGAGTTCAGTTGCGAGCGCACCCATGCCTGCAAATGCGATGAATATACCGACAAAGAGTATTCTTGTGCCGAACATCTCGTACTCTTTTCTATAGAACATATATCCAAAAAAGTTTATAAATGTGCATCCTGTGCTCAATAGCACCATATACACATATGTTGAAATCTGCACTCCCCATGGAACGAGACTTGATGTATTTGTTACAGCTCCATGCCCTTCAATCAGCAGCCTCGACAGGGCATATATACCCATAATTATGCCTATAATCGAAAGGTTCAGGGCTAAGCCGCCTTTTCCTTTTAGAATATCGGTTACGACTTTCTTTATATCGGCAATATCCGGCAGGTTCATGTTAAGTAGAGTCATCCCTATGCCTCCTTCACAATTTTTACGAAAATGCCTCTGATAGCTGTGCCGCCCATAAGAGGATCTATTGTGTACTTGGTTATTATCTGATCTGTTCCAATGCCTCGTTTATCAGCCCTTGAAAGTCCTGAAGAGTTAGCTCCAAATCCATGGTACATATAGACACAGTCTTCTCTAAGACGCTCTGTAATCTTCACCTTGATTTTTGTGTCTGTCTTGATTCCATCCTGATTAACAAGCTTTACATAATCTCCCTTTTTAAGTCCCAGCTTGAGTGCCTGTTTTGTGTTTATCCATAGCTCATTTTCAGGAATAAGGTCATTAAGCATAAAATTATTCACAGTTCTTGAAAATGAATGTAGCGGAGACCTTCCGAATACGAGCCTGAAATAACCTGGCTGTGGTTCTTCATGAGCTGTATATTTCGGAACAGGATCAAAGCCATGCTCCTTCAGCTGTTTTGAATATAGCTCTATCTTATCTGATGGAGTGTTGAACTTCGGCTGATTTTGGGCGGTTATGTAAGGATGGGCCTTTTCGTTAAACTGAATCGCGCCTTTTTGCTTTAGCTCTTCATAATTAATTCCAGCAGCATCGCAGCGCGTCTTGAGATAATCCTCAATGTCATTCCAGGGGAAATAAGCCTC
The DNA here is from genome assembly GCA_034002665.1 of Dissulfurispiraceae bacterium. Lineage (GTDB taxonomy): Bacteria > Nitrospirota > Thermodesulfovibrionia > Thermodesulfovibrionales > Dissulfurispiraceae > JAFGXL01. Next base: position 895,611 of record JAVFAA010000001.1, on the reverse strand, counting down.
AAGCCCCATCTTTTTTGATAGCTCTTTAGTTATCCACCATGATGGTCTGGATTCAAACATGGGCTTCATCCCTGGGACCCTCAATGTAACTTCAAAAGTCTGGAATTTACCAGTCTGAATATCATCAAATCGTTCAAGGTAAGTGCATTCCGGAAGTATCACATCAGCCCACTGCGTAATCTCCATCGGCAGTACATCGATAGCTACCATAAGATCCAGTTTTTTTATAGCTTCAATTGTCTCTTTTGTATTTGGCATTGTCTTTATCAAATTTGAGCCGTAAACAATCCATCCTCTGCATGGATATGGTTTGTCTGTAAGAACTGCCTCTCTTATGGCATTTGTTACAGGCAACAGTGCAAAAGGATAGTCCCCTGTCATGCCGGATTCTGAATCAGGATATTCGGGTAGTCCAGGGTAGGCCGGCACCTTGCCCTTGGCTGGCAGATAGTATCCTCCTTCTCTGCCCCATGAGCCCATTAGTGCAGTAAGTATGGCTATAGCTCTTGATCTCTGAGTATCATCCCCATACCAGACTGTGAATCTGCCGCCTGATATGCAGAGATTTGGCTTGTGTTTGGCCATTTCATGTGCTATTTCTACTATTGTCGCAGCAGGTATCTCAGAAATTTTTGATGCCCACTCTGGAGTGTAATTCTTTACTTCTTCTTTAAGCTCTTTTAAGCCAATGGCATATTTAGATATATACTCTTTATCATATAGCTCTTCATCTATGATAATTTTTATCCATGCAAGCAGTATTGCCATATCTGTGGCAGGCTTTACAGGGAGCCACCAGTCAGCTTTTGAAGCTACATTTGAGAGTCTGGGGTCAAGCACAACCAGTTTTGCACCATCAGATATGCCGTTAATAAGATCTTGCACTTGACTGTTATGTGCATTTTCACCAAGATGTGAGCCAATGAGTACAATAAATTTGCTCCTGGCAAAATCATAGTATTCAGGAGACCCTGGGGCAGCACCGAATGTCAGATAAAATCCGACATCACGAGGACCTCTGCACTGTGCAAATGAAGGGGCAGCTGAGTTCTCGCTGCCATAGGCATTAAGAAAATGTTTCCAGAAACTGCCGCCTGTGCCGTGTGAAAATAAAGCTACAGCCTCCGGACCATATTTCTGTTTTATTCCATTCAGCTTGTCAGCTACAAAACTGAGAGCTTCGTTCCAGCTTACTCTTTTCCATTTCGGATCGCCGCGCTTTCCGGTATTAAGCATTGGATATTTGAGCCTGTCTGGATCGTAAAGCAACCCAAGTCCTGCATTACCTCTTCCGCACAATTTGCCATTTCCACGATAGCTCAGTGGGTTCCCCTCAATTTTCACAACCTTTCCATTAACTGATTTTGCAATGAGTCCGCAATTCCAGAAACAGAGTTCACAATAGTTGGGACTGAAGGTTGGCGGTGCTGAAGGCTTGTTTGACATGGCAGAAACTGATTTGAAGACAGGTGCCGCTGATACAGCAGCAGCGGCAGATGCGATCTTAAGAAAATCCCTTCTGCTAATGCTCATGACTCCTCCAAGAGTTTCGAAGTTTATTAACAGCTAACATTTTAAGTTTTGTACATATTATTGTCAAGAAACTTAAAATGTCATTTAATAATATTATAGCTCTATAATTTTTTCTTACAAGGATTTTTGCTGATATATTAGGGTTATTTGTTGGTTTTTTTTATTTCAATATATTTGAAATTCTGGCAAATTCTGACAAAGATAGTGTTTCTGGTCGTCTTGTCGGTTCAATGCCGGCTTCAGCAAGAGATTCCTGTACATCCTGAAAAAGGGGCTTTAATGAGTTTGAGAGCATTTTTCTGCGCTGTGAAAATGCTGTTTTAACAACCCTGAAAAAAGTATTCCTGTTTCTTATATCAAGATCAGGCTTATGCGTCATATCAATATATACTACTGCTGAATCAACCTTAGGCACTGGCCTGAATGCAGCAGCCGGTATTGTAAACAGGTACTCAGCAGAACCATAATACTGCACAGCAACCGAAAGCACGCCATAATCCTTGCATCCGGGCTGGCTAACAATGCGCTCTGCCACCTCTTTCTGTACAGTAAGCGTCATGGACTGAAGTCCTGGCGCTGTCTCAATAAGTCTGAAGAGAATGGGGGTTGTTATATAGTAAGGAATGTTGGCAACTACCTTGAAGTTGCCGAGCTGGCTAAAGTCATACTGCATTGCATCAAAGTTTAGAAGTTCCAGATTTTCGAAGCATGACAGCTCAAGAGCAAGTTTATTATAAAGGTCTTCATCTATCTCGATTGATAATACTCTCTTTGCTGCCTTACAGAGATGTTTAGTGAGAGTGCCGTAGCCTGGACCGATCTCAACAACCAGATCATCTTTTGTTATGGAAGCAGCAGCTGTTATCCTGCTGAGAATAGCATTGTCAAAAAGAAAATTCTGGCCAAGTGATTTTTTAGCCATTCAGATAAGCTGCCTGAAATATGCTATGGTTGACTCAAGACCTTCTTCCAGAGAGATGGCCGGCTGCCAGTTGAGTTCTGTCTTTGCCAGGGATATATCCGGTCTTCTCTGCATTGGATCATCAGCAGGCAGGGGCTTGAATATTATTTTTGAGCTTGATTTTGTCAGAGACACTATCTTTTCTGCTATATCAAGTATTGTCAGTTCAGTTGGGTTGCCAATATTCACAGGGCCTGTAAATTCATCCCGTGATGACATAAGACTTATAAGACCTCTGATCAGATCATCAACATAACAGAAGCTTCTTGTCTGAGTTCCATCGCCATAAACAGTAATATCTTCATTTCTGAGTGCCTGCATTATAAAGTTGGATACAACCCTCCCATCATTGGGATGCATTCTTGGACCGTAGGTGTTGAATATCCGTGCAACCTTTATTTTTAAATTATGCTGTCTATGGTAATCAAAAAAGAGAGTTTCAGCACAGCGCTTTCCTTCGTCATAGCATGACCTGAATCCAATGGGGTTCACATTTCCCCAGTATGATTCTGTCTGTGGATGAACTGCTGGGTCGCCATATATCTCTGAAGTTGATGCCTGGAGTATCTTTGCCTTGATCCTTTTTGCCAGACCGAGCATATTGATTGCCCCATGAACAGAGGTCTTTGTTGTCTGAACAGGATCAAACTGATAATGGATGGGTGATGCAGGACAGGCAAGGTTGTATATTTCATCAACCTCAATATATAGCGGAAAGCATACATCATGCCGGATAATCTCAAAGTAGGGGTTATGCATAAGATGCTTAATATTAGACTTTCTGCCAGTATAAAAATTGTCTGCACAGACAACTTCGTGCCCTTCAGCAAGCAGCTTTTCACAGAGATGTGATCCAAGAAAACCAGCTCCACCGGTTACAAGAATACGCTTGTTCAGAAGATTTTTCATGATAAAGCTCCTTGTTTGACAATATATTCATTAAAAGCTTCTTTCCAATGCCTCATCTTGAGAGTGCTGTTTGTTCCAAGAACTGACCAGGAGGGTCTTTTGGCTTTTGAAGGGTATTCTGCCTGCGTTGTTTTCCTGATCTCAGTGTCAATGCCGGCTTTTGATATTATATGTGATGCGAATTCATACCACGAGCAGCTGCCTGAGTTTGCAGCATGATATATACCAAAAGGCATTTTTTCCTGAATTATCTGCCAAATTGCTGATGCACAGTCAAGGGCATATGTTGGCGATACAATAATATCGTCAACAACATTAATAGGTTCGTTTGCGTATGCTTTTTTAAGTATGGCAAGTACAAAGTTGCCGCCTTTTTCTGCTGACCCTTTGTTCCCATAGAGTCCTGATGTACGGACAACATAGCTCTTTTTACAGAAATTGAGCGCATACTGCTCACCAGCGAGCTTGCTGATGCCATATGTGCTTAACGGGTTTGGTCTATCGTGTTCAAGATAGGGCTCAGACCTCTTTGCACCATCAAAAACATAATCTGTGCTTATATGAACAAGTGTAATGTTTTTGGCTTTGCATACCAGTGCAAGATCACGCACAGCTATCGCATTAAGTTTAAAGGCAGCTTCCGGCTCATCTTCATTATCATCGACTCTCACATATGCTGCTGTATTGATAACAATATCAGGATTTTGACTACATACAGCATCTTCAATCTGAACAGAGTCTGTTATATCAAGATCTTTTCGCGCCAGTGGTATAATATCTGCTTCAGCAGGAGCGGTATGCTGAAGTTCAGTACCGAGCTGACCTGCTGCGCCTGTTATTATAACTTTCAAGATTTATCTCCTTCTTTTGAGTATTCAGACATGAGAGCCATTACAAATCCTTCTACATCAGACTTCTTTTTCAGAAGCCAGTCTTTATGGTCAACATACCACTTAACCGTTTTTGAAAGCCCCTCCTCAAACGATGTTGAACTGGTCCATCCGGTTGCGCTGCTTATTTTTTCTGTATGCACAGCGTATCTGAAGTCATGTCCAGGCCTGTCTGGTACAAATTCTATGAGACCCCTGTCTCCGTTCATTAGCTCAAGTATTGAATTTATCACATCAATATTTCTCCTCTCTTCATGGCTGCCTATGTTATAAATTTCACCCGGGTTCCCATTCTGAAGAAGTTTGAATATACCGTCTGCACAGTCATCAACATAGAGCCATGTCCTGACATTGTCTCCCTTGCCGTAAACAGGGATTTTTTCATTAAGCATTGTTTTGGCAATAGTCAGAGGAATCAGTTTCTCAGGATACTGCCATGGTCCGTAATTGTTCGACGGCCTCACAATCAGGGCAGGGTGGTCAAATGTTTTTATATATGACCTTACAAACATATCTGCTGCTGCCTTGCTTGCTGCATATGGTGAATTGGGCATTATTGGGTCTGTTTCAAGAAATTTCAGATCTGTATCAGCAGGCAGGTCTCCGTAAACTTCATCTGTCGAAATATGAACGAACCTTTTTGTTCTGAATTTTCGCGACAGTCTCAGGAGCGTTGTAGTGCCGGTAACATTTGTACGGACAAATTCGTCAGGATTCATTATGCTTCTGTCAACATGAGTTTCAGCTGCAAAATGCAGAACAGCCTCAGGAGTTTCTTTTGCGAATATGCTCTCCATTGCATCTGCATCTGATATATCCACCGTGTAGGTTGATATCCTGTTTTTTGCAGACTCGACTCTCAGCAGATCAGCAGCATAGGTCATCTTGTCGCAAAGCACAATGTCCATACCCTGATCAGCAGCAATACGCACAAATGCACTGCCAATAAAACCTGCTCCGCCTGTTACGAGTATTTTCATGCGTTAATCTCCATATATAAAGTTGATCTCAGCGTCTGAGAGTTTGATATTCATTGTATCTTTTTCTGAGAGTATTATCTCATTTGAAGGCCAATTAATGCTTATGTCAGGATCATTCCATATTATTCCTCTTTCAGAATCCTTTGCATACTCAGAAGAGATTCCGTACATTATTTCCGTATTATCTTCTAATGCTAGAAATCCATGAGCAAATCCTTCAGGCACCCAAAGAAGATTCCTATTTTCAGCAGTCAGCACTGCTGAAACCCATCTGCCAAAATATGGTGAGCCATTTCTTATATCAACTGCAACATCATAGGCACTTCCTCTGAGGCACTGCACCAATTTGGCCTGAGCATGAGGTTTGAGCTGGTAATGAAGCCCCCTGAGCACATTTTTGGCTGACACAGAAAAGTTTATCTGTTTTATAGAGCAGTCAATTCCATTAGCACTGAACTCACTCTTTTTATATGTTTCCATAAAGAGTCCGCGCGAATCACTGAAAGCTTCGGGTGTTATCAGTACAACATCAGGTATCTCGAGCTGTTTGAACTTAAAAGACATTATCGCCATCCTGCTGCATCAGTTTAATGAGGTATTCTCCATAACCATTCTTCATAAGCGGTTCTGCCAGCTTCAACAGGCCGTCATCATTAATGTATTCCATCCTGTATGCGATCTCCTCAATACATGCTATTTTCAGTCCCTGTCTCTTTTCGACTGTAGAGATGAATTCTCCAGCCTCGAGCATGCTCTGGTGCGTTCCTGTATCGAGCCATGCATAGCCTCTGCCGAGCAGTTCTACTCTGAGACTCTTTTCTTTAAGATACAGATTATTCAGGTCAGTTATCTCAAGTTCTCCTCGAGTTGAAGGTTTTACCTGTTTTGCCATCTTCACTACATCGCTGTCATAAAAGTATAGACCTGTTACAACATAGTTTGACTTGGGTGTTTTTGGTTTTTCCTCAATCGATAGTACATTCCCGTTCTGATCAAATTCGAGTACTCCAAATTTTTCAGGATCTGTAACATAATAGCCGAATACAGTTGCCCCGCCTTTATTTGATACATTGTCAGAAGCTTTTTTAAGAAGATCTGTAAGCCCATGTCCGTAGAATATGTTGTCTCCCAAGATCAGACATACAGGACTGCCGGACAGGAACTCCTCTCCAATTAGAAAAGACTCTGCTATACCATTTGGCGCTGCCTGTTCCTTGTATGCGAGATTAAGTCCATAGCTCTTGCCATCACCAAAAAGATCCTTGAATCTGCCCAGATCCTGGGGAGTTGAAATTATAAGAATGTCTCTTATGCCGGCCAGCATGAGCACAGAGAGGGGATAATATATCATTGGCTTGTCATAAATCGGCAGCAATTGCTTGCATATGGCCCTTGTAATCGGGTAAAGCCTTGTGCCGCTGCCGCCAGCCAGAATTATTCCTTTCATGTTGTGCGACCTCCGCAGGGATATTATTTTATTTTCGTATTTTTAGTGAATTATGTTTAGCTTATTTATCTAACTGTGTACAGCGAACAATATCAAGTTTACTGAATCTCATGCACCCGTTGCATGAAATGCAGTCTGCCTTCTGTTTGCCTGCCATCATCTGATTCGGCAGGTCAGGTTCTCTTATCAATGGTCTTGACAGTGCAACAAGATCAGCATGGCTGCTGCCAAGAATATCATCCATTACACTCAGGGATCGTATCCCGCCTGACAAGATTACAGGGATATACAGTTCTTTTTTGAATTCAGCTGACGCGCTTCTAAAATACGCTTCCTGTTCAGTAGTGTTTATTGCTGTTCTGACTGTTTTTTTGCCTGCTTCATACATGCCTCCGCTCACCTCTACCGCGTCAAATCCCAATATCTGGAGTTGTCTGGCAATCCTGACGCTCTCCTGAATTTCCAGACCTCCATTTATAAAGTCAGAAGAGTTGATTTTAATTGTGAGAGGATACTGTTCGCCAGTCTCATCTCTTATTGCCTTGTATACTTCTTCTATAAAGTGAAATCTTCTCACCTCATCTCCGCCCCAGTAGTCATCTCTTTGGTTTGTGTGGGGGGAGAGAAAGCTGCTGATCAGGTATCCGTGAGCTCCATGCAGCTGTATTCCGTCAAAACCAGATTCCATGGCCCTTCGTGCAGAGTTTGCAAAGGATTCTATTATTTCCCATATCTGTTCGATTGTCATTTCCTGCGGAGTGATATTTGTTGAGGGATCATGAACTGCTGAAGGTGCGAGAGGAGCCTCTCTGCCAAGCATTTTTGGGTGGCTCTGTCTGCCTCCATGAACCAGTTGAATAAATATTTTTGAAGGATATCGATGTACTGCTTCAGTAACTTTTTTCAGCTTTTCTGTATAGTGATCATTATGAATACAGATCATCTGCGGCAGTATTCTGCCGGAGATATGCACGAGCGCGCTGCCTGATATAATCAGTCCTGCCCCGCCTTTTGCGAGATCTTTGTATAAAGAGGCGAGATAATCAGTTGCGAATCCGTCAATATCCGCCCGCTTTTCGAATGTAGCTGATCTGACAATTCTGTTTTTCAGGGTCAGGTTTTTGAGCCTGAAGGGGCTGAAGGGCATAGTGCCTCCTAACAAATCTTCAAACTTGCTGCTGCGAGCGCTGCCTCAATCATGCTTGATGGATCAGCTTTTGCGCTCCATGCTATATCAAAGGCTGTTCCATGGTCAGGTGATGTTCTTATAACAGGTAGTCCAACTGTAATATTAACACCTTTGTCAAAAGCTATCATCTTCAGTGGTATCAGTCCCTGATCATGATACATGCAGACTATTATATCAAACTGGCCATTATATGCCTTGTGAAACACGGTATCCGCAGGAAGAGGACCTTCTACATTAACTCCTGCGTCAAGCGCCTTTACAACAGCAGGCTTGATATGCCTCTCTTCTTCATCTCCGAACATGCCAGCTTCTCCGGCATGAGGATTGAGCGCAGCAACAGCGATTTTTGGATTACTTATACTTAGCATTGCGCAGGCTCTTTGCGCCATGAGTATTTTTTCAAAAACAAGGTCAGAGGTTATGGCAGCTACAGCACTTTTAAGGGATGTATGAATGGTTGCAAGAATTACTCTGAGAGGACCGCCTGTCAACATCATTGCATAATTTGTTGTGCCTGTCAGTTCAGCCAGCATTTCTGTATGTCCCGGCCATTTATAACCTGCAAGATGCAGCGACTCCTTTGAAATGGGTGCAGTAACTATTGCATCAATCTTTTTTTCGAGTGCCAGTTCTACAGCTGTTTTAATGCACTCAACTGAGGCAGCTCCAGCCTGCACAGAAGGTTTTTTATTTAAGGGAATATCCTGAGGCATATTTTCAGGAGATAATATATCTATCTTATCCTGCATATCTTCAAGAGAGAGGATTGCGAATACTTTTTCAAATATAGCCCTGTTGCCAATAAGCAATGGATCAATATTCTGACGAACAGATGCAGCGAGCGCTGCCTTAACAGCCACCTCAGGCCCAATGCCTGCAGCATCGCCCATTGTGAACCCCATCTTCTTTTTTCTGATCATCTTAGTGCCGGATTACTGCAGTGCCTTCAGGAGCTGCAAACTCAAAGAGACTATCTTTAAGTGATGTATTTGTTTTTACATCTGAAAGAGTAATATCTATTTTGTTGGAACGGGTATCAATTATAAGCATGGACTTTATCGGAAATCCCTCCTGATTAATAACTATCTCTATGGATGCTATGTTGTTCATATGTTTTTTTGGTTTTAGAACAAGTCTATCCTTTTTTTCTACTACATTGAATTCATCCTTTATGCTCCCGAATCCGCCAAGAAGAGCGATCGGGGCCTGTCCATATGTCTGTCTGTTGAATCTCGATATAAATGCCTGCTTCTCTTTCTGCTGGTGGATAATGATCTCATCACCTGTTACATAAACAATCTGGGGTTTCTCTGTTCTGTATTCCCATCTCATTTTTGGCGGCTTTATATAAAAGAGTCCTTTGTATGTATCTGTTCTTTTGAGCTCCTTGATATAGCTCTTTTGCATAAAACTGCCCTTGACATCCTTTATGCCGTTGTAGGCATTCTGAACTGAATCGACAAGATCTGTCTGAGCATGGGCAGAGCCTCCAAAGAATATGAGCAGCATAAATGATGAAATAAAAATGATCAAAGAGCGCATATCAGAATCTCCTCAAAAAATCTCTTGGTTTGCCGGCTCCTTTAGGCGGACCAACAAGCCCGTCCTCTTCAAACAGCTCCATGATGCGCGCTGCCCTGTTGTACCCGATTTTGAATCGACGCTGTATCGAAGAGATGGATATCTCCCCGACTGACTCAGCAAATTCAATGGCCTTGTGGTAGAACTCGTCTCTGTCGTCAGATTCTATTGATCCTGAAGGATGCATTTCTGAAAGCACCAAAGAATTAAAGACAGAGTAGTCAGGGCTCATCTGTTCTTTAATATACCGGGTTACGCTATTTACTTCAGAGTCGCTCACAAATGCTCCATGAATTCTGGTTATTCTTAGTCCAGGCACCATAAAGAGCATATCTCCCATTCCTAACAGCTGTTCAGCTCCCTGCGCATCAAGTATGGTACGGGAATCTATTCTTGAGGTGACCTGAAAAGATATTCTCGCAGGGAAGTTGGCCTTGATCAGGCCAGTTATAACATCAACTGAGGGCCTTTGCGTAGCGAGTATGAGATGTATGCCTGATGCTCTTGCCATCTGTGCAAGACGGGCGATGGCGTTTTCAACATCATTTGGAGCAGTAAACATCAGATCAGCCAGTTCATCAATAAAGACGACTATATACGGCAGTTTATCTTCAGAGTCAACAGTTTTGTTGTAAGATTCGATATTTCTCGCGCCTTTTTCAGCTATTAGTTTATATCTTCTTTCCATCTCGATCACCATTTTTTTAAGGGCTTCAGATGCTTCTTTTGGACTGGTGATAACAGGAGCCAGCAGATGAGGTATATCAGCATAGGAGGATAGTTCAAGCAGTTTGGGATCTATCATAAGCATCTTGACCTGATCAGGGGCTGCTTTGTAGAGCAGGCTCATTATCATCGAGTTTATCGAGACGCTTTTTCCTGAGCCGGTAGCTCCGGCAACAAGCAGATGAGGCATCTTCGCAAGATCTGTCACTATAGGATTGCCAAAGATGTCTTTACCCAATGCCAGAGTAAGCATTGATGAGCTTCTTTGAAAAGCTTCAGAAGCGATTATCTCTTTGAAGCTGACTGTTGCGCGGTGTCTGTTGGGCACTTCTATTCCTATGGCTGCCTTACCGGCTATTGGATATACCCTTATGCTCTGAGCCCTTAGCGCCAGAGCGAGATCATCGGAGAGTGAGACTATCCTGTTTATTTTTACGCCGGCAGCTGGTTCAAATTCGAACATTGTCACAATAGGACCCGGATAAGCCTGTTTGATTTTTCCGTTTACTCCAAAGTCAGTCAATTTTCTCTCGAGGCCGGCAGCTGCTGTATTAAGATCTTCTCTTGATGGCCCCGGAGTATCATCTGGTTCAGCCAGGAAGTCTATGTGCGGCAGCTCATACCCGTCCCGAGTTCCGGATACTGACCGCATAGTTTTTATATTCTGAGCCTGCCTTGGTGTTACAATAAAAACCTCATCATCACTTTTTGCACGCGGAAGAATCTTGATCCCATCAGGATCATCTGTTTCATCATCAGCCGGTTTTCTATGTTTTTTCACTCTTTTTTTATTAGTCAAATTCGAAAATATTGATATTGGGCTCATTGTGATAATGGATGTTATCATGAGTGCGGCGCTTACGATAAAGGCTCCTGTTTTAGACGCTAAAGATGTGAACAGGTCAGCAAGCAGTTGGCCGCAGATTCCGCCGGGAGCACTAAGCAGGACAGGCATAGTATTAGCAACAAGCTGAAGAAGCATTGAGAATGCGAGCATAAAGATAAAAGCTCCGAATATCTGCAGCTTATGAACTGGTCTGCCTAATATTTTCATTAATCCAAAAAAAATAGAAAATGCAACAAGCAGATATCCTGTAAGTCCAACAAGAGACATGACTGCGTCTGCAAGATATGCTCCTGCAACCCCGCCATAGTTTCCCGGAGCTTCTGCTGAATAGACGAAAAGAGAGCTGTCCCATCTGTTGTAGCTGACAAGGCAGATCAACAGATATAAACAGCCCAGGATGATCAGTACTCCTAAAATCTCTTGTAGTCGTCTGCTGGTATTTGAAGGCGAGGTATAATCATTTTCTGTCATAACAGCTTATTTTACATCAAAAGGTATGCTAATAGAATAGCAGCTGCCAGGGCAAACCTGTAGTAAATAAATAAATTTAACGGATATTTCTTTAAAAAATTCATTAAAAACTTTATAGCCAGCAGTCCTGAAATAAAAGCTGCTGCAAATCCAACTCCAACCAGTCCATAATCCAGACTGGTTGGATTGTTTAACATATGCCTTGCTTCAAGAAGGGCAGCTCCGGTAATTGCCGGAGTAGAGAGCAGAAACGAGAATCTTGCTGCACCGGCTCTGTCCATATTTCTGAAAAGACCGGCTGATATGGTTATCCCTGATCTTGATATCCCTGGTATCAGGGCTGCTGCCTGGGCAATTCCGATAAAAAGAGCGTCAAATACTTTTATCCCTTCTTTTTTTTGATGAGATTTGCCATACTTTTCAGCTGCTATCATAACTATGCTTCCAGTTGCAAGCGCTGCTGCAATATATACTGGATATCGCAGGGTAGTTTCAATAACATCTTTGAACAATACGCCAATTATTCCTGCTGGTATGGTTCCTATTATCAAATATAAAAGAAGTTTTCTGTTATTTTTAAAAATGTCTATCCAGTCTCTGTAAAAATAGACCAGAAGTGATGCAAGTGTACCTGCATGCAGAGCGATATCAAATGATAACGAATCGAGTTGACCTGTCCAGTCAAAGAACTTTGGCATGAGGATAAGGTGAGCAGTGCTGCTGATCGGGAAAAATTCAGTAATTCCCTGTACAATTCCCATAAAAAAAGCTTTTATCAGTTCTGCATCCACAATAAAGGATCCTTTTGAAATATTAGTTTTGCAGCCTCAGACAAACTATCCGGGTTAAAGCACACCGTGTAAGGATATTATATCAGCCAAAAAAAAACAAGAAGCTTGTTATTATATCAGTAATGAATTGATTTTTTATCTGCTCCAAAGCTAATCTTTATGAGGCAAAAAACAAACTAATAAAAACGGCGGTGTTATATGTGTGCATGTCAGGATTGGGCAGTCAGAAGAAAAAAACGATACAACCATATAAATATAAGTTTAAAGATTAAAAATCAAAATGAGTGGGAAGAAATTAAAGCGCTCGACTGGAATGAGGATGGTTTTAATTTTTTTATACCCCGCGATTTAAATGAAAAGATACAGATATTTCGAAAAAGCCTTGATGCATTTGAGGCGGAAATCAGATGGTGTTATAAAAATGATGATCAGAATGTGATATTGGAACTTATACTGAATCAACTGCTTTTTGATCAGTTAAAGATCTGCAATCCTGACAGACAGCTTGCGGAGCGCGTTCTTGACCTGTCCAGACAGCAGTCAAGAATTCTTGAGAAGATGAGACAGCTTGAGAGCATGGGATATGAGATTGATGATGACAATCTTTTGTCTCTGGTCATGAAGTATAAGTCTGACAATCCACTGTTCCGTTATGGTGTCAGAGTTGAATCAGATATCTGGAAGCATATTGTGGATGAGACGCTCAGGATCTCTTCTGTAGTTATGGATCTTGATAAACTTGGCAGATCGCTATCAGGGCTGAATAAATTGGCAGACGAAGATGAAAATATAACAGATTGAACTTTGCTACAAATCGAATCTGTCTTTTTCAGCAAGAGCCTTGAGGTCTGTTGTTATCTCTTTTGAAAATGGATTAAGCTCCCAGGCCTTTTTCATTGATTGTATTGCCTTGTTCTTTACTCCCATCTCAATATATGCCTTGCCCATGTTGTAATGAATGGCAGCGTTGTTAGGGGCTATGCGAAGCATATTCTCATATACATTCAGGGCTTCCTGTGCTTTGTCGGTCTTTCTGTATGCATCAGCAAGACTGAACATTATCTTTATGTCCTGCGGATTCTTTTGATGTGCCTTCAGGAGCATATCAAGGGCCTTCTCATTGTCATTTTTTGCGAGCAGCATTTCTCCGATAAGGTGATTTGATGTTGAAAGGTCCTCGCGAACATTTGCAATGGCGTCCTTGAGTAAGATTTCTGCTTTTTCAGTTGATCCGGTATTTGAGTATAGCTTGCTTAGAGTTATGAGCCGCTCTGTGCTTCCCGGACTTATGTTGTGGGCCTGTTCATAATACTGTATCGCTGTTTTGATATCTCCAAGCTGTTCATGTATCTCTCCGAGTGCATTGTAGGCTTTTACAAAAAGAGGTTTTTTCTCAATCGCTTCTTTAAAAAGGGATATTGCCTTGTTCACTTCTCCCTTTGCAAGGGCAAGCTGTCCTGAATTAAAAATTATTACAGGACTATCTGGTGACAATTCAGCAGCTTTTTTCAGGGCATCTTCAGCTTCATTAATAGATCTTGCGTTCAGGAAGTTTCTGAAGCTTTTGAGTTGCGTCTCAACACCGGATGGATTGTATTTTCTCTTCAGAACTTTTGATATTTTATCTTCGAGTGTTGCGAGCAAAAATGGCTTGATTATATAATCATCTGCACCATGTTCAGCAACCCTTGCTACGACATCTCTTGTTGTCTCTGCTGTAACAAATATAAAGCTTACATTGTCATGTTTTCTGTTTGCCTTGATTGTATTGAACAGTTCAGTGCCTGACATCTCCGGCATATTTACATCGCATATCACAAGATCTACCTTGGAGCTGTTAATGTAGTCCAGCGCGCTCCTGCCGTTTTCTGCTGTGTTTATGTTTTTGAACCCAATCTTTGTCATCATATGTTTGATTGTTGAACGCATGGATGCTTCATCATCAACCACCAGACACTTGATGGAAAAATATGCTACAGGTACACTGGCCATTATACTACCTCCCTGGGTCTTTCAGGCAGGGTGAAAACGAATACAGATCCTCCGCCTGGACGGTCTTCAACAAACAGTCTGCCGCCATGAGCCTCAACGACCAGCTTGCAGAAGTTGAGCCCTAATCCTGTAGTTGCTTTACGCTGTTTGTTATTTTCATTTATCTGGAAATATTTATCAAATATCTTTTCTTTCATTTCATCAGGGATTCCGGGTCCTTCGTCTATAACCTTGACGATTATCTCCTGACGGTCTGTGTCATGTTCAGTTGAGAGTATGATGGTGGTACTTTCCCTTGCGTGTTCAATGGCATTGATCAGCAGGTTGGATATGGTTCTGTTGATGAGATTTTCATCTATATAGCATGAATAGCTTTCTCCCTTAACATGCATCTGAAGATTCCGTCTCGCCATCAGGTTTTTTACAGACATTGCCTCGCGTTTCGCCATATCGTGTATATCAGTTTCTTCTCTGTATATTGTTATTTTACCCTCTTCAAGCTTTAGAACATCAAGTATGTTCATCACCATGCGCTGCATTTTGAATATGTCTTCTATCGCCAGGTTCAGACACTCAAACTGCTCTGTTGTCAAATTTTCATAGCTTAGCATGTCGAGGTTTGCTGTTATGGTGGCGATTGGACCCTTAAGGTCGTGTACTATGAAGTGGGTAAGTGCTGTTTTCATCCTGTCAAGTTCGATCAGCTTTGCATTAGCGTTCTGAAGCTTAGAAACTTTGCTGACCAAAAGCCTGGCTGTATGATCAGCATAGAGCAGGGGAGCAATGCGTGTGATTATATCCACACAACTGGTTTCCTGAGCAGGGGACAGCCCCTGGATGTCTCTGAAGTCTGTTATATTGACGACTCCGATCTTATTGTCGAAATATTTAATCGGTATGCTGATCGAGTATTCAGAGTGGTACATGGATTTTTCGAGGGGGCTGAAGTAGGATCTTCTTTTGCCGTCAGCAGTAAATGGTTCATCATCAAGGAGGGCTCGTGTTGATATGGAGACCTCATCAAGATTTCTTTTGAGTCCGATTATTGCGCTGTTTGTAGATGCAACTACATCGAGCGTCATTTCAGCATTATTTATCATCATTATCGAGCACTTGCCAGCTTCAAGGAACTCTGCCATCATCATGACAGTCTGCTGAAGCTTCTCAGTGTCCTTAATATCAGGACTGAGAAGGGTGGTCTGGATGTTGTACAGAAGCTCCAATGTTTTAAGATCAGGCTTTTGTTTGTTGTTTCCCATATCCTGTTATGCCCGGCAGGGCAGGCTCCTTTAGATGGATATTTATACTTCCATTATAATAGGCATTATCATTGGTCTGCGCTGCATACTGTTTTTTATATACTTTTTTAACGCAGATCTTATTTTTGCCTGTACCATGGCTGTATCGGTAATTGTGTCAATATCCATATTTTCAAGGGTTTCTGCAACAACAAGTTTTGCCTCTCCAAGGAATTCTGCTGACATCTCTTCAAACATGAAACCTTTTGATATTATATCAGGACCTGAGATAACCTTCTTCGATATCTTTTCAATACCAGCAATTACAATAACTATACCGTCATGACCAAGTCTCCGCCTGTCCCGCAGCACTATATCCTCAACTCCTGTAATGCCTTTACCGTCAATGAATATTCTGCCAGAAGAGACCTTGCCGTTTTTTGTGCAGGTGATACCGTCAGTTTCGAGTATGGAACCATCCTCAAGTATGAAGATATTCTCCTTTGGCACCCCTGATTTTTCAGCCAGCTTTGCATGTTGATTCAGCTGCCTGTATTCTCCATGAACAGGTACAAAGAATCTGGGTTTTACAAGATTGATCATTAGTTTCAGTTCTTCTTTTGAAGCATGGCCTGATACATGAATTTCAGAAACCTTTTCGTATATGACTTCTGCACCGCGCTTCATGAGTCTGTTGATTATCCTGCCTATTGATCTTTCATTTCCGGGGATTGCCTTTGCAGACAGAATAACAGTGTCTCCGGGTTTGATTTTTATATGTTTGTGCTCATCCGAAGCAATGCGTGAAAGTACGCTCAGAGGTTCACCCTGTGATCCGGTAGTTATTATGACTACCTGATCATCAGGTATATCCTTGAGTGTTTCAAGCCTCATCCACTCATCCTGCGGGATCTTCAGATATCCATGATCAAGGGCAATTTGTGAGTTTGTGACAATGCTTCTGCCGCACATTATAATTTTGCGGTTGTACTGGACAGCTACATCAACAGCCTGCTGTATTCTGTGTATATTTGAGGCGAATGTAGAGATTATTATTCTGCCGCTGCTTCTGGCGAATATATCTTCAAAAGCCCTGCGCACCTCTTTCTCGGAGAATGTGAAGCCGCCTTTTTCTGAATTCGTGCTGTCTGACAAAAGCAAAAGCGTGCCTTTTTCTCCATATTCAGAGAATTTGTGAAAGTCCATCAGTTCGCCGTCAACAGGAGTGGGATCCAGCTTGAAATCACCGGTATGCACAATTCTGCCAACAGGCGTGGATATACAAATAGCAACTCCATCAACTATGCTGTGGGTAACTCGCACAAATTCAATTTTGAAATTACCCAGATCAACACTGTCTCGTGGCTTGACCTGTATGAATTCAATGTCATCAATCTCATGTTCAATCAGCTTTTCCTTGACAAGTGCAAGAGTAAGCGCTGTCCCAAAAACAGGCGCCTTTATCTCTTTAAGAACAAAAGGGAGTGCGCCTGTATGATCTTCATGTCCGTGAGTAAGAAGTATTCCTCTGACTTTATCCTTGTTTTCGATAAGATAGGAAAAATCAGGTATTACAAAGTCTATGCCGAGCATATCTTCTTCAGGAAACATCAGTCCACTGTCAACAACAATGATATCGTCATTGTATTTGAATACGGTCATATTGAGACCGATCTCCTCAACTCCGCCGAGAGGGATTATCTGGAGTGTCGTTGATGCGGTAGAGTGATGCATAGACTATCTTATATGATCCATGATTGCTTCAGAATTTATCTCCCCATCAATAATCTGCTGTATCAGGGGTTTTGATGATTCCGGATCTGCTTTTTCAGTTCTTATCTTCACTATTTTGTCGATTATCCTGATAAATGCATCTACTACCTGGGGATCAAACTGGATGGTTCTCTGGGTTTTTATATATTCTATTGCCTGATCAATTGACCATGCATGTTTATAGACCCTTTCTGATGTAAGGGCGTCAAAAACATCGCATATGGCTACAATTCTTCCTGAAAGTGGGATGGCCTCTCCCTTCAGCCCCTGGGGATATCCTGTACCGTCCCATTTTTCATGATGGCTGAGTGCTATCTCTCTTGCGAGTTCGAGTACAGGAAGCGTGGTTCCGCTTAGAATCCTTGCACCAATGACAGTATGCATTTTTATGAGTTTGAACTGGGCATCAGTAAGTTTCCCTGGTTTAAGAAGTATGCCATCAGGTATCCCGATCTTACCCACATCATGCATTGGAGCTGCATACTTGAGCATATTGCTCTGTTCTTCATTGAGTCCGACCTCTTTTGCAAGGAGAGCTACATAGTCTGCAATTCTTTCAATATGCCGCCCTGTCTCGTCATCTCTGAATTCAGCTGCCTTGCCAAGTCTTATGACAATCTCTATCTGTGTCAGCTCGAGCATCTTCAGCTTTTCAACCAGGTTTGTTTCCATAACATCAAGCGAGGTATTGAGAAATTCATCGCGCTCTTTAAGTTTAAGCATATTGTAGATTCTGACTTTGAGCTCTTCAACAAAGAAGGGTTTTGTTATGTAGTCGTCAGCGCCCATGACAAGCGCCTTGATGATGCTCTGTTTATCCGTTAATGCTGAAAGGACAACAACAGGAAAATAGTGCATCTCTCTGAGCGGTTTTATATGTTCGAGCACCCCGAATCCGTCAATTGTCGGCATCATGAGATCAAGTATTACAAGGTCCGGGGGGGCTTCATCTTTTAACATATCAAGAAACGATTTGCCGTCATATGCTTTTTTGATTGTCAGGTTTTTGTCGTTTCTGAAAACTGCTTCAACGAGTTCAACATTTGTTGGAACATCGTCAATTACATATATTGTTCTTTGCACCATCCCTCCGGTAGTTAAAACTATAGTAATGTTATCGTCAAATGGTGCTGAAAACTTTAGATTTTCTTTCTTTTGAGGCTCAGAGAGTTTGATACAACTGAAACTGAACTTAATGCCATTGCTCCTGATGCAATCATAGGGTTCAGCAGAGGTCCGCCAAAAATATGCAGCACACCTGCAGCCATCGGAATTCCGATAATATTGTAAATAAATGCCCAGAAGAGATTCTGTTTGATCACCATGACGGTCATTTTACTCAGTTTTACAGCATTTGCAGCACCTGAAAGACTGCCGCGCATTAATGTTATCTGCGCAGCTTCCATAGCTATATCCGTTCCAGTGCCGAGAGCTATCCCGATATCAGCTGCTGCCAAAGCTGGTGCATCATTTATTCCGTCACCCACCATAGCCACAATATTTTGATCTGACTTTAGCGATTTTATAACAGAGGCTTTCTGATCCGGCAGAACTTCAGCATAGTATTGGGTGATTCCGGTTTTTGCGGCTATTGCCGCAGCTGTGTTTTTATGATCACCTGTAAGCATGACAACATTTATTCCCATTGATTGTAGTTTCTTTATGGCAGCCGGAGAATCTTCCTTGATCGAGTCAGCAATGGAAAACAGCGCTGCAAGTTTATTGTCAACAGCCATAAATACAGGGGTGCTGCCTTCTGTTGATATTGACAATACAGCTTCAGCAGCAGCTGTTGTGTCTATTGAGGAGTCTTTCATAAGTTTTTCATTGCCGATGGTTAATGACATCTCTTTGCTTTGGTGCTTTATCCTGCAGTGTATGCCGCCTCCTGCAACTGATCTGAAGTCAAGAGGATCGTACAGTTCAAGCTTCTTGTCCAGAGCCTTTTTTAGTATTGCCTGCCCCACGGGGTGTTCACTATATCTTTCGGCTGAAGCAGCGAATATCAAAAGTTCATCATGATCTGTCATTCCGCCATCCAGGCTTGTTATGCCGATCAGTTCAGGTTCACCTTTTGTTATGGTGCCGGTTTTATCCAGTACAACGGTATTAATTTTGTGAGCTGTCTCAAGTGCAGCAGCGTCTCTGATAAGAATCCCGTTTTCAGCCCCTTTGCCAGTGCCAACCATTATTGCTGTTGGCGTAGCAAGCCCCAGAGCGCACGGGCATGCGATTATAAGTACAGCAATAAAATTCATCATGGCAAGTGCGAATGTGCCGTCTTTTATAAAAAACATCCATATAATAAATGTCAGTAATGCGATAATTACGACAGTAGGCACAAAAACAGCGGCGACCTTATCAGCAAGTCTTTGTATTGGAGCCTTGCTGCCCTGAGCCTCTTCAACCAGCCGTATTATCTGCGCAAGCATTGTATCGCGTCCAACTTTGCTCGTCTGCATAACAAATGCGCCGGATTTGTTTATAGTGCCTCCAAAGATCTGGTCTCCTGTCTTCTTGTCAACCGGAAGGCTTTCACCTGTCATCATGGATTCATCTATTGATGAGAAGCCGTCAACTATTATTCCATCCACAGGCACTTTTTCTCCTGGCTTGACGAGCAGGTTGTCTCCAGCAGAAACCTCTTCAATCGGAATGACAAGCTCTTTTCCTCCAGACAGCAATACTGCTGTTTTCGCCTGCATTGAAGCAAGTTTTTTTATTGCCCCTGATGTCTTGCCTCTTGCTTTTGATTCAAGCATGCGGCCAAGAAGTATAAGAGTAATGATTACAGCAGATGTTTCAAAATAGACATGAGGTGTAATGCCGGACTGAATCATCCAGTCTTTGAATAATACGGCTGCTGCGCTGAATATAAATGCAGTGTTTGTACCGACACTGATCAGGGTGTTCATGTTTAGACTCAGGTGCTTTAAGGAGCTGAACGCTGCCTTGTGGAATCTCATGCCTGTCCAGTACTGCACCGGCAGTGCCAGCAGCATTAGAAGATACCAGTTTGAAAGGACAGGGATATTGAACATGCTTCCGATAAAAACAGGCAGAGCGAACGCAGCGCTTATGATCAGATCTCTTCTGAGATTCAGGTACTCTTTTTCAGCGATCTTTGCCCTGATATCCTGTGAGTCTTCAGTAACGCCGTATCCCTCTGCAATTATGGTATCAACAATTTTATGAACTGGGACAGGATTATCAGGATCTGTAAATGTTATGGAAACTTTTTCAGATGCGAGATTTACAGCTGCAGTCTTTATACCAGGAAGTTTTTTCAGAGCTCTTTCTATTGCTGATGAACATGCTGCACATGTCATTCCAGTAACATTCAATTCTAATTTAGAACTCATAACTGCATTTTAGAGAGTATGAATTCTTGTTGTCAAGAAAATAATGTATAATTTTTTATGGAAAAGATTTTTGAACTTTTTACTCACCACTTTATTGTTTCCGGCATTGAACTGAATATACTGATTCCACCTGTAGTTGCTTTTGTCATATCTTTTTTTACATCAATAGCAGGAATTTCAGGAGCATTTCTTTTGATGCCTTATCAGGTCAGCGTACTTAATTATGCGTCTCCGTCTGCAAGCGGCACTAATCTGGTCTATAACATTATTGCTACGCCAGGCGGTATTTATAGATATATAAAAGAGGGCAGAATGCTTTGGCCTTTGAGTGCTGTAGTTATAGCAGGCACTGTACCCGGCAGTCTGGCAGGCTTCTACTCCAGGGTTTTTTTTCTGAATGATCCGGCAATATTCAGAATTTTTGCGGGTATTTTTCTTTTTTATATTGGGGTAAGAATGGCTAATGATATTTATAAAAAACAGTCAGACATATGTTCGGAAGCTGAAATTA
Organism: Dissulfurispiraceae bacterium; assembly: GCA_034002665.1. Lineage (GTDB taxonomy): Bacteria > Nitrospirota > Thermodesulfovibrionia > Thermodesulfovibrionales > Dissulfurispiraceae > JAFGXL01. The sequence goes on along the minus strand of JAVFAA010000001.1, from coordinate 874,410 downwards.
AAGATGCTTATCCGATAGATGCAAAGGAGTGTCGAATAGACATCAAATTATTAAGTTTTTCACGAGTCAGCTTTTTTTTCAACGGCAATGATTATTCCTTCAATGTGCCGGGGCTTTTTCTGATCGCTTTTTTTGTAGGCGTAGCAGGTGGAGCATACGGCATTGGAGGTGGGGCGATCATTGCCCCTTTCTGTATGGCAGCATATGGACTTCCTGTGTATACAATTGCCGGAGCTGCACTGTTTTCAGGTTTTGTAACAGCGCTGTTTGGAGTGGTCTTCTATGCCTTTATGCCGGTTGCAGACGGCATTGCTGCAACTCCTGATATTGCACTTGGAGCATTGTTTGGAATTGGCGGTTTTTTAGGAATATATCTTGGGGCGAGAGTTCAGAGATTTATTCCTGAAAAGCCTGTGAGAGTCGGGATATGCGGTCTGCTTGTCATTACCGGAGCAGCATATCTCATTCAGTCTCTTTTCTGATCAGATACACTGCTCCATTGAGTTGTTTTTAGCTAAAATTTTACTTTGGGTGCCTCTTTTTCAACTTCAGGTACGGCATAATAGGGTGCTTCTGATATACCTGCGATTGATGAAACTATCCTGCCCAGTACAGTTCTTCTGTAAGTGTTCAACATCTGCGCTGTGTCGTTATACCTTTTTCTTTCTACAGCTATCCTGTTTTCTGTCCCTTCAAGGCTGTCCTGAAGCTTTAGAAATGATTCATTTGCTTTTAGTTGGGGATAAGACTCCTGAAGCATCAATAGTCTTGATAAAACTCCCTCAAGCTGGTTTGCTGACTGCATTTTTTCGCTTGTTGTCTTTGCCTGGAAATATTTTGTTCTGGAGTCAGCAATATTCTGCAAAAGCCCGCTCTCATGCTTTGCATATCCTTTAACTGTCTCTATCAGATTAGGTATCAGATCGAATCGTCTTTTTAGCTGATTCTCAACCTGCGCCCATTGCGCCTTTACCTGTTCATCCATTGCCACAACCCTGTTGTACTGCCCAATGCCCCATCCTATGATAATCACTCCCAAAAGCACGAGAGCTGCTGCAATAGCCATGCTGATTTTAAGTCCATTGCTCATAATGCCTCCTTGATTTTTGGTATTTACCAGCTTCCTGATGCTCCGCCGCCGCCGAATGATCCTCCCCCGCCAAAACTGCCGCTACTTCCGAACCCGCCTCCGGAGCCCCATCGGCGATCTCCGCTGCCAGACAGAAGCAGAAGCAGAAAAAGCTGGGGATTTATTATAAATAAAATTAACGCTCCAATACCCATTAGAGCAAAAATAATCAGCTGCAGCAAGCCGGGGCTTTTTGTCTTCCCTGTTGCATGTCTGCTGAATTCTTTAGGAACATCTTTTATCTCAACGCCATGATAAGCAGCTATCCTGGTGCCGATTGCATTGACAGCCTTGACTATTCCGGCAGAATATCTGCCATGCCTGAACTCTGTCTGAAAGTATGTCCTGCCGATTGAACCTGCCAAGCTGTCCGGAATTATCTGTTCAAGGCCATACCCGATCTCAAATCTGTATTTCCTGTCCTGCACAGCAATTACGATGAGTATGCCGTTATCCTTGCCTTTTTGACCAAGCTTCCACTTTTCAGCTGTTCTGAGAGAAAATCCTTCAATATCTTCTCCATCAAGATTGTTTATAGTCAAGACCACAATCTGTGCAGATGTTGCCTGTGCAACTCTGGCCAGATAGTCTTCGATATCTGATCTTGTATCTGCATCAATAATATTTGCAAGATCCAGAACGCTCTGCCCTGGCAGGGCAGGGGGTTCTGGAGTGGCTCCCATACAGAGCGGCGTAAAAATGACAAGTGCAAGAATAAAGAGAGAGAAGCTGAATCTAAACATTCAGATCATTTACCATTTTGCAGACATTTTCGAGAGCTGTACAGTAGTTGAAGAAGATATTTTCGAGTTCAGTTTTATCTGGTTTTATTGTGCCTTCTTTTATATGCAGCGCAGTTTCAAATATATCACTATTTAACCCGGAAGCATTTGTGAAATCAGAAATTACAGCCTGCTTGTTCAAGGGAGGCATGCCTTCCAAAAGATATATTATTGCCCGCAGCAGGGGGATGCTGTTTCTGACTGCATATTTGATTATGTCCGGAATTCCTGATGTTCTGCCAAGAATGGAGATAAACTGTCTGGTCATATTTATGTGCAGTAGCCTTAGTTCGCGTTCAGACTGGAGTCTGAGGTGTTTTTTTTCTATCTGAATATTATTGAAGATATCTTCACCAAAGAGTGTTTTGTGCATAAGTTTGTAATTGAGAAACTCCACAGGAAATGTATCAACTGAAGATGTCAGTTCATGGAGCGGAATTATGAAAGGAGCTGCCATTTTTTTTCTTGCATACTTCCTGCCGAGTGGGGCAATGAACTTTATAATTTCATTGGATGTTTTTTGGAGAACAATTATTGAGTTGATATCTGACCTGGCTGCACTAAACTCCTCTGTTGCAGCGCTGCCGACGATATGGATAGAGTGAATGGATATGGCTGAAGCATGGTTTAACACAATTCCAAAAAAATCATCTGCTGCGGAAGCAGAGTCTTTATTAAGACCAAAAGTATCTAATTTGTTCATGTTGATAATTATAACAATACAAGGATATTTTGTTGAAATTTGATTATTGACAAATTCGAAGTTTCGAAACTATAATGTGCATATGCACAAAATAAGTCTGGTCGGCAATTTGCCGGCAGTATTAATAGGTTTCAGGGGGTAGTATGGATTTAGGCACTTTATACGCATCAGATACAAATAAAACTTCTAAAGATTTTGCGAGGGATTTGGTGGCTGCTGCAGCGAAAAAAGGATTTATGATTCATAACGAGGACAAAATGCAGATGGCTGAATTCTTCAGAAAAAAGGGCTGCTCTGTTGCTGATGATTTTGATCTGCATATGGTACAGATATGCAAGCCTGAAAAAGCTTCAGCAAGTCTGCATAAAAACCCTGAAAGAGCAGCGTTTCTGCCAAAACATATCTCATTTTTCACATCTGGGGGCAAGACGCAGATAAGATTTTATTGTTATGGCAGGGATGTTGTAGAGAGTTTTCTGAATAGCGATCCTGATTTTTCAGTTTCCTTGCAAGAGAGCTGCAAAACAATCATTTCGATTATAGAAGATGCAAAAAACTGAATAGTGGCTGCTGCGTGATTTTAATCGCCTATATATCAATCAGGAGAATATGATGTGGAATCTACTTTCGCTAATTAACAAAAATTTAACTGTTGCCATTCCGGTAATGATGATTTCAGGTTTTATCTATGGAATGTTCTTCAATACCTCATTTCTTAAAAACCTGATCCTGCCATTCACTTTTTTGATGGTCTATCCGATGATGATATCCCTGAAGATAAAAAAGGTGTTTGAGACCGGAGACATGAAAGCTCAGCTTTACACCCAGACTATAAACTTTTTGATAATTCCTTTTATAGCCTTTGGAATTGGAAAGGTTTTCTTCCCTGAGAATCCCTATATGGCTCTGGGACTGCTGCTTGCCAGTCTGCTCCCAACAAGCGGTATGACAATATCATGGACAGGCTTTGGCAAGGGCAATGTTGAGGCTGCTATAAAAATGACAGTAATAGGGTTGACTCTGGGATCTGTTGCAGCTCCATTTTACCTTGATTGGCTTATGGGCGCGCATCTGGAGCTTGACCTTGGTGCAGTAGCTAAACAGATTGGGCTTATTGTTTTTTTGCCCATGGCTGCAGGTTTTTTGACGCAGCAATATTTGATTAAAAAAGCTGGCCAGCAGGCATTTCAGATGGTATGGGCGCCGAGATTTCCGCCTTTGTCCACCATAGGCGTACTCGGGATAGTTTTTATCGCTATTGCATTAAAGGCCGGCTCAATAGCAGCAAAACCACAAATGCTGATAGTAATAATTTTGCCACTCTTTATACTCTATGCTTTAAACTTTTTTATCAGCACAGCTGCGGGTAAAATGTTTCTTGAACCGGCTGATGCCATTGCTCTTGTTTACGGCACTGTGATGAGAAACCTCTCTATAGCGCTCGCGGTCGCTATTAACACCTTTGGGGAAAAAGGCGCTGATGCTGCCATGGTAATATCTATTGCATACATACTGCAGGTGCAGTCAGCAGCTTGGTATGCAAAATATACTGATCGTATCTTCAGGAGACCTGATGTGATATTATCAACTAAGAGGCGTTTTTAGCAGCTTCAAAATACTCATCACGAATGGAGAGCATATTTAATGTCACCAAGGTATAAAAAGCCGAGAAAATGCCATTGTCCTTATTCTGATATCAAGGATAAGATGTTTAAACCTGTTGGAATACCAATGGAAGACCTGAAGATAATAACGCTTTTTCATGATGAGCTTGAGGCTGTTAACCTCTGCTACAATAAAAATCTGACTCAGGAAGAGGCAGGAGAAAAGATGGGTGTTTCCAGAGGAACAGTTCAGCGGCTTTTATCCAACGGAAGAAAAAAAATCAGCCAGGCAATCGCCGAGCGGATGGCGCTTGAGATTGAACCCTCTACAATACAGCCCGCAGCAGGCATAAAACGCAGATCCAGGTGAGGTTCTGTTCAATGCAGGGGCGGTTGAATGTTGTCCCTGCGTGTTCTCATCAGAAGCACAAGCGGTATTATCATTATCATAAAAATGCTTATAAGAAAAAATGCATCATTAAATGATAGCATGGAAGCCTGGCGCAGCAGCTCTTTGTATATTAACGCGGGACCGCTTTGTGATGCTGATGACGGATCTACTCCAACAGAGCTCAGAGTATTGCCCAGTTCGGCTGTTGACTGCTGAAATTGCTGGTCATAAGGAGTGAGTTTGTCTATTAGCCTGCTCTGGTGAAACTGTGATCTTCTGGTTAAAACTGTTGTAACAAACGCGACTCCAAAACTTCCTCCAAGATTTCTGAGCAGATTATAAAGCGATGTCGCATCCCCCATATCCTCTTTTCTGATTCCTGACATCGTCATTGTAGTTAGCGGTATGAAGAGAAGTCCCATGCCCAAGCCAAGGAAGATCCTGGGCCATACCATAGAAGGCAGATCTGCATATAATGTGAAATGTGCCATCAGATATGTAGCATATGAACAGGCAGCGATTCCGACAGCAAGCAGAATCCGTGGGTTCATTCTTGATACAAGCAGGCCGGCTATCATTGTGGCAATTATTGTTGCAAAGCCTCCTGGACCGAGTACCAGACCTGCCAAATAAGATGTGTATCCCATCAGAGACTGCAGATAGATAGGCAGAAGCACTATACTGCCGAAAAGGTTAAAAAAAGTGAAAAACATAATGGTATTGCCGGCGCTGAAGGGAATCTGTTTAAAAAGCCTGAGATTCACAATCGGATGTTCAGCATAGAGTTCATTTATTATGAAAGCTGTCAAAGCTGCTACAGAGACAAAAGTGAGAGCAATAATAAAATAGGAAGAAAACCAGTCTTCCTGCTGACCCTTGTCCAGCAGTATCTGGAGGCTGCCCAGCCCAACGACTAACAGAGTAAGACCAATGTAATCAATTTTAAGTCCTTTCTGTCTGAGATAGGGCGGATCTTCTATAAAAAATAAAACCATAAAGAATGACAAGATGCCAATCGGCACATTTACAAAAAATATCCAGTGCCATGACCAGTTGTCAGTGAGCCAGCCGCCCATTAAGGGGCCGATAATAGGACCGAACATTATTCCTATGCCAAATACTGCCATGGCGATTCCGTGCTGACGCTGGGGGAATGTTTCGAGCAGGATGGATTGGGAAATCGGCTGCATTGCTCCGCCGCCCAGCCCCTGCAGCACTCTGAAAAAGACAAGACTCTGTAGGTTCCAGGCAGCGCCGCACATAAAAGAGCTTGCTGTAAAAAGAATTATTGAAAACAAAAGATATCTCTTTCTGCCGAATATTCTGCTGAGCCAGCCTGTAAGAGGTATGATTATGGCGTTTGAAACAAGATAGGATGTGATTGTCCATGTGGATTCATCAACACCGGCAGAGAGGCTGCCGCGTATGTGTTCGAGCGCTACATTCACAACAGAGGTATCAATTATCTCGATAAGAGTCGGCAGCATTACAGTAAATGCGATCAGCCACTTGTTCAAATTCGTTTCCTCATGTATTAAATGTTGCCATCAGACTCAGAAACAGTTTGCACTCATTTTCACCCCTGGTGGATCCGATGCTGCAACAGCATGCCTGTCCATCAATGTTCAAAGAGATTTTTCTGAAATATGAGTTAGGACAAACTTTTTCTTCAGTCATGTAAAATAGTTGCTCACTTAACCAGGATAGTCGGCACTACTGACATGCCTACGCGCAGTATGTTTTCATCATCAGACTTTAAAAATACTATTTTTACAGGTATCCGCTGAACGATCTTTACATAGTTGCCGGTGGCGTTTTCTGGAGGAAAGAGAGAGAACGCAGCTCCTGTGCCTGCCATTATGCTGTCAATTTTGCCTTCGAATACTCTGTCTGGATACATGTCAACCTTGATCCTGACTTTCTGTCCCGGCTTTACATTCTTAAGTTGAGTCTCTTTGTAGTTTGCTGTTATCCATATATTGTGCAGCGGTACAACAGCCATTAATGCCTGTCCGGGCTGCACATGGTTTCCAGTCTGGACCGATCTTTTTGTTATTATTCCGTCAACTGAAGCGTAGATTTTTGTATATCCCTGATTAAGGTTTGCCGTATTGAGTTCAGTCTCGCTTTTGCGTATCTCAGCTGCCTGAAATTTTATAGCTGCTTCAGCTTCAATAATAACTGCTTTATGCGTCTCTATTGATGAGAGTGCTTTTGCAAGGTTGTCTTCAGCTGCCTTCACCTTTGCTTTGGCCACATCAAAAGCTGTCATTGTCTGTTCCCTGCGTTCTTTTGATACAGCGTTAATTTTGTAAAGTTCATCAGCCCTGTTCATGTCCCGTTCTGCCTGTCCAAGATCCGCCTGTTGCTGCATAAGCAGGGCTTTTGCAGATTCAGACGCAAGTATTATCTCATCCAGCCGTTTTTTGGCTGATTCGCAAGAAGCTGATGCAGCATTATGTTTTGCTTTATTGACAGCAAGGGCTGCATGCGCCTCCTGGACTTTTGCCTGATAGTCTTCCGGATTTATGGACAGCAGCAGATCTCCCTGCTTTATATGCTGATTATCTTTTACATAAACATGTTTGACTGTGCCGGATATTTTTGAGGCGACTGTATGAATATCAGCATCGATAAAGGCATCGTCAGTAGATATGTGCAGAGCTGAATATTTTAAATAAAACAGCAGAGCTGTTATACATATAACAATGAGAAGTCCGAGCGTTATGAATGCAATTCTTTTTCTTTTTCCATTGTTTTTACTTTCTGTCATATATTCGTCCTCCATAATATAAAGCGAAGGTCATGTCTTCAAAGCCAGGCAGTTCTCATTTTTTATCAAAATCAGTACCAAAGACCTGCAGCGCTGGCAAGGAATTCAGGCCTGTTCTGCTGTCCGGTTTTCTGTCTTTTTCCTGAATTTAATAGATGCAAGTCTGTTCTGAAACGCATCCAGATAAATGAAGATTACCGGAGTTATATACAGTGTAAGAAACTGTGAAAAAAGCAGACCGCCAACAACAGCAAGACCCAAAGGCTGTCTTGATTGAGCGCTTGCGCCTATGCTCATGGCTATTGGCAGAGTTCCCATAAGCGCAGCCATTGTTGTCATCATTATCGGCCTGAATCTCACTATTGCGCCCTGATAAATAGCGTCAAACGCATTTTTGTTTTCATTGCGCTGGGCATCCAGGGCAAAGTCTATCATCATTATTGCGTTCTTTTTAACTATTCCGACGAGCATTATTACACCAACAAAAGCGTATATATTCAGATCAATGCCAAAAACCATGAGAGTTACCAAAGCACCGAATGCTGCTGATGGCAGACCTGAAAGGATTGTGATCGGGTGGATAAAACTCTCGTAAAGTATTCCAAGAACTATATAGATGATTAATATTGAAAGTATCAAAAGCAGCCAGAGTCCTTTCATCGAAGATTGAAAAGCCTGCGCTGATCCCTGAAAACTGGTGCTTATTGTGTCAGGCAGAGTCTCTCTGGCAAGCTTCTCAACTGCTGAGACAGCTGTTCCGAGTGATATGCCTTCTTTAAGATCAAAGGATATTGTTACAGACGGCAGCTGTCCAAGATGGTTGACTGTGAGCGGTCCGACACTGTTTCTCGATGTTACAAGCGTGTTCAACGGAACAAGCTGCCCGGCGTCAGCCCTGACATATAGTTTTGATAACGCGGAGGGATCCATCTGATATTCGGGTTTCAGCTCCATTATGACCTGGTACTGGTTATTTGGAGCATAGATAGTGGATATCTGGCGCGATCCATATGCGGTATAAAGGGCATCTTCAATCTGATGCGCAGATACTCCCAATGCTGAGGCCTCGTCGCGGTTGATGACAACATCGAGCTGCGGATTCTTTATCTCAAGATCACTTGTCACCTGCTGGATTTCTGACAGGTTTTTCATCCTCTTTTCGAGCTCAAGCGCTGTTGTATAAAGTTGTACTGTATCCGGGCTCTGAAGCGTAAATTGATACTGGCTCTTGGTGAGCTGTCCGCCGATCCTGATTGATGGGGGATTCTGTAAAAATACCTGTATGCCGGGTATGCCTATAAATTGAGGACGAAGCTCCTGTACAATCTGGTCAGCATTCAGCCTGCGTTCATTTCTGGACTTCAGGTCAATGAATAGCCTGCCTGCATTTGATGTTGGATTGGGTCCTCCAGCACCGACGCTTGACATGAAGGATTTTACATTAGGGTTTTTTGCCACGATTTCAGCAACTGCCTGCTGATGTTTTTTTAACGACTCAAAAGAAATTCCCTGCTGCGCTTCTGTAAATCCGACAATCATTCCTATGTCATCAGCAGGCATGAAGCCCATTGGCATTTTTTTGAAAAGAAATATTGTTGCAACAAGTATTAGCAGTGAAAACACAAGCACTGCAAAGCGATGGTGCAGGGTGAATTTAAGGCTCGTCTCATAATAGTGAAGCATTCCATTAAAGCCTTTTTCAAGAAGCTGGTAGGCCCTGCCGTGTTTTTCTTCTTTTGTGTGTGGTTTCAGAAATCTGCTGCATAGCATTGGCGTAAGAGTAAGGGATACAAGGCCAGATATGAGTATCGCCATGCTTATTGTGATAGCAAATTCGTGCAGAAGCCTTCCCAATATGCCACCCATAAAAAGTACAGGGAAAAATACTGCTACAAGCGAGAGCGTCATTGATATGATCGTGAATCCTATCTCACGCGAACCCCTGAGAGCTGCTGCAAAAACCTTTTCACCTTTTTCCATATGCCGTACAATATTTTCGAGCATTACGATTGCGTCATCAACAACAAAACCAACAGACAGGGTAAGCGCCATAAGAGAGAGGTTATTTATGCTGAAACCCATAAGATACATCGCGGCAAAACTGCCTATTATGGAGATTGGCAGTGCAAGGCTTGGAATAATTGTTGCCGAGAGATTTCTGAGAAAAAGGAATATGACCATTACGACAAGTGAAACTGTGAGCGCGAGGGTAAATTTGATTTCAGAAACTGAATCCCTGATGGAGACAGACCTGTCGTATCGTATATGAAGATCGACTGAGGCAGGCATCTGCGATTTGAGCATGGGTAAAATCGCCTTTATAGAGTCCACAACTTTAATGGTATTTGTCCCCGGCTGCTTTTGTATTGCGAGAACAATGCCGCGTGTGTTGTTGTACCAGGCAGCAATTTTATTGTTCTCAACATCGTCTATCACCCGGCCCACTTCATCAAGCCTTACCGGATTGCCGTTTCTGTAAGCTACAATCAATGGTCTGTATGCAGCAGCATCATACAGCTGTCCGCTTGCTTGAATTGTGTAGGCTTTGTGAGATCCGTCAAGAGTTCCTGTCGGCAGATTTACATTGCCCTTGGAAACAGAGGCAGATATTTCATCAATGCCTATGCCTCTTGATGCCAGTGCGTCAGGGTCAAGCTGGGCTCGTACAGCATATTTTTGAGAACCATATATCATGACCTGGGCAACTCCGTTTACCATGGATATTCTTTGCGCCAGCAAGGTGTCAGCATATTCATGAACCTGTGAAAGGGGCAGGGTCGGTGAAGTTAAAGCAAGATAAAATACAGGCTGGTCAGCAGGGTTGACCTTTCTGTAAGAAGGCGGAGTCGGCAGATCCGGAGGCAGCTGTTTTTGTGCCATGGAGATCATGGACTGGACATCCTGGGCAGCTGCATCAATATCTTTTTCGAGTGCGAACTGGAGAGTTATCTGGGTTATGCCGAGCGAACTTTTTGATGTCATTGAATCAACGCCCGCGATTGTGGAGAACTGGCGTTCAAGCGGTGTGGCAACTGCAGATGCCATTGTTTCAGGACTTGCTCCCGGAAGACTTGCAGTTACCTGTATTGTTGGAAAATCCACATTCGGCAGGTCGCTCACAGGCAGAAGTTCATATGCAAAAAATCCAAAAATTAGTATGGCAAGCATGACAAGGGTTGTCATTACCGGCCTGCGTATGCAGAGTTCTGATATATTCACTTGTCTTCTCCTGCCGATGGAGTTATGCTGCTCTTCAGCACAACCTTTGTACCCTGAACAAGCTTTATCTGCCCGTCAATAACAACAAGTTCGTCAGGTTGAAGCCCTTTTGTTACCACAATTTCAGCATCATGCGCAAGAGATGTTTCAACTGTCCGCACCTCTGCTGTCATATCAGGTTTTATCACAAAGACATACTGTCCCTGCTGTCCAGTCAAAACAGCCTGTGACGGCACTGTCAGGGCATTTTTGATCGTTGAAAGCTTTAAGGATGCATCAGCAAACTGTCCTGGCCACAACCGTCTATCAGTGTTTGTGAACAGGGCTTTCAGCTTTATTGTGCCGGTTGTCTTGTCAACAGCATTGTCAATAAATACCAGCCTTCCCTCAACAGGATTTCTGTTTTCACCGGATGGCACGGCAAATACCCTCAGTCCGACTGATGAATAGAATTTCTTTATATCAGCAAGATACTTTTCTGGAACAGCAAAGTTCAGATATATTGGCTGTATCTGGTGCAGTACAACCATGGCTGTCTCATCGTTAGCCTTTACCACATTGCCTTCGTGCAAAAGATAGTTGCCTGTTTTTGCGGCAATCGGAGAATATATGTAGCAGTAGCTGAGCTGAACCCTTGCATTTTCAACTGCTGCATGATCAGCCGTTACAACAGCTTCAAGAGCATCAGCATTGGTTCTGTACTGTTCATACTGGGATTGTGCTACATAACCCTTTTTGACCAGCTCTTCATATCGTTTTGCATCTGCTCTTGCATTGTTTAGCTGGGCGGTGTCTCTTGCGAGAGCTGCTTCAGCCTGCTTGAGAGCTGCTTCGAATGTTCTCGGATCAATGGTAAAGAGCAGAGATGACTTTGCAACTTCCTGTCCTTCCCGAAAATGCACCTTCATAAGCTGGCCGTTTATCTGGGATTTTACAGATACAATCGAGTATGCCTCAACATTGCCGATGGCTTTTATTACAACCGGCACATCCTTTATTTGAACTTTTGCGGTTATTACGGGTGCTGGCGCGGATTTTGGCTTAGGTTTTTCTTTAGTGCATCCGGTCGCTGTAAACAGTATGGCTGTTGCAGCAGCTGTTGCGAATATTTTAAAAGCGTATTTGTTTATACTGAATATCCTCATCATTTAACCCCCATGGCCTTTTCAAGATTTGCCTGTGCGATTTTATAGTCATATAATGCTGCCGTATGGGCTGTTTTTGCGTTTGAATAAGTTGTGAGCGCATCTGTAACTTCGATCGGACTGCCAACGCCTGCGTTATATCTGCCCTTTGCGATTTCAAGATTCTCATCAGCCTGTTTTACTGTAAGTTCTGCTGCTGATATTCTCTCTTCTGCTTCATTCAGATTGAGCATTGCCTGCTGCACCTCGAGTAGTATATTCTGTTTAAGCGCATCTTCATTAGCTTTTGCAAGTTTTAGTGATGCTCGCGCCTCTTCTATCTGATGCTTTGTCATAAATCCGCTGAAGAGCGGGAATGTGATTGCAGCGCCTATATTCCATGAATTGTCAGGAGAAAGATTGTCGCCAGTCTTTGTGTAGGTGGCTGAACCTGTTACAGACGGATAGTACCCTTTTTTTGCGAGATCAATATTTTTTTCAGCGGCCTTTTGCTTGATAAAAAGGGATTGAAGGTCAGGTCTGTTGGTAAGTGCTGCGTTTACAGCCTCAGCCAGGGTCAGTTCATATTTTTCAAAACCGAGTATATCAATTATTTTGAATTCAGGCGCATCTGGCTGGCCCATTGCTGTTTTTAAATTAATCCTGTTAAGTCTGAGACTGTTCTCTGTTTTTATCAGATTCAGTTTTGCATTGCTTAGGTCAACTTCAGCTTTTGTAACATCAAATTTTGGCTTGAGTCCTACCTCGAACATCTTGACCGCGATATCAAGATGTTCTTTGTACTGATTTACAATATCGAGCGCAAGGTCCCTGTTTTTTTCAGCCTGCAGCACTGAGAAATACGCCAGCTTGACATTGGCTGTAATTTGGTGTGCGGTATTGACAAGATCCATTGACGATGATTCAAAAAAGAGCTCCTGAATGTTTACCTGCGCAGCGGTCTTCCCGAAATCATAAATATTTTGTCTGATACTCGCGCTGGAAGCATATTCACTGTTTCTTTTAGAATTGCTGTTTTCAGGTGAAAACCTGTTTGCGCCTGCTGAAAGATCAATCTGTGGGTAGTATGCTGATGAGGCCTGTCCAATTTTTGATCTGTTGACTTCTGTACTGCTGATGGCCGCAGCAATCTGGGGGTTGCTTCTGAGTGCGATATTGATTGCCTGCTCAAGGCTTATCACCTCAGCTGCTGATATTAGTGATGCTGATGATCTGTTTTCTTCCGCAAAAACAAAATTAGACATAAATATTGATGTCAAAATGCTAATAAATATGACCATGTAATATCCCGCAGTTCTGTTCATGCTGTTGTACCTCTTACAAAAATATTTACAAACCCTTTAAGAGTTTCTTCCCTTGTTTTCTTGTCAGGTTTTCTATCAAGCATCAGTTCAGTGGCACTGAAATAAGCAAAACACATCCCGAGAAATGCCCTTGCTCCAATTTCAGGATCAAATTTGATAATGGTTCCACTTCTTTGTAGTTCATAAAAGTACGAAGCGAGCGTCTGCCATAATTCATGAATAAATTTATGATATGTCCCCATCAGTTTTTCAGGATATCTCTGGACCTCAGCCTGTACAAGGCGTATCATATCCTTGCGCACTGACAGTTTGTCATAAAAGCGTTCAGCAATTATTGTCATTGCTTCATCGTAGGGTTTGTCAGCCACCTGAGGCAGAAGGCCCTTCAGATCAGGTAGAAATGTGTATGAATTCAATACTGTTTCAAACAACTTTTTTTTTGATTCAAAATGCCTGAAAAGTGTTACTTCTGCTATGCCGGCGTTTTTTGCGATCTCCTTTGTTGTGGCGCCTACATACCCCCTGGTCGAAAAGAGGTGAAGCGCGCTCTCAAGAATCCGTTCGCTGGTTGTCTGGTCATGCACAGTTGCCTCTCCTTTAAATAAATAGTGGCTTGTAAGTGAGTGCTTACATAATAAAGTTTTGAAGTTATTTAGTCAAGTTAATTCTTAAATACCTGTATATTGGTTGATTTTATTGTATTACAGCGTTATTCTGTGAATATAGAAGCTGATAAATTTTCAGTAGATGAATCTGGTTATTTATGGTAAGATACTCCATTATTGGATCTCGGAATACAATAAATCGTTATTCAGAAGGTCCAAAAAAAACAAAATCGGGGGGAACGATGAAAAAGCTTTTTGTTGTATTGTTGGTTGTTTTATGTATGTCTGTTTCTGCTTTTGGAGCTGAAAGAATCAAGTGTGCGTCAACAACAAGCACGCTCAACTCAGGACTTTTTGACTATATCCTGCCTATTTTTGAGAAAAAGACCGGGATCAAGGTTGATGTTGTGGCAGTAGGCACAGGAGCTGCAATTGAGATCGGCAAGCGCGGTGATGCTGACTTTCTCTTTGTTCATGCAAGAGCCCTTGAACTCAAGGGAGTTGAAGATGGATTTTTTGTTAATAGACATGATGTCATGTACAATGATTTTGTTGTAATTGGTCCATCCAATGATCCTGCAGGCATTAAAGGAATAAAGGTTGCTGTCGACTCTTTCAAAAAGATAGCAGCATCAGGTTCTCCGTTTGTGTCCCGCGGCGACAAGTCAGGTACTCATGTTAAAGAACTTGATCTCTGGAAGACAGCAGGCATAACTCCAAAAGGCCAGTCATGGTACCTTGAGGTCGGGCAGGGTATGGCAAAGACACAGAGAATAGCAAATGAGAAGCGCGGATATGCTCTTACTGACAGGGGTACATGGCTCGCGACAGTTGACAAGGACAAGCTTGATATGAAGATAGTGCTTGAAGGAGATCCTGTGCTTTTTAACCAATATGGAGTCATGGCTGTTAATCCTGCAAAGCATAAACATGTCAAGTTTAAAGAAGCTATGGAGTTTGTAAACTGGGTTATATCCAAAGAGGGTCAGGAGACCATAGGCGCGTTCAAGGACAAGAACGGCAACAGACTATTTTATCCAAACGCAAAATAACAGCGTATGGATTATATTTTTTTCGGGTTTACCCATGCAGTACAGCTGATACTCCAGCTCGACTCTGAACTGCTCGGGATAATTTTCCTGTCGCTTAAGGTTTCAGGAGCTGCGCTTTTTATGTCAGCTGTTATAGGTATACCATCAGGAGCTTTTTTATCACTAAAAAAGTTTCCTATGCGCAGTGCTGTTGTCAGTCTGCTTAATACTTTTATGGGCCTGCCACCGGTTGTGGTGGGCCTTTTTCTTTACCTGCTTCTTTCCAGGAGTGGACCATTGGGGTTTATGTCTCTGCTCTACACTCCCTATGCCATGACGATTGCCCAGACAGTGCTTTCTCTTCCGATAGTTATGTCTTTAACATATGCAGCTGTTTCATCAGTCAACCCAATAATAAGAATGTCTGCCAGATCGCTTGGTGCTGATAATTTTCAGACTGCAGTCACAATTATCAAAGAGGCTCGTATGGGTATTATGGCAGCTGTTATTGCTGCATTCGGCAGGGTGATTGCAGAGGTCGGGGCAATTTTAATCGTGGGCGGAAATATAGCCGGGCTCACCAGAGTGATGACCACAGCAATTGCCATGGAAACAGACAAGGGCAATTTTGAGCTTGCTCTTGCTCTTGGCATAATATTGCTGAGCCTTTCTCTGATAATAAATGCTGTTTTGCATATTGTGCAGAAGACAAAAGAGGTGCGCATCGAGATGGAGGGTAATTGATATGCCCATTGGTCTTCAACTTTCGAATATATCCAAAATGTACAGTAGTAATTCTGTGATTGAAGATTGCAGTTATAATTTTATACCAGGCATGGTTTATGCGATTATGGGTCCTAATGGCTGCGGCAAGTCAACGCTCCTGAGGATATGCAGCCTGCTCGAAAGTCCTTCAGGAGGTAATATCATTTATTATTCGAATGAGAATGAGCTTGCTCATGATATGCATCTGCGCAGAATGATGACACTGCTTCTGCCGGACATAGGCATATTCAATACAACTGTTTTGAAGAATATTGAGTATGGTCTGAAGGTCAGGAACTACAGCAGAAAACAGATGCATGATGCTGCATATGAAGTGCTTGAACTGGTTGGACTTACCCATAAGATGAACCAGAACGCGCTGCTCTTGTCCAGCGGACAGAAGCGCAGACTCGGTATCGCCAGGGCGCTTGTGATAAAGCCTCAACTGCTGATGCTGGATGAACCGACTTCAGCAATTGATGTTGAGAATACAGAAATAGTTGAGGCTGCAATACTCCGCATCAAGCAGGAGCGTAGTTCAACAATCATACTTTCAACACATGAAAAAGCACAGGCTGTCAAGCTGGCAGACAAGGTGCTGTTCATGGAGAACAGAAGGCTTATCGAGACCTGACGGTCTGTATGTCCTATCAGTATTTGAATATAGCTGCGTCATGACAGGAAGCGAAATTATGGTCGCAATGCCTTAAAATATAAGATCTGATTCTCTTCTGTTTCACAAATCCTGCAAAAAGTATCCCTCAAAAAATATCCCTGAGCATGTTTGGTAGACAAGCGATTATTTATCTGCTATAAGGATTACAAAGGTATTTGATCAATTACATATTATGACCGCGTGGAGGGTAAACATGTTTAAGGATATGAAAATCAGGACAAAGCTTGTCTGCGGGTTTGGATTGCTGATTGTTTTGCTTGCCGGCATCTCAATTGGTGCGTTTTTGGGTATAACTGAATTAAATGCGAACATAACAGAACTTAGTGAAAAGAGGGTGCCGCAGATGTTGGCACTGGAGCAGATTGGAGAAAATATTCTTATCGCAACAATTAATTTATATGCAGGGTTTATAGTAGAGAACAAGGAAGATACTGAAAAAGCCATTCAGGAGATGCTTGCTACCAGAAAAGGCATTACAGAAGGTTTTGAAAAGCTGAAGCCTCTCGTTGCATCAGAAAAAGGCAAGGCATTGTATAAGGGTATGGAAGATGCCAGAAAACCTACAGCTGAAACAAGAAATAACATCATAAAATTTTTGAGGGAGGGAAATAAAAAAGATGCTCTGAAATTGCTCCCAAAGCTTGAAATAGCACAGGCAGCTTATATGCAGTCAGTACATAATATGAATGTTTTTGTAAAAGATAATGTTGCAACCACCAGAAAAAAGGCTGAAAAAGCTGCTGTTCTTGTTAAGTCAATTGTATTGACAGCCAGTATTGTTGCTATTATCCTTGGTGTGATTGCAGCTTTGCTGATTATTAAAAGTGTTACTGCTCCTCTTAATGACGCAGTTGATATTGCGCATAAAATTGCTGCAGGAGATTTGACTGTAAAAATTACCAATACCAATAAGAGTGAAACCGGTCAGATGCTTGAAGCCATGAAGGAGATGGTTAACAGGCTCAAGCGTTTGATAGGAGACATTAAAGAGGCATCAGCCAGTGTAGCCTCAGGCAGCGAGCAGCTTAGTGCCAGCTCAGAAGAGATAACAAGAACAATGACAGACCAGTCGAACCGTTCATCACAGATAGCCACATCAAGTGAAGAGATGTCTCAGACAGTAATTGACATAGCCAAGAATGCATCAAATATAGCTGAATCTTCATCAGATACAGCAACTATCGCAAGTAAAGGAGCAGAAGTTGTAGAGAAGTCTGTTGCTGAATCCAGAGAGATAGTTGAGACAGTAAATATATCAACACAAGTGATGCAGTCGCTTGGAGAGAAGTCCAAGCAAATAGGTGAAATTATTAATGTTATAAATGATATAGCAGATCAGACTAACCTGCTGGCACTGAATGCGGCTATTGAGGCAGCCCGTGCAGGAGAGCAGGGCAGAGGATTTGCAGTTGTTGCTGATGAGGTGAGGAAGCTTGCTGAGCGCACTGCAACAGCTACATCTGAGATCAGCCAGATGATAGGAGCCATACAGGGTGAGGTGGTCAGCGCAGTAGAGGCAATGAGCCATACGAACGAAAAGGTGAATGTCGGGCTTCAGTATTCTGTTGAAGCAGGAGATCAGCTCCAGCACATAGTAAAGAGTGTACTGTCCCTGCAGAATCTTGTTCAGCAGATAGCTACAGCTACAGAGGAGATGTCAACAACCTCTGAGGCGATAAGCGGCGACATACAGGCGGTTGCCATGGGTGCAAAGGAAATATCAGGAGGATCTGACCAGATAGCACAGTCATCATCAGAACTGGCAAGGCTTTCTGGGCAGCTCAAGACTATTGTAGATCAGTTCAGGGTTTGACAGCATAAATGCAGTTTGAACCTGAGGCCGCATTATAGCTGATGTCTCGCGCATCTGGTCACTATGCGGCCTTTTTCAATTTTAAGTTCATGTGTGATTGAAGGGATTATTTCATTCTTATGATGTGTTGCCATCAGGATTGTTGTGCCAAGCTGTGCGAGTTTTTCAACAAGCATGAGAAAATCCCTGCGGGCAGTGCTGTCGAGTCCGTTGCATGGCTCATCGAGCAGGAGCATATCAGGGCTGTTCACCATTGCACGGGCGAGCAGCACTTTTCTTGCTTCACCATATGATAGCGCAAACAGGCGTCTTTGACGAAGATCATCTATCTGTAAAATATTCATCCATTTGAGAGCTGTTTCTTTCTGTTCAGCTGAAGCTTCATCATACAGTCCGATACTCGAAAAAATGCCTGACAATACCACTTCTTCAGCAGTGAGGTCCCAGTCATAGCACCCCTGAAGCGAGGATGATATATAACCGATCTTTTCTCTGATCTGCCAGACAGATTCATCATCACTGAATCCAGATCTTGATAACCTGCCTCCTGATGCTGGATGCAGTTCAGCAAGAATCAATTTAAGCAGCGTGGATTTCCCTGCTCCGTTTTTACCGGTGATCAGCCAGTGCTCTCCGTGATTTATCCGCCAGTTGATATTGTGAAGTATATGTTGATCATTAATGAAAACATTTATATCTATCATTTCTATCAGCGGTGACCGGTCTGTCCTGCAGTATGGTGCCGGATATTTTTTAGTTCCATTAAAGTTGTTGATATTATCAATGGCATGATTCTGATTATCCTGATCATACGCTGACAATACTCTTTTTTTGTCCCCCTGCATTTTTATTCTGCCTCTGGACAGCAGGAGCGCATTGGTTATTGAATCCGGCATGTCTTCAGTCATGTGTGTTGAATAGATTATCTGTGTACCTGACTTTGCGATATTGTCGATTGTCAGAATCAGAGACTTTCTTGAGTCAGCGTCAAGATCATTGCTCACCTCATCCAGCATAAGCACCCTTGGGCTGGAAATAATCGCCCGGGCTATCAGCACTCTTTTTGCTTCTCCAGATGAGAGTTGGAGCATGCTTTTCTTGCGCAGACTCTCGATATTTAGCTGATTCATGATATTGTCAGCAATAATGATCTGCTCAGGAGATGGCGTCTCAAAAAGCCATATGGTATCTCTAAACCCAGTATATATAATTTCTTCTGCAGTAATATCCCATGAGTTTTTTATATAAGCGTCCTGCATTTCCGGTGAAACCAATGCGATAAGTTTCTTGATGCCTAAAGGGCTCTCCTGAGGTTTTCCATCAAACGAATATAGTCTGCTGCCTGCAGCAGGCCACAAGTCTCCTCTTGCAAGTTTAAGAAAACTTGTTTTACCGGAACCGTTGCTGCCGAGGATTAGCCAGTTTTCATCCTGGTTGAGACGCCATGAGATGTCAGAAAGAATTTTTGTGCTGTTCTTCAGCACATCTATATTGCTTAGATGAATAACACAGTTTTCAGGTATGTGCATTATGTATTACCTCAGTTTTATAATATGTTTATATAAATAGCGGTTGAACTTTGACACCTCATCTGTTATTTTAAATATCCATGTATTACATGTCCAGGTAACAGCCGGAGTGGCGGAACTGGTAGACGCAAGGGACTTAAAATCCCTCGATGCCCAGCATCGTACGAGTTCGATTCTCGTCTTCGGCACCACTAAATTGCTTCTGTCTGGAGGTTATTGATGGGTCAAGTCATTAGAAAGGCTGTTTTCCCTGCCGCAGGGCTTGGTACAAGGTTTCTTCCTGCTACAAAGGCCTCGCCAAAGGAGATGCTGCCAATAGTTGATAAGCCGCTTATCCAGTATGGTGTTGAAGAGGCTGTTGAGTGTGGAATTGATCAGTTCATCATAATCACAGGCAAGAACAAGCGCGCGATTGAAGATCATTTTGACACGGCTGCAGAGCTTGAAGAGAAGCTCAGAAGCTCTGGAAAAGATCTCATGCTTAATGAAATTACGCGGCTCAATACAATTGATTTTGCGTATATCAGGCAGCGTGTTGCTCTTGGACTCGGGCATGCGATTTTTTGTGCGTATCCATTTGTGGGGCGGGAGCCTTTTGCAGTCATATTGAGCGATGATGTTATTGATCCTGACTTCAAGGTTCTCAAAGAGATGATAGAGCTCTACAACAATGTACAGTCTCCTGTAGTGGCTATACAGGAGGTGCCTGCTGCTGAGACCAACAGATACGGAATAATAGATGGTGAGATCAAGGATGGTGTTATAAGGATAAAGGGTATGGTGGAAAAGCCTGACCCTGAGAATGCACCGTCAAACCTCGCTATAATAGGCAGATACATCCTTACACCCGATATCTTTGATGTTCTCAAGGAACAAAAGCCTGGAAAAGGCGGAGAAATACAGCTCACGGATGCACTTATAAGTCTTATGAACAAGAGGCCTATTTATGGCTACAAAATAAAGGGCGGCAGATATGATGCTGGCGACAAACTTGGCTATCTGACTGCAACAGTTGACTTTGCGCTTAAAAACAGCGAGCTTTCAGATTCATTCAGAAAGTTCTTAGAGCAAAGAATCTGCAGCAAATAGGTCTGTAATGCACCAATCTGTTGATAATTTTTTTATTCTGGAGCAGCAGTGTGAGGGCCCATTTTCTGATATTTATGAAAATGATTCAGAGTATATTCTTAATATTGATCTGCCTGGCTACGATATTGATGAAATAAGCGTTAAGGTTTATGATCAATGGGTTGTTATAGAGTGCTTGAAGCCTCACAATTATGACAGCTCATTAAAGTATATCTGCCTTGAGCGCTGCTGCAGTCCTTTAAAGCGTGTTTTCAGACTGCCTTCTGCAGTCAGAAGCGTTGACGCTGAGGCTGTTTACAGCAAAGGGGTGTTGAGTCTGAAGCTTCAGAAAAACAGGGTGGTTTTTACAGAAATCGAGGTTGTAAAAAAATAAAAAAATTCTAAAAAACAGTTATACTTACGATAGACGAAACGGAGGAATGCTTGATGGCTGAAGTTGAAGTAAAAGATGAAAAAGAGATAGAGATACCGGATAATCTGCCTGTACTGCCTGTTCGGGATATTGTGGTATTTCCATACATGATACTTCCGCTTTTTGTGGGCAGGGATATTTCTATCAAGGCTATTGACCATGCGCTCAGCGGAAACAGGATGGTACTGCTTCTTACCCAGAGAGACCTGAATATTGATACGCCGTCTCTCAAGGATCTTTATTCCGTAGGAACTGTCTGCATGATTATGAGAATGCTAAAGCTCCCTGACGGCAGGGTCAAGATTCTTGTGCAGGGCGTGAGCAAGGCAAAGGTTGACAGGTTCCTGCAGCATGAGCCTTTTTTCACCGCGAAAATTGAGAAGATTGAGGATGAAAAACCAGGCGAACTCAGGATAGAAGATGAAGCCCTGATCAGAAATGTCAAGGAGCAGCTCGACAAGGCTGTTTCACTCGGCAAGACAATACTTCCAGATATGATGGTAGTTATAGAGAATATTGATGATCCGGGCAAACTTGCTGATCTTATAGCTTCAAATCTGGGTCTCCGGACAGAGCAGTCTCAAGAGATTATAGAAATGTCTGATCCGCTCGAAAGACTCAGGCGTGTGAGCGAGATCCTGACCAGAGAGATTCAGCTTCTGACGATTCAGCAAAAGATACAGACAGAGGCGCGTGGAGAAATAGATAAGAGTCAGAGAGAATATTTTCTTCGTGAACAACTCAAAGCTATCCAGAGGGAGCTTGGCGATATTGACGAGCGCGCTGAAGAGGTTAGAGAGTTCCGCAAAAAGATCGAAGAGGCCAAGATGCCTGAAAAGGTTCTTCGGGAGGCTGAAAAGCAGCTGAGGCGCATCGAAAAGATGCATCCAGACAGTGCTGAAGCAGGCACAATCAGGACATATCTGGAGTGGCTTACTGAGCTGCCATGGGCAAAGAGCACAAAAGACCAGATTGATATCAAGGCAGCTGAAAAGGTGCTTAATCAAGACCACTATGACCTTGAAAAGGTCAAAGAGAGAATACTCGAATATCTGAGCGTTAGAAAGCTGAAAGAGAAGATGAAAGGGCCGATTATATGCTTTATCGGGCCTCCGGGCGTTGGCAAAACCTCGCTTGGCAGGTCAATAGCAAAGGCCCTGGGCAGGGAATTTGTGCGCATGTCTCTTGGCGGGGTCCATGATGAGGCTGAAATAAGGGGACACAGGCGCACTTATGTAGGCGCGCTGCCCGGCAGAATCATACAGGGCATGAGGCAGGCTGGTACAAACAATCCGCTCTTCATGCTTGATGAAATAGATAAACTTGGCTCTGATTTCAGGGGTGACCCGTCTTCAGCCCTGCTCGAGGTGCTTGATCCTGAGCAGAACAACTCTTTTATGGATCATTATCTTGCAGTGCCGTTTGATCTGTCTAATGTCATGTTCATAACAACGGGTAATATGGCTGACACCATTCCAGGTCCTTTGCGCGACAGGATGGAGATTATTTATCTCTCAGGATATACAAACGAGGAGAAGCTCCAGATAGCAAAAAAATATCTTGTACCAAAGCAGATGGATGAAAATGGGATAACGACAAAAATAATGAAGATAAATGATGCAGCCATACTCAAGATTATTTCACATTATACCAGAGAGGCTGGCGTCAGAAACCTCGAGAGGCAGATCGCAAACCTCTGCAGAAAAGTGGCAAAAAAGTTTGTTGAGAGCTCAAAAAAGTTTTTTGACATAACATCATCAAATGTCGAGAAATATCTTGGAGTGCCTAAATTCCTTGCTGAAGATGAGATCAAAAAGAATGAAGTTGGTGTTGCTACCGGACTTGCATGGACAGAATCAGGAGGAGACCTGATATATATCGAGGCAACAGTTATGAAAGGCAAGGGCAGCCTCACGCTCACCGGACAGCTTGGTGATGTGATGAAGGAATCAGCCCAGGCAGCGCTGAGCTATGTGAGGTCCAAGGCCTCCAGACTGGGAATCAACGAGGAGCTTTTTTCAACAACAGATATTCATATACATGTGCCCGCGGGCGCGATACCCAAAGATGGCCCCTCAGCTGGCATAACAATGGCTACCGCCATATCATCAGCCCTGACAGGAACTCCTGTAAGAAGGGATGTGGCCATGACCGGAGAGGTGACCCTCAGAGGAAGGGTGTTGCCTATCGGTGGACTGAAAGAGAAGACCCTTGCCGCAAAACGCATGGGTATAAAAAATGTGATTATTCCCTTGCGCAATAAAAAGGATCTTGAGGACCTTCCTCCGTATGTGAAAGAGAATATGAATTTTGTGATTGTTGACAACATGGATGATGTCCTGAAAACGGCGCTTAATAATGGGGATGTCAGATCATCTTCGAAAACCGGTAAGGCTGCAGCGAGGAACACAAAAATAAAGACCAGCCCATCCGGCAGCAGTACATCACGGCAAAAAACAGCTGCAGCAAAAAAGAAAACTTCGAAAAATACGGTAAAGAAGGGCGATGCGCATAAAAGAGGCAGGAGAGCTGAATCTTCTGCAAGAAATAAAAAGAAGGCATAATCCTTCTTCAACAGAGCTGCGATGCAACCCGGAAGCTATTGTCGGCATCGGTGACGATGCCGCAGTTCTCTCACTTCGAGACAGAAATACTTTAATCACAACTGATATGATGATTGAGGGAGTGCATTTTGATCTCTCTTTCACGAATATCATAAGCTTGGGCTATAAACTTGTGTCCGTAAATGTCAGCGATATAATGGCTATGGCTGCAAGCCCCAGATACCTCTTTCTGAATATGGCTATTAACGGTGAAACAGAGGTGGACGACTTCTGGAGGCTCTTCAGCGGCATTGAGCATGCCATTGGAATATATGATCTGCAGCTTCTTGGTGGAGACCTTTCATCATCACCAGGCCCGGCCATGCTCTCAGCAACGCTCCTGGGAGCATCTGATTCATTTGTCACAAGAGCAGGAGCCTGTCCAGGCGACAGGATTTATGTTACAGGTACGCTTGGCAATTCTGCCTGCGGTCTTGAGCTGCTCAAAAGACTCTCACCCGACTCAAAAGAGATGGTCAGAAAAATTGATTTTATATATGAATTTAATTTTGAAGGGGTTCAGACTCTTCGGCTTGATGACTCAGAAAACAGCCTGATAAATTTCAGTACTGCCCTGCCGCTCATAAAGAGGCATCTTGCACCTGATGCAAGGGCATCGCAGGCCTATGCAGCAGCTGCAACATCAATGATGGATATAAGCGATGGACTTTTTATTGATCTTAACCGCCTTTGTGATGAAAGCGGAGTTGGAGCGGAAATTGATCTGGCAAAAATACCTGTTTCTGCTGAACTTGTGATCACATCCGGACTGCTTGGACTCGATATGCTGAACCTTGCTGTATCTGGAGGAGAGGATTATGAGCTTCTCTTCACAGCTCCGCCAAAAATTTCTGAATCAGAATTGCAGGGAGCAGTATGCATAGGCGTGGTAACTGACTCAGGCAGATTTGCCACAGACTCTGACGGCCGCAGAACAGAGATAAAGCCCAGGGGATATCAACATTTTGAGAATCCGTGACAGGCTTTTATCCGTATTCAGCATAAATGAACCCCCCCACAGACTTGCTGCTGCTTTTGCTGTAGGAGTCTTTATCGCGATGTCGCCGCTCATAGGGCTGCATACCTTGCTCGGACTGGGCTTGAGCTGGCTTCTAAGACTCAACAAATTTGTCACAATGGTCGGCGTTTTTATTAACAATCCCTGGACATTGGTCCCGATATATACATTTGCAACATGGGTGGGTGCATTGCTGCTTGGCGTTGATGACATAATTCCTGATATTAACTGGAATGATGTAAACTATAAAACCCTGTTTGTCGAATTCAAACCATTGTTGTGGCCTTTTATTGCAGGCTCAACATTGTTGGGTGCAGCAACTGCAGTGGTATCGTTCGTGGTTGTTTATTACATTGCAAAGAGAAGGAATAGTGAATAGAGTACATATTACAACCCTTGGCTGTCCAAAAAATTCTGTTGATACTGACAAACTGGCTGAGCTGCTTGCTGACAATGGTTTTGTTTTTGCAGAGAGTGAAGAGGCTGCCGACATTCTGCTTATAAATACATGCGGCTTCATCAGTTCTGCAAAAGAGGAGTCTGTAAATGAGATACTCAGATTGGCTTCTCTTAAAAACAATAATCGCAGGCTTGTTGTGTTTGGCTGTCTTGCTAAAAGGTATATGGATGAACTGATCAGAGAGATTCCTGAAATCGATGCGATAATGGGTGTTTATGAAGATGACAGGATACTGCAATACTGCAAAAGCGTTGCAGGATCAGATATTAAACCGTCAGCCGCACCAACTCATTTTATGCTCAATACTGACACTGAAGGATATCCTTTTGCTTATCTCAAAATTTCTGACGGATGTGACAGAAAATGCACATTTTGTGCCATCCCTTCGATACGAGGCAGGTTCAGGAGCAGAGAGCCGGAGTCTGTGCTTGAGGATGCCCGCAGATATATTGAGAACGGTAAAAAAGAGCTGATACTTGTTGCACAGGATATTACAAGCTATGGAAAGGGGATAAAAGATCAGAGCCTGTCTTCCCTGCTCAGGCAGATAGCGTCAATTGATGCTGATTTCAGGATAAGATTGCTCTACCTATATCCGGTAAATATTGATGATGAATTGCTCGATGTTATAGCAGAAGAAGAAAAAATATACAACTACTTTGATATACCGCTTCAACATTCTGAGGACAGACTTCTGCGGCTTATGGGAAGGCGGGGAAGCAGGCAGGAGTATATCAAGCTTATCCGTAGAATCAGGAGAATGATACCAGGCGCTGTTCTAAGAACAACATTTATTGTGGGATTTCCCTCAGAGACCGAGCGGGATTTTGAGGAACTTGCAGACTTTGTCGAAGAGGTGCGATTTGACAGGCTTGGCGTATTTAAATTTTCAAGAGAAGAGGGTACGCCCTCCTATTCCATAAAAGGGCAGATTCCTGAGAGTATTATGGAGCGCAGGCTTTCAGAACTGATGCAGAGGCAGGCTCTCATATCGCT
The DNA here is from genome assembly GCA_034002665.1 of Dissulfurispiraceae bacterium. Taxonomy (GTDB): domain Bacteria; phylum Nitrospirota; class Thermodesulfovibrionia; order Thermodesulfovibrionales; family Dissulfurispiraceae; genus JAFGXL01. The sequence goes on along the minus strand of JAVFAA010000001.1, from coordinate 848,363 downwards.
CGAAAGGAATAGGGAGCTTGTTGGTCAGAGATACGAGGCTCTTGTTGATGAAGTCCATGATGATCACATAATAGCCAGACTCTACTCCCATGCTCCTGAGATTGATGGAGTGGTGATTATGGATAAGGATTCCGTGTCTCAGCACCTCAAGTCAGGGGAATTTGTTGATGTAAAAATCATTGAGGGGCTTGAGTATGATCTAAGGGCTGTTGTATCAGCAGACAACTTTAAGGTTCAGTAATGTTTCGTAAGCTTCCTGTTACGCATATAATTCTCTTTTTACTCACCTTTATTACTACTGTTGTTGCGGGTGCGATAAATTCAGGTATTGATCCCATATCAGAGCCGCATAGAATTTATGAAGGCATGCCATTTGCTCTGACCCTTATCACTATTTTATTGGTGCACGAATTCTCTCATTATCTTGCTTCCAAAATTCACAGGACAGAGGCGACACTTCCATATTTCATCCCAGCGCCTTCAATCATTGGTACATTCGGCGCATTTATAAAGATGAAATCTCCGATCAACACAAGAGAGGCATTGATAGATATTGGCGCATCAGGCCCTCTTGCAGGTTTTTTTATCTCGGTTATAGCATGTATTGCCGGGCTCTCAATGTCAGAAATAGTAAAACTGGATTCTTCTGAAAATAGCTTTGGGCTTGGCAGCTCAATTTTATTCAGCATAATGACAAAAATAATTATAGGCAATTTTCCGGATAATCATGACATCCTCCTGCATCCGATAGCATTCGCAGGATGGATCGGATTATTTGTAACTTCAATGAATCTTATCCCGATAGGTCAGCTTGATGGGGGACATATAGCTTATGCTATTTTTGGAGAGCGGCAGAAGTTGGTGTCAAAGCTGCTGGTGGCTCTGCTGATGATCCTGGGAATATTTCTCTGGCAAGGCTGGATAATATGGGCTGTGCTGATGATAATAATGGGAACAAAGCATCCGCCTGTGCTCTATTGGCATGAACCTGTCAGCCGCAGCAGAACTTCTGTTGCGATTATAAGTTTGATAGTCCTTATATTAACATTTGTGCCGATGCCCTTTAAAATAGAATTATGAAAACTCTCAAAATAACAAGCATATCAAACCCAATTATTAAAGCAGTAGTTAAGCTTAGGGAGAGGCCTTCAAGAGAGGGTGGTTTCCTTATAGAGGGACCTCATCTGCTCCAGTCTGCACTTTTATCTGATCAAAGAATACATAATATTTTTTTCACCAGCGCATTCAGCAAAAAGAGCGAAGGCAGAAGGCTTTTGAAGAAAGCCGAAGCAGACAATGTGAGGCTTATAGAGGTGGATGAAGCTCTCATATCAAAGATTTCGGATGCTGTAACATCTCAGGGGGTGGCTGCTGTAGTGGATATGCCGGCCATAAGCCTTGCCGGTATAACTCTTTCTGCTTTGCCGCTTATTGTTGTGTGCGACGGACTGCAGGATCCAGGCAATCTTGGCACAATAATCAGGACTGCTGATGCTGCAGGAGCTGATGCTGTTGTGCTGCTTTCTGGCTGCTGCAATCCGTATAATCCCAAATCAGTACGCTCAACAGCCGGCAGCATATTCAATATACAGGTTGTATCATCATCTGTATCTGAGTTTATTGACTATGCTTTATCTGGCGGCATATCTATCTGCTGTAGTTCTGCAAGGGGCAGCATGTCAGTTTTTGAGGCAGATTTATTAAAACCGCTTGCAATGGTTTTTGGAAGTGAAGCGCATGGAATTGACGAGTCAATAGTTTCAGCAGCAGGGTTTTCAGTAGCCATTCCCATGCAGGGTGGAACTGAAAGCCTGAATGTTGCATCCAGCGCAGCTGTATGTCTATATGAAGCGGTTCGACAGCGTTTATATATGCTTGAAAAATAAAAGTATTGCTATGCTGTATATAATCACTTACCATTTTTTGGCCTGATAATATATACTAATCCATATAAAAAATAGCACTGAAAGGAGATTTTCAATATGAAGATTATTCTCAGAGAGGAAGTCAGAAACCTCGGAAATATGGGCGAAATTGTTTCTGTAAAGGATGGTTATGCCCGCAACTTCCTCATACCGCAGGGCCTGGCTGTTGAAGCCAATATGGCCAATGTAAAAGAACTCGAAAACGAAAAGAGAAAGATACAGCAGAAGGCTGCCAAGATGAAGGCATCTGCTCAGGAGCTTGCTGACAGGATTTCTGCGGAATCTGTCCAGATAAAAGCCAAATCCGGTGAAGAGGACAAGCTTTTTGGTTCTGTCACAGCGATGGATATAGCTGAAGCTCTCAAGGCAAAAGGATTTGACATTGACAGAAAAAAGATTGTGCTTGATGAACCGATCAAGAGGCTCGGCGAATATAAGATTGACATAAAGATATTTTCTGAAGTCGCAGCTCAGGTTAATTTATCAGTAATTGCTGCTGAGTAACTGATCAGCAGATAATCATGCCAGAATATCCAGGGAGGTAGTACTTGAAAGCAATGGATCAACTGACTGACAAGCTGCCTCCCCAGAATCTTGAAGCAGAACAGTCTGTGCTCGGCGCAATAATGCTGGACAATGAAGCCCTGCCAAAGGCTATAGAGATACTTGAGGAAGGAGACTTTTATAAAGAGTCTCACCGCAGGATCTTCATGGCTGCATCAGAACTGTTTAACAAGGGTGAAGCAATAGATCTTATAACAGTTACTGATCTGCTCCGACGCAATAATGAGATAGATTCTGTGGGCGGTGTTGCATATCTTTCCCAGATCATAAACAGCATTCCTACTGCGGCAAATGTTCGTTACCACGCAAGAATTGTACGCGAAAAGTCTCTGTTAAGGGCTCTTATAAGAACAGCTACCCAGATATCAACAAAAGTTTATGAAGACAGCAGCGATGCTGATGAGATGGTGGATTATGCTGAAAAGATGATTTTTGATATAGCCGACAAAAGGACAAAAACATCTTTTTACGATATGAAGGGAATAATCAAAGACACATTCAAGCTTATCGAAGGATTGTATCAGAAAAAGGATGCAATAACCGGTGTGCCTACTGGTTACAAGGATATAGATGAGCTTACATCAGGATTCCAGCAGGGAGATCTTATCATAATCGGTGCAAGGCCGGGTATGGGTAAAACATCTTTTGCACTGAACATAGCCCAGCATGTTGCTCTTGATCATAAAGAACCTGTGGCTGTATTCAGTCTCGAAATGTCCAAGGAGCAGCTGGCGCTGAGAATGCTCTGCTCTGAGTCGATGGTCGATTCTTCCCGTGTAAGGAAGGGATTTATAAGCAAAGAGGATTGGCCAAAGCTCACAAATGCCGGAGGAAGGCTTGCAGAGGCGCCGATTTTTATTGATGACTCTGCTGCAATATCAGTACTCGAGGTGAGGGCAAAGTCGCGCAGACTCAAAATGGAGCATGGTGGACTGAGTATGATTATTGTTGACTATCTGCAGCTTATGAGAGGCAGAGGAAATTTTGAACGCAGGGAACAGGAGATATCAGATATATCCCGATCACTCAAGGAACTGGCAAAGGATCTGAAAGTGCCGGTTGTAGCGCTCAGCCAGCTGAACAGGGCTGTGGAAAACAGGGGCGACAGGCGTCCTACCCTGGCTGACTTGAGAGAATCCGGAGCAATAGAGCAAGATGCTGATGTTATAATATTTTTGTACAGGGATGAGGTCTATAACAAGAACAACCCGGCTTCAAAGGGTAAGGCTGAAGTAATAATTGCGAAGCAGAGAAACGGGCCTACTGATGTTGTCAATCTTACATTTCTCGCCGATTCCACAAGGTTTGTTGACTTTGCCGGTGTAGTTTACGAGTCCGAAGAGGAAGTCTATTAGTGAAAAGAAAGCCTGCTGTGGCGGGCCAGTTTTACCCTGGCAGCGCAGTGCAGCTAAAGTCGCAGATTCAGGAATTCAGCGGCACGGAAAAATCCAGAAAATGTGCCATAGGCATAGTAGTGCCGCATGCAGGATATATTTATTCTGGCCGCGTTGCTGCTGCTGTGTTCAATCAGATTGAGTATCCGGATACATTCATACTTATGGGGCCGAATCATACCGGTGTAGGCTCGAATATGGCTCTTTTCTGCTCGGGTTGTTGGGAAATGCCGGGAAAATCTCTTGCAGTTGATGAGGCTCTTTGCTCTGAACTCATAGCATCATCTCATCTGTTCAGCGATGATCCTGGCGCGCATGCATTTGAGCACTCTCTTGAGGTGCAGCTGCCTTTCATTGCTTATGAGACGGATGATATAAAGATCGTACCTTTGACTATCAGAAGGGCTGATCTGGATGAGTGCGGACAGGCAGGCAGGGCTATTGCCAGAACTATATCTTCTTCGTCACGCAGAGTAGTTATGGCAGCAAGCACAGACATGAGCCACTATTTAGACCATGAGACAACAATAAAGTTGGATCAACTTGCTATTGACAGAATTATAGCGCTTGATCCTGAAGGTCTTTACAATATTGTGATGGCCAATAAAATATCAATGTGCGGAATGCTGCCGACTGCCATCATGCTGTTTGCTGCCAGAGAGCTTGGTGCTTCAGACGCAGAACTTGTTCTGCATACAACATCAGGCGAAATGAGCGGAGACTTTGACAGGGTAGTCGGATATGCGGGGCTGATAGTCAGATGAAACAGCCAAAATTTCCAGAACTGACAGCCTTGCTTCTTGCAGGCGGCAGAAACAGCCGTTTTCCTTTGCCAAAAGGGCTGATAGAGGTAAATGGAGTTACGATTCTTCAGAAGAATATCTCTTTATTGAAGAGCTTTTTTGGCAGTGTAATGATAAGCACAAACAGTCCTTCAGGATTTCTCAGTTACGGAGTGCCCCTTATTGGCGATGCGATAGCATCAAAAGGTCCATTGTCAGGGATTTACTCCGGGTTTTTGAATACCAATACAGATATATTTGTGGCTGCATGGGACATGCCTTTTATAAACCCTGCTGTAATTGAGCTTATAGCATCTGCACATATTGATGCGAGCAGAAAGTCTGATATTTATGCTACCGTGCCAAAATTTGGCGGAAGGCTTCAGACACTGCTGTCTGTATATTCACGGAGAATGTCCGGATTAATAGAGACTGCTGTTAATGAGGACAAGACATCCATAAGGCCGTTGTTATATGATATAGATACAAATTTTATTGAAGAGGAAATTATAAAAAAGGTGGACCCAAAAGGCCTTTCATTTGTTAATATAAATACCATTGAAGATTATGAAAGATTTTTCAGCGGTAAATTCCCGGCAGATGCCCTGAATCAGTCGGGACTGACAAGCTGAAAACAACAGGAGGATGGAATGTTTGGACTTGGTATGCAGGAGCTGGTGATAATACTTGTAATTGTTGTTGTGATTTTCGGCGGTTCGAGACTGCCACAACTCGGCAAGGGTATAGGGCAGGCTATCAGCAATTTCAAGAAGGGAATGGCGGAAAAAGATGCCATTGATGTTACACCAGCAGACAAGACAGCTGAAGACGACAACAAGACTGACCAGAGCAATAAAGCTTAACTACTGTGAAACGGGGTATTACTGCTGAAATAGATCTTGGCGCTCTATCCCACAATTTAAAGACAATTAAAGGGCTGGTCTCTGACCGGCCTGTTTTTGCTGTTGTAAAGGCTGATGCTTATGGTCATGGAGCTGTTGAAGTGTCAAAAAGAATGGCTTCAGACCGTGTCAACAGGCTTGCAGTCGCATTCTCTTCAGAAGCAGGACCTCTTCGTGAGGCAGGCATTAAATCTCCGATCATGTCCCTGTTTGATTCGGATCCTGATGATGTATTCAGACTCGATCTGATACCGGTAGTACATAACTTAAAATCAGCTGTCCGGCTTTCTGAAATGGCTGTGAGCCGATCATGCAGGTTAAAACTGCATCTGAAAATAGATACCGGAATGGGCAGGCTCGGGATTTATCCTGAAGACATTGAAACAATCACATCAATAGCTTCGCTCAGAAATATTGATATTGAGGGCTTGATGAGCCACTTTTCTGAAGCTGATCTTGGAGACCTCTCATTTGCAGAAGATCAGATTTTGAGATTCAGTGAATTACGGGCTAAACTGCATGAGATTGGCATAACACCGAAATATATGCATCTCGCAAACAGTGCTGCTGTCATAAATTTGCCAAAAGCTCACCTTGACGCTGTAAGGCCGGGTATAATGCTTTACGGCTGCTCACCTGTGCCTGTCAGCAGTATTGATCTGAGGCAGGTTATGAAGGCATCTGTAAAGATTCACTCACTCAGGAGGCTCAAGGCAGGTTCTCCGGTAAGCTATGGCAGGACATTCAGGAGCAAAAGAGATAGTATCATTGCAGTACTCGGAGTTGGCTATGCTGATGGTTACAACAGATTTTTTTCAAATACTGCTGATGTATTGATCGCAGGCAGGAGGGCGAGGATCGCAGGCAGGGTATGTATGGATCTCTGTATGGCTGATGTTACAGATATTGCAGCTGAGACAGAAATATCTGAGGGTGATGATGCTGTAATCCTGGGAGCTCAGGGTAATGAATTTGTAAGTGCTGATGAACTTGCTTCAAAAGCGGGTACAATATCATATGAAATCCTCACATCATTCGGATCAAAGGCTCATAAAATATACAAGTTCTCCTGATATCCTGTTATGACAGCGGTTATTGAATATATAGGAATTTTATTTTTAAGATTTGTTGAAGAGGCCGGCAGGATATGCATACTGTTTTTAAATGCAGTGCGCCAGATGTTCAGAAGGCCTTTTGAAGCTGATATTATTATTAAGCAGATGGTAGAAATAGGTGTAAAATCACTTCCGGTTGTCATTATAACAGCCCTCTTTACAGGTATGGTTCTTGCGGTCCAGTCATATACAGGGTTCAAGAGGTTCGGCGCACAGTCTGTAGTCGGTTTTGTTGTCTCCCTCTCAATGGTCAGAGAGCTTGGTCCGGTACTAACCGGACTTATAGTTGCGGGCAGGGCAGGGGCATCAATGGCAGCTGAACTTGGCACAATGAGAGTGACTGAGCAGATAGATGCGCTCGAGACTTTGGCTGCAAATCCTGTCAAATATCTGGTTGTTCCAAGATTCATATCAACAACACTGATGATGCCTGCCCTTGCTGCAGTAGCTGACCTTGTAGGAATTGTGGGCGGCTTTATGGTGACTGTAAAGCTGTTTGGAGTAAGTTCAACCACCTACTGGAAATGGACCTGGAACTATCTTGACTACAAGGATATTTACTACGGATTGGTCAAAGCCGCATTCTTTGGCGCCTGTATTGCGATGATAAGCTGCAGCAATGGATTTTATACTCAGGGTGGTGCAGAGGGTGTTGGCAAGGCAACAACCAGGGCTGTTGTGCTTTCATCGATCACGATACTGGTATCTGATTATTTTCTTTCAGCATGGATGTTCAGATGATAAAAATAGTGGATGTTCATAAATCATTTGGCATTAAAAGAGTGCTCTCAGGTATTGATCTTGAAATCAACAGGGGTGAGAGCATGGTCATAATAGGCGGCAGCGGCAGCGGAAAGAGCGTGCTCCTCAAACATATAATAGGACTGATAAGGCCGGACAGGGGGAGAGTATTTGTCTCAGGATTTGACATGAACAGTCTGGATCCTGCAGCTCTTGATGAATTGAGAAGAAAGTTCGGCATGCTGTTTCAGAGCGCAGCCCTCTTTGATTCCATGTCTGTATGGGAAAATATTGCTTTCGTCAGTCTGAGGCATAGGGGCTGCTCAAGAAAAAAGGCGAGAGAAATGGCTGAAGAGAAGCTTAGCATGGTGGGACTGGAGCAGGTTGCTGAGCTCATGCCTTCAGATCTCTCCGGAGGCATGAAAAAGAGAGTTGGACTTGCGAGGGCGATCGCGCATGATCCTGAAATACTTCTTTATGATGAACCAACAACAGGGCTGGACCCTATAATGGCAGAAGCAATTAATGATCTTATTATTGATCTGAATAAAAAACTTTCTGTAACATCAGTCATTATTACACATGATATGCACAGCGCACTGAAGATATCTGATAAAATTGCGATGTTGTATGATGGTAAAATTACAGGAGTCTATACACCGCAGAATATAAGAAATGCCCAGGAACCCCATGTGAGGGAATTTGTTGCTGCGGGGACTTATAATACTAATATATTCTGAAAAAATACTATGTAAAGGTGCTGTATGAAAATACTGAACAAAGAGTCAAAGGTCGGCCTTTTTATAATTGTCGTGATGCTTGTTGTAGCCTTTATGACATTCAAGATAGGAGACTTTGATTTTCATCGCAGCGGAGGCTACACGATTTATATTTATTTCAACAATGCCTCCGGTCTTGATACCAGAACAAAAGTGCGCGTTTCCGGAGTCGAAGCAGGAGTTATTCAGGATATTGCACTTGTAGAGGAAAGAGTGCGGGTAAAGGTGCGCATGTACGACAACATCAAGCTTCTAAGCGATGCGTCTGCATCTATCAAGATGGCAGGCATGCTTGGTGACAAGTTTCTCGAGATTACTGCCGGCACGCAGACCCCGTTTCTGAAGGATGGCGATGTTATAAACTGCACTGCAGCAGTTACAGATATTGACGGGTTGATTAGAAATCTGGCCAAGGTATCGATTGAGATAACCAAACTTACGGAAAATGTTGAGATGATGCTTGGTGATGAAGGCAACAGGCAGATCATCCGGGAGTTGATGACAAGCCTGCGGGATGCTGGCCGCAATCTGAACAACGCAATCTTAAACAATGACGCTGCCATAAAAAAGACGATTGAGAGCATATCCGAGCTTTCAAAGACTGTTGACCAGCTGGTTAAAAGCAACAGCGCTGCCCTTAATTCAGCAATATCAAATATGGATGAACTCAGCAGCACATTAAAAAACCAGACTCCTGTTGTACTTAAAAACATTGACAGCGCGGTTGTTGAAATCAGGGAGGCTGTTGATGAAAACAGGCCGTCTCTCAGGCATGCTGTTGACAACCTTGATAAAATTATCAATAAAATTGAGTCTGGAGAGGGTACGGCAGGCAAGCTTATAAAAGATGATTCCCTATATCAGTCCATAACAAAAACATCTGATAAAATCCAGGAAAAGCTGAGCATGCTCGACAGCTTCAGGCTATATATGGATCTAAAGTCGGGATATATAACAAGACATGATCAAATAAGACCTGAGGTGTCTGTTGTCTTAAGACCTGATGATACGCACTATTTTATCCTCGGCGCAGCGAGCGATCCGATGGCTGATATTCGCGGCGGATCAAGAGACAGAAAAACCACTTTTACTGCGCAGATCGGCAAGAGATTCAGCGAAAATGATTACTTCAAGAATACAGTTGTGCGGGCGGGAGTAATTGACAGCTCTGTTGGGATTGGTATGGATCAATACTTACTTGAAGACAGAATGAGGCTGTATATGGATGCTTCAAGGTTCAGCAGAGATGACAGGGATTCAAAAAATCCGAAAATCAGGGCTGGAGCAGACTACTTTATATACAGAAATATTTTTATTTCTGCAGGAATGGATGAAATAATCAATTCAAAAAGACAGAGTTTCTTTATGGGCGGCGGAGTGAGGTTTGGCAAATAAAATTTTGTAATTTTTCTGCAAAAGTAATAAACTTTATGCAGCACGAAAAACAGGGAGGAGGTGAAGCAATGCGTATTCCGTTTATGAGGCAGGTCTGCTGGTATCTTGTTTTCGCAATGTGCATCATCGCTGTAGCGCCAAAGGCAGAGGCAGGTTTCAGTCCTTCTGAATCAATCGTTTTATCCCAGACAGACAGGGATGCTGATATGCAGAAGGTGCAGACATTCCTCGAAACAAAGATTGTACAGCAGAGGCTTGCTGACTACGGTCTGACCCAGGAGGAGATCAGCAGCAGGCTTTCAGAGATGAGCGACCAGCAGATACACCAGGTTGCGACTCAGGTTGATGAAGTGAAGGTCGGCGGTATTATAGGAGTGGTTATCGGGGTGCTTGTAATAATTCTGCTTGTTATTGTAATACTCAAGCTCACAGGCCACAAGGTCGCAATTACTCATTAGAATCACTGAAAAAAGCGGTCTGATTATCAGACCGCTTTTTTTATTTTCATCCGGATTGCTATAATTACGGATGTCAAGATTCGCAAAAATCATTATTGGCGTCTCAATAATATTTTTATCTGCCTGTTCTGTTCACTATGCAAATCCCTCCAAAAGCGCATTTGTTCTTGATTCTGTTCCTTTTTTTCCTCAGGAGGATTTTCAGTGCGGTCCTGCATCCTTAGCCTCAGTGCTTAATTATCATGGCATTAGTGTGCAGCCGCCTGAGGTGGCATCTGCCATATACAGTAAAAGTGCAAGAGGCACACTGACCATAGACATGATTCTTTATTCACAAAAACAGGGCCTGAAAGCTGAGCAATATTCAGGCAGTATTGATGATCTGAAAAACAAGCTCAAAAATGGATATCCATTGATAGTGATGTCTGATTTTGGTTTTTCAGCTATCCAGATGAATCATTTTATGGTTGTGACCGGCTATGATGATGAAGGTGTTGTTGTCAATTCAGGCAAAAGCAGATCCGTTCTGATAACCTACAGTAATTTTGCCTCATCATGGAATCGTACAAAAAACTGGACATTATGGATAAGAAAATAACATATCAAAATTTATTATTTATGCTTTCTGCAGCATTGATTCTTTTTGTCTGCTCATGCAGCCTTCCACGCATCGTAATTTTTGAAGATCCGCTCACTGCAGAGGAGAGGATCAACCTGGGAGTTGCTTATGAAAACAAGGGTGAATATGATCTGGCGATCAAGGAGTATGAGACAGCATCAAAAAAACTGGCAGTAGGGTTTTTATATCTTGGGAATGCGTATATGCGCAAAGGGGATTTTGAGAACGCTGAATATAATTATAAAAAAGCGATTGATGAGGATGATGTCATGGCAGATGCCTATAATAATCTTGCCTGGCTGTATTATGAACGCAGGATTAATATCAAAGAGGCTGAAGAACTGGCTATGAAAGCAGTTGAACTGAGGCCTGAAAATACAAATTTCAGGGATACCTTGAACAAGCTGAAAAGTCTTACGCCAAAAAAATAACATGATTAATTTTTTAACAATATGATATAAAATATCAGACATCTTAAATCTATACAACAGGAGAAAAAGAATGGTTTCACAGAGAGCCGGCAGGATCAAGCCCTCACCAACACTTGCGATCGACGCAAAGGCAAAGGCTATGAAGGCACAGGGTCTTGATGTGCTTAATTTCGGAGTGGGAGAGCCTGATTTTGATACGCCTGATCATGTCAAGGAAGCTGCAATAAAAGCGATTAAAGAAGGATTTACAAAATATACGCCTGTTGGAGGCACGGACGAGCTCAAAGAGGCTGTTCTCAATAAATTGAGCAGGGATAACGGACTTGGATACGAGAAGAATCAGATAGTTGTATCCTGCGGTGCAAAACATACGCTTTATAATATTGCGCAGGCTTTTTTCAATCCAGGCGACGAGATACTGATCCCCTCTCCTTACTGGGTGTCATATCCTGACCAGGCGCTCCTTAATGATGCTGTTCCTGTGTTTATCAGGACATCAGAGAAGGACAGCTTTATGGTCAGCCCGGATGCGCTCGAGGCAGCGATCACACCAAAGACAAAGGTATTGATACTCAATTCGCCGTCAAATCCAACCGGACTCGCTTATGACAAAAAAACTCTCGAGGCTGTGGCAGAGATAGCTGTGAGAAAAAACATATATGTAATTTCTGACGAAATATATGAAAAGCTGGTTTATGACGGCACAGAGCATATAAGCATCGCCTCACTGGGCAGCGAGATTAAAGAGCGCACCATTGTAGTCAATGGGCTTTCAAAGTCTCATGCAATGACCGGCTGGAGAATAGGCTATGCAGCAGGACCTGAAGATATAATAAAGGCAATGACAAACATACAGAGCCAGTCAACATCAAATCCAACATCAATAGCACAAAAGGCTGCTGTGGCAGCGCTTAATGGACCTCAGGACTTTATACTCTCTATGAGGGCTGAATTTGACAGCAGAAGAAGATTTCTTGTTAATGCTCTGAATGCAATCGATGGCATAAGCTGCAAAACACCAACAGGAGCTTTTTATGCATTCCCGAATGTGTCGGCTGTCTTTGGAAAATCTTCAGGCACTGCAAGGATAAATGGCTCACTTGATCTTGCAGCTTATCTGCTCGAAAAGGCGAATGTAGCTCTTGTGCATGGCGAGGCATTTGGCGATGACAACTATATAAGAATATCTTACGCAACATCCATGCAGAATATTCAGAAGGGTGTTGAGAGAATAAAAGAGGCTGTTTCAGCTCTCAAATAGCTGGAGGCAGTTGTTATGTCAATTTTCAGAAGCGGTTATGTGTCATTGATAGGAAGACCCAATGTTGGCAAATCCACGCTGCTTAACCGCATTGTCGGCAGAAAGCTCGCTATTGTATCTCCGCGGCCTCAGACCACAAGAAACAGGATACTCGGCATCAAAAATCTTCCTTGTGCGCAGATAATATTTGTGGATACTCCCGGACTTCATAAACCAAGGCATAAACTGGGTGAACATATGGTCAAGGAGAGCAGCGATACAGCAAGAGAAGCTGATCTGATACTCTTCATGACAGACCCTGAGATGCCTGGCCTTGGAGATAAAAACATACTAAATCTAATTAGAACAATGAAGATACCCACATTCCTTATTTTGAACAAGGCAGATACAGTCAAGAAGCCGCACCTGCTTCCGTTAATCGAAGAGTACAGCAGGCTTTTCGATTTTGAAGAGACATTCCCCATGTCAGCCCTTAAGGACGAAAGTATGGATAATCTTCTTGAGGCTGCTGCAAGGCGGCTGCCTGAAGGGCCTAAATACTATCCTGATGAAGTGATTACAGATATGCCTGAAAGATTTATTGCTGCCGAGATAATAAGGGAAAAGATAATATTTGATACACATGAAGAGGTGCCATATTCAATAGCTGTTGAGATACTGGAGTGGAAAGAGAGAGAAAACAACAAGCTTTATATAAGCGCCAATATTTATGTTGAAAGAGAGGGTCAAAAGAGTATAATAATAGGGAAGCAGGGGGGGCGTCTGAAGGAGATCGGGTCAAGAGCAAGGCACGATCTTGAAGAAATGCTCGGATCAGATGTCTTTCTCCAGTTATGGGTGAAGCTAAAAAAAGACTGGAGAAGCGATTCTAAAATTCTCAAAGAACTGGGGTATTCTTAAATGGTAATCCAGATGAAGGTCGAAGGGCTTTTATTCGATCCAAGAAGCAGTATGTATATACTTCTACTTCAGCAGATTGATGGAAACGATACTCTTCCCATATGGATAGGCAAACCGGAAGCTGATGCAATTGCGCTTGCGCTCGGCAAGGTTGTTACTCCAAGACCCCTTACTCACGACCTGATTAAAAATGTTTTTGACAATCTGAATATAAAACCTACCAAAGTAGTGATTACCGAGATAGTGGATAACACCTACTACGCTCTTATATGCGCAACTGACGGAAAGAAGGAGATAAAAATAGATTCAAGACCATCAGATGCCATAGCTGTCGCACTCAGGGTGCATGTGCCGATATTTGTGGAGGAAAAAGTGCTCGAGGTGAGGCGTACTGATGAACTTGAAGAGTGGCTAAAAAACCTCAGACCTGAAGACTTTGGCAATATAATGTAGTTTTCAGCATGTCGGGTTTCTTCTGTCAATTGCCTGTTTTCAGTTTCATCCTGGTTCATTTTTGCTCCCATACTGCTGTATCATAAACAGACATGCTTAAGCGAACAGAGGGCATAGTACTAAAAACAACAGTATTTGGAGAAGCGGATCTGATTGTCGTATTCCTGACAAAAGAGTTTGGAATCATGCGCGGATTTGCCAAAAGCCCCAGAAAGATCAAGAGCAGGTTTGGCAGCAGCCTCGAGCCTCTTACATATTCCAGGTTAAGTTTTATGGGAAAAGAGGGCTCCAATCTTCCAAGAATAACCCAGTCGGATATAATCAAACCCTTTAATAGTATTAGGGAAGACTACAGATCATTTCTGAAGGCAGCCGAGATAATTGATCTTGCGCTCAGGTTTTTACCTGAAAGAGAGCCCCATCCAGAACTTTTCAAGCTTATGCTGGACACACTTGCCGGACTTGGGCGGGAGAGGGACAGCAGGCTGGGCTATTTGTACTACAAGATAAAATTTCTCCAGATAGCGGGTCTTGCACCCAGACTCGATATGTGTGGCAGATGCGGATGCGGGCTTTCTGCAATCCGCTCTGTATGCAACGGGATGAAGCATATTTTTTATGTGTCGCATGGTACTGTTATATGCAGCGATTGCGGCAGAGACTCAGGACAGGCAGTTCATATTTCTGAAGGTGCGCTCAGATTCTATGCCAGTCTTCTGAAATGGCCTGTAATGTCTCTTGACCGCATCAAGGCGCCTGATATTTTTATACGAGATCTTGGGTTTGCCATTGATTCTCATATAAGACATGTGTTGGGGTCAGGACCTGTGTCTGCGGAAACCGTTATTCATAAGATCATATCAGCAGAAGCGTAAACGTATTTCTTGACATCAAGACGATGCATTATTTATAAAAATAATTTGATCAAGCTGCAGATAAATTTGAGAGGTAGAATATGGAGAGCAGGGATTCATTTAATCGTTTTTATTCAGACAGGAGAAAGCTTGATACTTTTTTCAGCCATGATACGGACAGTCATTGCGAATTAAGTTTATGGAGGCCGGCTATGGATGTTTATGAGACTGATTCAGCTTTTATTGTCAAGGCCGAGCTGCCTGATCTTGATGAAAAAGATGTCAGAGTACGGGTAGAAAAAAGTATTCTCAAGATAAGCGGGGAGAGAAGAAAAAGGTCAGGCACTCAAACATGCATACAGTTAGAACGGGCTTACGGCCCTTTTTTAAGGCAGTTCAGACTGCCTGCGTCAGTTGATGAAGAGAGGATAAATGCTGAGCTTGAGGATGGCATACTTACTGTTATTATTCCAAAAAAATGCAGTGATATTCCGGTCAGTCTGAAGATTAATTAAAAGGGAGCTGAATTGATTATGAAAAATATTCGCGTAGCTATCGCAGGTGTGGGCAACTGCGCCAGCGCACTTGTTCAGGGTATAGAATATTACCGTTCAAAAGATTCAACAGGTGGTCATGACGGACTTATGCATTATGAAATGGCTGGTTATAAACCTCAGGACATAGAGGTTGTTGCTGCATTTGATATTGATGAACGAAAGGTCAACATGCCTCTGCGCGAGGCGCTGTTTGCAAAGCCCAACTGCACTGCAATATTTTATTCTGATCTGCCTGACTACCCTGTGACAGTAAGCATGGGTGAGATACATGACGGCATTTCTGAACATATGTCTGATTATAGTGATGAAAGGAGATTCATACCAGCAAAGACCGAACCCTGCGATGTGACAGATACGCTTAGAAAGAGCGGGGCGGAGATACTTGTAAGCTTTTTGCCTGTAGGCTCTGAGAAGGCTGCCCGTTTTTATGCAACAGCATGTCTTGAAGCCGGAGTCTCCCTGATAAACTGCATGCCTGTATTTATAGCATCAGACAAGGCATGGGTAGAGAAGTTCGAAAAAGCAGACATACCAATAATAGGCGATGATGTAAAGTCTCAGGTTGGCGCGACAATCGTGCACAGAGTGCTCACAAAACTTTTTATGGATAGAGGCGTAAACATAAAACATACATATCAGCTCAATGTTGGAGGCAATACGGATTTTCTCAATATGCTCAACAGTACAAGACTGAAATCAAAAAAGATATCAAAGACAGAGGCTGTAAAATCACAGGTCTCTCATGAACTGTCCAGCGATAATATACATATCGGTCCTTCTGATTATGTTCCATGGATGAATGACAACAAGGTCTGCTTTCTCAGGATGGAGGGAGAGGCATTTGGCAGTGTACCCATGAATCTGGAGCTAAGACTCTCGGTGGAGGATTCGCCAAACAGCGCCGGAGTAGTGATAGATGCGATAAGGTGCTGTAAAATAGCGCGGGACAGAAAGGTGGGCGGTCTGCTTATATCTCCTTCATCCTATTTTATGAAACACCCGCTTGAGCAGTATGCTGATGAGGATGCCCGTCAGATGGTTGAGGATTTTATATCAGGCGTAAGGGAACGCTGATTTGCTGAGCCAACGGTTCGGACACTCTCTGGACAGATATATTGCCCCCTTGGCGCGAAGACTCCCTCTTAAACCCAATTCCATTACATTGATCGGATTTCTTGTTACTGCTGCAGCCTCGCTTATTATGCAAAAAAATCTTTTTGCCGGAGGCGTACTTATACTGTTTGCCGGTTTTTTTGACATGCTTGACGGAATAACAGCAAGGGTAAAAAATATTCAGAGCAGATTCGGCGCTCTGCTTGACTCAACACTCGACAGGATTTCGGACTCGATGCTTCTCCTTTCTGCAGCATGGATATTTGTAGATGCTGGCTCATCAGCTGGTGTTCTGATGTCTGCAGCAGCCCTTATATTTTCGTTCAGTGTAAGTTATATAAGGGCAAGGGCAGAGGGACTTGGCATAAGCTGCAGTATTGGCTTTATGGAGAGGCCCGAGAGGATCATTGTCCTGGCTGCCGGCTGTATGTTTGATCTGCTGTTGACTGCTGTTGCCGCGATAGCTGTATTGTCTGTTTTTACCGCTGCCCAGAGAATAGTCCATGTATATCATGTAATTTCAGATAAGGGTTGAATATTTGTCATTAAGAGCTGGTTAATGTTATTTTAAATCAGACGCATGATCCGTTATCATATTGATTTTTAATACATTAAGTTTAATATGATTTTTACGATAATATACTATTGATTAACAGCTTCCAGGCGGTGCAATGCGCAAGATTACTCCCAATGATATCACCCCCGGCATGGTGCTTGCAGTAACAGTGAAGGATCCACAGGGAAATATTCTATTTCTCAAGGGTGTTGAGCTTACAGAAAGACATGTTGCCATCATGCAGGCAAGGGAAGTAACAAGGGTTATTGTTGAAGGCAGTCTGCCAGAGGCTGATAGTCATGACAACAGGACCAGCCAGCTGCTTGATCGCAGGTTCAGCACCACAGGGAGCCATCCTTTCATGCTCAAACTGAAGAATATTCTAAAGGAGCTGATCTGATGCCTGGCGAATTTCTGCAAATCGGAGAAAAAAAGATCGAGATAAGGGATCTGCCCACAATCCCTTCTGTTCATAACAAAATACTTAAAATAATAGAAGATATAAACTATTCTGTTGAAGAGGTATCAGGACTTATTGAAAAAGATCATGTGCTTTCATCAAAGGTGCTGAAACTTGTCAACTCTCCGTCATACGGACTGAATAACAAGGTGGCCTCTGTAAGAAGAGGAGTAATATTGCTGGGTGCCAATCTAATCAGAGGAATCATTCTCAGCACCTCACTCTTCAAGGGCTCAGGCGAAGAGATGCCGGGCATATGGGACCACTCTTACTGCACCTCTGCCATTGCTGGTCTGCTTGCCAGGAGGTACAATTTAATTACAATTGAGGAGCTTATGACAGGTGCGCTTCTGCATGACATCGGCAGGGTGCTCCTGTATAGATATCTGAAGGAAGAGATGGTATATCTGAATGATATTGTTGCCACAAAGAAGATTAATATGCTGGAGGCTGAAAGACTGATTCTGGGCAAGGGACATGATGAAATTGGGTGGTGGCTTGCCAAAGTCTGGAACTTTCCTCCAATTATTGAAGACATAATCAGATTTCATCATGCTCCTTCTGAAGCAGAAAATAATGTCAAGGCAGTATCAATTGTGCATTTATCGAATATTATGTCAAAGGCTATTGGAATAACCTATGGATCTGATCCTTATATTGCGCCTTTTGATCCGGTATGCCTGACTGTAATGGATTCTTTGGAGTTTGACATCACTGACATAGCGTCTGACGCTGTAGAGATGGTAGAATCTGACTCTGCACTCAAAATATATATTGAGGAACCTGCAAATGGATAAACAATCAGCTGAATTAATCAGCAGGCTTTCATCAGTAGTTGTTTCAGCAAAAAATAGCACTGAACTCTCCACATCGGTCGCAGATCTTTTAACATCATCACTTGCTGCCGAGATGGTGATGGTAGTGCTTTTGAATGAGAATAATGATTTTATAGTTTCTGCAGTTGCGGGAGTCTCCAGGGGAAAGAAGCTCGAGCTTACCGGCTCCTGCTGCGTCGGCAATAATATGTCCTGTATTTGCCAGTGCAGAGCCTGTCGGCGTTATTGTTTCATTCTCCAGTAATTTTGAAAACTACTGCGAGAGCCTGTTAAGCGGTATAGCATCAATAGCTGGAATGGGGTTTGAAAGCATCAGATTAAATAAGCATTTCATAGAAATAGAGGGCAATCTCATGCACAAAATAGAGACCCTCCATCTTATTAATGAGATTGGCAAAGAGATGCTCTCGAGCCTGAAGACAAAAGATATCGTTGGCTCAGTTGTTCAGCTTATAAGAAGAGTCATACCATGCGATGGAGCCATGATAGCTTTTGTTGACGAAAATGAGTTGGAGATAGTGACAGGATGGGGTACTGCCATTGATACAGAAACAAGAATCTCCTGTGATGACACTCCATTTTATAAAGTGCTCCAGATAGGCAAGCCTCAATACCAGAGTGATATTACCGAAGACTTTACTCATTATCCTTTTATGGCACAATGGGCATCTGAAAAGAATGTGTTCTCATATATCTGCCTGCCGCTCAGTTTTCAGGACAAGCCGTTCGGTGTTATGGTGCTCTCGAGCGTAAGGGCTGCCTGGTTCACCAGAGATCATGTTCAGACAACAGAAAAAATAGCTACCCAGGTTAGCGTAGCGCTTCAGGACGCAAAGCTGATGGAAGATTTTGAGGATATATTCATCGGTACAGTAACAACACTTATATCTGCCATGGATTCCAAGTCAAAATGGACAGAGGGACATACGCTTCGCGTTGCAGACTCCGTTATGAAGTTTGGTGCAGCCGTAGGGCTTAAAAAAGATGCGCTCCAGCGCCTCAGAATAGCTGCGCTGCTGCATGATGTGGGTAAAATAAATACCTATGAAGATATTGTTGACAAACAGGGCAAGCTTAGCGACGAAGAACTCCGGCTTATAAAAATGCATCCAATACAGAGTGCCGAGATACTCCTGCCGCTTAATCCGCTCAAGGAGATAATTCCGATAATCAGACATCACCACGAGAGATATGACGGCACAGGCTATCCTGACGGTCTGAAGGGCGATGAGATAAACCTTGAGGCGCGAATTCTCTGCATCGCAGATGCTTATGAAGCTATGAGGGCAGACAGGCCTTACAGGGCTGGACTGGCAGTGCAGGAGGCTGTGCAGGAGCTTAAAAATGCTTCAGGCACCCAGTTTGATCCGTCGCTTGTATCTATCTTTGTCAACATGGTTGTATCACATTAGATGTGATATACTGTCTTGAAGGAGGCGACATGTCAACCCAAATTTTGAATACAACACTAATACTGTCGTGCATTGCCGGAGTTGCTGTTCTTATATGGGTCTTGCTCGGTATCAGAAAGCTTGTGGATGATGCCGGCATATTTATCAGGAATATTGATGACAGGATAAAGCCGCTTCTTGATGAGGCCGGCAATGCTGTAAGGAATATTAACCGTATAAGCGATGATGTCGGCACAGTAACATCCAGCGCAAGAGATCTTTCTGATGCAGTTTCCGTGATAGTAAAAAATGTGGTTGCAGCAAACAACCTTGTAGAAGATATTAAATCAGCGATACCGGTCAGGGCAGCTGGTTTGCGGGCAGGAGCTAAGGCAGCGCTCGCAGTATTGATAAGCCAAATCAGAAACAGGAGGCAATAAAATGGGACGCGATGATTCAGGTCTTGGCACGGGAGCTTTACTGGTTTCATTTTTGTTGGGCGGCATGGTAGGCGCAGGAATAGCCCTGCTCGTTGCTCCACAATCTGGCGCAGACGCCAGGCGCAAGCTGCATGATCTTGCGGAGAACGCCAGAGAAAAGGCAACGGATTATGTTGCGCATACAAAAGAAGCTATTACATCTTCAATGGAAAAGGGCAAGGAGATGTTTGAAGGCCGCAAGTCAGCCATAACATCCGCAATCGAGGCAGGCAAACAGGCGTATGAGCATGAAGTGAAAAAGGAGAAAGGGGCTTAACCCAAGTCAGAGTATGCACGAAGTTTCAGTTGCTGAAAGCCTGTTAAAGACAGTTATTGATCAGGCAGAAACCCATAACTGCACTAAGGTTGACAAGGTCATAATCAAAATAGGCAGAGCCTCAGGCATTGTATCCGAGGCTCTTACTTTTGCATTTGATGCATTGAAGCCCGGCACAATTGCGCAAAACGCTGTCATTGAAGTTATTGATGTGCCTGTATCAGGCATATGCCATTCATGTGGATCTGATTTCAATGTTGATGAAAAATATGTACTCGCATGCCCCTGCTGCGGCAGTCCCTCTTTTAAGCTGACAGCCGGAGCTGAACTCGAACTATCTGAACTGGAGGTCAATTAGATGAAACTGAAGGTGGCATCAAAAATACTTGATGCCAATGAAAGAATAGCAAATGAAAACACAGGCATATTAAAGAGCAAGGGAATATTCTCAATAAACCTGATGAGCTCTCCGGGTGCCGGCAAAACAACGCTGCTCGAAAAAACCATAATTGCGCTCAGCTCTAAAATAAAGATCGCTGTCATCGAGGGCGATGTTGCCGGCAGTGACGATGCAGAGCGTATAGACAAGCTTCATATTCCTGTTATCCAGATAAATACAGGAGGCGGCTGTCATCTTGATGCGAGCATGGTGCAGGAAGCTGTTAATGATCTTCCGCTTGAAGGGGTTAAACTTCTTTTCATAGAAAATGTAGGCAACCTTGTATGTCCTGCTGCATTCAATCTTGGCGAAGATATCAAGGTGATGCTGCTCAGCATGACAGAAGGGCATGATAAACCGCTTAAATATCCTAATATGTTCCAGACATCCTCAGCACTGGTGATCAACAAGATAGATCTTGCTCCATATGTGAATGCTGACATTGAGAAGATAAAGAAGGATGCCCTCTCGCTTAACCCTTCCATGAAAATATTTGAGGTTTCATGCCAGACAGGAGAGGGTGTTGAAAAATGGACAGACTGGCTGCTGACACTCTGTTCATGACCGCTGCGCTCGAAGAGGCGCATAAGGCATATGAAAAGGGTGAAGTCCCTATTGGCGCTGTTGTGGTCATGAATGGCAATGTAATTTCCAGATCACATAATCTTTGCGAGTCAATGCATGATCCCACAGCACATGCTGAAACCCTTGCAATCAGACAGGCATGTGCAAAAATCAATAATTGGCGTCTTACTGGTGCGACAGTTTACGTCACAAAAGAGCCATGCATTATGTGCTCCGGCGTTATAATAAATTCAAGGCTCAGCAGACTTGTTTATGGATGCAGCGACTCAAAAGGCGGCGGAGTCAGCAGCCTTTATCAGCTGCTTTCTGACAGCAGGCTCAATCATCAGGTCGAGATAACATCCGGACTGCTTGAAGCAGAGAGCATGGAACTGCTCAGGAGCTTTTTCAGCAGCCTCAGACAGAACAGCCTTAATCAATAAGAATAATCTGTGATAAAATAAACGCTCACTTTTGGAGAGGTGGCTGAGTGGTTGAAAGCGGCGGTCTCGAAAACCGTTGTAGGGGCAACTCTACCGGGGGTTCGAATCCCCCCCTCTCCGCCAGATTTGTTCTTTGAGTATTGCCCTATAACATCCTATGCTCATATGTATTAAAATCCTGCTTCTTCTTATATCCCCTAATATTTCTTTAGTCAGTTAAAATAGAAAGTATGAGGATCAGATTGATAAGCAGCAAAGCTATTGTTAAAGTGCTGATGATTCTTGTCAGCTTGGTCTGTTTTGTTGAATATACTGCCATCTATGGAGTATGCGCAGATACTTCTGTTCAGATAATCGATTCGCACACTTCTGAAAATTCATTGGATTGGGAAGGGGTATATACAGGAATAACGCCTTGTGCTGACTGCGCGGGGATCAGAACAACAGTCACTCTGTTTAAGAACAATAGATTTACTTATCAGATGCAGTATCTGGGCAAGGATGATGACAGGGTTTATACGGATTCAGGCACATTCGTCTGGAAGAAAAACGGGTCTGTTATTCAACTTTCAACACAAAACTCTGCTGGAGAATTGCCTGATATCAAGGTGGAAGAAAACAGACTCTTTCTGTTCAACAGGTCAGGTCATATTATCATGGGCAAGTTGGCAGACAAATATATTCTGTATAAACAAAATTACAGCAACGACAGAAAACTGTATGAAAAGAGCAGGGCAGCTTTCCCAAAATCCATGCCCGGATATGACCGCTACTCAATAGATCTTGATAAAAGGGATAATGAGAACAGATATGAGGTCGAAGTAATAGTTGGAAAGACCGATTTTTTTGACTGCAATAATCATATGCTCTCCGGTCGTTTTGATAAAAAAACAGTTCAGGGTTATGGATATGATTATTATGTGTTCAGGTCTGATGGCCGGGTTGCTTCTACACTTATGGCTTGCCCGGATAATTCAAAAAAAGAACAGTTTATTTATCAATCAAAAAAGGTTCGATACAACAGCAGGCTGCCGATAATAGTCTTTGCTCCAAAAGGGTTCCAGGTCAAATTTAATATCTGGTCTGCCGGCAAGCATAACATGAACGCCCTTCAGGAATAAGTTATAGCTCTTACTACGATGTTTTTTGTTTGGATCAGATTAGAAAGAATCTGATTTATGTCAGATGGTTATCTGCTTTCTGTCTTTTAAGCAGATATGTGAGTATTGGCGGAGTGAGCAGGGTAGTGAATATAACCATTATTACGATTGCCGAGAATATCTCATCTGATATTACATCAAGATTTTTGCCGATCATGGCAAATATGAGTCCAACTTCTCCTCTGGGTATCATGCCAAACCCTACAAGCAGTTTGTCCACATTCCCTGCAGCGAGTCCTGAGACAATTTTTGTAACAAATGCTGTTACTGTGATGCCGAGTGCAACAAGCAGTATAGGCAGATTGAACATTGTCTCAAGTTTTACATTCATGCCGGTAACCACAAAAAATATCGGGACGAGAAAGAGTCCAAGCGGTGCTATCAGTTTTTCGACATGGTGTTCTGTATAAGGATTTACAATGGATAAAATTCTCTGTTTAAGATCACTGTCGCATTCGCCAATCTCATTTTTAATATCGCTTACTATCTGTGGGTCCTTGAAGTAGTTGAAATAAACAGGATCGAGTATTAATCCGGCGGCAAAAGCTCCCACTATGGGAGCAAGTCCAACCTTCTGGGCAAGAAAAGCAAAAAACAGGCAAAAGCATATCGCAAAAGTAAATTTCATGCCTGTCCCTGTATGAACTTTTGAAAAGATCTTGCTGAATTTGGGCGCCAATATCTGTCCCAGAATTATGGAGCCTGCCAAAAACAGGATCGCTTTGGCAGTTATCCAGGTGATTACTCCAAATCCGACTCCTCCAAAAGTAACAATTGCTGATACAACAGCAAGTATTATAAGACCCATTACATCATCAATAACTGCAGCGCCGAGCACAATCTGGGCTTCGGGTATCTGTAGTTTCTTAAGGTCCTGAAATACTCTTGCAGTTATGCCTACTGATGTTGCTGTAAGTGTCGCGCCTAAAAAGAGATAGGCATTGGAACTGAGCCCCGGAAGCAGCCAGGGACCGACAATATATGTGCCGGCAACAAACGGCACTACTACTCCTACAGTTGCAACAAGAAAAGCCTTTAACCCGACTTTTTTCATCTTTTCTATGTTGGATTCAAGTCCGATCTGAAATAACAGAACGATCACTCCGAGTTCTGAAAGAAATGAGATTATGGAGTCTGCCTTGATTGGCTCAAAAAAGTTGATACCGATCAGAGCCAGATTGCCAAGAACAACTCCAGCCAGCAATTCACCCAGAACTGAGGGCTGGCCAAAGCGTTCAACAAGGCTCGATATTTTTGCAGCAATGAGTATGACTGCAATCCAGAGAATTGTCATTGATATGTCATGGGAGCCTGCTCCAGAATGTCCGGTTGTGCTGTATGCGTTTATAGGCAAAAGTGCAACGAGCATTAAAGCAAGAATCATAAGATGAGCAATTTTCCTGGAATTCATTTTTTCAGCCGCCCTGTTATTATAAAATTACTTCTCTGTGGAATGGATTGAACTGATTCATCCAGCGTTTTTATATTTTATCAGCAGGATAAAAATAATTCTATATTTATATTTTAAAATCTCTTATAGGCATCAGTGCAGATCAGGCTGCATGCCATTATGCAGAATCTAATTTATGACTATCTCGTTTTTGAAAAGGTTTTCTGGTATACTTTTTTCAATGATGCATACCTATATAATTTGTTATTACAGTGTTGCGCTCTGATCACGATAATTAACTGATGAATAAATCGACCTTATACAGAGTAATTTTTATTGCTGCTATCCTGTTTGCAGCTGTTATAGTCCATTCATCCCCGGTCTGCTCTGAACAACATCCGGTACAGACTGCGCCACAACCTGCCAAGGTCGTTGATAATGGATTTGATATTGTGCTGCTTATGGACTGCTCCGGCAGCATGAAAGAGACTGATCCCCGGAGTTTCAGAAAGCCTGCAGCCCAGTTGTTTATTACTCTGCTCACAAAATTAGACAGGGTCTCGATTATTTCTTTTGGCGAGAATGTTAAAACTCTGCTGAACCTTACAGAAGTGTCTGATAAAAACATGAAGGCAATTAACAAAGCGGTGGCAGCTATAAACTCAAAGGAGCTTGCCACAAATATTTATCTTGCTGTTAAATCCGGTTATGAGGAGCTGGGCAGGTCTGACCGTCAAAACAGGATAATGATACTGATGTCTGACGGCAAACTTGCGCTCGGCACTAAAGAGAGGGATGAGGAGGCTCTGGCATCGCTTAATGCCCTGATGCCTGAGGTGGTCAAGTCAGGCATAAAACTCTATTCGATTGCTTTCACAGATCTGTCAGATATGAAGTTTCTTGAAGAGATAGCGCGATCAGGCAAGGGTTTTTCGAAAATCGCCAAAGAGGACAAAGACATTCACCTTGTGTTTACTGACCTTTTCGAGAAGATAAAGTCTCCTGATACAGTGCCGATTGAGGGAGATACATTCAGATTAGACAAGGATATCAATGAAGCTATTGTTGTGGTGAACAAAAATCCTGGCGCTGAAATAGCACTGTATGATCCTTCAGGAAAACAGCATACAGGCTCTTCTCATGCTGCGGATATGAAGTGGCATACTGCAACTGTATTTGAGATGATAAGCATTCAGTCTCCTGCACAAGGAGACTGGAAGGTCAAGCTGAGCAAGTCTGAGGGCAACAAGGTGTTTGTTATCACTAATCTCAGGCTTATGAGCAGTTTTAATCATGACTATGTGAACAAAGGCGCTTCTGTCAATGTGGATGCCTGGCTGCAGAAGGATGATATGAAAATTGGTTCCAAAGGCGTGCTTGGTCAGACCTATTTTTATTCCTTATTGACTAAGCCTGATGGATCAAAGATCAGGGTTGATATGAAGCTTCCTGATGCTGATGGACAGAAGGATGAGCCGGATGATTCTGTAAGGTCTGCTGAAGTCATCGCTGATCAGAACGGAGATTATACGATTAATATAGTCGCAGAAGGGCCTGCTTTTAAAAGAGAGAAGGTTTTTAATTTTAAGGTGGTGGATGCGCCTGCTCAAGCTGCTCATGAAGTGGAGCCAAAACCTGTTGCATCCAAAAAAAGGGTTGTTAGGGTTTTCATTCCTTTAGACAATATGAAGATGACAATTCTTTTTGCAGGAATAAATTTATGCGCTGCTGCTCTTTTTGTGGGTATTTTTTTGCTGAGAAAAAAGAAAGCCAGCCTGAAGTCAAAATCTGATGCTAAAAAAAAGCCGGAGGATAGACATGGTATTAGAAATTGATGCCATTTATTTTCTTGTATTTGTTGAGCTGTTTGTCCTGGTGTCAGCTCTGCTGCTCTTTTATTTTATGCGTACAATAAAACTTAAAAAACTTGTGGCAGCAGCGTCTGCCATCCAGCCTGAATATGATTCTGAACAGATCGAAGTGTTGACAGAAACGCAGCCTGCAGAGCCTGAAGCAGTTTTAACTGAAGCTAAAGAAGAACCTGAGCCTGAGCCAGCACCCGTGATTGCTGAACAGGAGCCATTACCCGAACAGGTGAAAGAGGATGTAGAAGATGTGGAGACAGATGAACTCCCTTCTGATGCATCAAGATTAAGAGAGCTGCTGGTTTATCAAAAGGATATTATTGTTGATCTTATGGGCTATAAGGAGATACTTGAGGGTGCAAACAAGAAGCTTCGCAGCATTATGGATCTTGGCGGCGACATACAAGAGGGTGTAATGATGCTGCTCGGATCACTGCCTCCAAGTGATGAACAGACCTCAACATTCAAGAAGTTTGAGCAGAATGAAAAGGATATGGATGCTGTTGTTAAAACAATTGATAAGCAGAATCAGGCTCTTGCAGAAAAATTCAGCGATTGGGATGAAAAGTTCAAAAATCTTTTGAATGGGGAGCTCGCTGTTCCTGCAGAAAATAAAGAGATGCCGGCAAAAATATCTGCGCTTGAAGCTGATATTGAGTCTAAGGATAATGAGATTGCCAGACTCAAGCAGCAGTATGAAGGGCTTGAGGCTGAGTATCTTCTCTTGTACAGACAGCATCACGGAAGCGACAAGCCTGAACAGCCTGATATTTGACCCAGGTCAAATTGACAAAGAAATTGCAGCCTCTCTATAATTTTATGAGTTAATAGTTTTTTAAGGAGGATTTAAATGGCAGAAGGCGCAATGCAGGTTAATACTGCTAACTGGGATAGCGAGGTTCTTCAGGCTAATGAGCTGGTGATGGTTGATTTCTGGGCTGTATGGTGCGGTCCATGTAAAATGATAGCGCCTACAGTTGAAGAGCTTGCAAAAGAATATGTCGGCAGGGTAAAGGTCTGCAAGCTCGATACAGACGAGAGTCCTGAGGTTGCCGGAAGATACAAGATCATGGGTATTCCTACGATCATGTTTTTCAAACAGGGACAAAAAGTTGATCAGGTAGTGGGAGCTGTACCAAAGACCCAGCTTAAGTCAAAGATAGATTCTCTGCTTGTTTGATAAGCTGAATTGCCGAGTTCATAATGAGGGCCTTTATAACAGCATCATGCTGGATTAGAGGCCTCTCTTTTTTTATTTATCACTTGTAAATATATGGTGCTTCAGCAGTTATGCTGCAGTGCTAATGGAGGCGGATAATATGTTTGATGCCCTTAGCGAAAAGCTTGAGTCAGTCTTCAAGAAACTCAAAGGCAGAGGCATACTCAAGGAAGATGATGTTGAAGCAGCGCTTAAAGAGATCAGGATAGCACTGCTTGAGGCTGATGTCAACTTCAGGGTTGTTAAAGACTTTGTCCAGCATATAAGGGAAAGGGCTGTTGGCAAAGAGGTGCTTGATAGCCTATCTCCTGCGCAGCAGGTTATAAAGATTGTGCATGAGGAACTTATTGCTCTTATGGGTTCTTCGAATTCAAGAATATCTTTGTCGCCTAATCCTCCAACAGTCATCATGATGGCTGGACTGCATGGATCAGGCAAGACAACTACCAGTGCAAAGCTCGCAAGAATTTTCAAAAAAGAGGGTAGAAGACCCATGCTTGTTGCAGCAGATCTGCACAGACCTGCTGCGATCGATCAGCTTATCTCTCTGGGCAAACAGCTTGATATTCCTGTATTTTATTCGAGAGAAATAACAAATCCTGCACAGTTGTGCCAACAAGCCCTGAAACAGGCTGTTGTTGAGGCAAGGGATATAGTAATACTTGATACAGCAGGCAGGCTCCATATAGATGAAGAACTGATGAGCCAGCTTAAAGAGGTGCGTGAGAAGGCAAAGCCTGATGAGGTTCTTCTTGTGGTGGATGCAATGACAGGACAGGATGCTGTTACAATGGCAAAGAGCTTTAATGAGGCTATTGGCATTGATGGCGTAGTCCTGACCAAAATGGATGGCGATGCAAGAGGCGGAGCAGCACTTTCAGTACGCAATGTTACAGGCAGACCCATAAAGTTTATCGGCGTTGGTGAAAAGATAGACATGCTCGAGCCATTTCATCCTGACAGGATAGCATCAAGGATACTCGGCATGGGGGATGTGCTGACTCTTATTGAGCAGGCGCAGAGCAGCTATGATCAAAAAGAGGCGGAAAAGCTCCAGAAAAAAATTATGCAGGAGAGTTTCAGTTTTGAGGATCTTCGAGATCAGATGCGTAAGCTCAGAAATATGGGGCCGCTCGAAAACCTGCTCGGCATGATCCCCGGTATGGGTAAGGCGCTCAAGGATGTTAAGGTTGACAGCAGGGAGCTTATAAAAATTGAGGCTATCATTGATTCCATGACTCCTGCTGAGCGGCGCAATCACAATATATTGAACGGAAGCAGAAGACGCAGGATAGCAATTGGCAGCGGAACAAGTGTTGCTGATATTAACAGGCTTATAAAACAATATCTTGAGATGAAAAAGATGATGAAGATGTTTAAGAATGGCGGAGGAAAACGGGGCATGAGGCTGCCGAACATTATGCCATTTTAAATACGCAATCCGCTGAATTAGTTTGAGATATTTGCAATATTTTATCAAGTTATATTATTATCATTGACTAAAATTGAATGACTTTCAGGAGGTGTTTTTTTGGTAAAGATAAGACTTACAAGAATGGGGGCGCACAAACAGCCATTCTACAGGATAATCGTCGCTGACTCAAAAGCGAGAAGGGATGGTCCTTTTATAGAGATTCTCGGCACCTATGATCCAAAAAAGGAGCCGTCAGAGATAAAGGTCAGCATGGAAAGGGCGCAGTACTGGCTGAACCATGGTGCTCAGCCTACTGGTACGGTTAAGAGACTCTTGCAGAAAGCCGGAGCTTAGTAACTTGCAGCCTTTCCCGTATATGCGGCATTCCCATTGAACCTGAAGCATTAACGCTGGAGGTGGACAATGAAGGCATTGATTGAAACTATGGCAAGGTCTTTGGTTGACAGTCCTGATGATGTTAAGGTAGCAGAAGTCGAGGGTGAAAAGACTACCGTTTATGAGCTCAGGGTCGCTAAGGCTGATCTGGGCAAGGTTATCGGCAAGCAGGGTAAAACAGCAAGGGCGATGAGAACTATTCTCGGAGCTGCCGGCACCAAGGTCGGCAAGAGATGCGTTCTGGAAATTTTAGAGTAGAGGGTTAGTACACCGAAAGAATCTGAAAGGGCGTTTATGCGCGTAAACGCCCTTTATTATTGCAGGAGTCATGAAACAGGACAGCTCTGAATATTATCTGGCAGAAATTGGCATGGTCTCGAGAGAATGGGGTCTCAGGGGTGAGTTGCTGCTGAAGCTTTTTGATTTTGAGATTGCTGAACTCGATTCTATTGACAGGATAATTTTTGGTGCTGACCATGAAAAATTTGGGAAGCTCTGTTCTGTAAGGCAGCATAAGGGACAGGCTCTTGTAAAGATAGAAGGTATAGACAGCCCTGAGGATGCAAAGAAGCTCAGAGGAGCAAAAGTGAGCGCCTATGTTAATGAAAAACCGGCACTTCCTGAAGGAGTTTATCTGTACAGCCAGATAATCGGACTTGAAGCAAAAGATCCGGACGGCACTGTTCTTGGAAAGGTTGTAGATATCATCAGAACAGGCAGTAATGATGTTTATGTTGTTGATGATGACAAAGGACAGGAACTGTTAGTGCCGGCAATCAAGGATGTTGTCAGGCAGATTGATCTGGAGAAAAGATTGATTGTAGTGGCAATGCAGGAGATTGCAGAGTAGATGGCAGGCTGTTTTGATGTTATATCAATCTTTCCCGAAATTATAAGCTTTTATTGTTCACAGAGCATATTGGGAAAGGCTTCTGCAAACGGACTGATTGATGTGAAGGCCTACAACCTTAGAGACTTCACAACAGACAAACATAAAACAGTAGATGATTATCCCTATGGTGGCGGTTCGGGAATGGTAATGAAAATTGAACCTCTGCATAGGGCCATAGAGACTTTAAAGTCTGACGGCACTGCCAGGAGAACCATACTGCTGGGTCCACAGGGCAGAACTTTTGACCAGTCCTGTGCTGAGTCGCTTGCGGAAGAGCCTGGCAGGATACTGATGATATGCGGCAGATATGAGGGCATTGACAACAGGATACATGAGTTTGTTGATGAAGAAATATCAATCGGTGATTATGTTTTGACTGGAGGTGAGCTGGCCTCTTTGGTTATAATAGACAGCGTTTCTCGTCTGTTGCCTGGTGTGCTTGGAGATGATGAATCTTCAACAGAAGAGTCGTTCAGCTGGGGAATTCTTGATTACCCGCACTATACAAGGCCTCCTGCGTTTATGGGAATGAAGGTGCCTGATGTGCTTTTGTCAGGCAATCATAAAGAGATAGATGCATGGCGCAGGGCAGAGGCAATTAAAAGAACGCTTGCAAACAGACCTGAGCTTTTACAGAAAGCCGTGTTGAGCAGTAAAGACAGAAAGATTCTGGACGGGCTTTGCCCGGACGAGAGTTTTGACATACATAGATCAAAAACGGAGGAATAGGATGAACCTCATAAAGGCAGTTGAAGAATCATTTAGAAAGGATGTTCCTGAGTTTGGAATTGGCGATACACTGAAGGTGTTTGTCAAGGTTGTTGAGGGAGACAAGGAGAGGCTTCAGCCGTTTGAAGGGTTTGTGATAGCACGCAAAGGGAGCGGCGTACGCGAGACCTTCACTCTCAGAAAGGTATCTTTTGGAGTAGGCGTAGAGAGGATATTTCCTGTGCACTCGCCTTCACTCGACAAGATCGAGGTTATTAAAAGAGGCGATGTCAGAAGGGCAAAGCTCTATTACATCAGAGACAAGAAGGGCAAGGAAGCCAGGATAAAGGAAAAAGAACGCCAGACAAAAACAGCATAAACGGTTTTATGCTTTATGGATCTCTATGCTCATGACGATGCAGTAAGGAGAAAAGGCTTCAGGGTTCTGGCTGGCATTGATGAAGCAGGCAGGGGACCGCTTGCAGGTCCGGTAGTAGCAGCTGCTGTTGTGCTTAATCCCGGGTTCAGGGTGGATGGTGTGCGGGATTCCAAAAAGATTGGCGAGAAGGAGCGGCAGCAGCTGTTTTGGGACATTGTGGCTGGATCAGCGGATATCGGCATAGGAATATCCGATTCTTCAGAGATAGACAGCATCAATATTCTAAATGCAACAAAAAAAGCGATGCATGAAGCAGTATCAAGTCTTTTTGTCAAGCCGACCATGCTGCTTCTTGATGCTGTTACACTTCCTGCAGTAGATATTGATCAGACCCCTATAGTTAAGGGAGATGCAAAGAGCGCATCAATTGCCGCAGCCTCAATAATTGCCAAGGTAGTGCGAGACAGCATAATGCAGCACTATCACAGTATATATCCTGCATATAATTTTCATTTGAATAAAGGCTATGCAACAAAGGCTCATATCAAATGCATACTTGACAATGGACCATGTCCCATTCACAGAACAACCTTCCAGGGTGTACTCGACATGAAACTGCCGTACAATAATTTTTAGCGGGTGGAGAATGAATAAAGAACGGATAGATGAAGCTTTGGAATTTATATGGCGCATGGAAGAGTTAAATGAGAGCTCGGTAGATTATTTCAAGGCTCATCTTGATGATACCGACCCTGCTGAGGTGCTTGATGAGCTTATTGCAAAAGCATATATTATTGTCGTTGACAACGGTCTTATTCTCACTGGCAGGGGCAGGGAGCTTGCAAAGGGAGTTGTCAGGAGGCACAGACTGGCGGAAAGACTGTTTGTAGATGTTTTTGATCTGCCAAAAGATAGTGTTCATGCTGATGCATGCAGGATAGAGCATATACTCAGCGAAGAGCTTACTGACAGTGTATGCACATTCCTGGGGCATCCAACAACCAGTCCCAATGGCGGAATAATTCCCCGCGGAGACTGCTGCATAAAAAACAGGGTGGATGTGAAGCCTGTTGTTACGCGGCTTTTTGATTTTGAGGTGGGACGCAGATGCAAGATACATTTTATCACTCCTTCTGAGGCAGCAGTGCTTGGCAGACTGAGTTCGATTGGCATTGTACCCGGAGCTGTTATAAAGCTG
The DNA here is from genome assembly GCA_034002665.1 of Dissulfurispiraceae bacterium. GTDB lineage: Bacteria > Nitrospirota > Thermodesulfovibrionia > Thermodesulfovibrionales > Dissulfurispiraceae > JAFGXL01. The sequence goes on along the minus strand of JAVFAA010000001.1, from coordinate 816,054 downwards.
ATTCAGAAAAAACCGTCAGTAGTTATCCAGGTTGATGAGACAACAATAGCGATAGATTCTGATCTTGCAAAAGAGATATTTGTCAAAAGAGTTATTGATTGATTTTTTGACTGCAAGACCGGATACTCCGACGCAAAGCTTGATTGTTTCTCATGATTATTGCTCTTGTGTATCCGTTTAAGTAATAATCCTGAATATGACAAAACGCTTCAGGATTAAAGTCAAAGGAGTCGTGCAGGGCGTAGGCTTCAGACCCTTTGTGTATAATCTGGCCAGATCACTCGGCATAACCGGGTTTGTGAGCAACACATCTGAAGGAGTTCTGATTGAGGCGGAAGCAGGGAATGTTGATGACTTGATCAGAATGATACAGAAAAATGCTCCTGAGCTTTCCAGGATAGATTCAGTGGAATGCTTGGAGATTCCGGTTGCCGGCAGCAGGGATTTTGCAATAGCAGAGAGTGAATCAGGCTCATCCTTTACTCATATTTCTGCTGACATATCCATATGCAGAGACTGTCTGAAAGAATTGCTGAATCCGGATGACAGAAGATACAGATACCCATTCATAAACTGCACCAACTGCGGTCCAAGATATACCATCACAAAAAAAGTTCCATATGACAGACAGAACACCACAATGTCGAGTTTTAATATGTGCGAGCCATGCAGCAGAGAGTATAATGATCCTTCTGACAGGAGGTTTCATGCACAGCCAAACGCATGCACTGTATGCGGTCCTTCAGTAACACTTGTCTCTGAAAAATATTCTTCTTTCTCCATGTGTTCTGATCCTTTGCTTGATGCTGCAAAATTATTGGAACAGGGAGCCATTCTTGCTGTAAAAGGTATAGGCGGATTTCATCTCTGCTGTGACGCATACAACAAAAATACAGTTGAGAGGCTCAGATCAATAAAGCGTAAAAGCAATAAGCCGTTTGCCTTGATGGCAGCAAATATTGGAGAAATAAAAAAACACTGTATTGTTTCTGGCACTGAAGAGACTGTTTTGTCAAACAGTCGCAGGCCGGTTGTCCTTCTGCGTAAAAGACCAGATTATGTGCTGCCTGATGCTGTATCACCCAACAATGCCTACCTTGGATTTATGCTGCCTTACACGCCTCTGCACTATCTGCTTTTTAACAATAAGGATGTTGTACTCAATGCCCTTGTCATGACAAGCGCGAACAATGCTGAAGAGCCAATCGTCATTGATAATGATGATGCAGTTCAAAAACTTTCTGATGCTGCTGATGCCTTTGTTTTTCATAACAGGGATATATTTATGAGGGCTGACGACTCTGTGGTGATTGTGAGGGGTCCGGGACAGGAAAACAGTCTCTCTTTTATAAGAAGATCCAGAGGCTATGTGCCGGAAGCCATAAAGTTGCTATCAGACGGTCCTGATCTTTTTGCTGCTGGCGCTGATCTTAAAAATACTTTTGCCCTTGCATCGGGAGAGTCAGCTGTGATCAGCCAGCATATCGGCGACATGCAGAACTATGAATCCATACTTTTTTATAAAGAAGTTTTTAATAATCTTAAGAAAATATACAATGTTAATCCTGTTGCTGTTGTTTGCGATCTGCATCCTGACTACCATTCTGCTGCATTGGCAGATGAATATGCCAAAGAAACAGGCATAAAAAAAATCAGCATTCAGCATCATCATGCTCATATTTGCTCTGTTATGGCTGAGCATGGACTTGAGGCGCCTGTAATTGGAATTGCTCTTGATGGAACAGGATATGGAACCGATGGCAAGACATGGGGCAGTGAGTTTATGACCTGCAGCCCGGAAGAATATACCAGATATGGGCATTTTAGTTATATTCCCCTTCCTGGCGGAGACATGGCAGCAAAAGAGTGCTGGAGATGCAGTCTGAGTCTTATATTCCAGTCAGCTCATAGCAAGGGGCTTTCTGGTGATGATTTATCCATGTTTATATCAGATGCACTTGAAAAATGCGGATTGGGTTCTGTTGTTGAAAATGATTATATACAAAAGATTGTTTCAATAATTGACAATCCTGTATTTTCACCACTGTCCTGCGGTGCTGGAAGAGTTTTTGATGCTGTTGCCGGATTAATTGGTACCTGTTACCTGAATACATTCGAAGGTGAAGCAGCCATATCTCTTGAACATATTATTGCTGAAGGCGTTAGTTATGCCTATAAGTTCCAGATAAAAGACGAGGCTCCTTTTGTGATCGACTTTGCCCTGATGACAGACATGATATTGAATGACATATCTGCGGGAGTGCCAAAAGGTGTTATATCAGCTATGTTTCATAACACACTCGCAGAGGCTGTTTTAGCTGGTGCGAAAATAGTTAGAGATAAAACATCAATATCATATGTAGCGCTCAGCGGCGGAGTGTTTCAAAATAATTATCTTGCACTAAAATGTCTCAATTTGCTTGACACCGCAGGTTTTATGACTTATATAAATAATAATGTACCCTGTAATGATGCCGGAATAGCGCTCGGACAGATATATGCAGCCAGAAATATATTGAAATACAAGTAATAAAAGCTATTGACTTCGATCAATACATTTTTATATTCTTAAAGCTGCAATAGCCTAAAAACCTTTAAGGGAGGTCCAAGATGAAAGATGAAAGCATTTATGCAGCACTTTCTCACCGGGGTGTAAGCAGGCGAGATTTTATGAAGTTCTGCGCAACCATCACAGCAACACTTTCTTTACCCTCAGCATTTACTCCAAAGATTGCAGAAGCACTCGAAAAGAAGAAAAAACCTTATGTTGTATGGCTTCACTTCCAGGACTGTACAGGAGATACAGAAGCTATTCTCAGAGCTTCAAATCCTTCTGTTGCAGAACTACTGCTTGATATCATTTCACTTGAGTATCATGAGACGATAATGGCACCGTCTGGAAAGCTTGCAGAAAAATCACGGCATGATGTTATAACAAGCCAAAAAGGCAACTACATTGCTATCGTTGAAGGGTCAATACCCACCAAGGACGATGGTATTTATTGCGTTGTAGGCGGCCGTACAGCACTGAGCATAGCAAAAGAGGTCTGCTCCAACGCACTTGTCAACTTTACAGTTGGTTCATGCGCAGCATGGGGCGGCTTAGGTTCAGCCAACCCAAATCCAACTGGTGCTGTTGGACTGCAGGATGTTGTATCCGGTGCAAAAATTGTTAATTTCCCCGGCTGTCCCATGAACCCTGTTAATCTTGTTGCAGCCATTGTTCATTTCCTCACATTTGGCTCTCTGCCTGCTCTTGACAGCAGAAACAGACCATTATTTGCTTATGGCAAGAGAATACATGACAACTGCGAGCGCAGAGCTCATTTTGACGCTGGCCAGTTTGTACGCCAGTGGGGTGATGAAGGACATAGAAAGGGCTGGTGCCTCTATGAAATGGGCTGCAAGGGTCCGGAGGCATTTCTTAACTGTCCGACAGTTAAATTTAATGACAAAACGAGCTGGCCTGTACAGGCTGGACATGGATGTGTTGCATGTGCTGCTGACCACAACTGGGACAAGGTATATCCATTTTACGGCAGGCTCCAGAAGGTGCCTGGCTTTGGCATAGAGACTACTGCTGACAAAGTAGGTCTTGGTCTTGCGGCTGCAGCAGCTGCCGGCGTGGCAGGACATGCTGTTGCGAGCTCTCTTAAAAAGGATAAAGATTGCTCCAGTAAAGAAGAGTCCAATAAATAAGGGGGGAATATATTAATGGCCAGAATAGTTGTTGACCCAATCACCAGAATAGAAGGGCATTTGAGAATTGAGGCGCAGGTTGAAAATGGCAGGATAACAGATGCCTGGGCAGCAGGCACAATGTTCAGAGGCATAGAAATTATTCTTAAAGATCGCGATCCAAGGGATGCATGGATATTTACCCAGAGGATATGCGGAGTATGTACAACAACCCATGCGCTTGCATCTGTAAGGGCGGTTGAGAATGCGCTTAATATTACCATTCCTTCAAACGCCAACATAATAAGAAATATAATTGCATGCAGCCAGTTGATACAGGATCACATAGTTCATTTTTATCACCTTCATGCGCTCGACTGGGTTGATGTTGTCAGTGCACTGAAGGCTGATCCTGCCAAGACATCGGCTCTGGCACAGTCGCTTTCTGACTGGCCGCTTTCATCAACCAGCTATTTCAAGGGCGTACAAAATAAGGTTAAGACTCTTGTAGAGAGCGGACAGCTGGGCATATTCGCAAACGGCTACTGGGGTCACTCTGCTTATAAGCTGCCTGCAGAAGCAAATCTGATGGCTGTTGCCCACTACCTTGAGGCGCTTGATCTCCAGAGGGAGTTTATAAGAATCCATGCTCTGCTCGGCTCAAAAAACCCGCATCTTCAGACCTACCTGGTCGGAGGAGTATCCATACCGGTTGATCCGAACAGTCAGAATGCGCTTAATGCGGACAGTATAGCCTTCATGCTCAGCCTATCCAAAAAAGCTCAGGATTTTGTTTCCAAGGTTTATATTCCTGACCTGCTTGCAGTTGCCTCTTTTTACAAGGACTGGGCTGCCTACGGCGGAGGATCAGGCAATTTTATATCTGTGGGAGAGTTTCCTTCAGACGGCACATTGAAGAATATGTGGATGCCTGCAGGCATAATATTTAACAAAGACCTCAGCAAGGTCCATCCTGTAGATCAATCAAAGATTACTGAGTATGTAACACATTCCTGGTATGAGTACAGCGGTGGAGATGCAAAAGGAAAACATCCTTTTGAGGGAGAAACAAATCATAAATACAGCGGTCCAAAGCCGCCATACGACTATCTTGACACCAGCAAGAAGTATTCATGGATAAAGGCTCCCCGCTATGATGATAAGCCCATGGAGGTTGGACCTCTTGCGAGAGTGCTGGTAGCATATGCATCAGGCCAGAAGCAGTTTAAGGATACAGTAGATGCAGTTCTCAAAAAGCTTGGCGTTGGTCCTGAAGCTCTCTTCTCAACGCTCGGTAGAACTGCTGCAAGAGGAATAGAGACTCTTGTGCTGACAGAAATGCTGCCGCAATGGATAGGCGAACTTGCTGCCAATATGAAAAAGGGCGACTACACTATCCATTCTGGCGACAAATGGGAGCCATCCACATGGCCAAAAGAGGCGAAAGGGTGGGGATTCCATGAGGCCTCCAGAGGATTCCTCGGCCACTGGGTAAATATTAAAGACAAGAAGACAGCAAACTACCAGTGTGTTGTTCCTACAACATGGAATGCCTCTCCAAGAGATGCAAAAGGCAAAAGAGGACCATATGAAGAGGCTCTTGTAGGCACACCCATAGCTGATCCTAATAAACCTGTAGAGATATTGAGGACAATACACTCTTTTGACCCATGTATAGCCTGTGCTGTGCATCTGGTTGATGCTACAGGAAAAGAAGTATCTATGATCAAGGTCAGATAAGGAGGACACCATGCAAAAAAATGTCTATGTATGGGAGTTTCCGATAAGACTGACGCACTGGTTGAATGTTTTAAGCATAGTGATGCTGTCTGTTACAGGGATCTATATTGGCGCGCCTTTTATACATGCTCTTTATACAACTCAATATATAATGGGCACCGTCAGATTTCTGCATTTTGCATTTGCCTATCTGTTTATTGTTTCACTCGCATTCAGGATATACTGGATGTTTAAGGGCAACCGGTTTTCCGTATGGAGTGCATATAATCCTTTGGCAAAGGGCAAGGTGAAACTGGCTGCAGAGCACTGCAAGTTTTATATGTGCATAGCCAACAAGCCGCCGAAAGACTGGCTTGGACATACAGCATCAGCGAGTCTTGCCTATATAGGACTGCTCGTACTTTTTCTGTTTATGATAGCATCAGGCTCTGCACTGTATTATAATGCGCAGCCTAACCTCGCTGTATTTTTAATGGGTGGCTGGCTTGGCAAGGTATTCAGTATATCAACGCTGAGGCTCTGGCACCATCTGGTTATGTGGTTTATACTCACTTTTGTTATAGTGCATGTTTATCTCGGCTGGCTGCTCGACAGATTTGAGAAGAACGGCATAATGAGCTCAATATTCAGCGGGTATAAGGTTGGAGAGTAGCAAGACTCCGAAAGTATCTGTCATAGGGCTCGGAAATATCCTCATGATGGATGAGGGTATAGGTGTTATGATAGCCAAAAAACTCGGACAGCGTATAAAATGCGATCCAGAGGTCGAGTTTTTTGACGGAGGCACAAAAGGGCTTGAACTCATGCCCTATATTGAGGGTAGAGAAAAGATACTTGTTATTGATGCAGTTGATTTCGGCAGGGACCCCGGGTACATCGGGGTCCTCCGGAATGATGAAATACCGGCTGCGCTTCAGTCTAAAATGTCAGTTCACAATATCGGTCTTGCTGATATAATGTTTGTGCTCAAGCTTAGCGGTATTCAGCCTTCTGAAATCTGTCTGCTCGGCATACAACCCAAAAAAATTGAACTTGGACTTGAACCAACGGAAGAGATAAATTCAAAAATCCCTCAGCTGATTGAATATGCTGTGGATATACTAAGGGAGTGGAATATAGAATGTGTCTCGCTGTCCCCTCAAAGCTAATCAGTATTGACGGACTTAATGCAACAGTTGATGTTTACGGCGCCAGAAAAGAGATCAGCCTTATACTCATGCCTGAGCAGGTTGAGGTCGGTGAGTATGTGCTTGTTCATGCAGGGTTTGCGATTCAGAAGATTGATGAGCAGGCTGCAATTGAGACTCTTGCGCTGTTTGACGAGATAGCAGAAAAAATGGATGAAGATTCTTCCTCATAGCCTCTCTGCCAGTATTGTCTGTCCTGTTTTCTTTATGCTATTTTACATGACTTGAAATTCATATGAGAGGGATTGCTTTATGGTAAAAAACGATGACTGGATACGCTGCAGTGCTGCACAAGGGATGATCGAACCCTTCTGTGAAGATCAGGTACGCACAGGTGCCATATCTTACGGTGTGAGCTCCTACGGCTATGACATGAGAGTTGGAGATGCTTTTAAAATTTTCAATGGTTCAGGTGATTATATTTCTGATCCAAAGAATCCTGATCCATCAGTATTTACAGACATCAAGGCAGAATGCTGCATAATTCCGCCGCATTCATTTGTTCTTGCTTCGTCGCTCGAGTATTTTCGCATACCTCGTGATATACTTGTTATATGTTTCGGGAAGTCCACATACGCAAGATGCGGTGTGATTGTTAATGTTACCCCTCTTGAACCCGAGTGGGAAGGTTATTTAACAATATCGATTTCCAATACATCATCTGTTCCGGTTAAAGTATACTCAAATGAAGGGATAGGGCAGCTTGTATTCCTGAAAGCTGAAGATGTATGCAGAAGATCCTATAAAGACAAAAAGGGCAAGTATCAGGCCCAGAAAGATATAACACTTCCGAGGATATAGGTTTATGTCGTGGAGAAACAAACTAATAATTGCACTTGATGTCTCTGATCCGGATAAAGCCATTGATATTGTAGACAGGCTTGGGGATTATGCAGGCGTATTTAAAGTTGGCTTTGAGCTTTTTGTCACAGCCGGTCCCGGGATTGTTGAGAAAATCCATAAAAAGAACAAGAGGGTTTTTCTGGATTTGAAATTTCATGACATACCTAACACAGTGGCAAAGGCTGCTGTTGCTGCAGCTAAAATGGGCGTGTATATGTTTAATGTTCATACCTCTGGCGGCGTACAGATGATGAAGCGCTGCTGTGATACAGTATCAGAGTTCTGCGACAAGCAGAATATAACAAGACCAAAGATGATTGGTGTGACAGTGCTGACAAGCATAAGCAGCGATATGCTGAAGAACGAACAGTGTGTCAGCCATACAATAAAGACGCATGTCAAGCATTTGGCAGGACTTGCAAAGCAGTCTGGTATGGATGGCGTGGTTGCATCACCCCATGAGATATCTCTAATCAAAAGCAGTCAGGGAAATGACTTTTTGGTTGTTACTCCGGGGATAAGGCCTACATGGGTGCTGCCTGATGACCAGATGCGTACATCCACACCCAAACAGGCGCTTAGGGATGGAGCAGACTACATTGTAATGGGCAGGGGCATACTGGCCCAGGAAGATCCTGTAAAGGCTCTCGAACTGATATCCATAGATATACTTACTGCTTAGTTTCTGTACTTTTCAATTCATACCTTTCTGACATAAGATAAAAAATGCATTCATTGATTACAAAGAGTGAATTCCTCAAAGCAGCCTGTTCAGGCTGCATTCCTCCGCTTTTTGTTGAGATTGATTTTTGTTCACCTATGGATATGTATGATCACCTCAGATCTGCAGGAGCAGCAGGGGAATTTTCAGCGCTGCTGCAGAGCGCTGGCGGGCCAGCCTCCATATCGAGATACTCTTTCATATGTATAGAGCCGTATCTTCTTTACAGGGTAAAGAACAACGAGGTTTCAATAACTTCTGTCAAAGATAAAAAAGGCTCTGTGTCATTCAGAAATCCCCTTGAAAGGCTTTCTGAGATTGTAGCTTCGTACAGGCAAGCTCTGGCATCAGGACTGCCGCCTTTTCAGGGTGGTGCTGTCGGGCTCTTTTCCTACGACTTTGTTAAGTATCTTGAGAATATCCAGCTGACTGCTGATGACAATCCTGATATGCCGGATGCTGTTTTCATGATGGTTGATCTGCTTTTGGCATTTGATCACCTTCAGTCCAGGGCATGGATAGTTGCTGCCCCTGGTGCCGGGCTGACAGAACTTGGATACAGAGATATTGCAGAGGCTGATCTTTCAAAGGCTTATGATGCGGCGATAGAGAGAATGAACAGTCTTAAAACTTTTTGCAAGATAGCTAACAAGGCTCCGGAGAATTTTTTAGTATCTGCTTCTGGCCCAAGTTTTGAAATGCATCATGATTATTTTATTAATATGGTTGCCAGTGCCAAAGAGTATATAGCAGCTGGTGATATCTTCCAGGCGAATCTGTCACAGAGAATTAAAGCTGATATTGGCAAGACAGATCCCTGGCAGTTATATAGAAAACTGACAGGGATAAATCCCTCCCCGTTTGCTGCATATGCTGATTTTGGAGAGCTGCAGCTTGTCAGCTCTTCGCCGGAAAGACTTGTGCGCATAGAAGGAAGCACTATTGATACAAGACCCATAGCAGGAACTCGACCCAGAGGCAGCAGCAGGATTGAGGATAAGGATCTGAGGGCTGAGCTTTTGCTGAACGAAAAGGAGCGGGCTGAACACATAATGCTTATTGACCTTGAAAGAAATGATATCGGCAGGGTATCCAGATATGGTTCAGTAAATGTTAATGAGCTCATGGTGACAGAGGACTACTCACATGTGATGCATATTGTTTCAAATGTGACAGGCGAGATCACACCCGGAAAGACAGCCTTTGATGCTGTCAGGGCTGTCTTTCCAGGCGGCACAATAACCGGAGTTCCAAAAGTCAGATGCATGCAGATTATTGATGAACTCGAACCGGTCAGAAGAGGGGCTTATTGCGGTTCTTTTGGATATATAGGCTTCAATGGCAATATGGATCTCAATATTATAATAAGGTCATTTGTTATAAAAGGCAGTACAGCATATATACAGGCTGGTGCGGGAATTGTTGCTGATTCAGATCCTGAGAGGGAATATAATGAGACTATCAAAAAAGCTGAAGCTCTTCTTAAAACCCTTATAATTTAATCATCTTTGTGCTTGATTGAAGCAGCATGGTAGTGTATACTTTTCACTATGAAAGTGATGATTGTGCATAAGTCTTCAAAGTTTAACTGTGTGCTCTGCAATATACTGGATGACGCAGGCCATGAATATATACTTATCGAAAAACCCGAAATTATATTTGACAGGGTTTATGCTGACAACCCTGAACTGATAATTCTCGGCTCTGACATGCCCAGCCCCGGCGTTGCGGAGGTGGTGCATAGATTGAAGGCAGCTCCATCTACAAGAGATATCCCGATACTGCTTATCGCAGAAAGAAGATCCAAAAAGCTTATAAAGACATGTTACGAAAATGGTATATTCGATTATATATCCGAACCTTTCTTTCCTGCAGAAATAGTAGCGAGAATTAAAAACATATCTTATGTTAATGACCGCGTGCATGATCTTGAGAAGCTTCTTGACAGGGATTATCTTACCGGGCTATACAACAGGAAATTCTTTATGGAGCGATTTAATGAAGAGATAGCATGGGCTGTCAGATATAATGAACCTTTTTCTTTGGTAATTATGGATATAGATTTCTTTAAAAAGATAAATGATACTTATGGGCATTGCAGCGGTGATGAAGTCCTTAAACAGGCTGCCAAGAGAATTTCACTTGCAGTCAGGACTGAGGATATTGCTGCAAGGTATGGCGGAGAAGAATTTATACTCCTGATGCCTAATACAAATGCTGATAATGCCATGGCTGTATGCGAGAGGATCAGATGTGCTTTTCTTAACAAGCCTTTTGTCTGCCAGGATGTTGATAAAAAGATACCTGTAACAATAAGCCAGGGATTAACAACATTCAGAGAAGGAATGGAGCCTTCAATAGACAAGCTCATTTCAAGAGCGGATGATGCGCTCTATAAGGCTAAAGAGGCCGGCAGAAACAGGACTGTGGCTGTTTTTGACAATATAACCGCCTGAAAAGATCATTCTTTGGTTTTTTAAAAAATCCCTGGAGAGAGCAATGAAAAAGAGCAGCAAGAGTAAAAATCTTTCAGGCAGAATTGCAGTAAAGCTGTTTTTCTGGCCTCTTGTTTTTATATTTCTTGTTTTGATCTGCGCTGGAGCAGCTTTTTATTTAATGCCGGAATTTTCGCACATGCGATCTCCTGAAGCGACATATATAGCAGCTGTATCTGCTGAAAAGAAGTCTTCGGTGGACGCATGGTTCAGAGAACGCACATCAGATCTTGAGATTATCTCAAATCATGATTTGATCAAACTAAACGCACCGCTTCTTGGCAGTAAGCAGACCGTAAAAAACAGCACCATACCCGGTCGAAAAGCTCTCAGCAAGTCTGCTCGATCAGAGATTCAGACAGCGATATCAACCATGCTGAAAGAGAGGGCAGCTCTCGGATATAGGACAATATCTCTCATACATGCTGATGGAACAGTCTCTGCTTCTACTGATCCGGGTATTATTGGCACTCAATGGGGCAGCATAAGGTTTTTGACGCAGGATATAAAAGACCTCACAGCTCCGCTCGTCAGACTTACAGGTTCATCAGTAGACAGAAGTGTCGAAATGTTAATACCTGTTTCAGATGCTGATGAAAATGTTAATGCACTGCTTTTTGCCCAGATTGATACGACAAGATTGCTTTCACTTATTAAAGTTGAGAAGCCTCAGTTCAGAAGTCTGAATGTTTCTCTTACAGATCAGTCAAACAAAGTGGTGTTTGAGCTTCCTGATTTTACTCCTTTTGCAGCAGATAAGGGAGCTCTGGAAAGCGGCAGATTTTACACATCTGTCAATAAACTCCATTACGCTCCTCTGAATATATTTGTAAAAGTGAGCAGATCCGAGACTTCATCTGCCATGCGTCTGATTATCATATGCTATTTTGCGATACTCGTTCTTACAGGTTTTACTGCTCTTTTTATGGTCATTAGATTCAATAGTCTGGCAGCAAAACCGCTCAGGGAGCTTGCGCAAGCATTGGAGACATACCACAGTGGCGGCTCTTTTATTGCCGGAGACATAAACTGCAAAGGCGAACTTGATAAGCTAAGAAATGAGTTGTATAAATTGATTGAGTATTCTGCCGAGCAGCAGACCAAGCTTGACAATGCTCTTGAAGCAGAGGAATCCTCCAGCGCCTGCCTCAGGCTTTTAGAATATATTCCAACAGCTGTTAAAAACAGCGCGGATCAGCTGAAGATCAGTTCTGATATTCTTGCTCAGAATTATCAGAATCAAGCCTCAGTCAGATCAGTCGGACTGCTTTTATCAGACATGGCAGTTCAGCTCAGCTCTTTTTCGAGTTCTATAAATGATATTGAAGAGCTGGTTAAAAGGCCATTTTTACTGAATTCAAAGCTGCTCGATCTCCCACAGTTTTTCGCAGAGCTGAGCAAAGAAGCAGAAAGTATTGTTAGACGCAAACAGCTTACATTTGTCAGCGAATTGATTTCAGATGAAACTGGATCAGCTGTATATGCAGATGCGAGTCTTATTAAAAGAGTTGTTCTCAGTCTCATTAAAAACGCGGTTATGAATACTGATTCAGGAACAATATCATTTTTAGTCTCGGGTTTTTCTACTGATAACGGGTCTTCTGTTCTGGAAATTGTTGTTGCTGATACAGGCAGGGGGCTTGATAATGATGCTGTCGCTGTTATTGAGCAGGGCGGATTTTCTGATATCAAGGACATAGAACTCGCTTCAGCCCGGGCCGGGGTGCTCCTGATGTCGGGTTCTTTAACAATCGAAAACATTAAAGAGAAAGGACTTGTTGCTACTGTTGTGATATCCTTGGGCAGATCATAAATAGTTTGCAAACATTTTTTCTGTTTTGTTAAAATTTTAAACCCGATCAGATTTCATCAAATTTTCATAATTACGAGAGTATCATATCCGCTGAAATGTCATCGGAGCGAAATATTTTCCATGTTCAAAATTAATGTGGCGTGGATACATAAAAAGGGAGGGCATTATAACGGTGGAAGATAAAAAGAGCCAGGGTTTAGTTGATAAGGTATGGGAAATCCTTTCATCTATAAAACTGGCAGTGGTTGTTTTTACTCTTATTTCCGCAACTTCAATAGTCGGTACGCTTATACAACAGCAGGTTGAACCAGAACGCAATATCAAAATGCTCGCAAAGCTATTCGGTGATTCAGCTCCTGCTGTTTTTAAGGTTCTTGACATGATGGGCTTTACAGACATGTACCGTTCCTGGTGGTTCCTTGCCCTGCTTTTTATTTTTGCTGTAAATCTTGTTGTATGCTCAATCGACAGACTGCCTGGCATATGGAAACTTACCAAAACTCCTGTCAAGCCTCTTGACCCTGAAATGTTCAGAACAATGCTTATGAGGCCGCAGCTGCAGATTAAGGAAAAGCTTGGAGATGCTGCTGTAAAAGTATCTTCTGCTCTTAAAAAGATCGGATTCAAAAATATTCAGTCTGACGAAAAAACAGGTCAGATATATGCTGAAAAAGGGAGATACAGCAGGCTTGGCGTATATGTAACTCATTTAAGCATACTTTTAATACTGCTTGGAGGAATAGAGGGCAAGTTTTTTGGATTTGACGGATATCTGGCACTTCGTGAAGGCGATACCGCATCATTTCTGGAGTCCAGAAATGGCTCAAAAATCCCTCTTGGCTTCAGCGTAAGGTGTGATGATTTTGATGTTTCATTCTATGACAATTCAGACACGCCAAAAGCTTATACCAGCAAGCTTGTTGTGCTCGAAAACAACAATGAGGTGCTCAGGAAGCAGATTAATGTAAATGATCCGCTCAGATATAAAGGTGTTATATTCTATCAGGCGAGTTATTTTTTTAATCCTGACAGAATTGATGACTCCAGATTCATTATGAAAGTTTATTCCCAGAATACCGGCAAAAGCCAGGAAGTATCTGTTGCTCTGGATAAATCTTTTGATGTCTCTGGCACTAAAATTAAAGGTAAGGTTACTGATTACAGCCCGGCTGTAGGTATAGACAATAAAACCGGTGAGCTGTTCACCTATTCAAACCAGATGAACAACCCCGCTGTTTTCATTGAGTTTGAAGAAGCTGGCAAAACAGTGCACAAGCAATGGTTTCTTAAGAGATTCCCTGAAACATGGAAGACTCCTTTTGGATCTGTTCAGCTTCTTGACATATGGGGAGTCCAGTACACAGGTCTGCAGGTAAGAAAAGACCCGGGAGTGTGGCTTGTGTACTTGGGATGTCTGTTTATGGCCATAGGTCTTTATGCGGCATTTTTTATGAGCCACCGCAGGATATGGGTACATCTTACTGAAGATAAGGGCAAAACTACTGTGTCAGTTGCTGGCAGTACAAACAAGAACAAGATACAGTTCGACCAGAAAATAGATTCTTTAATTAAAAGTTTATAGTCAGGAGGAGGACTAAATGGACAGTTCACAGCTGTTTGGTATAGCAACTATCGCGTATATACTGGCAATGGTTGCATATATTGCGTATCTCGCTTTTAAAAATTCTACAGTTGGCAACATTGCAACAACTATTACAATTGCCGGTTTTGTATCCCATACAATAGCTTTTTTTGTCAGAACAGCCGAGTTTATGGAGGTTGGTCAGATGGGTATAATGAGGGCTATCCCGCTCACCAATCTTTATGAATCTCTTATATTCTTTGTCTGGTGTCTTATACTCGGCTATCTGCTGATTGAGCTCAGGTACAAGACAAAATCATTCGGAGCTTTTATAACACCCATAGCTGGAATGACATTGGCCTTTATTGAACTGTCCGGAATACATAAAGACATTCATCCGCTTGTACCTGCCCTTCAGAGCAACTGGCTTCTTTCGCATGTGACAATGAGCTTTCTGGCGTATGCCGCCTTTGCCATTTCATTCGCAACAGCCATGATGTATCTTGCTGTAACCACAGAGAAGAAAAAAGACAGGGCTTATATTTTCTGGACAACTACTCTTGGAATTTTTATTGCCATACTCGCAGCAATGTGTATTGATTTTTTTACATTCAAGATAGTTGCAAGCAGGCCTGAGTCATTCATAAAGAGCTATCTCTTCAAGGCAACCTTTAGAAGCAGCTCGGGAATGGTTGTGCTTCTCAGTACAATTGGTCTTGCCGCTATCATTTATGCGGTTTATAATTTTGGACATATAATTAAAAAGGTGATTACATCATTTAATATTTCAAAAGAGATGCTTGATGATCTCACTTATAAGAGTATTGCTGTGGGGTTTCCGGTATTTACACTCGGAGGATTGATTTTTGGGGCTGTATGGGCTGATCAGGCCTGGGGCAGATACTGGAGCTGGGATCCAAAAGAGACATGGTCTCTTATAACCTGGTTTGTCTATGCATTTTTTCTCCATGCAAGATATCTGCGCGGATGGAAAGGGCAGAAGATTGCCATAGTGGCTGTAATTGGTTTTGTATCCACAATTTTTACATATCTTGGAGTCAACCTGCTGCTTACAGGCCTCCATTCATACGGCGCTCAATAGGTATATATATGCAGAGTGTGAGTATAAATAACCCACACTCTGCATCTTTTTTCTAATATGAAAATTCTTGGAATAGACACATCTTGCGACGATACATCAGCCGCGGTAATTGAAGGCAACAGCAGAATCCTCTCGAACATCGTATCATCACAGATTGATATACACAAAAAATACGGAGGGATTGTACCTGAACTCGCTTCAAGAATGCATATGGACATGATTTCTCATGTTGCAGGCGAGGCTCTTTTGCAGGCTGAAACTGATCTGTCTGAAATTGATGCCATAGCAGTTTGCAAAGGACCGGGTCTGATCGGCTCTCTGCTTGTTGGCTGCGGATTTGCCAAAGCGGTAGGCTACTCATCAAACATACCTGTTGTTGGTGTAAACCATCTTGAAGGCCATATATTTGCTCCGTTCCTTGAGAGTGAACCTGCTGAGTTCCCATTTGTGTCGCTTATAGCATCTGGCGGACACACAAGCCTCTATCAGATAAATGCCTTTGGTGACTATGAAGAACTTGGCCGTACACGCGATGACGCAGCTGGAGAGGCGTATGACAAGATAGCAAAAATGATGGGGCTCAGCTATCCTGGAGGTCCGGTTATAGACAGATTGGCTGCAGATGGAGACAGCAGGGCATTCAGCTTTCCGCGTGCGTATATTCCTGAGTCATTTGACTTCAGCTTCAGCGGACTCAAAACATCTGTGAGACGGATGCTGCAGACAATAGTGCCTGACGGTGATACATCGAAGATTCCTGTTCATACGCTTCATGATCTTGCGGCATCATTCCAGGCTGCTGTTGTTGATGTGCTTGTGCGTAAGGTTGAATGGGTTATGGCAAAAAGAGGCGTCAGGTTCGTGGTGCTTACTGGTGGGGTCTCTGCAAACAGTGAACTTAGAAGGCGTATGCAGAGGATGGTTGATGAGCATGGAGCAAGGCTCTGGCTGCCCTCTTTAAGTCTCTGTACAGATAATGCTGCCATGATAGCTGCTGCAGGATACCGCCACTTAATTGCAGGGGATATTGCAGGACTGGATCTCAATCCAAAGGCCTGCCTTCCCCTGTAATACAATAAAACCGATTAAAGGACAGCATTATTCTGATAATTTTGTTAGAGCTTGACCTGCAGACCGCGGCTCTTCAGGTATTCCTTAACTTCTTTTATCCGGAATGTTCTGAAGTGAAATACTGATGCAGCCAACAGAATCTGTGCTCCTCCGATTACCACTCCTTCATAAAAATGTTCGAGTGTTCCTGCTCCGCCTGAAGCGATTACAGGAACAGTGACAACGCTTGAAATTGATTTTGTGAACTCAAGGTCATATCCTGACAGTGTGCCGTCGCCATCCAGACTGGTAGGTAAAATAGCGCCAGCTCCCAGATCCTGGCATTTTATTGCCCACTCAGCCGCATCCAGACCGGTTGGTTTTGTCCCTCCTGTAACAACCAGTTCAAAACCCGAGGGCATGGCACTGTTTCTGCGTGCATCAATAGCTACTGTTATCCGATCAGAACCATATTCACGAGCTGCCTTTTCAACAAGAGAGGGATCTTTAACAGCAGCGCTGTTCATGGAAACCTTTGAAGCGCCTGCTGAAAGAGTTATATGTATATCTTCAAGGCTTGCGATGCCGCCTCCCACAGTCAATGGAATAGATAAAACATCAGCAACATTTCGCACCCATTCAATACGCGTTTTTCTGTTTTTGAGTGTTGCCTCAATGTCGAGCATGGCAAGTTCATCAGCGCCTTCACTCTGATAAAATTTCGCATTTTCGACCGGATCTCCGGCATCCTTTAGATTTACAAAGTTTACGCCTTTTACAATCCGGCCATCTTTCATGTCAAGGCATGGCATAATCTTAATCGTACTCATTTTCCCGAATCCTCCAATCTCATAGATTATTATATAATTTTCATATAATATCAGAAAAAAAGTTTTTTACTTTTTCAATTTAAATTTTTATTCACCAAGTTTTACATAATTTTATAATTTTTTTACTTTTTTTGTTTATATTTATCAATAATTACAATGGTATAATTATTCTGTATTTATTTAGTCAATTTTTTTAATTGGAGACTGGGGATGCTTGTTGGAATTTTATCAGACACGCATGATCATCGTGACAATATTAAAAAAGCTGTCGAGATTTTCAAAGATCGGGCTGTAGAGCATATTATTCATGCAGGCGATTATGTTGCTCCATTCACAGGCTCAGAGTTTTACGAGTTCATTCACGGCTTCACCGGCGTATTCGGCAACAACGACGGCGACAGGCTGCTGCTTAATCAGATGTATCCGGGTATGATCCATAACCAGCCATACTCTTTTGAACTCTCAGGTAAAAAGATTCTGCTCATGCATGAGCCATACAGGATAGATGAGCACGCCGCCTCTTGCGCTTATGATTTGATAATACATGGACACACGCACAAGCCGTACTCCGAAATGAGAGGCTGCACACTCATACTCAATCCAGGTGAGACATGCGGATGGGTGAGCGGCAGGGCAACGATTGCACTGCTCGATCTCTCGACCATGATTCCGGATATACTTGAATTTAGGTGACTGCATGAAGTGTTTGTTTATGAACCAGTCCTTCTGATAAAATCGTGGCATGTCTTTTTCTCCAATAAATAGTCTTTCATCAACAGGATTGAAAGTTCGACAACTGCTGATTGTCCGCTTGAATGGCGGACAGCTGTTTGATGCTTCATATTGTCAAAAAATGCTTGATTATGCCAAAAGCGGGATCGGAGGCTTTATTCTCTTTGGCGGAGAACTTGAAGCAGCCAGGCTGTTTGTCAAGCAACTTCAGGCAGCAGCGCCGCTTCCTCTGTTTATCGCCTCAGATATTGAGCGAGGTGTATCGCAGCAATTGAACAGTGCGTCTCCAATGCCCTGCCAGATGGCTGTTGCCGCAGCAATTAAAGGTAGTGGTCAGACTGCTCTGGACCTCCTTCATCAGAATCTTGACTCATTGTGTACTGAGGCAGCTTACGCTGGGATCAATATGCCTCTTATTCCGGTTGCAGATGTGAACAATATTCCGGACAATCCCATAATCTGCACAAGGGCTTTTTCTGATGATCCATTGCTGTGTGCTGACCTGTGCGTTGAGTATGTGAACAGAATCGAATTAAACGGGCTCATCTCATGTCCAAAGCATTTTCCAGGACATGGCAGCAGCTCAGTAGATTCTCATCTGTCGCTGCCTGTGATAGATAAAAGCATTGAAGATATGAATAAAATGGAACTGATTCCTTTCAAAGCTGCTGTTGATGCCGGTACGCGGTCAATAATGGCGGGACATTTGCTTGTTCCTGATTTTGATGATCAGCCTGCTACCCTTTCTCCATTAGTTGCCAGGTATTTGAGGGAGAGTCTTGGATTCAGAGGGCTGATTATTACTGATGCTCTCAATATGTCCGCACTGAAAAGTTTTGACAAAATCCATGTTAAGTGCCTCAATGCTGGTATGGATATACTGCTTCATCCTGATGATCCTGATGCTGCCATAATGGAGCTTGAGGCAGGTTTGCAATCAGGAGAGGTTTATCCAGATAGACTGGATAAATCGTGTAATCGTATTTTTGAGATTAAATCAAAACTCAATATGAAAGAAGTTTGCAGTCCGGATATCCTATGCAATAAAAATGCTGCTGAATCGCTTGCCAGACTGTCGTTTTCTCTTGTCAGGGGCGAATGGCCTGAAGATGTTTCTGATAGAATAGTTGTGACAGCAGGGGATGAAGATGGAATTTCAAAAAAGATATTTTCCAGGAATTTCAAAAGGGTTATTAGTATTGATGATGCTGCCTCATTATCTGGAAGCGTGATTATCGCGATATCTACAAAGGTTGCCGCGTGGCGCGGCAAATCCGGCATTGACCGGAAAACAAAAAACAAAATTAGAACTGTAATTAAAAATGCAAAAAAAACTGCTGTAATTTCATTTGGCAGTCCTTATGTATTGTCTGATTTTGGTGAAGCTGATCTGCTGGCAGCTGCCTATGGATATGAAGAATGGATTCAGGAGCTGTTTGTAAAACATATATCAGAAGGTGCAGATTTTTTTGGAAAACTGCCTTTGAATATTTCTATCTCAGGCGAGCAGGGATAATGCGTGGTTGATATGAGTCCATATATGAAGGTTTTTACAAATAGGAGAATTAGCGCTGTTCTCCTATTTGGATTTTCATCCGGTCTGCCTCTGGCGCTCACATCAGGTACGCTCCAGGCCTGGATGGCATCTGTTGATATTGATATAGAGACCATAGGCATATTTACTCTTGTCGGTCTGCCTTACACTTTTAAATTTTTGTGGGCTCCTTTTATGGACAGATTTGTTCCGCCCTTTCTTGGCAGAAGAAGAGGATGGGCTTTTATTACACAGCTTGCTCTGATTGCAGGAATAGCCGGAATGGCGCTAAATCCACCAAATATATCTCCGGCAGTTATAGGTCTGATAGCGCTATTTGTCGCGTTCATGTCAGCTTCACAGGATATTGTCATAGACGCGTACAGGACAGACATACTTCATGAAAAGGAGCGCGGTGCAGGCGCTGCCGTATTTGTGCTCGGTTACAGGATCGCGATGATAGCATCAGGCGGTCTTGCTCTTATTATGTCTGACAGCATTGGTTGGAGATATACATATCTCGCAATGGCAGGTTTTATGTCAATCGGGCTGATAGCGAGCATGACAAGCCCCAAGCCTGATAACAAGATTGAAATGCCGCGCACTATGGCTGAAGCGGTCATGGAACCTCTTAAAAACTTTTTTTCGAGAGAGTCTGTTGCCGCCGTTGTTGCTCTTCTTGTTTTATATAAACTTGGAGACGCTTATGCAGGCGCGCTTAGTACGGCGTTTCTGATAAAAGGTATGGGTTTTACTGTAACAGAGGTTGGACTTGTAAATAAGTGGCTCGGCATGGCTTCAATGATTCTTGGCGCGCTTTTTGGCGGCTCTATTATGGTGAAGCTCGGCCTTTTCAGGTCGCTTTTTATTTTTGGTCTGCTCCAGGCTGTATCAAATCTTGCATTCATGGTGCTTGCTGCTGCAGGCAAGAGCTATGAGTTGATGATATTCTCTGTTGTTTTTGAGAATCTGAGCAGCGGCATGGGCACAGCTGCTTTTATTTCACTTCTGATGTCACTCTGTGATCAGAGGTACAGCGCTACACAGTATGCCCTGCTTTCATCTCTTGCCGTGTTGGGTAAGTATCTTGTTGGGCCAACTGCAGGGTTTGTTGCTGAGTCAGTAGGCTGGCCAATATTCTTTTTTATCACATTTTTGACTGCCCTGCCTGGTTTGGCTATGCTGGTATTTCTCAGGGATGCGGTTAGCAGGCTTGAAGCCAGGGCTGCATAAACCTTCAGATTGGCCTGAACAGAACAAGTCCAGGCTTTTTGCTGATATATTTAAAAAGGTCTTCATCAACAACACATCTGTTTGTTCTTGCTGATGATGCGTGTCTCAGTTTTACCCCTGATTCAGTCTTGATTATTATGCCCACATGCGAGACATCCAACCCGGGTTTATCAGAGTATATGCCGGCATAGTCTCCTGTTCTGAGTCTGTCAATAATGTTCTGATCAAGTGAGCTGGATGGTATATAGTTAATCCTGCGTTGCACAGGTTTGATATCTCGTACATAGAGAGACCCGTCATCTTTTCGGTTTAGTTTTTTTGTGGCAATTACAGTTTTGTGAGAAGCTGTTTTTTTTGTAAAGTCAGCAATAGTTGAAGTATTGTTTTTTATCCAGTCACTAAAAAAATGGTTTCTGTGTTTAAAAGATATTGATGATTTTCTGTATCTTGTTGATCTGAGGGTCTTTATGAATCCTCTCCATGTAGTTGCCCTGCGCATTGATTCCACATAATCCAGAAATGTGAAGCAGTCCACTCCTGAAAAATCTATAACAAGCTGTTCAGCATCTTTTGAGTGTTCATCTATGGTGGATGTCTTGTATGGTATGCCGAGAAATATTGAGGATATTATGCTGATTCTCTCAGGGATATTTTTTGCTGATGCCCCATGCTGAATAGTTTTTTCAACCAGATCAATGCTTATGATTCCGGGTATAATTACAGGTTTTTGTTTTTTAACTCTATTCATGTCTGGATAATAAACCATCTGCCTTTATTAATACAAAACTCAGAAGGGATAGGCTGCTCTCGCTCATTAGCTTGGTTTTAACACGACTAAATGCTTTATATGCTCCAAGCGCAAAACTCACTGCATTCAGCAGCTCAGACAGTTGCAGCTGTATTTTGCTTCTCTTCTCATAGTTGTGTTGCTAAAATATAGTCTAATCCCTCAAGTCAGACCATTCCTTTTTTTCTGTCTTCTGTCTTCTGCTGTGCTATCATAATTTTATGAAGATGATAGATCTGCATACCCACGGACTGGCTGGTTTTGACACACGATCAACTCAGCCTGAGCATCTGATCCGGATTGCGGAGAAGCATGGCGCAAAAGGTGTATCTGAGATTCTTCTTACCCTTTACCCATCTCCTGTTAATGTAATGCGAACTCAGATGAATAATATTCGTACAGCAATGCTCATGCAGCAGGACTCAGATCCTGAGATTGCAGCAAAGCAGGCCAGAATTATTGGTATACATCTTGAAGGTCCATATCTTAATCCATTCAGAGCAGGTGCTCTTAATTCAATATGTTTCTTAAATCCAGATAATCATCCTCTTGATGATCTGATCAGAGGGTTTGAGGATATTTTAAAAATTATAACTCTTGCGCCTGAGTTAGACGGCGCTACAGATCTGATAAAAGAGATAACTTCAAAAGGTATCTATGTAAATATGGGCCACTCTGATGCAACTTACAGACAGGCTGAGGCTGGATACAGGGCTGGTGCAAAGGGTGTAACGCATATATTTAATGCCATGCGCGGCATCCACCACAGGGAGCCTGGGCTTGCAGGTTTTGGCATTACACATGACGATGTTTATATTGAATTGATTGCTGATCCTTT
This sequence comes from Dissulfurispiraceae bacterium, assembly GCA_034002665.1. GTDB lineage: Bacteria > Nitrospirota > Thermodesulfovibrionia > Thermodesulfovibrionales > Dissulfurispiraceae > JAFGXL01. Next base: position 793,889 of record JAVFAA010000001.1, on the reverse strand, counting down.
TCATATAAGTTCCGAGATAATCAAGATGATTCTGAGTGTTAAGAATCGAGACAGGATAATTCTTGTATCAGATAGTGTGAAGGAGTCTTGCTGCGGCCGCGGTTTTGGCAAAGTATCTGACTCTAATGACAAACTGCTTGGCGGTTCAATGACAATTGCGGAGTCAGCAGAATATTTAAAGGAAAAGACTGAACTTGCAGATGAAGACATAGAGAAGTTTATACTCACTAATCCATCTACATATCTTTATGGAGGCAATAATTCATGAAAAACAGCAAGAGCCTTTTTTTACTGGCACTGCTTTTTATGGTCTTCATTATAGTTTCAGGGTGCGCGACAAATCCTGTAACAGGAAAGAGTCAGCTGATGCTCGTCTCAGAGAGTCAGGAGCTGCAGATGGGCAAAAACCTTTACCCCAATGCGCTCTGGGCTGCTGAAGGTGGTGGTGGGGAATATAAAGATGACAGACTCAAGGCGTATCTGAGGGATGTAGTTATGAATATACATGCTGTATCTCATAGAGCCAATCTGCCGATAGACTTTTCTATACAGGACAGTTCAGTACCCAATGCCTGGGCAATTCCCGGATATGTTGTGATCACAAGAGGATTAGTGGCAGGACTCGAAAGCGAGGCGGAGTTTGTATTTGTAATGGGTCATGAAATAGGCCATGTATCAGCGCGTCATTCAGCAAGCCAGATGTCATACGGTATGCTTCAGCAGCTCGGTCTCGGCACAGCCGGCACAGTCTTTGGCGGCAGTCTGGCCGGACAGGCCGGTGTTGCACTCGGCGCTTTAGGCAGCAATTTGGTGATGATGAAGTTCAGCAGAAATGATGAACTTCAGGCTGATGAGCTGGGTGTGCGCTACATGGTAAAACTTGGTTATGATCCAAATAACGCGATCAGCGCGCATAAGAATCTTCAGAAGACTGCAGATAATTACCTTAAGTCCCTTGGAAAGCAGACAGAGGAGAGAGGCTTCTTTGAAGAGCTTATGTCAACGCACCCAAGAACATCAGTGAGAATAGATGAGATTCAGGAGATAATTAAATCAGTCGGACCTGCTGCGATCAAGGGTGATGGAACCAACAGGCAGGTATTTATGGACATGACTGCTGACATCAGAAGGGCCTCGGCAATTTACAGCAGCTATTATGACAAGGCGTTAACGGAATATAAAAAGAAGGATTATGACAAGGCAGAATCTCTGCTTGATACAGCAATATCAAAGGACAACTCACAGGCTGCATTTTATACGCTTAAAGGTATAATAAGGATTCACAAAAAAGACAACTCATTTGCTGAGCAGCATCTAAACAGAGCTCTCGCAATTAATCCTGACTATCAGCCTGCCATGCGTGGACTGGGCGCGCTAAACTACACTACGGGTAACTATCAGAGAGCTGTTGAGTTTCTCAGTAGGTCTCTCAGGTTTTTTCCACAGGATGCCTCATCTCATTTTTATCTCGGGATGAGTTATTTCAGGCTTAAGAACTACAAGTCTGCCATTCCATATTTAAAGGGATTTGCTGAGGCTCAGTCTGCTCATCCTGAGGTGCATGGCGCTTTAGGTGCATGCTACGAAGGTGTCAATGAGCTGGCTGCAGCTTACAATGAATATGCAATGCAGGTGAAGATTGCGCCGAACAATGAGTTTGGCAGACATGCTGCTTCAAGGATGGTTGTGCTCAGACCCGTACTGCTGAGGCAGGGCTATCGTTAAAAAATGCGTTAATTTGTTAATGCCGGGTGGTGTTGTTAATGAATTTTTGAGCATCTTTTATCAGTTTTAAATCAACTAATGCAGATGTTAAAAAATAATTATAAGGGTTATACTGTAATACAGGAAGGCGGGAAAATGATTTTCAGGATAATATTCTTTTTATTGGTTTTGCTATGCGCGGGAACAGTAATTTCCTCTGACTGCCGCTCAGCTTATGCTGAGCAGAAAGAAGCAGAAAAGACGATTAATATTAATCTCCCGCTGCCTGTATGCACAAAGTCTAAAATTTCTTTCTGGCTTATTGAAAATCAGATCCAGTCGGCCAATGATCTGGTTTTTCAGCTGAAAGGATGCACCTTAAAAGATGATTTTGTTGTATGCGGTTTTGAGGTCACAAATTGTGGTGACAAGCCAGGCTGGTTTTATGTTGACAGTTCATCCAGTTTTTATGGTTCATCAGATGCAGCTTACGAGCTCAAAAAAAAGACAATTGCAGGCAGATCTTCCGGTCCAGACGGCATGGCAAAGACTTTTCTGGATAAAGGCCAGACAGAGACCGGGCATCTGACATTTCATTGGTCAGGCAGTGATAAGCCAGGTTATACTCTCGCATTAATTTTGACCGGCGGCAAGTGGGCTGGTGAAATGCATAAAGCAATTTTTAAAAATATAAAATTAAAAAAGTAGATATATCAGCAGGAGAAGCAGATAATGATTCAGAGAATTCATCTCTCCGTTTCAGGGCAGGTTCAGGGAGTTTTTTACAGGGCTTTTACCAAGAAAAATGCCGATAGTCTTGGCATAAAAGGGTGGGTGCGAAATATGCCTGACGGCAGTGTTGAAGCAGTAATCGAAGGAGAAAAAGAGGCCATTGACAGCATGATTCAACTCTGCAGGCAGGGGCCGCCTGCATCATGTGTTGACAATGTGGTCGCGAATCCTGACAGCAGTCAGGAAGATTTTGATGGATTTCAGATAAGATATTAAAGGTTGTCTCCAAGATCAGTCTTGCTCAAAGATCTGAACTTCTCATGAAACAGATAATTGCGAAAATATATGCAGGCGGATTAATAACAGCAGCAGAAGCTATGCTTATAGCTGAATCTGGTTCAGAATATTCTGAACCAATACTGGCGGCAGCTGATGCAGCACGCATAAGATATGCAGGTTCCTGTGTTGATCTGTGCGCAATAATAAATGCCAAGTCAGGCAAATGCTCTGAAGATTGCACTTACTGCTCCCAATCATCCCTGAGCAGTGCTTCCATAACCAGATATCCGCTTATAAATATTGATGATCTGAAACGAGCTGCTTCTGAGGCAGCATCTGTTGGAGTAAACAGATTCAGTATTGTGACCAGCGGAAGAAAGCCTGCAGAGGATGAACTCAAAATTATAGGCAGGATGATAGAGGCTGCGAGAAGTGCTGGACTCAAACCCTGCGCTTCTTTGGGGCTTCTTGGCAGACAGGAGCTGGCATATCTTAAATCATCCGGCCTCGAGCGTTACCATAATAATCTTGAGACATCAGAGAACTTCTTTTCAAAAATATGCACAACCCATAAATATTCAGATAAGATAAAAACTATTGAAGCAGCACTCTCTGTCGGGCTCTCTGTCTGCTCTGGCGGAATATTCGGTCTTGGAGAGAGCTGGATGGACAGAATAGATATGGCCATAACCCTTTACGGTCTCAACATAGATTCTGTTCCAATTAATTTTCTTGTGCCTGTCAGGGGAACCCGGCTTGAGCAGATGCCATTGCTGTCAGCTGCAGAAGCGCTGAGGATTATAAGTATTTACAGGTTTCTTCTGCCTGCTAAATCCATCAGGATCTGCGGCGGTAGAATGCAGACTCTGGGAAGCATGGGTTCTATTATATTTGAGGCAGGCGCAGATGCTGTAATGACAGGCAACTACCTCACAACAACTGGTATTTCCTATGAAGATGATATTATAAAAATAAAAGAAAAAGGTCTGGTTTTGAGAGTCTGATTTTCTTGAAACACTTGTTGATTATGCGCATTATCAGGAAAAGTGCAATAATGATTTATAAAGCTTTTTCTTGAAATTTTGTCTTTTTTGATTTAGACTTAATGTTCAATTATATATTACTGATAAGCTCAAATCCAGGGGGTATAAAAATGGCTAAATCTGCAGTGAAGAAGTGCCAGAAAAAGGCGTCATCAGCCTCTAAGCATTCCAGGACTAAAACGAAGAAATATGTATATTTTTTTGGAGCAGGCAGGGCAGATGGCAAGTCTGAGATGAAGAATCTTCTTGGCGGCAAGGGAGCAAACCTTGCGGAAATGGTTAAACTGGGTATGCCGGTACCTCCAGGATTCACAATAACAACAGAAGTCTGCACTCTTTATTACGCTAATAATAAAAAATACCCAAAAGAGCTGAGGCAGCAGATAGATGCAGCAGTTGCAAGAGTTGAAAAAATTATGGGCAAGAGTTTCGGAGACCCTGCAAATCCACTCCTTATGTCTGTGCGGTCAGGCGCCAGAAGTTCAATGCCAGGCATGATGGAAACGGTACTTAATATAGGACTCACCTCAAAGACTATTCCAGGACTTATTAAAAAAACATCCAATGAAAGATTTGTTTATGATGCTTACCGGCGTCTCATGATGATGTACTCTGATGTTGTGATGGAAAAGGCTGCAGGCGTAGAGCCTGAAGACGGCCAGGGAATCAGACATAAGCTTGAGCATAGAATGGAAGCACTTAAAAAACAGAAGGGCTATAAAAACGATACTGACATGACAGTTGATGACCTGAAGCTTCTGTGCGAAGAATTCAAGATCATTATAAAGGATACGCTCGGGAGATCGTTTCCTGATAATGCTGCAGACCAGTTGATGGGTGGAATAGGCGCAGTATTCCAGTCATGGATGGGTAAAAGGGCTGTAGCATACAGAAGAATAGAAAAAATACCAGAAGAATGGGGTACAGCTGTTAATGTGCAGTCAATGGTGTTCGGCAATACAGGTGACAACTCAGCAACAGGTGTCGCGTTTACAAGAAATCCTGCTACTGGCGAGGATAAGTTTTTTGGTGAATGGCTCACAAATGCTCAGGGTGAAGATGTTGTCGCGGGCATAAGAACACCTTACCCTGTCAACAAGTCAGGCAAGACTGACGACACAAAACACCTTCCTTCACTTGAAGAGTCAATGCCTAAAATCTACAAAGAGCTTTTTACAATTCAGAAGAAGCTTGAAAAGCATTATAAGGATATGCAGGATATCGAGTTTACTATTGAAGAGGGCAGGCTCTGGATGCTCCAGACAAGAGTTGGCAAGAGAAACGGACAGTCTGCAATCAGAATGGCTGTTGAGATGGCAAAACAGAAGCTGATTTCAAAAGAGACAGCTGTCATGAGGGTTAAGCCTGATCAAATAGATGAGCTTCTACATCCAAGTGTCGATCCTGTTGCCGAGAAAAAGGCTTTTGAGCTCGCAAAAGGGCTGCCAGCTGGACCTGGTGGCGCAGTCGGCAGGGTGGTTTTTAGTGCTGATGATGCTGAGTCATGGGCAAAAAGGGGAGAGAAGGTTATACTTGTCAGAAATGAGACATCTCCTGAAGATGTCCATGGCATGCATGCTGCTGAAGCCATTCTTACTGCCAAAGGCGGTATGACAAGCCATGCGGCCCTTGTTGCAAGAGGATGGGGCAAATGCTGCATTGTGGGCTGCTCTGTTTTAGATATTGATCTCAGGAATAAAGTAATAAGAGTGAACGGTACAGTTATTAAAGAAGGCGACTGGATAACTCTTAATGGCACAAAAGGCAGGGTGTACACAGGCAAGCTATCCTTGCTGCCTGCTGACCCTGATAATAACCCCTGGTATAAAGAGCTTATGAAGTGGGCTGACCAGATCAGGACACTGGATGTGAGGACAAACGCTGACACACCTAAAGATGCCCAGGCAGCAAGAGCTTTTGGCGCGCAGGGCATAGGGCTCTGCAGAACTGAACATATGTTTTTTGAGGCTGACAGAATAAAGGCAGTAAGAGAGATGATTTTATCTGATACAGTTGAAGGGAGAAAAAGAGCCCTTGCAAAACTCCTTCCTTTTCAGAAGGCAGATTTCATTGGCATATTCAAGGCTATGGCAGGTCTGCCAGTTACAGTCAGACTTCTTGATCCTCCACTTCATGAGTTTCTTCCGCATACAGAAAAGGAGTTGAAGGATCTTGCGCCTGAGATGGGAGTTTCTTTTGAACATCTTAATTCTAAAAACGCATCCCTGCATGAACTCAACCCCATGCTTGGGCACAGGGGATGTCGTCTTGGCGTAACATTTCCTGAAATTTATGAGATGCAGGTCAGAGCCATAATGGAGGCAGCCTGCGAGCTTACAAAACAAAAAGTCAAGGTTATTCCCGAGATAATGATACCTCTTGTGGGGCATGTTGGTGAACTCGAGATTATGAGAAATCTGACAGTTGCTACTGCAAATGAGGTCTGCAGACAGTATAAAGCAAAAATAAATTATTCCGTTGGTACCATGATTGAATTGCCCAGGGCATGTGTAACCTCTGATCAGATAGCAGAATATGCTGACTTTTACTCATTCGGCACAAACGATTTAACTCAGACTGTTTTCGGCCTGTCAAGGGATGATGCCGGCAAATTTCTGCCGCAGTATGTCGAATCAGGCATACTCAAGACTGACCCTTTTGTTTCTATTGACAGGGAAGGTGTCGGAGAGTTTCTGAAAATAGCATCTGAAAAAGGCAGAAAAGTTAAGAAGAACCTTAAGCTTGGCATATGCGGTGAGCATGGCGGTGATCCCGGCTCTATTGAGTTCTGCCATATGATCGGACTGAATTATGTGAGCTGTTCGCCATTCAGAGTGCCTGTGGCAAGGTTTGCTGCTGCTCAGGCTGCAATTAATACGAAAAAGAAAAAATAGAGTGAATGATTTTTCTTAACAATGGGAGGGCATCTGCTCTCCCATATGTATTTCAAGTGCAGATCGGAGGTAAAGTGGATGCAATAACCGCCATACTGACCAGAAGAAGCATAAGAAAGTATACATTAGAGTCTGTTTCTGAATCAGTAATAAAGGAACTTCTCCAGTGCGCAATGAGTGCTCCATCTGCAGGCAATCAGCAGCCATGGCACTTTATTATCTTGACTGACAGAGGTGTTCTAAACTCTGTGGCAGATTTTCATCCTCATGCACAGATGCTTAGGGAAGGACCCTTGGCAATTCTTGTATGTGCTGACACTGAACTCGAAAAATACAAGGACTATTGGGTACAGGACTGCTCAGCATCAACTCAAAATCTGCTGCTGGCTGCTCACGCAAAAGGTCTGGGTGCTGTATGGCTGGGCATATACCCGAGAATGGACAGGATGGACGCGATCAGGCGATTAATGAGTCTTCCGCCGTCTGTGATGCCGCTTTCGCTTATATCCTTGGGATACCCTGCTGAATCAAAAGAACCTTCAGAGAGATTCAGTCTGTCAAGGATACATTATGACAGTTGGTAGGGGCTTCTAATCTGCCCATTCAGAGAGTCTTGATCTGATAAATGCAACAACTGCCTCATGCTCTTCAGTGCCCCTTCCTGAGATGCGCATAGGACTTCCAAACTCAAAATAGACATTGGCGCCCGGTTTCATCCTGCCGAATTCCTTGATCAGCTTGCCGTTGCCCCATGCATCTGTTTTAAGTGCAACAGGCACGAGAGGTACGCCTGCATTTTTTGCGAGCTTTATGCCTATTGTGTTGAAGTCAGAAGAGTCGAGTCTGCTGCTCCTTGTGCCTTGTGGAAATACGATTACAGATATGCCTTTCGTCAGCCTCTGCGCGCCTTCTGTCAGTACGGTTTTCAGATCATCACGCGGATTTTCTCTTGAGACAACTACAGGGTTTCTCGACCGCATTATATGGCCGAAAACCGGGTATGTGAGCAGACTTTTTTTAACTATGAATGCAACATCCCTGTATGGCTGTATGACTCCTGGCAGAACGAATGTTTCAAGTGTACTCATATGATTTGAAATAAAGACGCATGGACCTTTGAGGTTTATAAAGTTATCTGCGCCTTTAATTGAGATATTGATTCCTGTTTTTTCGAGTAAATCAAGGGTGCTCAGACTGCTTCCTATCCATTCTGAGTCTCCATACATGTTTTTTTTTGCTTTTAGGCCTCCAGCAATTACAATCATGGAGAGCTTTAATCTGAAGTAAGTCTGCGGAGCAATCCTCGCGGATAACGGCCTCTTTTTGGCTGATGAAGTGTAGCAGCCGTTAATGAATTCGAGTTTCTGTATCATTGGTTCCTTATAACCCGGACAGTGTTAATAAAATTAACATAATCTTAAAATTAAATTTTATTATAATAAGCTTCTAAAGTAATTTCTTTAATACTCGATAATATTATCGTTGATAATAACACATATGGGGGTCGAAATTTTTTATGACCAATGAGATTGGCAGGCAAGTTCAAAAGGCTGACAATAAAAGTATTGATTCTAAATCTTCACTTAATGAATTAATTTCAAATATCATTCATGAACTCAATAATCCCCTGGCAGCAGTAATAGGTTTTTCTCAGGTTCTTCAGGCAATGGATGTTGATCAGCAGGTCCTGCGATATATTGATAATATCCAGTCAGCAGCAATAAGATCAGCCAAGATCGTTGAGGGGCTTTTAATTTTTTTACGCAGAGACAATATGTCTTTCAGTCAGGTTGATCTTAATGAAGTCATGCACCACACAATAGATCTTTTTGACTACCATATCAAAACCGGATGCATAGCAAAATCGCTCTGCCTGTCCGAGGCTCCGCTTTATGTTAATGGTGATTACTACAGGCTTCAGCAGGTTTTATTTAATTTATTGATGAATTCGATACAATCAATGTCTGAATCTGATGGCCACAGACATCTTGATATAATGATAACAAGAGTAAATGGTTTTGCTGAAATTCATATCTCGGATACCGGCTCTGGCATAAGCAAAGAAAATATTGATAAAATCTTTATGCCATTTTTCACCACAAAAAAAGATAGTACAGGCCTCGGGCTGAGCATCTCGCATGGTGTTATAATTGAACATGGGGGCAGCATAGAGGTCTATTCATCAGGCAAGGGTGCAAGATTCACCGTAAGATTGCCTGTTATTGATATTCAGCATAACGAAATCCAGGCCCATGGAATAAGTTCTGGAGAAAAGAAGAGGGTTATTGTTATCGAACCTTCTGATCTTGTTGCTGAGGCTTTGAGTGCCATGCTGGATGCTGCCGGGTGCGAAGCTGTATGCGTGAATAATACAGAGGAAGCTCTTAATCATATTAAGTCAGAATTTTTTGATTTTGTTTTTGTTGATTATAATTCTTATGATCTGGGTATTGCGGATTTTATAAACAGGGCTACTGCACATGTACTTCCTCAGAATTTTGTATTTATTACTGCTGATACAGCGCTGGATGGCAGGGTGATAAGAGACAGTTTCAGCATACCGGTGCTGAGAAAGCCGTTTGGAATCGAGGATATCAAAAGAGTTGTTTATGGAGACAGTCATGGACAATAGAATAGTTGAAGTCAAGAAATCCATTGGCAGGATGAAAGATATACCAACATTGTCGCAGGTCTCTCTCAGGCTTGTCAGGCTTCTGAACAAAGAGAATGCGTCACTTACTGAATTGTCAGAAATAATAAAGTTTGACCAGTCGCTTGCTGAGCGTGTTGTTGGTGTTGCCAATTCTCCTTTTTTTGGTTATCCTGGCCGTATAAACAGCATTGAACAGGCGCTTCTCATGCTTGGATTCAATCTTGCTAAAAGCATAGCTCTTGGAGTATCCATTTTCCATTCTTTTAATGTTGATCCAAAGAGTCTCAGGAATCTCTGGATTCATTCGTATAGTGTTGCTGTAATGGCTGAGATGTTCTGCAAAAATGTGCCTGTCAGCAACAGAAATGTGTGCTTTCTTAGCGGGCTTCTGCACGATATAGGCAGGATTATTCTGCTTAAACACTACTCTGCTGATAAATACAGAGAAATTCATGCCCAGCTCTGTTGTCTGAGCGGTGATGATCTTGATGCAGCTGAAATGCAAAATTTTGGATGCAGCCACAGTCAGACTGGTAAATGGTTTTTAGAGCAGCTTTCATTTCCTGATGAGATAGTTCTTTCAGTACAGAATCATCATCTTCTTGACCAGGATACGCGGCACAAGGGCATTGTTACGCTGGTATATCTTGCTGAAGGCATAGTTTCTGAAATTTCTCCTGAATATTGTTCTGATTCTGAGTGGACACCCAAACATCAGGAGCTTTTTGCCGGACTTGGATTTGAACAGGTCCATAAAGATGAGTTCAGATCCCGCATTGAGCAGGAGAGGGGATTTATCGAGAGTTTTATGAGTTGACTGCTGCTGATATCGCTGCTTTATAATCATCTGATGAACATAATCGCGTATTTTCCTGAAATCGATCACCTTGTTGAAGGTGTTTAACTCCCAATGACAGCCTCCAGACCACATGTGGAGATATTTTCTGATGGAGCCTGCAGCGGCAATCCAGGAGTCGGCGGATACGGCGTTATTCTGAGATCAAAGTCCAAGACATCAGAACTTTCAGGGTGTGAAGAAAAGACTACAAACAACAGGATGGAACTGATGGCTGTTATCACCGGACTTGAGGCGCTGAAAAGATCCTGCAGCGTACTGATAACAACAGACTCAGAATATGTGATGAAAGGAATAACCCAGTGGATGGAGAGCTGGCTCAGAAATAAGTGGAAAAACTCTCAAAAAAAAGAGGTTATGAACCGCGATCTGTGGGAAAGACTTCTTGCAGCGCTCAATCCTCACGAAGTTCAGTGGCAATGGATCAAGGGTCACAGCGGCCATGCTGAAAACGAAAGATGCGACCTGCTCGCAAGACAAGCTATAAAACAGTGCAAAAAGGAAATGGCCTGTAAATGAACACTTGTGCAGATATGGAACTTCTTGCTCCTGCCGGAGATTTTGAGAAGCTGAAAACAGCGATTCATTATGGAGCTGATGCTGTTTATCTTGGCGACTCCCGCTTCAGTCTCAGGGGAAAGGCGCGCAATTTTTTCCCTGAACAGTTAAAGAGCGCGATTGATTTCTGCAAAGAGAAGAGTGTAAAAGTTTATGTGACGCTAAATATTATTCCTCATAATCGAGATATTGATGAGGTAATAGATCATATTGATCTGCTTTCAGAAGCTGATCCTGATGCTGTGATTGTTTCAGATCCGGGCATTTTTTCGATAATCAGAAAAAAGATGCCGTTGATGAAGATACATGTCAGCACACAGGCAAACACAACCAACAAGGCATCAGCACGCTTCTGGCAGGATATGGGAGCCTCCCGCATAGTGCTGTCGAGAGAACTCTCAATAGATGAGATTAAAGAGATCAGACAGTCTGTTAATATCGAGTTAGAGACATTTGTGCATGGATCCATATGCATTTCATATTCAGGCAGATGTTACATTAGCAGCTTTCTCGCCTCGCGCGGTGCGAATATGGGAGAGTGCACAAACTCATGCAGATGGAAGTACACGCTGATGGAAGAGAAGCGCAAGGGCGAGTACCTGCCTGTTTTTGAGGATGACAGGGGCACATACATAATGAGTTCAAGAGACCTCTGCATGATTGAGCATCTTGACAAGCTCGCTGATGCCGGTGTGAATAGCTTAAAGATCGAAGGGAGAATGAAGGGAATAAACTATCTTGCAGGTGTTGTCAAGACATACAGGGAAGCAGTAGATCTGCTCAAAAGCTGTGATCCATATGTTATAAATCCCAGATGGATGCACGAGCTTTCCATATTCAGCAACAGGGGCTATACAACCGGCATGTATCTTGGAAAACAGGCTGATGCTGACTACAACTTTGATGGCGTGAGCTATACAATGGAGTGCGAGCTTGTAGGAGTTGTGCAGGAGATAAAAAACAGCATCGCAAGGGTTGGATTAAGAAGCAGGCTCGACGCAGGAGATGAAGTCGAGTATCTTGCTCATGGACTGGAGGGCATCTCCTTTATTGTCAATGAATTTTCAGACTGTGACGGCAATTTTGCTGATACAGCAAGAAATGAGGATACAGTTTTTATGCAGGTGCCTGAAGGTGTTCAGCCTGGTGATCTGATCAGGCGGAAGGCTTCAAGATCAGTTTTATAAATTCTCTGTGTAGCAGGGGCAGGGTTCTTTTCTTGTGAGTTGCGATATAAAACTTCCGCTTCATAGTGATACTGTCCGGCTGTATAACATAAAGACTCCTGTCTCTTATTTCATCAGATACAGCGATCCTTGATACAATTCCCATGCCGAGTCCTGCTTTCACAGCCTGTTTGAGCGAATTTGTTGAACCAACCGTAGCAGAAATCCTGATCTTTGACAGGTCCACACCATGCTTTTCGAATATCCTTTCGATTTCGCGTCTTGTGCCTGAACCGTGCTCTCTTATGACAAAGGGCTGTTGACTTAGCTGCTTGATAGTGAGCTTTTGCGGCAGACGCATGGATGGAGCGGCAACAGCTATTAGTTCATCTTCAAAAAATGATTTATAAGCTATCTGGTTATTTTCAATCATGGAGCCGCATATGCCAAAGGCCAGTTCATGAGAAGCTACTTTCTCAATTATCTCTTTTGTGTCGCTTGATATCATTATAAAATCAACTTCCGGATGCTTATGTTTAAATGCAGCCATTATTTGGGGCATTATGTAAGAGCCGGGGATTGTACTTGATCCAAAGCTGATTGTTCCTGAGATATTTGCGGATGAGTTTGATATGGCGAGTTTCAGCTCATCTGTCTTTTCGATAATTTCTACTGCCCGTTCAAATAAAATGTCTGCTTCAGCCGTCGGTCTTATTGACCTGCCGAGCCTGTCGAATAACCTGCATTCAAGTTCTTTTTCGAGGGTTTTAATATGGTCGCTGACAGTCGGCTGGCACAGGAACAGATATTCAGAGGCCTTTGAAAAGCTCCTGTTTTTGTATACAGAGACGAATACCTTCAGATGATGGATATCCATAGCAGAAAGTTTATCATAAATCATAGTGCCAGCACGACAGAGCAGTAGAACAGCAGGGTTGTTGTTCTTGTTTTTGCTTGAGCTGTTTGCATGTGTTAGAGTAGTTTCATTGATTCAAAACCAGTTTAAAGAGGAATTTATGAAGGTCTGCGAGGTGTTCGCGAGCATTCAGGGAGAGTCAACATATGCCGGCTGGCCATGTGTTTTTATCAGGACAACTGGCTGCAATCTCAGATGTGAATATTGCGACACGAAGTATGCTTATGAAGAAGGCAGAGAGCGTTCTGTTGATGATCTGATGAATGAGATTAATGGCTATGGGATTAATTTGGTCGAGATCACCGGGGGCGAACCTCTGCTCCAGAATGAGATGCCGGCGCTTATATCAAAGCTGTTTGAAAGAGGGTATGTAGTATTAATAGAGACCAATGGCAGCCAGAGCATAAGGGATATAGACAAAAGGTGTATCATTGTTATGGATATAAAAACGCCGAGCAGTGGTATGTTCGATCAAATGGACCTGTCCAATATCAAATACTTAAAACCTCTTGATGAGGTCAAGATAGTTGTTGCTGACAGACAGGATTATGAGTGGGCAAAGGGTTTTATCAGCAGCTATGGCATCTATGGAAAGTGCCTGGTGCATTTTTCTCCTGCATTCAACAGGCTCGAGCCGGCGCTGCTCTCAAAGTGGATGCTGGAGGACAGGCTTACAGTAAGGATGAATATACAGCTGCATAAATACATCTTTCATCCTGACAAAAGGGGTGTCTGAATTTCAGTCTGCTGCTGCCCGTGGCATTTTTTATCTTATCAATGCTCCGGATCGATATACTCTTAATGCACAACCTCCCACAGGGCTATTTAATTAAAGGTTTAAAATATTCGAACCAGGTTTGTTCTATGATAAAATATCCTGCAATGAAGCGATTCAGTGATTTTCTGATCAAGGCGTTTGTAACTGTCATATTCATAGGCTATATTCCGTTTGCCTCCGGCACTCTCGGCACTCTCGCAGCGATCTTCTTTGTGCTTGTGACAGGCATTGGACAGCAAGGCGTAATTATTGCGGCTGCAGTTACAGCTTTTGCAGGAGCTGCTGCTTCGTACAGGGCAGAGAAGCTTTTCAATACAAAAGACAGCGGCAAGATTGTGATTGATGAGTTTTGTGGCTATCTGATCTCAATTTTATTTCTCCCTCTGACCATGCTGTATCTTGTTTCAGCGTTTCTTCTTTTCAGATTCTTCGACATATTCAAGCCCTTTCCTGTGAGCGCTGCTGAAAATCTGCCCGGCGGTCTGGGTGTGATGGCTGATGATATTGCTGCCGGCGCTTTAACATGCTTGTTGATACATCTTTTCAGGCTGGTATTTTCAGTATGAGAAGCTTTGTCGCTATAAACCTGCCTGAAAAACTTCGAGTGTCGTTATCAACTACTGCCTCAGGGTTTGCAAAAATCAGACCGCTTCGGCCTGTTAAACCCGATAACATTCATTTGACCCTTAAATTCCTTGGTGAGGTGAATGAAGCCAGTATTGAATCAATAAAACAAGCATTATCTTCAGCATCACGCGGCCATGATGGGTTCAGCCTCAATGTGAGGAGCATTGGCGCGTTTCCTGATCTGCGGAGGCCTTCTGTTATATGGGCTGGTCTGGATGAGTCCAGAGAGCTGCTAAATCTATGGTCTGACATTGAGAAACACCTTGCGGATATAGGCTTTGCGCCTGAGCCCGGAGGGTTCTCTCCTCACCTAACAATAGGCCGTGTAAAAGATGCTAAACTGTCAGCAGGCATTGCTGATATTATCCTTCCACTTAAAGACTCATTTTTTGGTAGTATAGATGTGGCTGTCTTCTCTTTGATGAAAAGCATACTAAAACCTGAAGGCCCGGTCTATTCTGTGCTGGCTGACTTTTATCTGAAAAAAGATTGAGTTGTAAATATATACGGGATAATCAATTTAAGGAGGATGTTGATGAACAAAGACAAAATCAAGGCACTCGAAAACGCCATTTCACAGATTGAAAAGAATTTTGGCAAGGGCTCTATCATGAAACTCGGGGCCGGCGACATAGGCGAGGGCATACAGGCTATCTCTACCGGCTCCCTTACTCTTGATATAGCTACGGGGATTGGTGGATTCCCGCGCGGCAGGATAGTCGAGATTTATGGACCTGAGTCATCAGGCAAGACAACTCTTGCTCTAACAGCTCTTGCACAGGCTCAAAAGGCAGGTGGAGTTGCTGCTTTTATCGATGCAGAGCATGCGCTTGATGTGAACTATGCTTCAAGGCTGGGTGTGAATATAGAAGAGTTGCTCATCTCTCAGCCTGATACAGGAGAACAGGCTCTTGAGGTTGCAGAGACGCTTGTACGAAGCGGAGCTGTTGATATTGTTGTCATAGACTCTGTTGCAGCTCTTGTTCCAAAGGCAGAGATTGAGGGAGATATGGGTGATTCTCTCCCGGGTCTTCAAGCAAGACTAATGAGCCAGGCGCTCAGAAAGCTTACTGCAGCCATATCAAAATCATTCACAACTGTGATCTTTATCAACCAGATCAGGATGAAGATCGGCGTGATGTTCGGCAATCCTGAAACAACAACAGGCGGAAACGCGCTCAAGTTTTACGCATCCATGAGGCTGGATATAAGAAAGATAGACAATCTTAAGGATGGACAGGAAGCCATAGGCGGCAGGGTGAGGGTGAAAGTTGTAAAAAACAAGGTTGCTCCACCGTTCAGGCAGGCTGAATTTGACATCTTTTTTAATGAGGGGATATCAAAGCTTGGCGAGGTTGTTGATATTGGAGTTGACAAGAATATAATCGAAAAGGCAGGCGCATGGTACAGCTATGCTGGCAGCAAGATTGGCCAGGGCAGGGAAAATGCAAAAGAGTACCTGAAAACTAATCCGAAGGTGGCTGCTGAGATAGAGGCAAAGATAGCCGAGGCTGTCGGGATGAAATCAAAACAGCCTGCAGAAAAGACTGATTCAAAATAGTTGGCTCTACTACATACAAGGGTTGCAGGCAAACAGACATTTTTATGGATATAAACAGGCTGCTTACTGACGCATTCACAAAAGACGCATCTGATATTCACCTGCGAGTGGGCTCGCGCCCTGTCTACAGAATTAACGGTGAGCTGGTGATGGATGATGAGAGCGAAATCATCACCCCTGAGACAGCTCGCAGCATAGCCGATCTTGTGATGGGTGAACGCGAGCGCGGCATATTTGAGTCCTGCCGTGATGCTGATTTTGCTTACAGCATACCAGGGGCCGGCAGGTTCAGGTGCAATATATTTATGCAGAGAGGCACGATTGGTCTCGTTTTCCGAACAATACCATTCGGCATTCCTGATATCGCTTCACTGCATCTGCCCCAGGTTATAAGTGATGCGGCGCTTTCTGAGCGCGGACTTGTTCTTGTTACAGGAGCAACAGGCAGCGGCAAGACCACTACGCTTGCATCGATGATCAATCATATAAACAGCAGCCGCTCTTTAAATATAGTGACAATAGAAGACCCTATTGAATATCTTCATAAAGACATAAAGAGCATCATTACCCAGCGAGAAGTCGGCGGGGACACAGCCTCTTTTAATGCTGCGCTGAGGGCAGCTCTCAGGCAGGACCCTGATGTCATATTCGTTGGCGAGATGCGCGACTCAGAAACAATAGAGACAGCCATAACAGCAGCAGAGACAGGCCATCTTGTACTGAGCACACTTCATACAGTAGATGCCACAGAGACAATCAATCGCATAATATCTTCGTTCCCGACACATATACAGCATCAGATCAGGAGGCAGCTGTCTTCAGTGCTCAGGGCTGTAATATCTCAACGCCTTCTGCCGAGGGCAGATGCAAGGGGCAGGGTGCCGGCTGTTGAGGTGATGCTCGCAACAGATACTGTAAAGGCATGCATACTTGATCCTGAAAAGACCAATAATCTTAAACTGCTGATACGCGAAGGTAAAAATTATTATAATATGCAGACCTTTGACCAGTCGCTTTATGATCTGCACAAACAGGGGCTTATAACATATGAAGAGGCAATAAGGCACAGTACCAGCCCCAAAGACCTTGAACTGAGGATGAAGGGAGTTGAATAAATCAGCAGAGCCATCAGCCTGTCAGGCAGCACTCAAGTACGGCATTAAACTTCTTGCATACCGAGACAGGAGCGAGTCTGAACTGCTGGACAAGATGCTGCGGAAAGGATTTTGTGAATCAGATGCAACCGATGCTATAAGCCATCTGAAGCAGAAGGGGTTTGTAAATGATAAACAACTTGCTGAGAGTCTGATAAGAGACGGCATAAATCGCAAGTGCCTCGGCAGGCGTGGCTTGATGGCATATCTTCAAAAAAGGGGTATACCTTCTGATATTATAGAAGACAGGCTTGGAAGTGAAAATGACAATCTGGATGCAGCGATTGAGATCGTAAAGCGCAGGCTCTCCAGAATGATGAAGCTGGATATGAATACGATCAGAAGAAGACTTGCGGGACTTTTGTCCCGCAGAGGGTTTTCGTATGGAACAATAAAGACAGTTTTCGGGAAAATCAAACTCAAGGAGGATTAATCATGAAGAAGGCTTTAATCGCAGTGTTGATGATTTCTGTATTCATCATCTCGTGTTCACAGGCAGTAAGGTATTCAGCTGATGAGATCAAGAACTACCCTGCTGACATACAGCAGAGGATAATAAAGGGAGAGGTGTCTCCAGGCATGACCCAGCAGCAGGTCAGGTATTCATGGGGCTCTCCTGACAGCATAAGGGGGCTTGAGCCTGAAGCAGGCAAGGCAAAAGAAGAGTGGATTTATAAAAACACCCTCGGCATTTTCAAAACAAGACTTATCTTTATTGACAATAAGGTTGTTTATATTATTACCAGCGATCCTGGGAAGGTGGAGTAGCATAAAAAATGAAGAGTTCCGACATACGCAGCGCATTTCTTGAATACTTTAAATCCAAAGGTCATACAGAGGTGCGGAGTGCATCGCTCATACCCAGGAATGACCCGTCACTGCTTTTTACCAATGCCGGTATGGTGCAGTTCAAATCAGTATTCCTTGGTGAAGAGCAGCGGTCCTACACAAGGGCAGTCACATCCCAGAAGTGCATAAGGGCTGGCGGCAAGCATAATGATCTCGAAAATGTGGGGCATACCGCAAGACATCACACATTTTTTGAGATGCTCGGCAACTTCTCCTTTGGCGACTATTTCAAGAAAGACGCGATACTTTATGCCTGGGAATTGCTCACAGAGATATACAAACTGCCCAAGGATAGACTATGGGTTTCTGTGTATGAAGAGGATGACGAGGCAGAGAAGCTATGGAGAGAACTCACAGATATTCCGGAAGCGCATATAGTACGGCTTGGCGCAAAGGATAACTTTTGGCAGATGGGAGACACCGGCCCATGCGGGCCCTGCTCAGAGATACTTATTGATCAGGGCGAAGATATGGGCTGCGGCAAGTCCGACTGCAAGGTTGGGTGCGACTGCGACAGGTATCTGGAGATATGGAATCTGGTCTTCATGCAGTACAACCGCGACACAGACGGCAGCCTTCATACGCTCCCGAGTCCGAGCATTGATACAGGCATGGGGCTCGAGCGCCTGAGTGCAGTGCTTCAGGGTAAAAAGAATAATTTTGACTCTGATCTTTTTTCTCCAATAATTAACGCTGCTTCTCAAATGGCAGGAGTGGCTTATGGCAAATCAGCTGAAACGGATATATCTCTTAGAGTTATTGCAGACCATATAAGATCAACTGCATTCCTGCTTTCAGAAGGATTGATACCCTCTAACGAAGGCAGGGGATATGTCCTCAGAAGAATAATCAGAAGGGCAGCAAGGCATGCAAGACTGCTCGGTATGAGCGGCAATGTGCTCAGCAAATTGCTGGGAGCTGTTGGTGAAGTGCTTGGCCCTGTGTATCCTGAACTTTTATCAGAGCAGGAACGCGCCGTAAAAGTTCTTTCATTTGAAGAGGAGCGTTTTACGCGCACACTCGAGCAGGGCATGAGATTGATAGATGACATAATAAGCCATATGCGCAGAGATGGATCAAATATCATTCCTGGTGCAGAGATATTCAAGCTGTACGATACTTATGGACTTCCACTTGACCTTGCGAGAGATATAGCACTCGACAATCATATGCAGCTTGATGAAGATGGTTTTAACAGGGAGATGCAGGAGCAGAGAGAGCGCGCTCGCGCATCATGGGTTGGTGAAGAGGAGTCGATAGCAACCATATACAGGGAGCTCCAGTCCGAGATCGGAGAGACAGAATTTTTGGGATATGAGACTCTCACATCCCACTCTGTGATCAAATCCATACTCAAGGATGGAAAGGTTGTACTCGAGGCAGAAGAGTCTGAAGAGGTAGAACTGCTTCTGGACAAGACACCTTTTTACGGAGAGTCAGGAGGACAAACAGGTGATACGGGAGCAATAACCGGTCCTGGTTTTGAAGCTGAAGTACTGAACACAAAAAAAGAACTCGGACTGCACAGTCACATAGTCAGAATAACAGACGGCAAGGTGAAGGTATGGGACAGAGTGAACTGCTATGTTGATTCTGAAAAAAGATTCTCCACAGCCCGCAATCATACTGCAACGCATCTTGTACACACAGCCTTGAGAAATGTACTTGGTGACCATGTAAAACAGGCAGGCTCTCTTGTATCTCCTGACAGGATGCGTTTTGACTTCACTCACTTTTACCCTGTTGACTCAGCAGAGATAACAGCCATAGAAGATATGGTCAATACCGAAATAATAAAGAACATACCTGTGCGCACAGAAATAATGGACCTTCAGCAGGCAGTTAAGGCAGGAGTTATAGCCTTGTTTGGAGAAAAATATGGTGAAAAAGTGAGGGTTGTCCGGGTTGAGGGCTACAGTGCTGAACTCTGCGGCGGCACACATGCGAGGGCAACCGGTGATATCGGCTCATTCGTCATAGTATCTGAAGGCAGTGTTGCTTCAGGAATAAGAAGACTCGAGGCACTGACAGGCTTGGCGGCATACGGGTATCTCTCCCAAAAGAGAGCAGAGCTCAGGAAGGTTGCAGAGGCACTGAAAACAGACAAGCCTTATGAGAGAGTGATTAAGCTCATGTCTGACATGAGAGATGTTGAGAAGCAGGCAGAGGCGCTGAAATCCAGGCTTGCTTCAAAGGATTCAACATCAATAATTGATTCTGCAAAAGATATAAACGGAATAAAAGTACTGGCTTACAGACAGGATAATCTTGAACTGAAAGATCTTCGAGTGCTTGCTGATAATGTGCGCGACAGGCTTGGTTCCGGCGTAATACTGATAGCATCTGTTAAAGATGAGCAGGCATCCATGCTTTTGATGGTAACAAAAGATATGACTCAAAAGCTGAAGGCAGGAGACATAATGAAACAGGTTACCGAGCTATGCGGCGGCAGAGGAGGAGGCAAGCCTGATATGGCTCAGGGCGGCACCAAGGAGTTAAATAAACTTGATGCTGCTTTATCAGCAGTGTACGAAATAGTAAGAAAGAGTTTGCAGCAATAAAATATTTTCCAACACATCTTTACAACGAACGCTTCCAATTGGTACTATATACATCTTTGATGGAGAGGTGGCCGAGCAGGTCGAAGGCGGCGGTTTGCTAAACCGTTGTAGGGTTAACCCCCTACCCAGGGTTCGAATCCCTGCCTCTCCGCCAGTGAATAACTATTTACATATTGCCTTTCTAACCGAGCTTATTTAAATCCAAATTTTTTACAAATGCAGACCGCAGGCCCAATAACTCTGAGGTAAAGTTTTTTTCTCTTCCAGATTATCAAATACGCAAAAGAGAGCTTTACGCTGAAGTGATGGCGAGTCAGTCTTATATCAGTTTTTTAATTCGTGTTATATGCATTTTTTTCAAAAGTTTTGATCGTTATCTTTAAACTAAGCTTAAACGAATAACGAAATGAACAGCGTCAACGATAAAAAAATCATGATAAATCAAATAAAACAATAGATATAAAAACATAAGCACAATATCACAAATAACGATCTTGACAACGATTGTTTTTGTAGTGTATAGTTTTAGCAGTTTGCTTAGTGTGAACTATTGATTTGAATGTTTGCCGGTTATTGGCGGGTGGTGGGCTTGATATCGGTATCCCCGTGTCGGTATTTAGCAGCACCATCCGCTTTTCTGGCGCTTAATCATTAGTTTAAGTTTCTGAGTATGTGCAACTTGAAATTATTTTGAAGATTTGTAATTTGAAGCAAACTTCTCATCCCCTGCTCAGTCAGTTCAAGCCCATTAAATTGTATGTTGAGTATTAGCTGATTATCTATTTATGAATAACGAAATGAATAGCGCCTGAAGTAAAAAAATCCCTTTAAAACAAATATAAAAAACTATTATAGGTATATTAATAATTTTAAACGATAACGAAATTGACAACGCAACTGACCTTAGTCTATAGTTAATAAAAAAATGGAGGGAGGCTTCTGTGAACTTAAGTCGTAGAGATCTGCTTAAAGTTGTGGGAAGTACTGGCCTTGCAATGGCTACACTTGGTTTTGATGCCAAGAAAGTCAAAGCTGCAACAGCAGACTTCAAGTTGACCGGTGCAACAGAATATACATCTATCTGTACATTCTGTTCATGCGGCTGCGGTATGCTGTGTCATGTTAAGGATGGAAAACTGATCAACCTTGAGGGAGATCCTGATCACATTATTAATGAAGGGGCTCTCTGCAGCAAAGGCATTTCAATGAGTGTTATTCCAAATTCTGATCAAAGGATGCAGACACCATTATATCGCGCACCCGGTTCTGACAAGTGGGAGAAGATAAGCTGGGAAGATGCAGTTAACAGAATAGCCACAAAGATGAAAGATTTGCGTGATAAGCACTGGATTGATACAGAGGTTATTGACGGCAAAGAATACAAGGCAAATCGTACGGATGCCATCTCATTCATGGGCGGCGCCCAAAACACAAATGAAGAGTGTTATATGATGTCCAAAATGATGAGGCTTATCGGCACTGATTATGTAGAGCATCAGGCCCGACTCTGACACAGCCCAACGGTTCCCAGTCTGGGAGCCTCATTCGGTCGTGGCGCAATGACAAACCACTGGCTCGATCTGCAGAATGCAAAAGTATTTTTAATAGAAGGAAGTAACTGCGCAGAGAATCATCCTATGTCAATGCGCTGGCTTATGAAGGCAAAAGAAAAAGGGGCAATAGTCATACATGTTGATCCCCGTTTTACCCGTACATCAAAAATTGCTGATATTTATGCGTGTATCAGACCTGGTACGGATATAGCCTTTCTAAACTCGATAATCAATTACATTATTCAGAACAAGCATTATGATGCCCCTTATGTACTCGCCCATACAAATGCGCTTTATCTGATGCGTGATGACTTTGAGTTTAATGAAGGAGTCTTTTCCGGTTATAGTGAAGAAGAATTCAAGTATAACAATGCATCATGGGGCTATCAGCTTGATCCTGTAACCAATAAACCGTTAAAAGCATCAAGTCTGGATGACCCAAGGTGTGTTTTTGCAAAGCTAAAGAAGTTTAACAAGCGCTATACATTTGAGACAGCATCTGATATCACCGGGATTCCGGTAGATAAAATAAAACTTATAGCTGACACTCTTGTAAGGCATCGTCCTGGTACAATAATGTACGCACTCGGCATGACCCAGCACACAGTGGGTGTTCAGAATATTCGCAGCTTTGGTGTTCTGCAGCAGCTGCTCGGCAATATGGGCAAACCAGGGGGCGGAGTTAATGCGCTCAGAGGCGAACCTAATGTGCAGGGTTCAACAGATATGGCTCTTCTGTTTAACTATCTGCCCGGTTATATCACTTATCCAAACAGTAACCAGCCTACACTTAAAGACTGGACAAAGGGCTCAGGGACTTTCAGGGCTAAGTTTTTTGTGAATCTCCTTAAAGCATGGTTTGGGGATAAAGCTACTGCTGAAAATGACTTTGGCTATGGCTGGCTTCCAAAGAAGAATCATAAAGAAAACTATTCAATTTTCCGCATCTTTGATACTGCGCTTGAAGGCAAGATGAAGATGCTTTATGTTATGGGTCAAAACCCCATGGTCACAAATCCCAACCTGAATCTTGTTCATGATGCGCTAAGCAAGCTTGACATGCTTGTTGTTGCAGACCCATTCATGATAGAAACAGCATCATTCTGGGAAAAACCCGGTTGTGATCCCAAGAAAATCAATACTGAAGTAGTCTTTTTGCCAGCAGCTTCTTTTCTTGAAAAAGAGGGTACAAAGAGTAATTCAGGCAGACTTGTGCAGTGGTGCTATACCAAAATAAAACCTGTGGGTGAATCAAAGTCTGATCTCGAAATGGGCGATCTGATTTTCAGAAAAGTTCGTAGTTTATATGCAGGATCAACTGCTGAAAAAGATCAGATATTTAAACGCGCAGTATGGAACTACCCCAAGAACAATATGTATGAAGCTGTTCTGCAGGAGATAAATGGTAAAAATTTCAAGACAGGAGAGCTTGTAAAAGGCATAGGAGAGCTTCAGCCTGATGGTTCTACTTCTTCAGGCAACTGGGTATATGCCGGTGTTTATGCTGGTGGAAAAAACCTTAGCAAGCGCAAGGATAATAAGACAGATCCAAGCGGCTTGGGCATGTATCCGGGGTTTGCATGGAGCTGGCCTGGCAATATGAAGATACTCTACAATCGTGCATCCTGTGATGCAAATGGCAGACCGTTCAGTAATTCAAAAGCACTTGTATGGTGGGATGAAACCCAGAAAAAATGGGTAGGGCATGATACTCCTGATGTGCCGAATGTTTCAGATGGACCTGACACCCTTAACGGACAAAAACCTTTCCGAATGACTGGTGAAGGGGTTTCGCGTCTGATTGCATCAGTTTATAAAGACCCTGATTTACAGGCAGCTGGATTGCCTCGTGATGCTTCAGGGACCCCTGGTGACGGACCATTGCCGGAGTTTTATGAGCCTGTTGAGAGTCCGACTGAAAACAAACTTCATCCTGCGGTCTCTGTTAATCCATGTCTTAAATATCCACGCATAAAGTCAAAGCAGCCTGTGGGAAATAAGAAAGAGTTCCCTTTTGTGCTGACAACATCAGGCATTGCTGAGCACTGGTGCTGTGGTTCTTTTACAAGGAATGTGCCCTGGTTGAATGAGCTCGTACCGGAAACCTATATTGAGATACCGGAGAAGCTTGCTCAGGAGAAAAAAATCAGAAACGGCGATAAGGTTAAAATCTGGTCTGCTCGCGGAGAAGTTGTTGTACCCGCAATGGTGACTAAACGAATGCAGCCCCTGACTGTCAATAATGAAGAGGTTTTTGTTGTATGGATGCCATACAGCTGGGGATTCAAAGGTTTGAGTCAGGCAGCTAGTACTAACCTTATAACAATTGATGCTGGCGATCCTAATACCTGGATTCAGGAGTCAAAGGCCTGCCTTGTCAATTTGACAAAGGTATAAAGGGGGAATAAAAAAATGGCGAATAGAAAAGCTTTACTAATATCACCTGAACTCTGCACAGGCTGCAGGGCATGTCAGGTAGCATGCAAATCCTGGAACCAGTTGCCAGCAGAAAAGACCAGTTTCAGCGGTAATTTTTCGAGTCCATCTGATTTAACCGGAAACACCTATAATACAATAAGTTTTTTAGAAGCTCCATCAGAAGATAAACCTCTTCGCTGGCTCTTTGTAAGTCAGCGCTGCATGCATTGTGAAGATGCCGGCTGTATGAAGATATGTCCTGTACCAGGGGCAATTTACCGTACAGAGGAAGGTGCAGTTGTAACTGATTCTGAGAAATGCATAGGCTGTAAACTCTGCAGTGCAGCATGTCCCTTTGATATCCCAAGGTTTGATAAGGCTGGCAAGCTTTCAAAATGCACAATGTGTTCAGATAGGCTTCAGAATAACATGGAGCCGGCCTGTGCAAAGACATGTCCCACAGGGGCAATTTCTTTTGGCAACAGCAATGATCTGATTGCTAAGGCAAAAAAAGCGGGATACACAAAAGTTTATGGTGAAAAGGATCTTGATGGATTGGGGGCGCTATATGCATTTAAAGATGCTCCGACTTTATACGGATATAAAGAAAATCCCAAGGTGCCTGAAATGGTAGTTTTTTGGCATAAGTACCTGAAGCCGCTTTCACTTGTCAGTATTGGGGGAGTTGCCGCAGCTTCACTGTTGCATTATGCGCTTATAGGTCCCAAAAAGGATGAGGAGGGTGACAATGAATAATAACAATATAGTGCTTATGGCATCGCCTGCTGAGCGGGTGCTGCACTGGATATTTGCTTTGAGCTGCTTGCTGCTCACTCTCTCAGGCTTTGGATTTTTATTCAAAAGCGCGTTTATAGCAGGAATGTTTGGCGGTTTTGAATCAATGAAAAATATTCACAACTGGCTCGGTGTTGTTTTTATAGCCTCATTTCTTATTGGCTCGGCCAATTGGCTTAAACATGCAGTCAAATTTGATGCTGATGATGTCAGATGGATTTCTGTTGTTGGAGGCTATTTGAGCCACAAGGTTAAAGTGCCGCCAATGGGCAAGCTGAATACCGGGCAGAAGATATCATATTTAGGAGTACTGCTGTCAGCTGTTGTGTTGACGGCTTCAGGTCTTGTGATGTGGATTCTGCCTGCTGTCAAGCCATTGTTTTTGATTTCATTTTTTATACATAATCTCAGCTTTCTGTTTTTATGTGTATTTATTCCAATGCATATATATCTCGGCACAATTGGTAATCCCGGAACTTTCCAGATTATGACAAGCGGCATGATACCTTATGCAAGGGCAAAAAAACATTACCCAAAATGGGTAGCTGAGATGGAAGGCGGTAAAAATCAATTCAAGATATGATCGCGACGGCTGCTGCTGGCACAACAGCGGCAGCCGTATCTTTTTAAACAATAAAATATAACGGGGATAACAATGACAATTGATTCAAAAAAGTTTGATAAGTGGATTTCTGATCATCCATACCTTAAAGAAACTGCTGACTTTGAGTGTCTATTAAGCTCTGTTTTAGATAAATTTGCTGATTCTGAATCACTGGAATGGAATGAATATGCGGAAAGACTGTCTTCAGGAGCAGTGCTCATTACTGATCCTGAACTTAAAAAAAGAGTGGTCTCAGAAGCAGCAGCCATTCTAAATTCAGCTGCGTCTGAGCTTGCAAGGTCATGTGAAAATAAGAATCTCAGCAGCAGTTTTTCTGAACTTTCAGAAAGATTTAGTCAAGATCCCAACAGTTCTGTCAATCTGATGGAGGCTGTGTTGGAAAAAATAAATTCTGCTGATACTTTAAGTGGAATATTAAGATTTCTGGCATGGCGTTCAATAGAAAGGGTTGTACGACCATGGCGCAAGGGTCTTGAGGAGTGGCTTGCAGGATCAAGCTGGACAAAGACGCAGTGTCCTTTTTGTGGCAATCCGCCTGCAATGGCTCAACTTGTACATACCTCCAATGGTCGTCAGAAGTTTCTGTCATGCGGCTGCTGCCGAACTCGCTGGAAGTTTATGCGTATGTCATGCGCTTTTTGTGGAACACATGAACAGGCTCAACTCGATATCCTTGAGACTGACAATAATGAAGATCTGAGGCTCGATTTGTGCAGACACTGCAACAGCTATATCAAAACATACACAAATGAGGGTAATGAAGACTTGATGCTCTCGGACTGGTCATCACTGCATCTGGATGTGATTGCCTCAGAAAAAGGACTGAAGCGGTCTGCTCATTCGCTTTATGAGTTTTAGACTGTGTATTATCTTGATAACGCTGCAACCACATTTCCCAAGCCGCAACGCGTTAATGAACTGCTGAGGAATATAGCGAACAATGGAGTTGTTTCGCCTGGAAGAGGCAGTCATGCCATGGCACATAAGGCTTCTGATGCAGTAAGTCATGTCAGAACAGTCCTGGCAAGATTTTTTGGCGCACTGGACAGCAGCTCAGTTGCTTTATGTTTTAGTGCCACAGATGCCCTTAATCTCGGCCTGAAGGGCTTTTTGAATGACGGCGATCATGTGATCATATCTTCCATGGAACATAATTCTGTTCTAAGACCCCTGCGGGCAATGGAATACAGGGGATTTATATCTCTTGATATTGTTCAGTGTGATGAAAATGGCTGTCTCGACCCTGAGCAGATAATAAATCGTTTTAACAAAAATACCAAACTTGTTGTTATTTCTCATGCTTCAAATGTTACGGGTGCAATCCAGCCTGTTGAAATAATAGGTAAGACAGTCCGAGAACGCGGAGCTTATCTGCTTGTGGATGCTGCACAGTCTGCCGGTATATTACGAATAAATATTGAAGAAATGTTTATCGATATGCTTGCATTTACCGGACATAAAAGTATATATGGACTTCAGGGCACAGGAGGATTAGTTATTGGTAGCAGAATAAAATCCCTGCGCCCTTTTCGTGAAGGAGGCACAGGCCTGAATTCTATTTCTGAATTTCAGCCAAATGAGTGGCCTGAGACATTTGAAGCAGGTACGCCCAACGTACCTGGTATACTCAGCATGGGCGAGGGGCTTGCATTCATTGAGGAAACAGGACTTGAAGCAATAAGAAAAAAAGGTGCTGAGCAGCTTGATTACCTCTGGAGCGAATTGTCTGGTATCGATGGAATAAATTTGTATGGTCCGCAGCCTGGAGAGAACAGAATCTCTGTACTTTCTTTTAATCTTAACAATTGGGAGCCGGGAGATGTCGGCAGTATTCTGAATCATAACCATGGCATATATGTGAGAACCGGTCTGCATTGTTCACCTCTTGCGCACCAGACTTTGGATACATATCCCGCAGGCACTGTTCGTCTTAGTCCAGGTTTTTTTACTCAAGATAGTGAAATAGAGACAGCTGTAAAAGCTATTCGCACCATAGCCAGAACTCTTCTGCCATACTGATAACAGACGTTTTTCCCAGATTTATTTCTGATGCTGCATTATCCTGTATTGATTGTAATATTCTTTAAATCTTCCGGATTTGTTAAACTTAACAAATATTTTTTGTTACAGGAGGCATGAGTGAAGAAAGTTATATGTTTGGCAATATCGCTGGCTGTGGTCTTTTCAATGGTTATAGGATGCGGGAAGTCTGAGCAGCAGCCTGGTCCCAAGGCATCTGATTCGCATTCAGCAAAACCTTTATCTGATGCACACGCAGGCACTTCAGCAAAGAGTCAGAAACCTGTTGATGTTCCTGCTGATGTTAAGAAGACATGGAAGAAGGTTGTGCTTGTTATTGAGGATAGGGATAAAAAGAAAAAGACCGAGCATGTTGTTGACATAGGGTCTGAAATATCGCTTGATGATTCCAATGTAAAGGTAAAAGTCCTCTATTTCTTGCCGCACTTCATGATTCAGGAGCAGAAGGTGACATCTCTTAGCAATAATCCGGAAAATCCGAGTGTCAGAATAAGTGTCAAGGATAATGGCAAGGAGATCTTCGACAACTGGATCTACTCCAAACACCCTGATATATATACTTTTGATCACAACAGGTTCGGTATTGTACTGAAAGAGGGGCTAAAAAACTGAGAGCTTGCTGCACATATTCGCGGTGTCTGTAATAATAATTTTGACAAAACATATGTTTTATGGTTAAATAACTGAGCTTTTAATGATAGCCCTGTGAGGCTAAAAGGCAAGGAGAACTCGTGAGCTTATCTGCAGATTATAATTCCGGACTGTCCGGGGTGCTGTTTAAATTTGATAATGAAACCTTCCCTTTTTGAGGGAGGGTTTTTTTTTGACTAAATCATGAAAAAAGAACTGCTGAACAAAAATGATATCGATAGGGCTATTTCTCGTATAGCTCACGAAATTATCGAAAAAAACAAGAGCCTCGAAGACCTATGCCTTATCGGGATTCAGAGCGGAGGCATACATCTGGCAAGACGCATAGCATCCAAAATCAGGAAGGTTGAGGGAATTGATCTCCGGATCGGATCTCTTGATATATCTTTTTACAGGGATGATGTTGGTATTCGCAAGCAGCAGCCTGTTGTAAAGTCTTCTGACATAACCTGTGAAGTGAGCGGCATGAAGATTATACTTGTAGATGATGTGCTTTTTACCGGCAGATCCATAAGGGCTGCCATGGATGCAATTATGGATCTCGGAAGGCCGGCCATGATTCAGCTTGTTGTTCTTGTTGACAGAGGACATAGAGAGCTCCCTATCAGGGCTGACTATATTGGCAAGAACATACCAACTTCCCTGAACGAAAAGGTTGATGTATGTCTGGCAGAAGACGGCATTCAGGAAGGCGTATTTATAACCCAATCTGAGGCAGACGGCAAATGATGAAAGATCTTGTCAGCATAAAGGATATAACCAGGGAGCAGATAGACTCCATATTGTCAACAGCAGCTTCATTCAAGGCAGTGCTCAGGCGCGATATTAAAAAAGTTCCTGCTCTTAGGGGTAAGACTGTTGTTAATCTTTTTTTTGAACCTTCTACAAGGACCAAGACATCCTTTGAGCTTGCAGAAAAGAGATTAAGCACTGATGTTATCAATTTTTCCGTACCTACGAGCAGTGTTGTGAAGGGTGAGACACTTCTTGATACTGTTAGAACAATAGAATCATACGGCGTTGATTATATTGTTATAAGGCACTCTTCAAGCGGAGTGCCGCACTTTATTGCAAATAATACCCAGGCATCTGTTGTCAATGCCGGCGATGGTACAAATGAACATCCTACGCAGGCTCTTCTTGATGCATTTAGCATACTCGATAAAAAAGAGACGCTTGACGGACTCAAAATTGCTATTGTAGGCGATGTTCATCACAGCAGGGTTGCCAAGTCGAACATATATCTTTTCAGCAATTTTGCTTCAGAGATCAGGCTTGTAGGGCCGCCGACTCTTGTGCCGGAATTTAAAAATTATAAATTGAATTACTTTAACAAGATCGAGGACGGTATTGAGGGTGCTGATGTGGTGATGATGCTGAGGATACAGTCTGAACGCATGACAAGGGGGTTTTTCCCATCAACCCTGGAGTATGCAAATCTGTGGGGACTTAATGCCAGTCGTCTTAAACTTGCAGACAGAAATGCCATTGTGATGCATCCAGGCCCCATGAACAGGGGGATTGAGATATCATCTGATGTTGCTGATTCGGATCAATCAATAATTTTGGAGCAGGTGACAAATGGTCTTGCTGTAAGGATGGCCATTATTTATCTGCTGGGCAGGCACTATGAGCAATAGGCTGGTTCTAAAAGGCTGCAGGATAGTCGATGTTTCGCAAAATATCGATTCAACAGGCGATATTGTTATTGATAACGGGAAAGTCTCTGATCTTGTACTTAACAAGGCTGGTTCAAAGTCATCTTATCCTGGTGCTGAGATTATAGATGTCTCTGGTCTGCTCGCAATGCCAGGTTTTGTTGATATGCATACACATTTAAGAGAGCCTGGCTTTGAACATAAAGAGACGATTGAAACAGGAACCCTTGCTGCCATAAAAGGCGGGTTTACATCTGTCTGCCCAATGCCTAACACAAATCCGGTTAATGACAACCCCACTGTCACCACTTTTATAATAAAAAGGGCAATGAAGCGGGGTTCATGCAGTGTCTATCCAATAGGCTCCATAACCAAAGGTCAAAATGGAGAAGAACTTGCTGAAATGGGCATGATGCTCGAGGCTGGATGCGTAGCATTCTCTGATGATGGCAAGCCTGTGATGAATGCGCTTGTTATGAAAAGAGCGCTTGAATATTCAAAAGTATTTGGCGTGCCTCTCATTTCACATTGTGAGGATATGAGTCTGACAGCAAATGGCGTGATGAATGAAGGCAGTCTTGCAACGCTCCTCGGTCTTGAGGGCATACCAAGATCTTCTGAAGAACTGATTGTGAGCCGCGACATTATGTTGGCCGGGTATGCAGAAGCAAGGCTTCATATAGCGCATGTATCAACAAGAGGTTCTGTTGAACTTATCAGACTGGCAAAAGCCAGGGGTGTGCAGGTGACTGCTGAGACATGTCCCCACTATTTTACAATAACCGAAGATGCTGTAAGTGGATACAATACTGATGCCAAGGTGAATCCGCCTCTTCGCTGTGCTGAAGACATATCTGCAATTAAAGAGGGGCTTAAAGACGGCACTATTGATGTTATAGCAACAGACCACGCTCCCCACCATGCAGATGAAAAGCTGCTCGAGTTTGATAGGGCCCCTTCAGGCATATCAGGGCTCGAAACAGCTCTGAGTCTGAGTCTGAAGCTGGTTGAGGAGGGGATACTTTCATATCCGGATCTATGCAGAAAGATATCTTATGCTCCTTCAGAAATATTAGGTCTTGGCAGGGGGACTCTAAAGAAGGGCGCTTGCGCTGATATCGCAATAATTGATACGCAAAAAAAGTTTGTAGTCTCTAAAGACAGATTTCTTTCAAAAGGCAAAAATACTCCATTTGAAAATATGGAACTTAAAGGTATGCCTGTTGCTGTTGTTGTGAAGGGAAAATATATAAATATTCTGGAGCTTTAATGGGTAGAGCAATACTGGTTTTAAAAGATGGGACAGTGTTTGAGGGTAAAAGTTTTGGCGCTGAAACAGAGGCTATCGGTGAAGTGGTTTTCAATACATCAATGACCGGTTATCAGGAGATAATTACTGATCCTTCATATAAAGGTCAGATTGTAGCTATGACTTATACCCAGATCGGCAGCTATGGTGTGAATGATCAGGATGATGAGTCTGCCACAGGTCCAAAGGCTGAAGCACTTGTTGTGAGGGAGTATATTGATTATCCGAGCAGTTGGCGGTCTGAATCATCTCTTGGCAGTTATATTGAAAAATTTGGGATCCCCGGGATTCATGGTATTGATACGAGAGCCTTGACAAGACATCTGAGAAGCAGCGGCTCTCAAATGGGAATCGTGTCAGCACAGGATTTTAATATCAACAGACTGACAGCAAAAGTCAGGGCTTATAAGTGCACCTTAAATTCCGAGCTTGTAAGGTGTGCTACAGATCATGCTGTAAGAAGCTGGGAAAACAGCATATGGAGCTGGACATCTGAGGGTTTTAAAGATATACTTGCTCCTGAGCAGGGCAGCAGAAAGATGGTCGTGTATGACTTTGGTGTAAAACATGGCATGCTCAGAAATCTTGTTGAAGCAGGCTTTCAAGTTATAGTTGTACCGGCTGATACTCCTGCTGAGGCTGTGTTGGAATTAAAGCCCGATGCGTTGCTTCTGAGTAATGGACCAGGTGATCCTGCAGCCGTTGAGTACGCCATAGAGAATTCAAAAAAACTTATAGGCAGGCTGCCTGTTTTTGGAATATCTCTGGGTCACCAGATACTGGGGCTTGCTTTGGGAGGTCGAACATACAAACTCAAGTCAGGCCATCATGGTGCGAATCATCCTGTGAAGGATATTGCCACCGGAAGGGTCGCAATTACAACACAAAATCACAACTACTGTGTTGATATCAACAGCTTGAAGGGCAAGGTTAGTCTGACTCATAAAAATCTTTATGATGGCACAGAAGAGGGGATGCAGCATGTTGAACTGCCGTTATTTTCTGTTCAGCATTATCCGGAAACAGATCGCAAGTCCAAAGATTCATCAGATGTGTTTGACAGATTTCACGAGATCATAAAAGCAGTTTGAAGCTGATCAGCATTCAGTCTGCTTGTTTATAAAGGTTATATGAAAGATACCGGATTTTCTTTTGCAGGGGACAATAGCGCCCTTGTATTTAAAACATCGTCATTCAGCACCCTGCAGCAGAGCGCACTGCACAGCGGTGCTTTCAATTCAGAGCTTGCTTCCTCTGTGGCTTCAGGAACATTCATCATGTTTCTGCTTCTCCTGTTCAGAGAGTCTATTGTATTTTCTTTTTTACTGCTTGTTGCCGGCATCCTTCTTTTCGGACTCCTTTTTTGGGTCTTCAGGTCTTTTATGTTTAAAGAGCCGCATCTTGAAGCATATTTTACTAAAACTGATCGGTCTGTTGAGATTCTAAAGAATAGATTATTTTACATGCAGCGCTTAAGGTTTGCATTTGATCAGGTGGAATCTGCTGTGCTCAAAGAGATACATCATGGTTTTACAAATACCGATGGCATTGATGTGGTTGAGAAGATTGCCCTTGACCACAATACGGTTATGACAGGATTTGGGAAACCTGACCACATCTATACTGCAGCTCTTAAAATGAAAGACCAGCGGGAAATAGTGATTTTTTCGTCAAAAAATAAAGAATATGCAGATAAAGTTATAGAAAGAATAAATCAATTTTTAGAGGTAAAAGATGCCGAAACGGACTGATATTAAAAAAATTATGCTTATCGGATCTGGACCTATAATAATAGGCCAGGGCTGTGAATTTGACTACTCTGGTGCTCAGGCATGCAAGGCGCTTCGCGAAGAGGGATATAAAGTTGTACTGGTGAATTCGAATCCAGCAACAATCATGACAGACCCTGACATGGCTGATGCAACCTATATTGAACCCCTCACTCCCGGCATACTCGAACTGATCATAAGCAAGGAAAGGCCAGATGCACTCTTGCCTACAATGGGTGGACAAACAGCCCTCAATCTCGCCGTAGACCTTGCTGAGTCAGGTGTGCTTAAAAAGTACAATGTAGAGCTGATCGGTGCAAAATTACCTGCCATTAAAAAGGCTGAAGACCGAGAACTTTTTAAGGCTGCGATGAGGAAGATAGGCATTGATGTGCCAAAAAGCGCTGCAATAACCAGTCTGCAGGAAGGTCTTGATATGATCGAACACATTGGCTTTCCCGCAATTCTCAGACCTGCGTTTACTCTTGGAGGTACTGGAGGAGGGATAGCTTATAACATTGAAGAATATAAGGATCTGCTTGATAAGGGGCTTAAGCTCAGTCCGACTCAGCAGGTGCTTGTAGAAGAATCCTTGCTTGGTTGGAAGGAGTACGAGATAGAGGTTGTGCGCGACAGGATGGACAATATGATAGTTATTTGTTCTATTGAAAATTTTGATCCAATGGGAGTACATACAGGCGATTCAATAACAGTTGCTCCTGCACAGACTCTTGCACAAAAAGAATATTTATGGATGAAAAGCGCTTCTTTGGCTGTAATGCGTGAAATTGGCGTTGATGCAGGCGGTTCTAATATACAGTTTGCTGTTGACCCTTCAACAGGCAGAATGATCATCATCGAGATGAATCCAAGAGTTTCGCGGAGCTCTGCGCTTGCGAGCAAGGCGACTGGATTTCCAATAGCAAAGATAGCTGCCAAGCTTGCCATTGGATATACTCTTGACGAACTAAAAAACGACATCACCAGAGAGACACCTGCTTCATTTGAGCCTGCTATAGATTATGTTGTAACCAAAATGCCGCGCTTCACTTTTGAGAAGTTTCCTGAAGCAGATGCCACACTGACCACCCAGATGAAGTCTGTTGGGGAGGTGATGGCTATTGGCAGAACATTTAAGGAGTCGCTTCAAAAAGCTCTTCGCAGTCTTGAGACCGGGTCTGCCGGGCTGGAGTTCCTTGATGCCGCTCCTGAAGAGCTTCGCTCAAAAATCAAGACACCAAATGCTGAAAGAATCTGGTTTGTTGCACAGGCAATAAGATCAGGCATAACAATAGAGGAAATATATTCAATCAGCTCTATTGATCCATGGTTTCTTAATAATATCAAACAGATTATTGATATGGAAGCCCAGATAATGAAAAATGCTGAAAATATAAAATCTGCATCTGACGGAGCAGCGATGCTTTTACTGGAAGCCAAAGGATACGGATTTTCAGATAAAATAATTGCTGACCTCTGCAAAATCAAGGAAGAGAATGTTAGAGATATGCGAATTAAAATGGGGATAGAGCCTGTATATAAGCTTGTTGACACCTGTGCTGCTGAGTTTGATGCGTTTACACCATATCTCTACTCAACATATGAAAAGCCCTTTCTCAGGCCTGATGGTGTTTTTGCTGCTGACTGCGAGGCAACCCCTTCGAAAAGAAAAAAGATAATAATTCTCGGTTCAGGGCCAAACAGAATAGGGCAAGGTATTGAGTTCGACTACTGCTGCGTACAGGCTGTTTTTGGGCTTAAGGAGCTGGACTATGAAACAATAATGATCAACTGCAATCCAGAAACTGTGAGTACAGACTATGACACTGCCAACAGACTCTACTTTGAGCCTCTCACAATTGAGGATGTGCTGAGCATAATCAGAATGGAAAAACCCGAAGGCGTCATAGTGCAGTTTGGAGGCCAGACGCCCCTCAAGCTTTCTGTTCCCCTTGAAAAAGAGGGGGTTAAAATACTCGGTACATCACCTGATTCAATAGACAGGGCTGAGGACAGAAAGAGATTCAGGGAGCTCCTTCAGAAGTTGAATCTCAAGCAGCCTGAGAGCGGCACAGCTGAATCGACTGAAGAAGCGCTGCAGATTGCAAACAGCATTGGATATCCTGTGATGGTCAGGCCTTCATATGTACTGGGTGGAAGAGCAATGGAGATAGTGTATGATGACAATATGATGACTGATTACATGCAGAGAGCTGTTAAAGCGTCTCCAGAACATCCTGTGCTTGTTGATATGTATCTGAAGGATGCAATTGAAATTGATGTGGATGCTATATCTGATGGCATTGATACGGTAATTGGAGGAGTAATGCAGCACATTGAAGAGGCCGGCATTCATTCAGGAGACTCAGCGTGTTCGCTGCCGCCTTATTCCCTCTCTGACAACATTATTGATGAGATAAAAAGACAGACAACGGAGCTTGCCAAAGAGCTTGGCGTGATCGGTCTAATGAATATTCAGTTTGCAGTAAAGGAAAATGAAATTTTTATACTCGAAGTTAATCCCCGTGCATCAAGAACAATTCCTTTTGTGAGCAAAGCTACCGGAGTGCAGCTGGCAAGGCTTGCTGCAAAGGTTATCGCAGGCAAAACACTTGCTGAATTAGGATTTATAAAAGAAAAGGAGATAAAGCATGTAGCTGTAAAAGAGGCTGTATTCCCTTTTGACAAGTTTCCTGGCGTGGATACGGTACTTGGACCTGAGATGAAGTCAACAGGAGAGGCTATGGGTATAGATGAAGACTTTGGTCTTGCATACGCAAAGGCCCAGACTGCGAGCCACAACAACATACCCACATCAGGAAAGTTTTTTGTGAGTGTAAAGGACAAAGACAAGCCGCATGCTGTATGTATAGTTAAAAAACTGCTCAACATGGGTATTAATATAGTTGCTACCAAAGGCACTGCCTCATTTCTTGCTCAAAACGGAATACAGGTGGAATCCATTAACAAGGTTGCTGAAGGCAGACCTCATATAGTTGACCTTATAAAAAACAGGGATGTAAGCTTTATAATAAATACTGTTGCAGGTGCTCAGGCGCAGCGCGATTCCCTTTCCATAAGACGCAGCGCGCTGCAGTTCAAGGTGCCTTATACAACAACAATGTCAGGAGCTCAAGCTGTTGTGAGAGCCGTAGAGATTCTGCAGCAAAAAGAGTTGTGCATAAAATCTATTCAGGATCACCACAAAATAGGAGGGTAGCGATGGAACAGTTGATGCTTGAGATAGTAAAGGTTACTGAGCAGGCTGCAATAGCTGCTGCACGGCTTATGGGCAAGGGTGACAGAAACGGAGCGGATCAGGAGGCTGTTTCTGCCATGAGAGCTGCTCTGAATCAGATCCCGATTCATGGAAGAATTGTTATTGGAGAAGGTGAAAGAGATGAGGCTCCAATGCTCTATATTGGTGAAGAGGTCGGCAAGGGAGCTGATGGAGACAAACAGGTTGACATAGCTGTTGATCCTCTTGAAGGCACAAACCTATGCGCAACAGGTTCGCCAAATGCGCTCGCTGTAATGGCTATTGCAGAAAGAAACGGCCTGCTGCACTGCCCTGACACATATATGGAGAAGCTTGTTGTCAGACCGAGCGCAAAAGGTGTTGTCGATATAAGAGCTTCTGTTGAGGAAAATCTTAAGGCAATAGCCAAATCTGAGGACAGGGATATAGATGATCTTGTCGTTGTTATTTTAGACAGACCCAGGCATGAGCAGATTATAAAAGATGTCAGGGCTACCGGTGCGAGAATAAAACTGATTTCTGACGGGGACATAACTCCTGCCATTGCAGCGGTTGTTGAGGGTACAGGCATCCATGCTCTTATGGGCATTGGTGGTGCACCTGAGGGCGTACTGTCTGCTGCCGCGATAAAATGTCTTGGCGGCGAGATACAGGCGCGTCTGAGATGGAGGAGTGAAGAGGAAAAAAAGAGGGCAAGCGCCATGGGTGTCGATCTGAGTGAAGAAAAGGTATACACGACTGATGACCTTGCTCCGGGTAAAAATATAATATTTGTGGCAAGCGGAGTAACAAAAGGCGATATTGTTGAAGGCGTAAGCTTTTTCGGCGGCGGAGCAAGAACACATACCATTGCGCTGTCAGCCATATCCAGACAGATCCGGTTTATAGATTCCATACATATGCTGGAAAAAGTAGGAAAGATTAAATTAAAATAAACTTTATGACTGATAGAAATTTTGAATCTCTTTTGAATGAGTCTGTAAGAGTTCATGGACATCTTTGCCCAGGGCAGGTGCTTGGCGTGAGGATGTCCATGCTTGGTCTTAAGCTTATTGGTATAGCTGATCCCAGAGGCAAAGACAGAAAAAGTATAATTGTTTTTGTCGAGATAGACAGATGTGCAACAGATGCCATACAGTCTGTAACCGGGTGCAGCCTGGGACACCGCACAATGAAGTTTGTTGATCTTGGAAAGATGGCTGCAACTTTTGTGAACCTGACATCAGGCAGGGCTGTGCGTCTTATTGCGCGCGAAGACACCAGACAGAAGGCTAAGGAGCTTTTCCCTGAAATAGAGAATAAATACACAGCACAGCTTGAATCATATAAAGTGATGTCTGATGAAGATCTTTTTGAGGTTATGGATGTTGTTGTTGACATAAAGCCTGAGGATATGCCCGGCAGGCCTCTCAGGAGAATCTGCTGCGAAGCCTGTGGTGAATATGTCCAGGATATGAGAGATGTTGAAAAAAACGGCAAGGTGTTGTGCAAGAGCTGTTCTGATAAATGCTACTATTCAGCAGTCGGTATAACCTGATTTTTTTATTGATCGTTATGCGTAAAAGTCACAACGAAATAGAGATAAGATCAAAACTCTGGATAGAGATTTCCGGAGAGCCTGTATTTGGAAGAGGGCGGCGTTTTTTATTAAGTGCTGTTGACAAATATGGTTCTATAAACAGGGCTGCCAGGGAAATCAATATTTCATACAGAAAAGCATGGAGCTACATAAAAGCCATGGAAGACAGACTCGGCATAAAACTTGTTGACAGGCAGGCTGGTGGAGTTAATGGCGGAGGCGCTGCTCTAACAGATGCAGCTCGTAGATTTCTGAAGAATTATGAAGAACTGGAATCAGGCATCAATGAGTTGGTGGACAGTCGTTTTGATGATATATTTGGGGAAAAATAAAATAAACAGCTACTTTATAAAGGGGGCAGTATGTGTGATACTCTTCAAACTGATATAAAGCCGCATTCTGGTGTGGTGACAATCCCTGTTGTTGATGCTGCTGGAACTGTACTGGCGCACGATATTACTGAAATAAAAAAGGGAGAATTCAAAGGACGCGCATTTCGCAAAGGTCATATAGTAGCTGTTGAGGATATAGACTATTTGAAAAATCTTGGGAAAGAACACCTTTATGTACTCAAAATCAGCAATGACGAGATGCATGAGGATGATGCAGCTCATGAACTGGTATCTGCACTTATCGGAGAAAATGTTGAAATGGATGGTGACCCCAAAGAGGGTAAGATCGGCATTATAGCAGCGGATGATGGCATACTCAAGGTGAATGCAGATGCTCTCAGGGCGTTTAATGAACTTGATGATGTTATGTGCGCAACGATTCATAATAATACAGTTGTAAATAAAGGCAGAATGCTCGGAGGTGCAAGGGCGATTCCGCTTGTTGTGAAAAAAAGTTCTATTCAGAAGGCAGCTGACTTTGCCCGCAGCAACTATCCGATTATTGAAGTCAAGAAATTAAGAAGACCCAATGTAGGGGTTGTTATAACCGGCAGCGAGGTCTTCTACGGCAGGATAAAGGATGGATTTAAGCCGGTAATTGAACAAAAAATACAAGCTGTTAATGGAAATATTGTGGGCATTCACTATGCTCCAGATGACCTGAATGAAATAGAACAGAGGATCCGGGAGCTCATTGCTGCCGGCGCTGATCTACTTATAACAACAGGCGGCATGTCTGTTGACCCCGATGATATAACAAGATTTGCGATTAAAAATATAGGCGCAAAAGATATCTGCTATGGAGCTGCGGTACTACCTGGGGCAATGTTTCTTATTGCATATATAGACTCTGATTCAGGCTGCCAGATACCTGTGCTTGGCATACCAGCCTGCGGCATGTACTACAAGACAACAATTTTTGACCTGATTCTTCCAAGGGTGCTTGCTGGAGAAAAAATAGGGAGGCGCGATATAGCTTACTACAGTCATGGCGGACTGTGTTTGACTTGTCAAACATGCGTATATCCTCACTGTCCGTTCGGAAAATAAAGTCTAAATCCGGTTTGACAGGGGAGTGCTTTTCTGATATTCTCATACTCGAATGAAAAGACTGTTTATCATAACTATTCTTGCAGCTTCATTTGTACGGCCTGCTGAATGCTATGAGGTCAAGGGCCTCCAGCCGTTGGCTCCATATGGGGTGTTTTCAACATTCAGTGCAGAGACGATTGATTATAAAAAATTTAATGTTGGTCTTAACTTCGAAAAAATCCAGGACCCTAACTACTACAGAACAAGTATTCAGTTTGCATACGGCCTGACTAAAGACATTGAGCTTAGTGCTGCACTGCCGTTTGTCTGGAGCTGGGAGGATAACATTAATGGAACTGAAGATATCGCTTTTGGTCTGAAGCATAGAATTTACAAGGGTTCTTCAGTACTGCCTTCGGTTGCGTATCTGCTTACTGTTTCGGGTAATTCAGGCAGAGATGACTTCTCAACTGAGGGCAGAATAGGCGGCGGACTTATAATGTCCAAAAAGATAGGTCCTTTTAAAGGTCATATGAATTTTCTCTATTTCAAGCCAGGCAACAAAAACCTTCATGAAGAGTACTCTCTAAATATAGGTACTGAACTGTCTGTGTCAAACAGGTCAGTAGTGCTTGCTGAACTGATAGGAAAAAAAGAGTTTGATAAAAACAGGATTAATATGATTGAATGGCGTCTGGGACTAAGAACAAAGGCTGCTGACAATATTTTTACAACAATCGGTGCAGGCTTTGACATTAAAGACAGGACTCCTGATCTCAGAATCATGTTTTCAGTAAATTTTATATTGCCTTCAGAAAAAAACAGGATAGAAAGGGTTGTTGAAGAATAAAATTGTGTTATAATAAAAAACTATGTTTGATCTCGGAATTCAGGAACTAATTGTAATTTTTGTTGTAGCCCTGCTTGTATTTGGACCTAAAAAGCTGCCAGAAATTGGCCGCACACTCGGACGCGGCATGAACGAGTTAAAAAGGGCCATGCAGGGTGTCAAAGAGCAGATGGACTCAGAGATGCATGAAATAACTGAGTCTGAGGGGCTTAAAGAGCTTAAGGAGCTTAAGGACTCCATGAGCCTCAACAATATAATCACCCCGGAGCAGCAGAGCAGCATAACAGAGTCTCTCAAGTTCAGCGATGACCCTTATAATTCCATTCCTGAACAGAGCTCAGGAGAAGCTGACGCATCTTCACAGTCTGTTGAAGAGTACGAGTCAAATGATATGGAGAGCGGTTACGGATCAATGGATGCTGATGCGCATGTTGAGGCGAATGATTCTGTTATTCAGCCAGAAGAAATCCTGGCAGAATCCGATACAGCTGAGCAGGATCAAGAAAACTCATCATCTGAAGACAATAAGAAGAGCGACGGACAGGCAGAGGGATCTGTTTAATGTTAGTTGAAAAGCTCCCGCTTACCAAGCATCTTCAGGATATGAGGAAGACAATTATTGTTTCCCTTGTATCGATTCTGACCGCATTTCTTGTTACATTCACTTTTTCTGAAGAGATTTTCAGATATCTAATGTTTCCGCTCAGATATTCCCTCGATTTCTCTGTCAGGGATATGTATATTGGATTTGTAGCCAATGACAAGCTTGGAACAATGAAGCTGGTTTTTCTTGGTCCTGCAGAGGCCTTCTGGATGAATATCAAGATTGCATTTGTAGCAAGCATAGTGATATCGCTTCCAGTTATATTCTCCCAGGTCTGGAGGTTTGTAGCCCCGGGTCTGCATGATAAAGAAAAAAAATATGTGATGCCTTTTATTTTTTTCGCCACGATTCTTTTTCTTTTTGGTTCCGCATTCTGTTTTTTTATTGTCCTGCCGTTTGCTATGGGGTTTTTGCTCACATACAAGGTTGGAGATTTTCTTACGCCAATGCTGTCAGTAGGTCAATATGCTGATTTTTGCCTTAAATTTATACTTGCCTTTGGCATTGTATTCGAACTTCCGATAGTTATTCTTTTTTTAACAAGAATGAATATAATAACTACAAAGACACTTGCCAGAAACCGAAAGTATTCAGTGCTGATAGCATTTATTCTTGCTGCACTTCTTACGCCTACTCCTGATGCATTTAACCAGACGCTTATGGCAGTGCCTATTATCTTTCTTTATGAATTTGGCATATTGTTGTCTATATTAATGGACAGGATGAAAAAGAATGCCGGAGCCGCTAAAGAGGAGTCTTGAGGCGATAGCCTCTGATATTGCTGAGGGCTATATCACTGTTAATCCCATCTTTCTTAAGAGAATGGATAAGGATTCAATAAGGATGCTTTTTGAGTTCTTACAGAAGAAGCAGAGTGAAATCAGGGCAGAGCCCTTTCCATATAATGATGTCAACAGTATTCGAAAAAGAAATCTTAAACTCCAGAGGCTTTTTAATTCTGTGATTGTCATAAAAAATTTCGCCAGAGAAAAAAAGCCTTCATTCAGAAGAACTATATAGTCTTAAATCTATTCTTTATACTGTTTCACAATATTCCCGCTTAATTCATCCTTAATGCAAAAAATTCCATCATCAGGAAAATATTTCCTGTTTAATTGATATCAGACCCGCTATAACAGCTAAAAACTACATTGTCAGCTGGCTTGATATTTGCATATCATAATGCAGGAGTCAGGATCTAAAAATGATGAGAATAAAAAATACATTCAGAAAGCTATTCATAGCAATCAATGCAGCTGCAACCGCAGCTCAGGGGATGGATTATAAAACACTCAACAAATATATTATCAAACTCAATGGATTGGATGATATTGAGGGTGCTGTTAAATGTACATCTGAATGTTTTAAAACCCTTCTCGACTATGAAGTTTTTGGCCTTGCTTTAAATACTCAGGATCAGTTGCGAGTATGGGTCTATCCTGCTTTGCACACTGACATAATTGCTCAGAGGGTCAGGGAAGATTTTAAGTGTCATGAATTTGACGGAATATGCAGATTAGCATCTGATAAAGATGTTGATAATTTTGACGGAGAATTGAGAGTGGATCTTATTTCTTACCCAATTGAGGATGATAACTTCAATGCAATGCTTTATATCGCACCGCGTAAAAAAAGGCTTGTTCATCACGATGAGATTATCGAGATTATAGTTTCTTCACTAAAAACTGTGCTCGGAAATTTAATAAATATACAGAGACTCCAGAATGCAGCTGCAACAGATCCTCTTACTGACTGCTTGAACAGAAGAGCGCTTTATAAATACCTTGATCATGATATATCCATAGCAAAAAGATATGGAGGCAGCCTGTCTTTAATAATGTTCGATATCGATCGTTTCAAACAGATAAATGATACTTATGGTCATCAGTCCGGAGACAGGGTGCTAAAAGACATCTCCTTGCTCGTCAAGTCTGTTATCAGAAAAAGTGACTATGTTGCAAGATATGGCGGAGAGGAGTTTGTTTTGGTGCTGCCCAATACTGGATGCCATACAGCAGTAAGGCTTGCAGAACGACTCAAAAAGAGGATACAGTCAAGATCTGTTTCAATAGGGTCTGATGTTATTTCATATACTGCCAGCTTTGGAGTTTCAACGCTTAAGGACTCCCTGGACATAGAGGGTCTTATTCTTGAAGCAGATAATATGCTTTACAGGGCAAAGAGAGCCGGCAGAAATATTGTGATGCCACACCATGTAAGTTCACGCAAAAAGGAAGATCAAAAAAAATCTGCTGCGCGTTTATTTAGGGCTGGTCTTGCGCATTAATAGAGTAGCCCACTTCCCATCATAAAAAATTTCAGATAACTTTAATGCTGAATTTATATATTTCGTTAAAACATCATCTTCCTGACCGGATATCATTCCGGAGAGTATAAGCGACCCTCCAGGCGAGAGCCTTTGAATAATCTTTTCTGCCATAAGAATAAGTGTTTCAGAAATTATATTTGCAGCAATAAGTTCAAATTCGCCTGATGTGTTATCTATGGTGCCTGTAATAAGGGCTATGTTATCGAGTTTATTGTTGGCAATATTTTTTTCAGCAGCTTCAATTGCAGCAGTATCATTGTCAACAGCAACCACTCTTTTGCAGCCGAGCTTTGATGCTGCAATGGATAAAATTCCTGTTCCAGTGCCAAGATCAAGGAAACTCGACATCTGCAGACATTCTGACAGGTTTTCTATAAGCTGAAGACATCTTGCTGTTGTTTCGTGATGACCAGTTCCAAATGCCATTGCAGGGTCAACGATCACCTCAATACGATTACCCTGATCTCTTTTAAGCCAGGGCGGGGTAATAACAAGTTTTTTGCCAATATTAATAGGAAAGAAGCTCTTTTTCCACTCTTCGTTCCAGTCTGTATCAGGCAGAAAACAGACTTCTGTATCCATGAATGTGTCAGGATCATCAAACTTCAGGAATGATTCGAGCTCTTTGATCCTTGCGCAGATTAGCCGGCTGTCAATATCTTCATCAAAATAGGCATTGATCATGCTGTCTTCATGTATGCCTTTCATTCCCAGATCGTGCAAGAGCGCTGTCAGCGGCTCTCTCGCATTTTCAGAAGACTTTATCTTTATATTAAGGTATTTCATGATATGCATCATAACATGTAAAAGTGGTTGTGTGTATTATTGAGAATACATCCTATATGCTATTATAGATAGAATTTATGCTTAGAACTTATTTATATGTAGGAGCCGGAGGTTTTTTAGGTGCCATTGCTCGCTATGCGCTTTCATCATGGATAGGACAGTGGTGGGGCAGAAGCTTTCCGCTCGGCACATTTGTTGTCAATATATCAGGCTGTTTTTTTATAGGTGCGGTAATGACCCTGTTAACCGAAAGGATGTTGATCAATCCGCAGCTGAGATCATTTATGTGCATAGGGTTTTTGGGCGCTTATACAACATTTTCAGCATTTGAGTATGAAACTTCCAAGCTTCTCAAGGATGGAGAACAGTTGATCGCAGTACTGAACATATTTCTCAGCATTGTGGTTGGCTTTATTGCTCTCAAGGTCGGAGAGGCGCTGGCAAAGGCTATATAAACAAGAGCTAACAAAGAAGAGAAAAAAGTTCATCATATATCACATGATATGGCAGTAAGCTCTGCTCAGGAGATCATGCTGCCGGAGCCAGTGTATTCTGGTTTTTATTCTTGATGAGATTATAAAGTATTAATTAATAACAACGAATATATAAAACATATGAATATTGCAGAAAAATTAACAAGATTGATTGGGGCATGGGGACTGGGCGTGGTCAGGAGTATGGGACATATGTTTATCTTCCTGTCGCGCACGATCTATTATACATTCGCGCCACCGGTCAAGTTCAGCCTTATTTTGAAACAGGTACGCTTTATTGGCAGCAAGTCAATGGTGGTTATACTGCTGACCGGAGCGTTTGCAGGCATGGTGCTTGCCCTTCAACTTTACTACACTCTCAGAAAATTCGGATCTGAAGCACTGCTAAGTCCTGCCATAGCTCTCAGCCTTATCCGTGAACTCGGCCCTGTGCTGGCAGC
The DNA here is from genome assembly GCA_034002665.1 of Dissulfurispiraceae bacterium. Classification (GTDB taxonomy): domain Bacteria; phylum Nitrospirota; class Thermodesulfovibrionia; order Thermodesulfovibrionales; family Dissulfurispiraceae; genus JAFGXL01. The sequence continues at coordinate 748,975 of JAVFAA010000001.1, read as the reverse complement.
ATTGATGATTACAGGAAGGGCTGGATCAGCAATAGCTGCAGAGATTGGAATAAAGCGCATTACTGAACAGATTGATGCTCTTGTATCAATGGCTTTAAATCCATTTCGCTATTTGATAGTGCCAAATTTTGTAGCGAGCCTTATAGTATTTCCGCTGCTTGCTGCCATATTTGATGTGATAGGAATATTTGGCGGCTACATAGTAGCTGTCAAGCTGCTCGGCCTTAGTTCAGGCACATATTTTTCTCAGATAGATGTGTTTGTGACAATGACAGATATCAGGATTGGTTTTTATAAATCCATATCATTCGGAATGATCGTATCATGGGTTTGTTGCTACAAAGGATTTTATTCTGGATATGGTGCTGAGGGCGTCAGCAAGGTCACTACTCAGGCTGTTGTGCTCTCATCAGTGCTCATTCTTGTATGGGACTATTTCCTCGGGTCGGTACTGCTTTAGGAACAGGCTATGATAGAAATAAGAGGGTTGAAAAAATCATTCGGCAAACAACAGGTGCTTAGAGGTATTAACCTTGAAGTAGGCACTGGTGAGCTGCTGGCAGTTATAGGCATGAGCGGAGGCGGCAAGAGCGTGCTGCTTAAGCATCTGATTGGTCTACTGAAGCCGGACAGTGGAGAGATATTTATCAGCGGACAGGATATTGTGAATATGACGCATGATCAGCTTGATGAGATACGCAGCATGGTCGGAGTGCTTTTTCAGGGCGGAGCGCTGTTTGACTCCATGAATGTTTTTGAAAATGTATCATTTCCATTGAAGGAAAAGACGAGAATGAACAAAGAGGAGATCAATTCAAGAACATATGCTGCTCTTGAAGATGTTGGGCTCAGCGGCATGGGTCATAAATATCCGGCTGAGATAAGCGGAGGCATGCGAAAGAGAGTAGGTTTGGCACGGGCACTTATATCAGAGCCTTCTATTGTGCTGTTTGATGAACCCACAACAGGTCTTGATCCCATCACCCTGAACTCGATTCACAGACTGATAAAATCCACGCAGAAAAAGCATGGATTTACAGGTGTCATAATAAGCCATGAAATACCTGAAATTTTTGATATTGCTGACAGGATAGCTGTGATTTATCAGGGGGCAATAGTGCAATCTGACACTCCAGATGCTATCAGAAACTCAACAGATCCTATTGTTCAGCAATTCATATCCGGCGGACAGACCGGACCAATTAAAACAATAAGCTGATTATTTTGGAGGAATTATGAGGAGATTTGATACTGAGCTTTCAGTGGGCATATTTTTGCTGATAGGTCTGCTTGCACTTGGTTATCTTTCCATCAAGCTCGGTAAAATGGAGATGCTTGGAAGCGGCGGCTATTCTGTCTATGCCAAGTTTGACCAGGCTGGCGGAGTTAAATCAGGCGCTGTTGTCGAGATAGCAGGCGTGCAGGTCGGAAAGGTGAAATCTGTTCTGCTTGACAAGGATTATCAGGCATTGATGGAGTTTATAATTCAGGATGGAGTAAAAATACAGGATGATGCCATAGCTTCTGTACGCACAAAAGGGTTGATAGGTGAAAAATATATACTTATTACTCCGGGAGGCAGTGAGAAATTTGTTAATAAAGGCGAGAAGATAAGAGAGACCGAGTCTCCTGTTGATATTGAAGAGTTGATAGGCAAGTATGTGTTTGGCAAGGTTTAGGGAGGATAATATGAGGATGGACAGAATTATAATTTTTAATATCGCAGTTTTGTCTGTTCTGTTTTTGTCGGTTGGAGCTTATGCGCAGACAGATTCAGCCAAAAAATATACTCTTCAGGAATGTCTTGATATGGCAGTCGCCATAAGCCCTGAGGTTGGCGAGGAGAGATTCGGTGTTGATTTTTTTAAGGCAAAAAAAATGCAGGCAGACGGAGCCAAATATCCGCAGATCGAACTCCTTGCGATAGCAGGACCTTCACCAAGGGCCAAACGCGAACATGTGTCTCCTGTTGTCCAGACATCCGTAGGTCTAACGATAGACGGGATATTCGGCAGGGCTGATTTTACTTTTATACAGCCAATTTACACCTTTGGAATGATAAGCGCATACAATGAAGCTGCTGAGGGCGGAATCAGATCTTCTGAAGCAGCTGTTAAAAAGAAAATTGCTGATATAGCACTCAGAATCAAAGAACTGTACAATGGCATGCTTCTGGCAAAAGAGCTGAAAAGTCTGCTGTACGAGATCAGGGATGAGTTGGACAAATCTTTAAAAAATGCGGAAAAGCAGCTTGCAAATGATTCCCCCTGGGCTGATGAAACAAATATTTACAAGCTTCGTTCATACATGGGCGAAGTGATGAGAAATCTTAATGAGGCTGAAAAGGGGTATTCCCTGGCCAAAGATGCATTAATGACGAGTATGGGACTGCCGCAAGGATCTGATTTTGATATAGCTGACCAGTCGCTTGCTCCTCTTGACAGAACTCCTGAGCCTGTTGCTGTTTATATGGCCAGATCAAAAGAACTAAGGCCGGAGTTTGACCAGCTAAAACATGGACTTGTTGCAAGATCTGCGCTGGTAGATGCTGAAAAAAGCTCGTATTATCCTCAGCTCTTTTTAGGCGCAAAAGCTGTGGGTGCAGCAGCAACAAACAGGGAGCGGGTACAGAACCCTTATATAGATGATTTTTTCAACAGCTCATATGGTGCGTTGTTTTTGGGGCTGAAGTGGTCATTTAACTTTGGCATAACAGAAGGCAAGGTGAAGGAGGCAGAGGCTGAATATAACAAACTACTCGAAAAAAAGCGCTTTGCAGATGAAGCTATTCCTTTCCAGGTCAGAAAGGCTTATCTTGATCTTGAAGAAGCCAAAAAGAGCAGTGCTGAAACAAAATCTGCCTATACCAACGCCCGCAAGTGGCTTGTTACAGCAATGGCAAATTTTGATCTTGGTCTGACAGATGCCAAAGAGATAGGGGAGGCTGCTGCCCTGTATGTAATGATGAAGGCAAATCATATAAAATCCAATTATAACCAACGGATGAGCTACGCAAATTTGGAGTATGCTGCCGGAGAACCCTGCTCAAAATAATAGGAGGAGTCACTTATATGTTCAGAATGATTGCAATAACTGCTGCACTTATATTCTCAATATTGTTGTGTGTCAATTATGCTGATGCTGGGGAGGTTATTGATCAGCTAAGCGTTTCGATAGATAAAGTAATTGATATCTTAAAAAACAAAGAACTAAAAAAATCTGAAAATACCGCAAAAAGAAGGTCCATGTTAAGAAAAACGATCAGCGAGAGTTTTGCTTTTGACGAGATGGCTAAACGATCTCTTGCAACACACTGGAGAAGCAGAACTGAAACTGAAAAGAGGGAATTTGTGTTGCTTTTTACAGACCTTCTCGAGAGATCCTATGTAAATAAAATTGAATCTTATTCAGATGAAAAAATCATTTACCTTAATGAGAACATTGAAGGCGAGTATGCTGTAGTAAAGACAAAGATGCTCACAACAAAAAATGTCGAGATCCCTGTTGATTATAAACTGTTTAAATCAGGCTCAAAATGGCATGTCTATGATGTTGTAATTGAGGGGGTAGGGCTTGTCAATAATTACAGAACTCAATTTAATAAAATAATCAGAACAAGTTCTTATCAGGATCTTGTAAAACGCCTGCAGAGCAAGCAGGATGAAATCATGTATGATGAGAAGTCGAAATAGCTTGCGTTATATTTTTATGAGATCCTGCTGCTCATTTTTCAGTTTTATGATTTTTGAGTTCAGCATTGAAAATTTAAATAGTTTTGAACTCTGTTTAACTTTTTGACTATCCAGATATAAAATTCTGTTTGAAGGCGACTGTTTATGAGAAAATGCTATTTTGATCATGCTGCTGCAAATCCGCTTCATCCTGCAGTGCTCGATGCCATGCTGCCATATCTTGGGGAGCAGTATGGCAATCCCCAGAGCATATATGAGCTCGGATCCAATGCCCGAAAAGCCGTTGATAATGCGAGGCAGCAGATTGCAGCACTCATAAATGTCAGGCCTGCGACAATAGTTTTTACATCCAGCGGCACAGAGGCAAATAATTTTGCGCTACGCGGCGCAGCGCTGTCCAGACAGATGCAGGGCAGGCACATCATAACTTCAAAAATTGAGCATCAGTCAGTACTTAATTCAGCGCGCTTTCTCGAAAAATCAGGTTTTGCAGTTACACAGCTTCCTGTGGATAGATGCGGATTGATTGATCCGGCTGCTGTGGAAGCTGCAATAATGCCAGAAACAATACTTGTTTCAATAACACATGCAAGCAGAGAGATCGGAACTATTGAACCGATAAGACAGATTGCAGAGATAACAAGGAAACATAACATACTATTGCATACTGATGGAGTTGCAACTGTTGGTAATATACCTGTTGACGCTGTTGAACTTGGCGTTGATATGATAAGCATGACAGCTCATCAGTTTTATGGTCCCAAGGGAATAGGCGCTCTCTATATCAGGGAAGGACTGAGAGTTGCGCCGTTGATCTATGGAGGCATACAGGAGGGAGGCAGAAGGGCAGGTACAGAAAATGTAGCATCAATAGCCGGTATGGGTATGGCTTCAGAGCTTGCAAGGTTGCAGATGAATGAGCGTATCCCGTATCTCTCTGAATTGCGCAACAGACTGATCAGCGGTCTGAAAAAGATACCTGATCTGCAGCTGACAGGACATCCTGAACAGCGTCTGCCTAATCATGCCAGCTTTGTTGTTGAGTATGTTGAGGGCGAAGCAATGCTTTTGATGTTATCCATGAAGGGTATATATTCCTCGAGCGGGTCAGCCTGCTCATCAAGATCCCTGAAATCCTCTCCTGTTTTATTATCACTTGGTGTGCCTGCTGCTACAGCACAGGGTTCGATAGTATTTACCTTGGGCATGGACAATAGCCTGGGAGATATTGACTATTTTCTTGATGAGTTTGAAAATATTATCTATAAATTAAGAGAGATGTCGCCATTTTCAAAAGCTGGAAAGATTAAATACTGATAGACATCTGACAAACTTAAGGAGAACACTTCCATGTATACAGAAAAGGTTATGGATCATTTTATGAATCCTAGAAATGTTGGAGAGATCCAGGACGCAGATGGAGTTGGAACAGAAGGCAACCCAACCTGCGGAGATGTAATGCAAATATTCATCAAGGTTGAAAATGATATTATAAAAGAAGCAAGATTCAAGACTTTTGGCTGTGGAGCCTCGATAGCTGTAAGCAGCATGATCACAGAGATGGTCAGAGGTAAAACTATTGATGAGGCGCTCGCAATATCTAAAGAAGATGTGGCTGCAGAGCTCGGCGGACTGCCTCCCCAGAAGATGCATTGCTCGAATCTCGGCTCAGATGCACTAAGAAAGGCTATCGAAGACTACAGGTCAAAGAATAAATCTTGACAATTTTGGACAGTATTACTAAAATTTGGAAGCATAATAATCTGTTTTCAAAGGGGAAAAAATGTCTTACAGGCTCCTGCTTGCAGATGACAGTCTAACTATTCAGAAGGTTGTTGAGCTGGTTCTTGCCAATGAAGATTTTGAGATCAAGGCGGTTAATGATGGTGAGACAGCGCTTGGCCTGGTCAATTCATTTAATCCGCATATTATTCTTGCTGATATAGATATGCCCCAGCTCAATGGTTATCAGCTTTGCCAGAAGGTTAAGAGTTCACCAGCCACAGCCCATATCCCGGTTATTTTGCTTGCTGGAGCATTTGAGCCTTTTGATGAAGAGTATGCAAGAGAAGTTGGTTCTGATGATTCCATTATAAAACCCTTTGAATCACAGGAGCTTATAAGCAAGGTTAAGGCATTGATAGCCAATGTCGTTACTCCTGCTGCTGAAGTTGAGCCTCCAGCAGCAGAAAATGATGCTTTTAATTTTGAAGAGGATCTTCAGGCATCAGAGCCTACATCCATTGATGAGCTCAAGTGGGAGTCTGAAGTAGCTGATCTTACTGCAGAGGCTTCAGTGGCAGAAACAGCTGATGACACGGATGCTTTTGAGTTTGAGGCGCAGGATGACGATTTCAAGGATGTGCTTTCTGAGGTCCTTCGCTCAAAGAGTGAAGATGATCCTGACATGTTGTCAACTTCATCAGATCCCATGGCAATCTTTCCAAAGCATGATTCAGGAGCAGCAGTTGAGGATGCTGAAAAGAGTATCGCCTCAATGTTTAATGCAGATCTGATGCCGAGCATCAAGCTGACTATAAAAGATGCTGTTGAAAAAATAATATCCTCATCCGCTCCTGAGATCATCACAAATGTTACTAAAGAACTGGTTATTGATCTGATTCCGGAGCTCAGGACTGCAATCGAATCTGAGATAAGAAAAAGTGTTCCTGAAATAGCTGAAAGAATTATTGCAAAAGAGATAGAAAAGATCAGAACCGGCTCTTAAGTATCCTTGTCTTAATACTGCATTAAACTAAAAAGTTGTCCTTTTCAGACCAAAATCCGTATTATTTAATACTATACTTATTACATAATGAAAACAGGGATCATGATATGAACGAACTAAACAAGTCTTATGAACCATCCCAGATTGAAGATAAGTGGTATGAGTTATGGGAAAACTCCGGTTATTTCAAACCATCGAAAAAGGCTGATCAGGACTCTTTCTGCATTGTAATACCGCCTCCCAATGTTACAGGCTCGCTGCATATGGGTCATGCGCTGAACGCAACACTACAGGACATTCTCACAAGATGGAAGAGAATGCTTGGATACAATACGCTATGGCTGCCCGGCACAGATCATGCAGGGATAGCGACTCAGAATGTGGTAGAAAGAGAGCTTGCCAAACAAAAAATCAGCAGACACTCAATTGGACGCGATGCGTTTATACAAAAAATATGGGAATGGAAGTCTGAGTACGGCAGCAGAATAACACATCAGCTTAAAAAGATGGGCGCTTCATGCGACTGGTCAAGAGAACGCTTCACTCTTGATGAGGGGCTCTCAGACGCTGTCAGAGAGGTTTTTGTGCAGCTCTATGAGGAAGGTCTCATATACAGGGATAATCGCCTGATAAACTGGTGTCCGAGGTGCCATACTGCATTGTCAGATCTTGAGGTTGAGTATGAGGATACAGAAGGCAGAATCTACTATATTCAGTATCCACTTTCTGATAGCAGCGGGTATCTGACCGTTGCCACAACCAGACCGGAGACCATGCTTGGAGATACAGCTGTTGCAGTCAATCCTGATGACAGTCGTTATAAGAAGTTTATCGGAAAAGACCTTAAACTTCCCCTGTCCGGCAGACTGATACCGGTTGTGGCAGATGATGCTGTGGATCAAGAGTTCGGCACAGGAGCTGTGAAGGTTACGCCTGCACATGACTTTAATGACGAAGCAATCGGCAAACGGCATGGACTGCCCTCTCTGCAGGTGATATCTGAGGATGGCAAGATGACTGCAGAAGCAGGCAAGAGATACGCAGGTCTTGACAGATATGAGTGCAGAAGGCTTGTGTTGAATGATCTTAAGGAGCTGACTCTGCTTGAAGGAGACAGGAAACATCTTCATTCAGTAGGTCATTGCTACAGATGCAAGACAACAATAGAACCCCTGCAGACGATACAGTGGTATGTTGATGTTTCTGCAATGTCAAAAGAGGCTATCACTGCCGTTAAAGACAGGAAGATTACCATAGTACCGGAATCCTGGGAAAACAACTACTACGGCTGGATGAACAACATAAAGGACTGGTGCATATCAAGACAGATATGGTGGGGACACCAGATACCAGTCTGGTACTGCCCTTCATGTAAAAGTGAACATGGATCTGATCAGGGCGATATGATTGACCATATATTTTTTGAACCTGTATCAACTCCGGATGGTACCATGCTGGTTACAGGCACTTACAGCGGGTTGAGGGCAAAAGGTCTTACTCATGAACAGATTATTAATAACTCTAAAATAATCAGAGTATCAAGAGATGTAAAACCCAGATGTTCACGCACCAATATTACGGAATGTCCTGACTGCGGCAGCAAAGATATAATACGCGATCCTGATGTTCTTGATACATGGTTTTCATCAGCGCTCTGGCCTTTTTCTACTCTTGGCTGGCCAAAAGATACTGATGACCTGAGATCTTTTTACCCGACAAGCGTACTTATTACAGGTTTTGACATACTCTTTTTCTGGGTGGCAAGAATGATAATGATGGGGCTGAAGTTTAAAAAAGAGGTTCCCTTTAAAGATGTCTATATCCATGCGCTTGTACGCGACTCGCATGGACAGAAGATGTCAAAATCCAGGGGTAATGTTGTTGATCCTCTTGATATGATTGCGAGATTTGGTGCTGATGCTTTTAGATTTTCTCTTGTCGCATTTGCTGCTCAGGGCAGGGATATAAGGTTTTCTGAGGAGAGGGTTGAAGGTTACAGACATTTCATTAACAAAATATGGAATGCCTCTAAATTCATACTCGGAAACCTTAACAATGCAGGTTATGAATGCGCTGCTGCGCCTCTGAACCCTGATCTGCCCGGCAGATGGATAATATCGAGATTCAATGCTGCAATTGAAGATGTTAACAGATACCTTGAGGCTTATCGATTCAATGAAGCAGCAAGCAGCATATATCAGTTTGTATGGCATGAGTTCTGTGACTGGTATATAGAGCTTTCAAAACCTGCGATGTACGGCGATGATCCGGAACTGAAGAAAAATACCCTGAGCTGTCTTGTTCGCATTCTAAAGGGGTCTTTGATAATGCTGCATCCATTTACACCATTTGTTACAGAGGAGATATGGCATGCCTTACAGGGATCAACCGGCAGTATTATGCTGCAGAGATACCCAATGGCTGAAAGCAGAGATCTTGACGCAGAGTCTGCTATGGAGTATGTTTTAAGCACAGTGTCAGGGATAAGAAGTCTGAGGGGAGAACTGAATATTGCTCCATCTGCAGAGCTTGAGGTCTACATTAAAACAGCTGATGATAATGTAGCCTCGATTCTTAATGAGAACATGGCTGCAATAAAGAAAATGGTGAAGGCATCCGAGATTATTGCGAGTGTCGGTACAACTAAACCGTCAGGCTCTGCTGTCTGTGTTCAGAAAGATATGGAAATATATCTTCCTGTGGAAGGTTTGCTTGATATAAAGACAGAGGTGGGCCGTTTGCAGAAAGAGAGAGAAAAGATCGAAGAGTCCATAGAATTTCTTACTAAAAAGCTTTCCAATGAGAAGTTTATTAACAGTGCTCCAAAAGCTGTTGTTGATAAGGACAGGGCCCGTTTTGAAGAGCTTAAAGAGAAGTCTGACAAGGTTTCAGAGAATATAATGCTTCTTGAAAAAATCGGCTCATGAATATTTTAGGAGGATTCTGATATGGCTAAGGATGTTGTGGATATCTTAGGAGAAAGTCTCGATATAGTTGAAGCAGAGTTTGTCAATTTAAAGCAGAGTACAGTGCGTTCTGTTGACGGCGGTCATATTGATATGCAGCAGGTTGGAGCGCTCAGCATCGATGGAGAGCGGGTCGAGGTTACCCAGGGGGCAGCAGCGGTTGTGCGCGGGCATAATGTATCAATGAATCAGAGCCTTGGACTGGTGGCTGCGGGCTCAAATGTGAATCTTAATTTTTCATTGATTCCAGCTACCATCGCATCTGAAAAAATTGAGATAAACAAAAGCGCAGCAGGAGTGCTGGCTGCCAATACAATTAATGCCAATAACAGCACATCAATACTTATGATCGGAAATAATGTGAGCGGCAATGTCACGACTCTGCTCGACTGGAGGTCTGCGCTTGCTATTGGAGCTGTGGCCGGAGGTATTTTTGGCCTTCTGACCATGTTTAAAAGGCGGTAGTTACTATTGCATCCTGAATACATAAAAAAATTTCTGGTTTTTGCGCTTGAAGAGGATATAGGCAGCTCTGATATAACTTCTGAGCTTACTGTCAGCAGCAGCGTATCCTGTTCTGCCGAGATCATCGCAAAAGAAGAGTGTATGGTGGCTGGTATTCCTTTTGTCGAGCTCGTCTTTAATATATTGGATCCCGGAATCAAGTTTGAGAATATGCTTACAGACGGTTCTGCTGTATCAAAAGGTGATCTTATCGGTGTTGTGTCAGGCAATGCCCGTGCTGTTCTTGCAGGAGAGAGGCTTGCGCTCAATATTCTTCAACGGCTATGCGGAATTGCAACGCTGACAAACAGGTTTGTTGATGCAGTAAGATCGTTTGACATCAGGGTTACTGATACAAGAAAAACAACCCCTGGAATGAGATACATGGAAAAATATGCTGTCAGGATTGGCGGAGGATATAACCATAGATCAGGTCTTTATGATGGAATATTGATAAAGGACAACCATGTTAAAGTGAATGGCAGCATATCTAAAGCTGTATCAGCCTGCAAAAAGGCGAGCCACCTGATGAAAATAGAGATCGAAGCTTCAACTCTTGACGAAGTAAAAGAGGCTTTGAATTCTGGCGCTGATGTAATTATGCTGGATAATATGAATATCAATGATATGGAATCTGCTGTTCAGTATATTAAAAAAAGAACTGCTGATGTTCTGGTAGAGGCATCGGGGAATGTTACGCTTGATAATATAGGAGAGATTGCATCAACAGGAGTTGATCTTATATCTTCAGGCGCTCTCACGCATTCAGCAAAAGCAGCTGATATAAGTATGAATATAAAAATAAAATCATAATGAGGTTTTGGCATGGATCAAATGACTTATAAAAAATCAGGTGTTGATATCGAAGCGGGTGATGAGCTTGTCAAGAGAATCGCTCCTTTGGCCAAAAAAACATTCAGGCCTGAGGTGTTGACAGATCTCGGCTCTTTTGGAGCGCTTTTCAACCTGGACAAAAGTAAATATTGCGATCCTGTCCTTGTGAGCGGCACTGACGGCGTTGGCACAAAACTTAAAGTCGCTTTTCTTTCTGGTGTGCACAATACAGTAGGTATAGATCTCGTGGCAATGTGCGTTAATGACATTCTGACGCTCGGTGCAGAACCACTGTTTTTTCTTGACTACTTTGCAACCGGAAGGCTTGATCTCGGAACCGCTGAGGATGTTATCAAGGGAATATCAGAGGGCTGCAAAGAGGCAGGATGCGCATTAATCGGCGGAGAGACTGCAGAGATGCCGGGGTTTTACCCTGACGGTGAGTACGACATCGCAGGCTTTGCAGTTGGTGTTGTTGATAAAGCTGATATTATAAACGGAACTGAGATAAGAGAAGGCGATATTGTTATAGGGTTGCCTTCAAGCGGTCTTCACAGCAATGGCTATTCACTGGCAAGAAAGGTGCTGATTGATAAGGCTGGCTACTCCATGGATCAGCATTTGCCTGAACTTGATACTACAATTGGCAAAGAGCTGCTTAAGCCGACAACAATATATGTCTCAACAATTAAAGAGATTATAAGATCGGTTAAGATAAAAGGCATGGCACATATTACAGGCGGAGGCATAACCGGCAACCTTCCAAGAGTGTTTCCCAAAGGCATATCAGCAGATATCAAACTTGACTCATGGCCTGTGCCTGAAATTTTCAGTTTAATACAAAAGATCGGAAATGTTCCTGATGATGAGATGTTCAGGACTTTTAATATGGGAGTTGGGTATGTTATTGTTTTAGAAAATCATATGGCTGACAAGACCCTGTCAATGCTTAATAATTTAAAAATCCCTGCTTATAAAATTGGTTATATAACCAAAGGAGATCAGCAGGCTGTCAATTACATATAAAATTAAAAAATTTCTCAGGAAGATCTTTACTCCTGTAACAATTGTCCTGATTCCTCATGACAACCTGAGAACCGTCAGGCTAAAGATCCCTTCAGTCGGCCTTGTGCTTTCTGTTGCAGCATGGATAATCGGTACTGTGTTCATAGTCTCCACTGCCATCAGAACATTCGAGTATTACAATATGAAAACAGCACTGAATCAGTACAGCAGGGTTTTTGCTGAAACCCGGAATGCCATGGCTTATCTACAGTGTGCGGAAGTTGAGCTCAAAAGACTCCTGTCTTTTAAAAACAAGGAAAAAATTCTCGAAAATGTTCAGCCAATTTCAGCGCCTGCTCCAGAGTTTCTTGAATCATCTGCTGCTGAGGGGTCAATAAATGTGGATCTGCTTAAAGAGCAGATGAAGCTCAGTGTAGAAAATATAAAGGCTGTGGCAGATTACCTTGACAACCAAAAAAATATCTTTGTTGCAACGCCAAGAGGCTGGCCTTTAAAAGGCTCAGTTACTTCTGAATATGGAAAAAGACTCTCTCCCATACATGGAGTGCAGGAATTTCACTCAGGGATGGATATTGCAGCCCCTTCCGGAACTCCTATCAAGGCTACAGCAGATGGAGTTGTAACCTTTTCAGGCTTTAACGCCGGCAACGGCAATCTGGTTGTTATTGAACATGGGCTTGGTTATACAACTTTTTATGCTCACAATTCAGTCAATAAGGCAGAGGTTGGTCAAAAGATAAAAAGAGGCGATGTAGTTGCCCTTGTAGGATCAACAGGCAATGCTACAGGTCCTCATCTGCATTATGAGGTCTGGCGCAACAGGGCCCACTCAAATCCACGCATTTATATAAAGGAGATCCCTAATGTTCTCACGGAAAAATGACAAGTTTGATACACTGATCGGCAACAGTTCAGAGTTAAACGGTACAGTCATCGTTAATGGCACTCTACGCATTGACGGCAGATTTACTGGCAACATAACTGCAGACTGGGTAATAATCGGGAGCAGCGCTGACCTGAGCGGGGATATATCTGCCAGGGGAGTTGTCATAGGCTCAAGGATGCATGGCAATATTGAGGCTTCTGAACTTGTGGAAATCAAACCCAAGGGCATGCTTTATGGTGATGTAAAGACAAAAAAACTTACTGTAGCTGAAGGGGCTGTTTTCGAAGGCAGATCTTTTATACACAAGGAAGCAGCTGAACCTGACACCACAGAAGATCAGGATTAGTTTAGAATATTATAAACATTTCTTATAGTACTATTTTTATTCACAAATTGACTTGAGTCAGGGGATGAAATAAACTAATTCTAATAAGTTTTGCAGTGTACAAAGCAGCAGCAACAAACTATTTCACGGGGAGGTAGTATGGGAGTATCACGTCGAGATTTTCTCAAGTTGTCCGGCGTCTCTCTTCTTGCAGGATCTGCAGGTATTAATCTTGAACCAGCAAAGGCATATGCTCAGGGGTTAAGGATTAAAAATGCCAAAGAGACGACAACAATCTGTCCTTACTGTTCTGTTGGATGCGGTATTATTGTGCATACAGTAGACGGCAAAGTTGTAAACACAGAAGGGGATGTTGATCATCCTATCAATGAGGGGGCTCTTTGTTCAAAGGGCAGTTCACTTTATCAGCTCGTAAACAACTCTTTAAGACCCTCAAAGCCGCTTTACAGAGCTCCAGGTGCTGACAAGTGGAAAGAGGTTGAGTGGAGCTGGGCATTTGATGAGATCGCCAAGAGGGTAAAGGAAACAAGAGACAAAACATTCAAAACAATATCAAAATCCAAAGTAACGGAAAAAGGTGCTGATGGCGTTGAGCGTGTTGTTGAGAAAGATTTTGTTGTAAACAGAACTGATGCTATCGCTCATATTGGCAGCGCTGCACTTGATAATGAAGAGTGCTATTTGATTCAGAAACTTATGAGATCATGGGGACTTGCATGGATTGAACACCAGGCCCGAATATGACACTCCGCAACTGTTGCGGCTCTGGCAGAGTCGTTCGGACGCGGTGCAATGACAAACCACTGGATTGACTTTAGAAACGCTGATGTAATACTTGTAATGGGTTCAAATCCAGCTGAAAACCATCCTATCTCCATGAAATGGATTATGAGAGCAAAAGAGAGGGGTGCGAAACTGCTGGTTGTTGATCCTCGCTTCACAAAAACAGCCACCAAGGCTGATGTTTATGCTTCTCTTCGTTCAGGAACAGACATCGCATTTCTTGGAGGCATGATTAAATATATTATTGATAACAGCCTCTATTTCAAAGAGTATGTTGTCAAATATACAAACGCCACCTATCTGGTAAATCCTGACTTCAAAATGCCTGGCGAACTTAACGGCCTCTTCTCAGGCTATGATGAAAAAGGCAGAAAGTATGACAAAAAGACATGGACATTCCAGCTCGATGAAAACGGCCTTCCAAAACAGGATCCTACTCTTAAGGACCCTAATTGTGTATTCCAGCTTCTGAAGAAACACTATTCAAGATACACAGTAGATAAGGTTGTTGATATTACCGGCACCGACAAAAACAAGCTTCTTGAGGTTTACAAGACATATGCCTCAACAGGCAGACCTGACAAGTCTGGTACAGAGCTTTATGCAATGGGCTGGACTCAGCACACTGTTGGCACTCAGAACATAAGGACTATGTCCATTATTCAGCTTCTTCTCGGCAATATTGGCATCGCTGGCGGCGGAGTCAATGCCCTGAGAGGAGAATCAAATGTCCAGGGTTCAACTGACTATGGTCTTCTTTTCCATATACTGCCTGCTTATCTTAATGTACCCGCAGCCAACTTGACGGATTTGAGTACATACATTGAGAAGACAACCCCTAAGAGCAAAGATCCAAGGAGTGTTAACTGGTGGTCCAACAAAGGAAAGTATATCACCAGCTATCTTAAGGCCATATATGGCAGCAAGGCCACTAAGGAGAATGACTTTGGATACGCGTGGCTTCCGAAGCTTGATGTTGGAATGAATGCCTCATGGCTCAACCTCTTTGACAGAATGATTGAAGGGAAATTTGAAGGTTTCTTTGCATGGGGACAGAATCCTGCATGTTCAGGAGCAAACTCAAATAAAACCAGAAAAGCCATGAGCAAATTAAAATGGATGGTCAATGTCAACCTGTTTGATAATGAAACAGGCTCCTTCTGGCGTGGTCCTGGCATGAATCCAAAGGATATACAGACAGAGGTATTTTTTCTTCCATGTTCATCTTCAGTCGAGAAGGAAGGCAGCATCTCCAACTCAGGCAGATGGGCGCAGTGGCGTTACAAGGCTGTTGAACCTGTCGGCGGAACTCTTCCGGATGGAGAGATGTTGAACGAACTCCAGAAAAGAGTCAAGAAACTCTATCAAAAAGAGGGCGGTAAATTCTCTGCTCCTATCATCAATCTTGACTGGGATTACGAAATACCCAGCGGACACGGTGGATTTAACAGTATCGATATCCATAAGGTAGCGAAAGAGATAAACGGGTACTACCTGCAGGATATTCATGATAAAAAGACAGGAAAACTCATAGGCAAAAAAGGTGACCTCTGCACAAACTTTGTAACTCTCCAGGATGACGGCTCTACATCATGCGGCAACTGGCTCTACAGCGGGAGTTATACGCTTAAAGACGGCAAGCCTGTCAACATGATGGCCAGAAGAAAGAAGTCTGACCCTACAGGTCTCGGTATGTATCCGGAATGGGCATGGTGCTGGCCGGTCAACAGAAGAATAATATATAACAGGGCATCAGTTAATCCTGAAGGCCAGCCATGGAATTCCAAGAAGGTGGTTTTAAAATGGGATCCAAACAAAATTGATCCGGCAACCAAGCAGACTACACCTGGCTGGGTGGGAGATATCCCTGATGGACCTGCGCCGCCTATGGCTGATGAGAAGAGCGGCAAATATCCATTCATCATGAAGCCGGACGGAAAAGGATCCTTGTTTGGCCCTGGCCTTGCTGATGGTCCATTCCCGGAGCACTATGAAGCTCTTGAATGTCCACTGCAGGAGAACATACTCTCAAAACAGAGGATTAATCCTTCGATCAAGCTCTTCCATGACAAAGGAAAGGGTAAAGATGAAGATGTATTCTACTCATGCGACATGCGCTATCCATATGTTGCATCTACCTACAGGGTTACTGAGCATTGGCAGACAGGTCTTATGACCAGACATCTCTCATGGCTTCTTGAGATGCAGCCTCAGCAGTTTGTCGAAATAAGCAAAGAGCTTGCAAAAGAGAAGGATATTAAAAATGGCGACAAGATGATCGTCAAGTCAGCCCGCGGTCAGGTTAATGCGATAGCTATTGTGACAGGCAGGTTTAAACCCTTCAAGGTCGGTGGAAGCACAATCCATCAGGTAGGTCTGCCTTGGCATTTTGGATGGCAGTTCCCTGAGGATGGCAGCGGCTTTGACAGCGCGAATCTGCTGACTCCTACCATTGGGGATCCGAATACAATGATCCCTGAATCAAAGGCCTTTATGGTCAATATTGAAAAGGCGAGGGGGTAAACTACAATGAAGAGAAAGTCATTATTGATATCGCCTGAACTCTGCATCGGCTGTAGGGCCTGTCAAGTTGCCTGTAAGTCATGGAACCAGCTTGAGGGTACCAAGACAAATAATAGAGGTACATTTGAAAACCCGCCTGATCTGACCCCTGCGCTTTACAACAGGATTCGTTTTGTCGAAGTGCCTTCTGAAAAGGATGATATGCGCTGGCTTTTTGTCAGCCAAAGGTGCATGCACTGCGATGACGCAGGCTGCATTAAGATATGTCCTTCTCCAGGAGCGCTCTATAAGACCAAAGAAGGCGCGGTTGTTTTTGACAAGGATAAATGTATTGGCTGCAAACTCTGTGTAGCAGCCTGTCCATTTGATGTGCCCAGATACGACAAGAACAACAAGATATCCAAATGCACGCTCTGCGCTGACAGAATTGCTGAAAACCTTGAACCTCTCTGTGCAAAAACATGCCCGACCGGAGCTATTAAATTCGGTGACAGGGATGAACTTATTGCAGAGGCTCAGAAGGCTGGCTACCAGAAGGTTTATGGTCAGAATGATCTTGGCGGACTTGGTGCTCTTTATGCGTTTAAGGAAGCTCCTAATTTCTATGGCATGGAGGACAAGCCGCAGATACCGGATTCAGTAGTTTTCTGGCATAAAGTGCTAAAACCTCTTGCTGTTATAGGATTGGGAGGCGCTGTGGCAGCTTCTCTCCTCCACTACGCTGTAGTGGGCCCCAAAAAAGATGAGGAGGAGAAAAACGATGAGTAAAATGATCAGAAAGGCATCGACCTTTGAGATAATCAACCATTGGGTTCTTGCTGTCAGCTGCATATTTCTTGCGGTGAGCGGATTTGCATTCCTCTTTCACCTGGAACAGCTGAATACCGTTTTCGGGAGCTTTGCAACACTTAAAGTGCTTCATAACTGGATAGGAGTTGTATTTGTTGTTTCACTTCTGTCAACAGTGTCTCATTATCTGCCGGTTGCTCTAAATCTCTCCTCTGATGATCTTGTCTGGCTTTCAAAGGGTGGGGGATACATTATAAAAAATGTGAAGCTGCCTGAGCAGGATATCATCAACTCAGGGCAAAAGCTCTATTATCTGGCAATACTGGGAGCTGGAGTGCTTATATCAATTTCCGGGTTTATAATATGGCTGTTGCCTGGATTTAAAACCCTTATTCTGATATCACATCTGCTTCATAATGTGAGTTTTATTGTCTTTGTGATGGCTATTCCGATACATGCTTATCTTGCATCCATCGCAAATCCCGGGACTTTCAGGATAATGGTTCAGGGAACTGTTCCTCTTGAGTGGGCCAGGAAAAGGCATGGCAAGTGGATAAAAAGACTCGGTTACTAAGGAGATTATAGATTGAACCTGACGGTGCGTTGTATTTTTGTGATTCTGCTTTCATTTTTGTTCAGTGCTTCTTTTGCATATTGCGATGAACAGAGATACAGCGTGCCGATCGGGAGCTCTCCTGCTTATGGTCCGGCAAATGCGCCTGTTACTATAATAGAATTTTTAGACTATCAGTGACCGCACTGTGTGGCTGTCGGTCCGACAGTCAAAAAGATTCTCGCTGAATTCAAGGATAAAATCAGACTTGTAGTAAAGCAGTATCCGTATAAATATCGTGATTATGCATTCATCTCGGCTCAGGCTGCACTGGCAGCAAGAGACCAGGGCAAATTCTGGGAAATGCATAATTTGCTTCTTCAGAGATCCCCAAAGCTTGATAGAAACAGTCTTATTCAATATGCAAAAGAGCTGAATCTCGATACAGCGCGCTTCACAAAAGACATAGATACTAAAAAACATGCCAAAGAGGTGCAGGCAGACTTAAAGCTTGCCCATGATATTGATCTGTACAACACTCCAACATTTTTTATAAATGGCAGGAGGGTGGTCGGCAATCGTCCGTACGAGTATATTAAAGATATAATCGTCAAGGAGCTAAGCCATGTCAAGAAGAAATAACTCAATAATAGGACTGATATTTATATTGTTTTTAATACCGGCAGTTGCTTATTCTGCCCATATTGAATATTTCAAAAACATACCTGTTCCTGCTGAGAATCCACAGACTCCTGAAAAAATTGAGCTTGGCAAAAAGCTCTTTTTTGACAGACGGCTCTCAGGCGATGGCACAATGAGTTGCGCTACATGTCATGTGCCTGAGCAGGCATTTACTGATGGTCTTGATATATCCATGAGCTATCCTACAACCAGAAACTGGCGCAATACGCCCACATTGCTCAATGCAGCACTATATAAAACCTATTTTTTTGACGGCAGGGCTGCAACCCTTGAAGAACAGACGCTTTTCCCGATAATGTCGGCATTTGAGATGAATAAAAACCTTGACTACCTTGAGGAGCATATACAGAGCGTGCCGGCATATGCTGCTGACTTTAAAAAAGTTTTTGGCGGTGATGTTACAAGAGGCCGTATAGCAATGGCATTGGCTGCATTTCAGCGCACTCTTGTTTCCATGAATGCGCCTCTTGATAGATATCTAAAGGGCGATAAAAACGCATTATCTGCTGATGCAAAAAAAGGATATGAACTTTTTAAAGGCAAGGCTGGCTGTGTAAGGTGTCATGACGGAGTGCTGCTGTCTGACAGTCAGTTCCATGCGCTGAATATTCCAGAAAACCCTGCGTTTGTGAATGATCCTGATGTGTCAGCAACAAGAAGGTTTGTCGCAAAGGTTTATCATTATGCTGACTATAAAAATCTTAAAGAAGATCCCGGCAGATACCTTGTTACAAATAATAAAAAGGATTGGCGTGCATTCAGAACTCCTACACTAAGGAATATTGCATTGACAGCCCCGTATATGCATAACGGAATATTCAAAACACTAGACGAAGTGATAGATTTTTTAAATAATGGAGGAGGTAAGGGCAATAAGATTCTTACGCCGCTGGGGCTGACCTCTGAGGAAAAAAAACAGATAAAAGTATTCCTCACGGAAGGTCTTGCTGGAGATAAGGTGAGGATCAAACATCCTGACATACCTTGACTGGCCGGGATCTGATTGTCTGATAATCAATGGACACGAATGAACTTGCATCAAAAAAACCGCATCTGCATGATGCCCTGAAATTTTATGATAAGGTATTAAACTTTTTAGAATCTGCTGAAGCTTACAGATATGAACCATCAAAAGACGATATCTGCTATAAGAGAGATGTGGCTGAAGCACTTCTAAAAGAACTGATAAAAGCACTCGAAATCCCTGAAGAAAACATTCAGCCTCTCAAGGAAGCGCTGCTTTTTGGAAGAATTGATTTCAGGAGACTGCCATTTAATGAGATCCCTTCATTTCAGTCGCCATATCATGAGGATGAACTTGCATCCATCCTGTATATACTGGGCATGCCATTTTTAAACTGGTCTGCTGCTTCTTCCGAAAACAATACTGCAGAGTGGGAGAACGGAAAATGCCCTGTATGCGGAGCAACTCCCTCTTTTGCTGTCATGAAAAAAGAGGATAAAAAGACCCTTTTATGCTCATTCTGCGGAAGCAAAGGTGTATGGCGCAGAATAGGCTGCCCTGCATGTCTCGAAATAAATGGATCAAAAATTGATATACTGGAAGCAGAAGACGAAGCAGGCGTTCGGCTGGAGCTTTGCAATACATGCAAATGTTATATCAAGGCTGCAGATGAAAAACTCCTGTCTGACAATACTTCTTATCTGCTGGATCTTATGACAGTGCCTCTTGATATTGTAGCCCAGCAAAAAGGATTTAAACGGATGTCTCCCAATCCGCTCGGGCTTAAAAATTTGGTTTAAGGATAAATACAATGAAGCATATTTTCCTTGATGTTATGTCCATGGACAGCGCCAGAGATTTGATGCTCAGCAGGGTTTCTGACTTGTTGAGCGGCATTGAAAAGTCTGAAACCATAGATGTTGCTGACTCTCGCGGAAGAATAACTGCCGAACCTGTTTTTGCGAAATACTCATCCCCTTTTTATCATGCATCTGCCATGGACGGGTATGTTGTAAGATTTCCTGATACTTTCAGCGCATCTGAATCAGCCCCTGCGCTTTTAACAATTGGCAAGGATGCACTTTATATTGATACAGGCGACCCTCTTCCTGAGGGCTTTAATGCAGTAGTGATGGTTGAGGATGTTAATATTGTCGGGGACTACATAGAGATTTATCAGCCCCTTACCCCATATCAGAATACACGAATGATTGGTGAGGATATAGTTTCAACGGAGATGATAGCTCCTCTAAATCATAAAATCAGACCTGTTGATGTGGGTGCCATGCTTGCAAGCGGCTGCGTGCGCGTCAAGGTGTACAGGATGCCGATAGTAACAGTTATTCCTACAGGAACAGAGCTTATTACTCCGAAAGATGCGCAAAAAGGGATTAAAGCGCCTGAGATAATTGAGTACAACTCTTTAGTGCTGTCAGGCCTTGTTGATGATTTGGGAGGAAAATCCATATGCAGCCCAATAGTGAAGGATGATTTTGAATCTATAAAGAAAGCCCTTTATGATGCTTCTTTATCTTCAGATATCGTCATCATTAATGCGGGATCAGGCAGGGGGTCAGAGGATTTTACAGCTTCTGCCATAAAGGAGCTTGGGGAGCTGCTTGTCAATGGTGTTTCTATTAAACCTGGCAAACCTTTTATTGCCGGCATCATAAACAATAAGCCAGTACTGGGCATCCCTGGTTATCCTGTTTCAGCATATCTCACTTTTCAGCTTTTTGCGGTGCCTCTGATCAATATGTATTTAGGCAGGCAGCATGGCGAGCCCGAACAGCTTACAGCTACCGTCTCAAGGAATATGGCTTCTCCTATGGGAGTTGATGAATATATAAGGGTTAAGCTTGGAGTGGTAAACGACAAGTGTATAGCAACTCCGATAAGCAGGGGCGCAGGGCTTCTGATGTCTGTTGTCAGAGCAGATGGCATGCTAAGAATACCGGCCAACTCAGAGGGTGTTAAGGCTGGCACAGAGGTTAGTGTTGACCTGATCAACAGCATGAAGCAGATCAAAAATACAATCGTCTGCATTGGAAGCCATGACAATGCGCTTGACCTTCTTTCAAATGCCATAAAAATCAAACACCCGGAACTCACATTTTCATCTGCCCATGTAGGATCAATGGGCGGACTGATGGCTCTGAAAAGGTCTGAAGCCCATCTATGCGGAACCCACCTGCTTGATGAAGAGACAGGAGAATATAATGTCCCGTATATAAAGAAATTTTTCAAGAAGGGAGATATTGCACTCATAACCCTTGCACACAGGGAACAGGGACTGCTTGTTAAAAAAGGAAATCCCAAATCGATTAATGGGGTGGAAGATCTTCTGAGAAATGACCTGCTCTTTATCAATAGACAGCAGGGATCAGGCACCAGACTGTTGCTTGATAAAATGCTGCGGGAACGCAATATAAATCCATATTTGATTCAGGGATATGACAGAGAAGAATATACGCACATGTCTGTTGCATCTGCTGTTCTTACAGGCCTATGCGACACAGGCATGGCCATATACTCTGCTGCAGCTGCACTTGACCTCGATTTTATTCCGATTGCAACTGAAAGATATGATCTGGCGATACCTGCTGAACTTGTTGATACATACATGATAAATGCGCTGCTGGATATAATTTGTACTGATGACGAATTTAAACAGTCAGTTCTGAATCTTGGCGGTTATGATGTTGGAATGATGGGACAGTTTGTAACTATTTAATAACTACTTATTCTGCTGCTGCACAGCCTGTTCCATGCTGTTTTCTATTGGCAGATTTTCGAGTTTCTCCATGTCTTCAATTTCCTCTGGAAGCAGCTTTCTTGCGCCGATATATCTCTTTAGATAATATGGTGTGTCAAGACTGTTTATCACAATCTTTTTGGATCTTGATGAAGCATGAATAAACAGATTATTCCCAAGGTAAATACCCACATGCGAAGGGAATGAAGCGTATGTTCTGAAAAAGACCAGATCACCTACCGCGAGCGAGCTCTTATCTATCGGCTCACCAACCTTGTACTGCTCTCTGGCGCTCCTTGGAAGACTCAGGCCTGCTGCTGATGTATAAACCTTCTGAACATATGATGAACAGTCCAGTCCAGTATGCCCGGTACCGCCAAATTTATAAGGTATATGGAGCATCTTTTTTGCGAAGAGGGTGAGCCTTTCACGAATGCTCATGTCAGATATCTCATCTGACTTCAGAAACTCTTTTGCCTCCTGAATCCTTTCAGGTATTGTTTGTGGAGCTTCTTTATCATTAATCACCTGTTCGGGCTCATCCTGTTCCCTGGCTGGAGATACAAGCAGTTTTTGTCCGCTTTTCAGTGCAGCAGATCTTAGATTGTTAAGCTGCTTAAGCTCTGAAATAGGTACGGAATATTTTTTAGAAATGCGGGAAAGAGTATCACCTTTCTTGACAATATAATATTTAGCCTCTGAGCTCCCGGTATTTTTATCAGTATTAATCGTCTGCCCTGATGAAATGGTTTTTTTATCTGACTCCTTGAGCGGAATAATAAGTCTTGATCCGATAGAAATATTGTTAGAAGTGAGCTGATTTGCATCTTTAATCTTATAAATGGATATCTCAAATTTCCTGGAGATTTTTGTGAGAGTATCCCCTTTCTTAACTGTATATTTAAAATTAGTGGGTGATGATGAACTCTGAGCGGATTTTTTTGGTGCTGCAGATGATATATTTATACATAAGAAAAGCAGGGTTGTTATAAACACGATTAAAAGGATAATATATTTTTTCATTCCAACCTCATTGCCCTGCATAATATTTTATGCAGCATCTTCTTTCAAAAAATCAGACAGAGAAGGAAGTTCTGCAAGGTTTTTCAGTCCAAAATATTGCAAAAACTCCTTTGTAGTCCCATAAAGGAAGGGGCGGCCCGGAGCTTCCTTTTTGCCTATTATTTTTATAAGTCTTCTATCAACCAATGTTTTTACAGCACCGTCAGAATTTACTCCTCTGAGCTGGTCAACCTCAACTTTTGTCAGAGGCTGCTTATACGCAATAATTGCGAGTGTTTCGAGTGCTGCCTGTGAAAGCTTTGAGCTCTGATTTATATTACGCAGCTTTCTGACCCAGAAACCATTATCAGGGTTAGTTATCATCTGAAAACCATCTGCTATCTCTGTAATGATAATGCCGGAAGCCCGTGTCTTGTAGCTTTCTGAAAGTTCATTTAGATAGTGTTTTACATCAGCTTCAGGTATGTCTGTCAGTTTGGCTATGGCAGAACAGGTTACAGGTTCTCCAGCCACAAAAAGCAATGATTCAACTATTGATTTAGCCTGTATATTGTCCATTGCCATAAATTATAGCAAAAAAGCCTGTTCAAGTCCAAAAAAATGTTATATTTAACATGGATCAGCTCAAGAACACAGATTGATTTTGATTTTACAGATAGTTAGAGTTGAAACTGTTTTTGGCTTATTCAATTATTTCAGATAGCAGATACACAGGCGCAGTCGCTTTTTTCACAAATATGAGGAGGTAAATGGTTCTGCAGACCGAGATACTCTTTTCATTTCTGCTCGCAACGCTATCTCTCGTAGCGCTGATTGCACTTATCATAATAATTCCGCGTTTTCTGCATAAAAAAGAAGCTGCTACTGATTCTCATGATATGAAGAGCGTTATTGGAACATTTGACACTCTTGGTAATGAAATAAAGAGTCTTCGAAAGCAGCTTGTGATCAAGGAACGCATGGCAGCACTTGGAGAATTTTCTGCTGCAGTGGCTCATGAGTTCAGAAATCCGATGGCAGTGATCGCGGGCTATGCAAAGCTGCTAAACAAAAACTTACCAGACAGCGATCCTAATAAAACGATTTCGTACAGCATTCTCCAAGAGATTGAACAGATGAATATTGTGATGGAAGAGCTGCTGAGGTTCTCCAAATCAGAGCCGCTTGTCAAAACTGACATTAATCTGAACAAACTTATTTCAGGTGTGATAGATGTTCTTGACAGTTCAGCCAGCAGAATTATATTTGATCAAAAAGATGAGATTTTCATACGGGCTGATGAGATACTGCTTAAACAGGCATTGAGGAATCTTATTCAGAATGGAGTAGATTCAGGAGATACGGTTTTTGTAGAAATAGAAGATATAAGCCAAACTTCCGAAAACATAGTAGTCATCAGGGTTTCTGATAATGGTCCGGGTGTTCCTGCTGACAAGCTTGATGCAGTGTTTATGCCCTTTTACACTACAAAAGAAAAGGGGCTTGGCATTGGTCTCGCATTTGTACAGAAAGTTGCTGTTGCTCATGGCGGCAGTGTGGCTGCTGAAAATATCGATAGCAGGGGTGCATCATTTATGCTGAGCCTGCCAAAACAATAATGAATACAATTCTTATAGCAGAAGACAATAAGGGTATGCGTGAAATGCTCGAGAGCACTCTCAGAGCAGAGGGATTTAATGTCAAAACAGCTGGAAGCGTCAAAGAGGCAGTTTTGATAATTGAGTCTGGTGGATTTGACGCTGCTGTAACAGATATCAAACTTCCTGACGGCAATGGCATGCAGATCCTGTCAGCCATTATTGAACGCATGCCGATGCTGCCGGTTGTGGTGATGACAGCCTTTGGCTCAATAGAGCTTGCTGTGAAGTCCGTAAAGTCAGGGGCCTACGACTTTATAACAAAACCTTTTGACACTGACCACCTTGTGCTGATATTGAAGCGGGCACTTTCAGAGAAAGCTGTTATCAGGGAAAATATTTTAATGAAGAGCGAGCTGCCGGATTATATGAAAATGCCTGAAATAATCGGCAGCAGTCCGGCATGGAGCGAGGTGATCCAAAAAGTTGAAAAGGTCGCATCACTTAAAACAACCGTGCTCCTGCTCGGCGAAAGCGGCACAGGTAAAGAGCTTATTGCAAGAAGAATTCACTATTCAGGGTCGCGCGCATCCGAACCTTTTGTTCCTGTAAACTGCGCAGCCATTCCTCATGAGCTTATCGAAAATGAGATGTTTGGCCATGACAAGGGTGCTTTCAGCGGTGCAAATGAGATTAAACCCGGCAGGTTTGAGCTTGCTGACAAAGGGACGATCTTTCTTGATGAAATTGGGGATATGGATTTTTCTCTGCAGTCCAAACTGCTAAGGGTTTTGCAGGAGAATGAATTTGAGAGGGTTGGTGGCACTAAAACCATAAAGGTTGATTGCCGTGTTATAGCAGCAAGCAATAAAAACATAGGAAAAGATGTTTCAGAAGGCAAGTTCAGAGAAGATCTTTATTATAGACTGAATGTATTTCCTATCGTTGTGCCTCCGCTCAGACAGAGGATTGATGATATAATTCCGCTTGCAGATTTTTTTATAAAAAAATACAGCAATCCCATCTGCTCAAAAAACATATCAATGTCAGCCAAGGTAAGAGATATGTTTCTGCATCATGACTGGAAAGGAAATGTCAGGGAATTAAAAAATATTATTGAACGGGCATTAATATTATGCGATAGTGATGTCATAGAGCCAAGACATATCTCATTTCAAAATGGATATGAAATCCAGACAAAATCTGAACATGGCTCTTCATTGCTGGAGGCATCTGGCCATGCAGCCCGTCTTGCAGAGATAGAGAAGATTAAATCTGCACTCAGCATCGCAAAAGGCAACAAAACAAAAGCAGCAAAGATGCTCGAAGTCAGCTATAAAACTCTTTTGAACAAAATCAAGGAATATGGGATAGGGTAATAGCAAATATGAAAGGGGGTTCACAATTTATGAAGCTGATTACACAATTTGTACCAAGGCATTTGAAAAAAACATTTAAAAATAAAGATTGTTTTATTGGCATTACTATTGCTTCATTTTTCTTTATGAAAAGAAAAATGCGATCCAGTTCAGGATTTTCTATTGTCGAAGTGCTGGTAGCGATAGGGATAATTATGATAATTGCCGCTCTATCCATGCCTTCTCTTCAGGGTTATATAATAAACAGATCATTGAAGTCAGCTGCGCGAGAACTTATCGCTGATGTTAATGAGTCCAAGGAAAGAGCCATATCTGAAAATCGTGAGTACAGGATAACCTTAACAGAAAACAGCCCGAATTATACGATACTGCAATGCCAAAATATCGGTACAACATGTGCAGGTTTTCAAAACTTTCAACAAAAGTCTCTTGCCTCTTTTTCAAACAGTATATTAATCGATAGTACCGGCACCACTGTGACTCAATATGATTTTCAGTCACGGGGGACTGTTAATCCTGGCAGCATAAGGCTTGTTAATCAAAGAGGCTCGCGTGCCAATATAGTTACAAATATAACCGGGAGGGTAAGTGTTGAGTTTATTATGCAATAGATCAGGCATTAGCTTAATTGAAGTGCTTATAGCCACTTTAATAGTGATGGTAGGTGTTATGGCTATGCTCAGTATGCAGCCTCAGGGTTGGGTGATGGCTGGTCAGTCAGACAGGCTTGGAAAGGCTGCTGAGCTGCTGCACGAAGAGCTTGAAAAAAACGAACTGAATATAATGAATCTATGCGCATCAACATCTCTATGGGGCGCAGAGCTGCCTACAGATGCCAATACATCAATATCGCATAGCAGTACTGTCACATCAAGCGGTCAGACCGCAATTGCCGGTGATACGACTTATACCGTAACTACTACAATTACAAATAGAACTCAGCTGTCATGGATTGTGTCTGTAAGAGTAACCATGCCTGTAAATAAAAGCATAGCAGAGAGTCGAATAGTTTCCAGGCAAGATTTATTTAAACAGGGGTGTTAATGAAAACCTATATGCAAAATAAAGATGGATTTACTCTTATCGAGATACTTTTTGTCATGGTAATTACAATGCTGCTGCTTGCAGCCATATATATGGCAACCAGCTCAGGTCAGAGATCTTCTGTGGCTATTGAGCAGAAAGTAGCAGCACAGCAGGATGCCAGGGCTGTACTTAATATAATGGCGCTTGAAATTGGCATGGCATCATACAACAAGGGAGCTGAGGGTACAGCATGGGCAGCTCCAATTGCCTGCCCAACAAGTACGGGAGTGCTTACAAATCCAATGTTGGGTATTCAACTTGCTGCATCAGACTGCCTGAACATTCAGGCAGACCTTAATGAAAATACCGTTTTATCCGACTCTAACGAGAACATAACCTATTTTTATGATGCTACAAATCAGATGATCACCAGAAATACTGGAGGCGGTAACCAGTCATTTCTTGGTGATACCCCGGGGACTGCCTCGCGTTCAGTCAGAGTGGTAAACAATCTTCTCAATATCCCTTTATTCAGTTATTTTGATGGCAGTGGTAACATTACAAATAATGTACAGCAAATCAGGAGAATAGACATCACTCTTATTGTGGAGACAGACCGCATTGATCCCAATACAGGACAGAGGAGAAGAATGGTTTACTCAACCAGCGTAATACCAAAAAATCATGCAATAAATTTAGCGGGGGCTATATGAGCTTTATTTATATAAATACCAGATCAGGCTTTGCAATGATAGCGGCTCTGTTGGCCCTTCTTATACTGACAGCCGTTGGAGTAATAGTATTTACATCAACTACGCGCGACATGAGGATTGCCGGTAGGGTTGTTGGTGAAAAAAAGGCTTTTGCAGCAGCAGAAGCAGGGTTGCATGATCTGCTGAGCAATTCTAACTTTTCTGCAAGCATCACTGCTAACAACATTCAGGTTGATGCGCTTACTGACCCTGGTTCAGTATATTCCTATACTGTAGCACCAGTAGCTGAAAGCTGCGATTCCGAGCCTGGGAATAATATTGAAAAATGGAGTCGTCCTATTTTCTGGACAACAATAAGCGGTATCAATACCAGATATGATTCGCGAGTAGATATTGAAACAGGAATAGGTGTTCGTCAGAGCGGCACCTGTTCTAAAACTGAATAAAATAAGGAGGAATTTAATGTTTAAAATAAATAAAAAAACTAAATTAAAGTTTTTATTGATTTATATTTGTATGTTTTTTGTTACTGCAGCATATGCTGATGAAAGTGAACTGTTTTCAACTGTTGCTCCTGATGCCTTGATTGTATTAGATCTCTCAGGCAGTATGGACTGGAGACCTGATGGTGGTACTGCAAGTACTACATCCTTACCTTGCACATCTACTTCCTGCAGCAGGCTGGCAATAGCCAAGACTGCACTTTTTAATATCTTTGATAGTGACAATAACAGTCTGATCGATGGAAATGATGAAAAAAATCTTAATATCAGAATTGGTTATATGCGTTTTTATAACTGCTCCAAAGATGAACCTTCTGTCAACTATTCTTCCGGATGCAATACGCTTGTGTATGGCATTAACACTCAATATACCAAGATATACTGCAATAAAACTGCGCCAAATACCTGCTCCATTAATACAGGAAGTGCCCCATGCATTAAAACAGAAAGCGCATTGGGCGGTACTCCATTAGGAGCTTCCTTGGCAGAAGCAAAGGCGTATCTTGATACTCATAAATCCGGCGACCCTGCAAAAGCTTGCAGATCGAAATTTGTTATTTTTGTCACGGATGGAGAAGACACTTATTCCTGCGGTGGCAGTGGTTCATCTGGCAGTAAAGGCGCTAACATGACAACTATTGCTAAAGCCAAAGCTCTTGCTGATAATGGTTACAAGGTTTTTGTGATTGGTTTTGGCGGTAATATGCCTGCTAAACTTAAAAATACGCTTAACTGGGCAGCTTATTATGGTGGTACTGATAATCCAAATGTGGAAAACACAGGCAATACCTCTGCAGTGACCATACCAACGAACCCGTGTTCAACATCAATTGATCCAGGTGACAGGACGCTTGGCGGCTATGCCTTCATGGCAGAAGATGCGGCTGAGCTTGAATCAGCAATAAAACAGGCTCTTGCAATGATTTCTGGCACGCTTTACACATTCACAAATCCTGCCGTAGCTGCAATAAGAACAGTTGATGAGAACTATATGTATGAAGCATCTTTTCAATACAATAATGTAGACCCATTCTGGCAGGGTCATCTAAAAAAGTTCGAATTTGACACTAATAATGCTTTAACAAAAAAATGGGATGCTGGCGAGATGCTTGCAAATACCGCTGCTTCCGATAGGAAAATATATACATTTAAATCAGGTTCCATTACGCCATTTAACATGGCAAACATTACCAATGCTGATCTTGATGTTGCTACTTCAACACATAGAGAGATGATTGTAGGATATATACGGGGTGAGGCTGCATACAATCCGGAAAACTGGAAACTCGGAGATATTTTTCACTCTGACCCATCTGTCATAGGTACTCCAAATCTTTATTTTTCAGACATAAGAGACACGAGCAATCCTACAACATTCAGTATATATAGAGAAAACAATGAAAGATCTACTGCAAACGGCAAAAGAATCATTGTTGCTGGTGCTAACGATGGACAATTACATGCGTTTAAAGCATCCAACGGGACAGAGGCATGGAGCTTCATTCCTCCAAATTTAATGTCCAGACTTAAGCTGATTGCACATAGCTCTCATCCCACTTCTCTGCCCCATACATTCTTTGTAGATGGGCTTATAACTTATTCAGATGTATGGACAGGAAGCGGCGACGGTAAATCCAAACAGGTTAGCGAATGGAAATCGTATATTATTTTTGGGCTTGGAAGAGGTGGAGACAAAACCCTCTGGAGTTCTTCAGCCTCATGCGATAGCGGCTATAATGATAAATATTCCACTACACATACTAATTTTTGCGGCTACTATGCTCTTGATGTAACAGATACCCTAAATGCTCCTGTTTTCAAATGGATGCTATCTCCAAACTCAAGCGATGCAACTTATTTTGGTCAGCCCTGGTCAAAAATAGCTACAAGCAGAATTAAGATAAATGATCAAGAAAGATGGATAGGTGTTATAGGTGCAGGGTATAATGCTGCCAGCTGCGCATCAGGAACCTGCGATACAAGGGGTAAAGGTATATTTATAGTTGATCTGAAAACCGGCAGCATATTGAAAAGCTTCACCCGTTCAACAGTTACAGGCATGAACTACAGCATACCAAGTACGCCGGCAGTAGTAGATGGCGACGGTGATGGTTTTGCTGATTCAATTTATATTGGAGATCTTGGCGGGAATATATGGAAAGTGAGCTTGTGCGGAAGAAATTCTTCTGCAAGTTGTGGAATATCTGACTGGACAATAAAAAAATTCTTTGAAACTTCTGGTACAGGCATAAGACCTGTTTTCAACAAACCTTCATTGGCAAAAGATCGTTTAGGCAATTTATGGGTATATTGGGGTACCGGCGATTCCACTGACCCTACAACTGTCAGTGCTAGCGATAAATTTTTTGCAGCAAAGGATACTGGAGCTTCCTTAACTTTGAGTGATCTTGAAGATATTACCACTGGTGCTTACGATCCTGTAACATCAACAAAAACTGGCTGGTATATCAGGCTGACTCGCACTGGAGAAAAGTTTTTAGCTGAACCTGATATTTACAGCGGTGTTGTTTATTTCACTACATATGTTCCGGCAAGCGGAAATGATCCGTGTGATATGACTGGCAAGTCCAGGCTATATGGAGTTGAGTATATCACCGGCAGGGGAGCATTCCCTGGTTCAACTCCTGGTACGACAGAAACATCAATCGAGCTGAGCAAAGCTGGTATCGCAAAAACCCCGACTATTTCAGAAGGGCCAGCAGGTTCTGGGGCTTCAACTGTTATCGTAACAAGTTCTGAAGATATTACAAATGTGCCGGTTCAGGGGCCGCTTAATCCACGAAGCATAAAATATTGGAAAGACAGAAGACTGAAATAGACCAGGTATTTGTTGCTGCCGGCAGTGAATACTGCCGGCTTTTTTATTGTGATCTTTCTTGAACCCCTATCTTTTTGCATGCTATTATAAAAAATGCTTGAGAAACAGAAGAAGTACTGCCTTATCACATTTGGCTGCCAGATGAATGAGCATGATTCAGAGAGAATAGCAGGCCTGCTTAGATCAGAAAACTACACAGAAACAGATAAACCTAAAGATGCTGATCTGATAATTCTTAATACTTGCAGTATCAGACAAAAGGCTGAACAAAAGGTCTTCAGCATGATCGGCAGGTTAAAAAGGCTTAAAGAAACTCGACCTGGTATAAAAATAGCTGTAGCAGGATGCATAGCTCAACACAGGGGAAGCGCTGTTATTAAGCGGGCACCTTCTGTTGATTATGTAATTGGCCCTCAAAATATCCACAAAATACCTTCAATAATAAATAATGGGGCAAGTAAGTTGTCGATTGAAGATAATCCTCATCTTATGATGCTGAACCTACCTGCAGTGCGGAAGGACAATTTCAGGGCATGGGTAAATATAATGTATGGATGCAACAACTTCTGCAGTTACTGCATTGTTCCATATACTCGCGGCAGAGAAGTGAGCAGACCGGCTAAAGATATTATTGATGAGGTTAAAATCCTTGCTGATGATGGGTACAAAGAGATTACTCTCCTGGGACAAAATGTTAACTCATACGCTGATTCAATAACTTTTGCAGGACTACTTAAAGAGTTGGATAAGGTATCAGGAATCGAGAGGATCAGGTTTATGACATCTCATCCAAAGGATATATCTGATGAGTTGATCCTTGCTGTTGCTGAGCTTAAAAGTGTGTGTGAGCATTTTCATCTGCCAATACAGTCAGGCTCAACAAGGGTCTTAACCATGATGAACAGGAAGTATACTCAGGATGCCTATATTAAAAAAATTGAGTCAATCAGAAAGATTGTGCCTGAAGCGTCAATTACAACAGATATAATTGTTGGGTTCCCAGGCGAGACTGCTGCTGACCATCAAATGACAATACAGACTGTAAAAGACATTGAATATGATGGTATGTATGCATTTAAATACTCACAGCGCGATGGTACAAAAGCAGCTCTTCTTGATGAGCATGTCCCTGAGTCTATAAAGTCCGAACGGCTTGCAGAACTGCTCTCTGTTCAGGATATTGTAACAGAGAATATTAATAAAAGGCTTGAGGGAAGGGTTGTTGATGTTTTAGTCGAATCTATTGATCCAATCTCACATGGGTTTATGACCGGTAGAACAAGAACCAATAAAATAGTCACTATTTTTCCAGATCAAAAACTTAATGAAGGTCAATTAGTAAATATTCAGATAACAGAGGGTTACAGGCATAACCTTAAAGGCAAACTGGTGATAAAATGAGGGTTGCCATACTTACTCTTGGCTGTAGAACAAACCAAGCAGAGAGCTTTCATCTGGAGCAGAAACTGCTTACTGCAGGACACCAGATTGTACGGCTTTCTGAAGCACCAGACTACTGCATCATAAATACATGCACAGTTACAGCCAAAGCTGATCATCAGTCAGAGCAGATGATCAGAACAGCTCTTTCAAAGGTTAAATCTGTTATTACTACCGGCTGTTTTTCGCAGCTTCATATTACTGAATTAAAAAATAAATATCCATCTTTACAAATTATTGAAAATACAGATAAAAATAATATACTTAATGTGATAGATAGTGATATCTCATGTAAAACTTTAAACTTTAAGGGGCTCTCAAGACACAGGCCTTCACTCAAGGTCCAGGATGGCTGTAATTTTTCATGCACCTACTGCACCATCCCTCTTGCACGCGGGTTATCAAGGAGCAGGGGGCTTGAAGATGTTGTTAATGATGTTCTGAGTCTTGAGCAGGCTGGTTATCACGAAGTTGTATTATGCGGCATACATCTTGGTTTGTATGGAAAGGACTTGCTGCCTGAACTCTCAATTGACAAGCTGCTTAAAGTAATGCTTGAAAGAACGAGAACTATCCGCTTCAGACTAAGTTCCATTGAGATTAATGAGGTTAGTGATGATCTGATAAATTTATTGAATCATCAACGAGTATGCCAGCACCTTCATTTGCCGCTTCAGAGCGGTGATGATGAAATTTTATCCTGTATGAATAGAAATTATTCGGTTGCTGAGTTTGTCGGACGCCTTAAAAAAATATCGATCAAGGTTCCCCGAATATCAATTGGAACTGATATAATCGTTGGATTCCCTGGTGAAACAGACCAGAGCTTCAATAAAACTAAAGAACTGCTTCAGAGCTTGCCGATTGCTTATCTGCATGCTTTTCCTTACTCTCGCAGACCCAATACTGCTGCGTTAAAATTCAATGGCCATGTTGAAGACCAAATAAAAAGCTCAAGAGCAGAACAACTGCGAAACATCTCTCATGATAAGAAATATGCTTTTGCCAGGGCAAATTTCAATGAAACCCTTGCAGTTGTTACAGAGGCGGCAACTGGTGAAACCATTAGTGGCACAACTGATAACTATATCAAGGTGTTACTTAAAGCTACTAATGGATTAATGCCTGGAATGCTTGTCAAAGCACGCATTGCAGATATCAATGAAAATAGAATTGCCGCATATGTTATTAATTAATCTTAACATTCTGTAAATGCAGATTATTTTCAGTGCCTTAATTTTAATCAAATCAGTACAACCCTTGAACATCGGTATTCCCTGAAGAGTGCAAACCGTTTTAACAACAAGTTATCAACACAAGCCGTTTATTTCTAATGTCCGATAAGATATATTATGTAAAGTTTTTATTCATGCAAGCATCAGGGTTAATATGTTTGTTTAAGTTTATTGTTAATGACTACATAACTTTCAACTCATGTATCAGCCGGCAGCTCATTCTTATAATTACGATATAGAGTTTAGAAAGTATCCAGAATTATATGGCATCTTCTCACAGCTTTCCTGTAAATTATATATTTGAATATTATTGCTGGAGGAGCTGAATGTACTTTTCTAAAATGTTGATACCTACCCTCAGGGATGTGCCTGCTGATGCTGAGGCGATTAGTCATAAACTTATGTTAAGGGCTGGATATGTGCGGCAGCTTGCAGCTGGACTATATATTTATCTTCCACTGGCTCTTCGTGTAATGAATAAAATCAACTCTATTCTCAGACAGGAAATGAATGCTATTGATGCGCAGGAGATAACAATGCCTGTTTTGCATCCAGCCGAGATTTGGCAAAAAACCGGTAGATGGTTCGAGATTAAGGATGAAATGTTCAGGCTTAAAGACCGAACAGATCGGGATATGTGTCTTGGTATGACTCACGAGGAGATTATGACATGGCTGGCTGCCCACGAAATCCGCTCTTATCGCGACCTTCCTCAGTCATGGTACCAGATACAGACCAAGCTCAGAGATGAAGCCAGGCCAAAAAGCGGAATACTACGCACTCGAGAGTTCACTATGAAGGATAGTTACAGTTTTGATGCTGACGAGGAAGGTCTTGAAAAGAGTTACATTAAACATGCTGAAGCATATCACAAGATTTTTAACAGGTGCGGACTGAAATTCTATCAGGTTGAATCAGACCCCGGTATGATGGGCGGAGCTGTTGCACATGAATTCATGGCTCCAAGTGCTGCTGGTGAAGATGAAATAGTCATTTGTAATTCATGTGGTTATATAGCTAATATTGAAGTAGCTTCTTCAGTTTCAAAAAGCTCTGATGAGATTAATTGGGTTTATGAAGAGCTTCACACTCCCGGCAAAAAAAGCATTAAGGATGTTTCTGAATTTTTGAATGTATCACCATCAAAGCTTTTAAAAAGCCTGCTCATAATCAGCTCTGAAAAGCCGATACTTCTATTGCTTCGAGGGGATCAGGAGCTGCATGAAAAGAAAATCCAGAAATTAATCGGCAAATTCAGACCAGCTTCCAATAATGAGATTCTGGCAACACTTGGCGTTGAGCCTGGCTTTATAGGTCCAATGTCACATTCAGTCAAAATAATTGCCGACCCTGCCCTTAAAGCCGGAATGTTTATATCAGGTGCAAATAAGACTGACTACCATGTAAGAGGTGTTCAGGCAGAGGCTCACTTCAAGGCAGAGTGGCATGACATTCATGTTGCTAAAGCAGGTGATGGATGTCCGAGGTGTGGAGAAACGCTTGCTACCGAATCTGTTATTGAGATTGGTAACATATTTAAACTGGGCACTAAATATTCAAAGCCACTCAATGCTGTTTATCTTGATAATAATGGTAAGGAAAAACCGATTATAATGGGCAGCTATGGAATAGGTCCTGCAAGAATTGCTGCAGCAGCAATTGAGCAGAACAATGATAAGGACGGCATAATCTGGCCCAAGAATATCGCTCCATTTGATATACAGATCAGTCCGCTAAACCTCTCTGATAAGAATACAAAAGATGCTCTTGATTTGATAATCAATGAGCTTACTCAAAAGGGATATGATCTGCTTGTGGATGACAGGGATGAACGGCCCGGAGTAAAATTCAAGGACGCTGATCTTGTCGGCATCCCGGTTCATATTATATTAGGTGAAAAGTCGCTTAAGGAAGGCCTTGTGGAGATCAAGATCCGAAGAACAAGAGAATCTATCAAGGTGAAAGTGAGTGATGCAGCAGCTTCAGCTATAAAAGTATATTCTGAAGCCATATAAAAATATTTTAAATAATGCTTCAAAATTTTGCTGCAATTGATATAGGAACAAATACTTTAAGACTGCTTATTGCTTATGTGCAGGACAGCAGACTTGTGAGGGTCTGTACTTGCCGCGAATCAGCAAGGCTTGGCAGTGGCATTGCCGACACAGGGGTGCTCAATGCAGAAGGCATTAACAATGCTATTGGCACGCTTGATTCTTTTGCTCAGATCATCAATTCATTTGATGTTAAATCCATAAGGGCTGTCGGCACGCATGCCCTTCGCACTGCTGCAAATACAGCTGAATTTATCAATCTGGCTGCACAAAAAACCGGCATTAATATTGAGGTTATTTCTGGCGAAGAAGAAGCTGATCTTACACTAAAAGGTGCTGTTACAGCCAGCCCTTCCCTTCATTCGCCATATGCGGTTGTTGATATTGGAGGCGGCAGTACTGAATGGATATACATGACTGACAGTATCAGCCAGATGAGCATACCGATCGGGGCAGTAGAACTGTATGACAAGTTTTTTGCTTCCAGCCAATCCATGTCTTTGGCTATTGAAAGAGCCCGGGAGTATGCAATAACCTTATTTAAAAAAACCATACCAGCAATTTCAGGAGGAAGAATCCAACTCATGGCAACCGGAGGT
Organism: Dissulfurispiraceae bacterium; assembly: GCA_034002665.1. Taxonomy (GTDB): domain Bacteria; phylum Nitrospirota; class Thermodesulfovibrionia; order Thermodesulfovibrionales; family Dissulfurispiraceae; genus JAFGXL01. Next base: position 712,536 of record JAVFAA010000001.1, on the reverse strand, counting down.
ACAGCAACGACTCTTGCAGCCATGGATATTCAGCTTGAAGCTTATGATCCTGACAAAGTACAGGGGCATACAATTAGTGCCCGGAACATTGAACAGACAATCAATACATTATCAACCATGAATACTGATCAGCGGGCAGAGATAAAAGGGCTCGAAAAAGATAGAGTTGACATAATAATCCCCGGAGCACTGATTCTGTCATCATTAATGCAAAGGATATCAGCTGCCTCTGTGGTTGTGAGTGACTTCGGCATGCTTGAAGCTATCATATTTGAATTAGTCAATGTTAAATCACATATAGATTTTGTCTAAGCATATTATGGTATTATTACTGCTATGAACTTAATATTTAACAGACCGGAAAGCCTGAAAAAAACAAACTTTAGATACTGTCCCGGCTGCGGCCACAGTATAATTCACAGACTCATTGCAGAAACAATTGACAAGCTTGGAATCCGTGAACGCACGATAGGAATAGCCCCTGTTGGATGTGCTGTATTTGCGTATGACTATTTTAATATTGATATGATTGAAGTCCCGCATGGAAGGCCGCCTGCAGCAGCAACTGGCATGAAAAGGGTTAGTCCAGATAAAATTATTTTTTCATATCAGGGAGATGGAGATTTGGCTGCAATAGGCACAGCTGAGATAATTCATGCAGCCAACAGAGGAGAAAACCTTTCGATGTTTTTTGTGAATAACACTACTTACGGCATGACAGGCGGACAGATGGCACCTACCACACTTGCTGGTCAACGGACATCAACCACACCAAAAGGCAGGGATACTGATGCCGCAGGACATCCGATAAGAGTTGCGGAGCTCCTGTCTAATCTTGAAGGCGTTAAATTTTCAGCCAGATCATCTGTTGATTCGTTCAAAAACATAACAACCACAAAAAGACTGATAGAAAAGGTATTCCAAAATCAGATCAACGGAAGAGGATTCAGTTTTCTCGAGATACTTTCACCATGCCCTACTGACTGGGGGATGACACCTGAAAAATCCATCTCATGGCTCAGAGAGAATATGATTTCATACTACCAGCTCGGAGTGATAAAAGACCTGACAGTTCAGGAGAATATATGACGAAGAGGATAATAATAGCTGGCTCAGGCGGTCAGGGAGTGCTGTTTCTTGGCAGACTTCTGGCATATACAGCCATGCTCGAAAATAATGAGGTTACATGGTTTCCTTCTTATGGCGCTGAGATGCGTGGAGGCACAGCCAACTGCACAGTTGTTATCTCTGATGATATAATCGGTTCACCTGTTGTGAGGAATCCTGATATTTTGATAACACTCAATGAAGCTTCGTATAAAAAGTTTGCACCAACCGTCACTCCTGAGGGATTGGTGCTGTACGACTCTTCTATCAATATATCTCAAAACAGCGTAGCAGCCAAATTACAGAGCGTTGATGCAACTGCACTTGCAGCATCATTGAATGCTCCTGGATCTGCTAATATGGCCATGGTTGGCGCCTGCGCTGCTTCAGGGATAGTATCTCTTGATGCTGCCTTCAGAGCACTTGAGGCAGTAACCCCTGCAAGGAGAAAAAGTTCTCTTGAGCTGAATAAAAAAATCATCACCATCGTATATGAAAAAACAAAAAGTTAGAAGAGCAGTCATCTCAGATGCGAAAATCATTCATAAGCTTGTTAATGACTATGCGTACAAAGAGCAGCTGCTGCCGCGTTCATTAAATAATATTTATGAGTGCCTCAGGGATTTTTTCATTTATGAAGACGAACAGATAATAAAGGGCGTATGTGCCTTGAAAATAGTCTGGGAGGACCTTGCAGAGATTCGCTCCCTTGTAGTGGTTGATGAGTTTCAGTGCAAAGGCATAGGCAGTGAGTTGGTAAAACAATGCCTGAAAGATGCAGCATACCTGGGAGTACAAAAGGTTTTTGCGCTGACATACAGAGTTGATTTTTTCAAAAGACTTGGATTTGAAGATATAAATAAAAACAAACTACCGCAAAAAATATGGGGGGACTGCCTGAACTGCCATAAATTCCCTGATTGTGATGAAAATGCAGTAGTAATAGAGATTTAGTCTTTCAACCTCACCCTGATATCTGAACTGGTTCTAAGTGTATTAATGAGCTCTTTGATCTTATTATTTTTTGTCAGTTCATATAAATACCTTTCAATTTCATCATGTACATCCAGATATTCCTTTTCTCCAAACTCTTTTTTATTTTCATTAAAAAAAGTCTGAATCTCTTCTTCTTTAATGATTATTCCAGATTCAACTTTTATATCAAAATATTCCTTTATCATATTATCAGGATTTGTTTCATTCAGTCTCATTTTTTTTGCGTCCTGATAAATCAACATCCTGTTAATTATTGACTGCAGGGCCTCTTCCGATGTTATTGACGGGGATTTTATTTTTAACTTCTCAAAATCTTGCAGAAACTTTGACCTGATAACAGGCTCATCATTTACCACTGCTATTACCCTGTCAATTATCATGGGGTCATCAAGAGAATAGCCCAAAGCCGCCTGTAACACAGTCAATAAAAGAATTAATGCAAAATATTTTATATATATTGATTTCATATCTCTATAATCTTAAAAAGCATGTCCTATGCTGAAATGAAGTTCTCCCCTGCTCATGGATTCTCTTTTGTTCAATTTGACGCCATAATCTACTCTAATGGGACCTACCGGTGTTTTATAGCGCAGACCTATTCCACTCGTATACTTGAGTTCAGACAGGCTTATATCTCCTAAACTGTACCACACATCACCAGCGTCAAAAAAAGTGACTATGCCTAACCCCTTGCCTATATCTGTTCTGAGTTCAATATTAGCCATTGCAAATGAGTTGCCGCCGGTTGGATTTTTGTTGCTGCCCTTGGGGCCGAGCATGTCCTGTTCATAGCCTCTTACAGTAGTTCTTCCACCAAGGAAAAACCTCTCGACAAGCGGGAGCTCATCAGTTTTACCCAAACCTTTTCCATAGCCAAATCTACCTGAAATAGCCAGCACAACCCGTTTGCTCAGACTCGAAAAATTATTAAGATACGCAGTGAGTTTGAAAAAATCAGTTTCAGAAAACAGCAACTCGGTTGCCCACTTTGCTGTTATCCCTGCAACATAGCCTTTTGTGGGTTCAAATGGATTGTCCCTGTTATCATAAATAAGTCCTGCTCTCAATCCGCTGATTACAAGAGTGCCTGTATCCTCTCTTGATAGTATTATATCCGGCAAGACATCAGTAGTTTTCACAACTGAAAAATCATAATAAAGTTCACTTGTCAACTTCTCTGATATTTTCTTCTCTATTCCAACAGTTGCCGTGTCGCGTCTTAACTTGTATCTTGTTTCATTAGTGTCTATATTCTTTTCTTTTCTGTTTTCATGAAGAAGAAGCATCTTCAATGGCATTTTAGAGTTCAAAAACCATGGCTCAGTAAATGTCATCAAAACTCTCTTCTCAAGTGTGCTAACTTCTGTCCTCAGGGTAGCCTGTCTGTTAAGCCCCCATAAGTTTCTGTATCCAATCTCAGCAAATCCGCGTGCTTTTTCATATTCACCATAACCAGCACCAAATTCTACAAATCCCTGATTGCCTTCTTTTAATTTATAGAGTACATCCTTGCGTCCGTCGTCTGAGTTTAGCAGCTCGGTTTCAACATCTGAAAACAGCCCCAGTCTGTAAAGATTCTGTTTTTCAGAAAGGACAATCTCATAATCAGCAGGCATTCCCTCAGAGTGCAGCAGCTCCCGTTTTATAACTTTGGGTCTTGTGCTGCCGTTGCCGGATATGACTGTTTTTCCAAAAAATATCTTCTCGCCCTCTGTAACACCAAAAATAATGGAGGCTGATTCTTTTTTAATATCCCTTTCAATCTCAACCCTGACATCAAGATAACCTTCTTTCAGGTAGGCATCTGTAATTGCCCTCTTTGCATCAAGTATATCAACCTCATTATATTGATCCCCTGGTTTGATTAAAATTCTTTTCATCAGTTCATGCGGTGAAAATGTTCTGGTATTGATAATGTCTATATGACTTATTTTTACCTGGACACCCTCTGTAACATTAAAAGCAATGTTAACTCTGTTGGAATCCCGGACTTCTGATATTTGAGGATCTTCCACCTCAGCATAAATATAGCCAAGCGATCTGTAAAAATCTTCAAGTGTTTGTGCAGCAGATTCAATTGCATCAGGCCTGTAGATTTTGCCGGGACTCAGATCCAGAATCTCATACAGACGCGGTTTGTTAAGAGATGATCCATGAAATTCTATCTTGTCTAAACGATACATGCTGCCTTCAAAAATATAAAGATCCAGACTGATCTTTTCAGCTTCATACACAGTAACAGGGGTTATTTTAACCTTGATGAATCCATTATCACTATAAAATGTCTTGATCCGCATCAAAGTCTCTTCAAGCAGGTCATCATTAAACTCATTTCTGTCAAAAAATACCAGCTCATCCATAATTTTTGATCTACTGATATTGTTATTATTGTGAATTGCAACTAAAATCTGCTTGCCAGGATCCAGATTAACCTTCAGCAGTCCAGAATCGAAATTATAAGAAAACGCAATGCCAATATGTCCTCTTTTTTTGTATTCATCCATTATTTTTCTTTTAGTCTGCTCCATAAGGGAAATATTGTAGACATCTCCTTCTGAAACCAATAGAAAATAACGCAGATCATCCTCAGGACCATTCAAGACCAGCTTCTCTATAAGCTCAGGGCTGCCTTCTGAAACATTAATAATCAGTTCAACATATGGATATTGAAGATCATTTACAGTCCATGATATTAGAGCTCTGCTGTATCCCCTCCTGTTCAGGCGGTTGAGCAGGTTCGGCAATTCAGCTTCCATGGACTTCAGGTTTAATCTACCACCCTTTTCTACTTTAAGAGCCTGAAGATAAAAAGAGTCAGAAAAGTTCTCGTTGCCAATTATATTTGTTTTTGATATTATTTTATTTTCAACTGCAATTATCTCGATCTTTTCCCCTTTGATGTCTGCTTTTTTAACAATAATGTCATCAAAATAACCTGTATAAAAAAGACGCTTGATGCCGTTTCTCAATTGAACCGCACTGAACGACGAGCCGGCATTCACCCCCAACCCATCCAGAAAATCCTCCTGACTCATGGAGTGCAGACCGCTTACCACAATATCTTTAGGCAGAAAAAACTCTTCCGTGTCAGCACCAAACATGCTTGTGGCACAGCAAATTATAAGAATAAATGCAAGTAAAAGTTTATTCATAACTTATTTGAACTCGAACCTGAATTTGATATCACCGCCAAGAGCACCTCTTTCATCTCGCACTCCGATCAAAGATGTATTCCTACCAACCAGATATTCTAGTTTCCATATCTGTTCTTCACCAGTATTTACGGAACTGCTGTATGTAACATACAGTTTATCAGCCAGAAGCCTCTTTGAAACCGTAATGCGCGGAGATACTGTACCTGTTGATTTTGATACATACGGCTCAATCTGAACCCTGTCAAAGCCTGTTATTGTCCTGACTCTCTCCTCAAGCACATCCTGAAGCTTTCCTGTCATAAAAGAAGTAGCCTCTCCTGCTCCTATGCCTCCGCCCATGCCCTTCAGATCCTTGCCCAGTTGTCCTACAGCGAGCAGGCTGAGGACATCAGATTCAGCAAGAGGTGGATCTGATGATAAATTCATATTGAATTGATCAATATAGCCGTCCAGATTAAGTCTGATATTGTAACCAGATGCAGAGGTTGTGGCAGCAATATTAAAATAAGGATAGATTCTATTGGGATTAGCAAAATCGAGCGACCCTTTTATTATCTTGAAATCATTATTTCTGAAATAAAATGTACCATCTTTTGCTTCAACCTTTCCTAAAAGCACAGGAGAAGCAATTGTGCCGCGTACAAGCATATCAGCACTCATATTTGCCCTCGCTACATTATTATCAATCTTAAGCCTGTTCCCGGTTACTCTTATGTTTAGCATTGTCTTTTCAAAGGGGGTGGGTTCGCGTTTAACTTCTGTCTTTGATTTGAATTTCAGCAGTGCACTTTTCCAATCAAGTCGTTCCGAATAATTTGCGTTAATTATGCTGAGATTGCCAAGCATCATCTGAGTAGAGAGGTCTCCCTTATATGTAATATCTCCATTGAATAAAGCCCAGAAATTCTTTGATACTGAGACCCTGACCCTGCGGATGTTAGACTCGATAAAGAATTTTTTCAACCTGAATTTCGAGAGATATGCAAAACCTGAAACAGTTAATTCTCCGCCAGCGATACTTCCTGTTGTCTTGTCAATAACAACCTTATCCCCATCAATATAAGCATACGCATTAAGGTTCGTGAATCTGTATGGAAAGTACTTTATTCCAAGCAGTCCATTTTTTAACTCTACTCCGCCATAAATTTTTGGCTTATCCCAATCCCCTCTGACTGTAAACACAAATGTCCCATCGCCCTTGAGGGTTTCTATATTTTTATAAAATGCCATTAAGGGCACAAGCGACGACTGACCTTCCAGGAAAAGATCATAGGACTTTCCAATATCAAGCGAGCCGCGAAGTTTTATCTCTGACGCCGAACTCCTCATTCGAAATGATTTTATGTCAAGTTTTTTATCTTTTAGGCTGAATGAAAGCGGCTCTGCATTTGTGAATCCATTGCCATAAAGGTAAAGGTGCGCCTTATCAAGCCTGGCGTCTAAAACATAGCCATTTTTATCTCCGTGCGCATTAAATTCAGCCTTTGCATTAAAAAGCAGATCATCCGGGAGTTCTTTTAAAAAGTGAGCTATCAAAAAATCATATCTGCCAGAAGACAAAGAGGCCTTGGCTCTCCATGGCATCTTCTCGACAAGAAGCCCGTTTGCAGTTATTAAAACTTTATTGTCAAGCAGTTTTGCATCAAGCAATGCTTTATCACCATTAAGAGATGCAGTAAAGCTGCCTGAGACAGGATAGAGCTGCTCAAACATATTTCCTGTGAGCATGCCTGATGCTTCAATTAATGGTTTTGACAGGGCGCCGCTGCCTTTGATTTTAATACTACTGAACTTTATATCAGAAAGAAGATCCGTCCTGAGCGCTCCCTTTTTTTCGTCAGGAATGATGTCAAGAAGAAAGATTTTATCTGAAGATGCAGTAAAACTGTACTCCTCAGAGCCAGATATTGTACCTGCCAGGGCTGCGGATGACTCGCCTGCCTTCAGGTTCAAACTTTTAAAATCAAAGATACCTGAAGAATAGTCCACTTTCCCATCAATAGACATCATTTTAAATCCCTGAATCAATGTATCCGCAGACTGAAATGATGCGATGAATTTGAGATCATCCGGAGCACCAAATACCTTTCCCTGCAGGGAGACTCTTCCTTTTACCCTGGGCATTTTCTTCAAAAGAACAAAGTATCCGGGAATATCAAGCCCAACAGCATTACAGGTAATATTATAGACCGGGTCTTTAACATCAAATAGTGTTTCCGCGCTCTTGAATACTACCTCACCGGACAGAGATATTTTTTCATTCGCTTTTGATGTCTCAAATCTTATTAAATTAAGTCTGTTTTTTTTGTAGCTGATCTCCAGCTCACTCTGCTGAAAACTGAATGCAGCGTGCTGCATGGTCTCGGGAAGTTTGATTTCATGCGTATTAAACACAGGACTGCCAACAGTGCCGCGCACTAACAGCTCCGGATCATTGACAGGTCCGTTGAGTGAAAATACAAACTTGCCGTCCCCGCCAAATGAGCTGTAATATGGCATTGTCAGCTCCTTGATGTCTGATGTGCTGCCAGAGCCTTCGATAAAAATTGTATTGTCTGATGTATTGAATTTAATCTCAGCAGCAGCCTGGCTGTAATCTGTACGCACCTGCATGTTGACAAGCTTCAGTAAGCTTCCATCCAGACTGAACTCTCCTGTTGCGTCCTTGATTTTCCCGATAATGTCCTTGCCATTCTCAGAGCTTTTATAGACAAACATTCCATGTGGATTAAACTCCTGTCCCTCAGATGCTATGGTTCCTGTCACCTTTCCATTGGGTATGCCAGGATCCCAGTCAATTAATCTGAATATTGATTTGCTGTTAATATCGGCAACAGCTACACTAAAACTGTAATAATTTACAGCAGGAAGTGATATTACAGCAGAGGCAGACGCAGTACCGCTATACAGAAGCGCGTCAGCATTTTTAAATGAAAGCCTGCCATTTGAAAAGAATACATCCGTATTAATTTTGTCAATTTCCACGCCATAGATGCCGCCCTTCTCGAGATAAGCCCTGCCGTCAGCCTTCAGATCAAAAGGTGTTCCTGATATCTTGCCATGAAAATTTACATAACCATGAAGTGGAGCATCGACACTGAGCATTTCCATCAGCGTCTCGAGATAAAAGTCCCCGTCAAGACTAAAGTCGAGCACAGCTGAGTTTAAAATTTCATCAGTTTTTTTAATCTCAGGCATCATAATTCTGCCGCGCAGACGCAATTCGCCTTCTGATCGTTTCTTCAGGCCAAAAATCTGTCTTAATGTTGAAACAGCAAGTTTAAGCTCAGACTTCAATGCTCCTGCAAAACTGTCTGACCTGACTTCGCCACTTGAAGAAAAGGCAGACACATCAGAAAGTATATTCAGTTTTTTCAGCTCCAGCATATTATCATTCAGCTGCGCTTCTGCATAAAGCCCGAATGAGACAAAATCAGCGTTCATGTTTTTAAGTAATGTTTTTCGACAACTCAAACTTATTCTGGGAGTATCTCTCAAAGATGCAAGCAGTCTGAGATCAGATGCATTGATGCTTATTGATTTATGGCTAAGCATTATATCAGCGTTTAAAAGCTCAAATGCCCTGATTTTTATTTTGACAGGCGATTTTGATTCTGAAGATAAATACTCGTCAACTTTTTGATAAATATCAGAAACCTGCTTGTCATTAGCATTTAGTCTGGGATTTACTACAACAATCTTTCTCAATGTGATTGTTTTTTTGAAAATTGCTGAAAGACTTATATAGCTTTTTGCCCTGTCAGTACTGAGAACCAAATCTCCGTTTTCATCAACCGCTTTTATATTTTTCATGACAGCATAAAGGGGCAACGGATTTATATAAATTTTTTGTGCTGTAAACTGCAGACCTGTTATCTGTTTCAGTTCAGGCAATATTATTTTTTTTAGCGCATTAGAAATGTACGGACCTCTCAGGCCGTACATGAGCAGACCAAGCAGCACGATTATAACAGTTAAAATTACTATTCTATTTCTTTTCAAGATAAAGCTCATATAATTTGGTGCAGTTTATTAAGCACTTCTGCTGTCATCCGGGAATCCAGTTTCGTTTCATTATACTGTAAATAAAAGACATCCTGCGCAATGCCGTCTTCTGTATTAATCGCGGCAGAAAGCAGGTTTAATCCCATCGAGTTAAAGAATGAAGCAATATCATATAACAGACCTATCCTGTCTATTGAAAAACACTCAGCAATAGTGGCAATTTCAGAAGATTCATTGTCGAGCTCTACAAAAGATTCAAAAAAACTATGCCTCTGATGCAGTTGCTTCGGACTGCTGCAGCATGGGAGCTGCTCTGATGAAAACAGGGCTTTCTCGAGATCTTTTCCAACATGATCTTGCATTCCCTCCCACCAGATATCGCTCCAATTGGATATCACAATTTTATCAATCACAAGTCCGCTGTTGCCTGTAAATAGCCTGGCATTTGCTATATTAAGTCCATTATTGGTCAGCGCCCATACAATCCTTGAGAAGATTCCCGGCCTGTCCTTTGCAACTACAGTGAGCAGGGCAGAGCCTTGCGGCATTACTGCAAATTTAAACAGCATACCATTATTGCGCATATCAGCAACCAGGCTGCAGTCTGCTGATATTTCATCTCTTGTACTCGAAATAAGGTAGCGCCTGGGCATATCATCAACCAGGGCTCTGAGATTATCAGACAAATCAATTTTTTCAGAAGATAGCGTGCCTGCGATATGTTCAGATGTTTTCAGATAAAGACTATGCAGAAGGCTTGCTTTCCAGTCTGACCAGAACTCTGGATTCACAGCGCTTATGTCTGCGTATGTCATCAGATAAAGGGCTGCAAGATTATTCAGGTCAATCACACTGCCAGAAAGAAGAGCTATGGTTTCAGGATCTGTTACATCTCTCTGAAGCGCGAGTTTGGAGAGCAGAATATGATTTTTTATCAAAAAACCGATAAGCTGCCTGTCTTCAGTATTTAGATCAAAGCGATCAATAACAGCTTTGATTATTCTATATCCCTCCTCCTCATGCCTTTTTGAGCCACCCTTGCCAATATCATGAAGCAATACAGCAAGATATAATGTTTCGTGTTTAATTTTTTTGAATAGATCAGAGAGGTATGAAAGTTCTGTCTGCCTGGTAAATCTTAGGGATTCAAGATTTTTAATAGCTATCAGGGTATGCTCGTCAACAGTAAATCTATGGTAAGGCTCGTAAACAACAAGATGCCTCAAACGGCCAAACTCAGGAATGTATCTGTCAAGCACAGCAATATCATGCATTTCTGAAAGGGTTTCATAAACCCTGTTGCTGCGCAGTATTTTAAAAAAATAATCTCTTGCTTTTTTTGAGGATCGAGTTTTTTTATTTATGAAAAGAAGCCTTGATCTGATTGCATCCCTGAGACTGAAACTCAATTTTTTGCCTGTAATCGCAAAGACATAAAATGCCTCAATAATTGCTGCTGCGCTGCGCAGAGAATCCGCGTTCTTAATAACAATTTCGTTCCCGGATACAAGATAGTTTTCAGAAACTCTCTTAACCGCAAAGGATTTTTTTTGATAGCCTAAAAAACTTCCTGCTGAAGAAGACACATGCCTTAAGGAATCAGAAATTTTTTTTGCTTCTCTATAATAAAGTCTCATGAGTATCTCTTCTGCCCTGTATCCCTTTGTCTTTTTAAATCCCATTAAATCAGCAACATGCTTTTGCATATCATATGAAAGCACCTCATTGCATCTGCCAGAAGCTATATGAAGAGATATCCTTACACGCAGCATAAAATCATATGCCATCCGAAAGTGTCGCTGCAGATGCGGAGGTAAAATCGTGGAAAGCCATTTTTCACGCGGTTCCTTGAGAGCTGTCCTGGCAAGCCAAAAAGCGCAATGCGCATCCCTGAGGCCGCCTATGCCCTCCTTGATGTTTGGTTCAAGCATATAAGCTGACCCCCCATATATGCTGTGCCTCTTAAATGTATTTCTGAGCTGGTCAGACACAAACTCCTTTCTCTTTCTATAAAGGAGCTTTTGTCCTATATCAGTCATGAAACGGTTAAAAAGCTGATGACTGCCGGCAAGAAATCTGGAGTCAATAAGTGATGTTCTGGTCTTTATATCAGAAAAACCATCTTCAGAACATTCAGAAAGTGTCCGGAATGAATGGCTGATCAAAAGACCTGTGTCCCAAAGTGAATACAGAACCTTCTGTGATACATCTTCTACCCATAAGCTTCGGTCATTTGCGAGGAGCATAATGTCAATATCAGAAAATGGAGCCAGTTCGCTCCTGCCGTATCCTCCAACAGCCACAAGGGTAATTTCATCAGCTTTTTTGTTCGAAATCAGGTTGTCCTGAATAGATCTGTTGAAAATTTTAATTAGTTCGGAATCAACTATGGATGCGAGCTGTTCTGCAGTATAGACACCCCTGCTGCCTCTGCTGAGAAGCTCCTGCGCCTTTGTTATTAGTATGGTTTTGATATCTGATATCATTTGGCAGACTCAGAAAGAGCAAATCAAATACATATTACATAACAATCATACCTGATAATGTATTTTCTGTATTTCAGTTTTTAGTCCTGTTATATTAACATATTGGCTTATAAGTAATATTAATTTGATATACATAAAATTATAGATATAATAAAAAAGCTGCAAAAGAGTTCTCATGAGGTAAACAACATGGAAAATACACTTAAAGAAATTATAGACCGCTACAAAACCGGCAGCGGAAGCATTGTCTCGATACTGCAGGATACTCAATCTCAATTCGGATATATACCCGAAGAAGCCATATCTCATTTTGCATCAGAACTTAATATCCCTGAGAGCAGATTCTATGGAGTTGCAACATTCTATTCACAATTTTGCCTAAAACCGAGAGGTCGCAACATTGTAACGGCCTGCTGCGGCACAGCATGCCATGTAAAAGGCGTTGACAGTATTATAAATGCTGTCAACCGGAGGCTCGGCCTGTCTGAAAACAATGAAACAACGAATGATGGCGAATTCACCCTCGAAAAGGTCGCATGCCTTGGCTTTTGCAGCATAGCTCCAGTGTTGCTTGTTAACGGAGAGGTCTTTGGCAAGGCAGAGCCACAAAAGATTATCAAAAAGATTGACTTAATCGCAGGGAGAGATAATGAGCAATAAAATTGCCATACGAGTATGCATGGGTCCTGCAGGAATAGCAGCAGGAGGCAAGGCTGTTCTTGATGAGTTTCAAAGAATATTGTCAGATAAAAACATTCCAGCGGATGTCAGAAACAGATGCTCTCATGGTCAGGTTGGATGTATGGGCTTATGTTCAAAAGATGTGCTCGTTGATATTGAAATAAATGGCAAAAAAACCACATATTCGCTTGTCAAACCTCAAATGGTTAAACAGATTGTGGATGAACATATCGTTGCAGGTTCTCCTGTAAAACAGTGGCTTGCTGATGATCATATGGATAAGTTTCTCGAAAAACAGGAGAAAATTGTACTTTCTGACTGCGGTGTAATAGATCCTGAAGATATAGAGGCATACATATCAAGAGACGGTTACTCTTCCTGTAAAAAAATACTCGCTTCAATGAAGCCCGAGCAGCTTGTACATGAAATTAAACTGTCCGGACTGCGCGGCAGGGGCGGAGCAGGATTTCCAACAGGACTTAAGTGGGAAATTGCTGCAAAATCCGAAGGCAGCATCAAGTACATAATCTGTAATGCAGATGAAGGCGACCCCGGAGCTTTCATGGACAGGGCAATTATCGAAGGCAATCCCCACGCTATAATTGAAGGTATGATAATAGGCGCCTATGCGATAGGCGCGCAAAAAGGCTATGTATATATCAGGGCTGAATATCCTCTTGCTGTGCAGAGGCTCGAAAATGCGATCAAACAGTCAAGAGAGATCGGGTTTCTTGGATCCGGTATTTTTGATACGAATATGGACTTTGATATTGAGATAAAACTTGGCGCCGGAGCCTTTGTCTGCGGTGAAGAGACAGCACTAATCGCTTCAATTGAAGGACAGCGCGGAATGCCGCGCGCCAAACCACCCTTCCCTGTACATAAGGGTCTATGGGGTAGACCCACAGTGATCAACAATGCTGAAACACTCGCAAATATCCCTTATATAATGAGAAAAGGATCCGGATGGTTTTCCGGGCTTGGCACAGAGGATTCAAAGGGCACCAAGGTATTTGCTCTCACAGGCAAAATAAAGAACTCCGGACTTATTGAGGTGCCAATGGGCATAACTCTAAGGGAAATCATTTATGATATTGGCGGCGGGATCGAAAAAGGAAAGCATCTAAAGGCAGTGCAGACAGGGGGGCCTTCCGGCGGCTGCATACCCGCAGACATGCTGGATATAAGTGTTGATTATGAATCACTTGCAAAAGCAGGATGTATTGTTGGCTCAGGAGGTATGATTGTCCTTGCCAATGACGACTGCATGGTCAATATAGCAAGATATTTTCTTAACTTTACCCAATCAGAATCCTGCGGCAAATGCGTACCATGCAGAATTGGCACAAAGAGGATGCTCGAGATCCTTGATAAAATAACAAATGGACTTGGCGAGCCGGAAGACATAGAAAAGCTCGAGCAGCTGAGCAATGACATAAAGCTCGGCTCTTTATGCGGACTTGGACAGACAGCGCCTAATCCCGTACTCAGCACTCTCAAATATTTTCGTGATGAATATGAAGCACATATATATGATAAAAAGTGCCCGGCCGGAGTCTGCAACGCCCTGCTCACCTTCACAATTATTGAAGACAGCTGCAAGGGATGCCAGGCATGCGCCAAGGCCTGTCCTGCTGGAGCAATAACTGGAGATAAAAAGAAGCTTCATATTATTAACCAGACTCTATGTATCAAATGCGGAGCCTGTTTTGAAGCATGCAGATTCAAGGCTGTTCATAAAGCTTGATGCCTGCAACTCTTAGCTTTACAGTTAAACACAAAGAAAAATAATCTACACCCAAATAACATCTGATCTGTGGAGGTAATGTATGGCACTCGATCCCACGAAATATGCTGACTGGCAGATAGCCCAGGATGCTGAACAGAACATGAAGACAGTTTATCAGCTCGGCGAGGAACTGGGTCTCACAAAAGAAGAGCTTCTGCCTCATGGACATTACATCGCAAAACTCGACTTCAACGCAATACTCGACAGGCTGAGCAAAAAACCGGACGGCAAATATGTGGATGTTACCGCGATAACCCCCACCCCGCTTGGTGAAGGAAAATCAACTACAACAATTGGATTGACCCAGGGGCTTGGAAAACGAGGCAAGAATGTCATAGCTGCAATTCGCCAGCCTTCAGGTGGGCCTACAATGAATATCAAGGGTTCTGCTGCTGGCGGAGGCCTTTCACAATGCATTCCGCTTACGCCCTTCTCTCTCGGCCTCACAGGAGACATCAATGCGATAATGAATGCCCATAATCTTGGCATGGTCGCTCTTACATCAAGGATGCAGCATGAATTCAACTATTCAGATGAACAGCTTGCCAAGAGAAATCTGAGACGGCTCAATATAGACCCGCGAAATGTGCAGATGAAATGGATAATGGACTTTTGCGCTCAGTCGCTAAGAAACATTGTGATCGGACTCGGAGACAAGAACGATGGATTCATGATGAACTCAGGATTTGCAATAGCTGTCTCCTCTGAAGTCATGGCTATACTTTCAGTTGCAACTGACCTTAAAGATATGCGTGAAAGGATGGGTAAAATTGTTGTAGCCTATGACAAAAATGAAAATCCAATAACCACTGAAGATCTTGAGGTGGCAGGCGCAATGACAGCATGGATGGTTGAAGCACTTAACCCTAATCTTATGCAGACGCTTGAAGGCCAGCCTGTACTCGTACATGCAGGACCATTTGCAAATATTGCGATCGGACAGTCATCCATAATCTCTGACAGGGTTGGACTCAAACTTGGAGATTACAATATTACTGAATCAGGCTTTGCTGCTGATATTGGATTTGAAAAGTTTTGGAATCTCAAGTGCCGCTTCTCAGGCCTCAAGCCAAATGCTGCTGTACTCGTTGCTACCATACGCGCGCTCAAATGTCATGGCGGAGCCCCCATACCGGTTCCTGGAAAACCACTGCCTGAAGAGTACAAGGGTGAGAATGTGGGCTGGGTTGAAAAGGGCTCTGAAAATCTGACTCATCTTATTAATGTGATCAAAAAAGCAGGCATTAACCCTGTTGTATGTATAAATGCCTTTCATACTGACACTGATAATGAGATCAAGGCTGTCAGAAAAATTGCTGAAGCAGCAGGCGCAAGGGTGGCTCTTTCTAAACATTGGCAGTATGGAGGAGAAGGCGCCCTTGAACTCGCTGATGCTGTTGTTGATGCATGCAATGAAGAAAACAACTTCAGGTTTCTTTATGAACTTACAACCCCTCTGCGCAGAAGGATTGAGCTGATCGCAACAGAGGTTTATGGTGCGGATGGAGTCGAGTATTCTACTGATGCACTAGCCAAAATTAAAAAGATGGAGCAAGACCCGGAAATTGCAAAGCTCGCCACATGCATGGTCAAGACTCATCTTAGTCTTTCAGATAATCCTAATCTAAAGGGCGTACCAAAAAACTGGAAGCTTTTTATTCGTGATATCCTCACCTACAATGGTGCAGGCTTTGTTGTGCCTGTTGCAGGTGCAATAAAGTTGATGCCCGGCACAGCCTCAGATCCTGCATATCGAAGAATAGATGTAGACACAGCTTCAGGAAAGGTGACAGGGCTTTTTTAAGCAAAACTACAGTTATGAAAAAGGTTCTTAATCAATTTAAGGGCCTTTTTCATATATAATATATTGATGAAGTTATTGCTCAACTACATTTTAATTCTATTTTTTGTTTTTTGTTTTTTTCAAATGTCGCCAGCCGAATTCAATACTGCTTATGCTGATTCACCTTTAAAGCTCATAACAAGCACAAAAGAACGACTGAACTACAACATCTACTGGTCTGGAATCTATGTAGGCAAAGCAGAGATGCTGGCAGTCAAAAATCATGACAAGGTTACTATTAATCTGAAAGTGGACTCTGCCCCTGTAATTTCTTTTTTTTATAAAGTTGATGACCATGCTCAGAGTGTAGTCATAAATAGTCAGCCTGCGCATTTCAGACTTAAACAACGGGAAGGAAGGCACAGGGGAGACAAAGAAACCTTTTTTGACTATTCCACAGGCAAAATTGAGCATTTTAATTATTTAAAGAATACAAGAAATGTACACAATGTATCAGATGTAATCTATTGGGATTTGATTTCAGGCTTTTACACTGTGAGGCACCAACAGCTTACAGTTGGAAAGCCCCATATTCTCAAGATTTTTGACAACAATAAACTCTTTGAGGCTGAAGTAAATATACTGCGCAGAGAATCAATAGAGCTCAGAAACGGGCGAGAAATAAAGGCCATAGCAATACAACCAAAGCTTGATACTGAAGCGCTTTTCAAGAGAAAGGGAGATATGGTGATATGGCTTTCTGATGACAGCAACAGACTTCCTGTAAGAGTTGAGACATCAGTGCCAATAGGCAGCGTCACAGCTGAACTCAGCTCTTATTCAATTGAATAATTTTCAAATATAGTCGGGTCTTCTGAAAAATTTGAGTCTTTTATTTCCTATTGCGTGAGCAATCAATTAATATGGTAATTTATTATTTTGTAAGGGTTTTTTCAAGTGAGACAAACAGGCGCTTAAAATAAAAAAGCTGAGCCTGAGATTAAAACTAATTATTATATCCTTTCACTTCGCCAACTATGCTTTAAAGCAGAACTGTGCCGCCCGGCTTTTTGGGTCGGCACCAGTGTGGTGTTATATTTTTCAGTTCTTTTATTCCTGATATTAAAGAATTAGATGTTCTGTTTCTGCTTAGATAGTTACCTTCTGACAGTTTATAGTCACCATCAGCGCCCAACGGCCAGACATTTTTAATATAATAATTGACATCACCCATAGAAAGTAAGTAACCAGATTCATGTGATAAAAACAGAAGTATCACATACCATGGCAAATTTTGATTCTTTAATCGATCAATTACATTTTTTGTCACGCCCCATCTTAAGCCTTTAAATGGGACGGTTCTAATTAATTTCATTTTCTTTCGTTTTCGTTCTTCTCTTTGGTTTAATCATTGCTACAATTTTATACTGCTGACTGCGTTTTATTGCTGATTTAAGTTAAAATACATGGCATTTGCAGTCATAATCCCCGGCAAGCGGATATATACCATATATTCAAGGACCATGCAGGATAAAATAGTCATAAAAAACGCCCGCGAGCATAACCTCAAAGGCATAAATATTACGATCCCGAGAGACAGAATCACTGTAATTACCGGACCATCCGGCTCAGGGAAATCATCTCTTGCAATGGACACTATATATGCGGAAGGGCAGCGCAGATATGTAGAGAGCCTTTCCCCATACGCACGACAATTTCTGGAGCAAATGCACAAGCCTGAAGTGGATCTTATCGAAGGACTATCTCCTGCAATAGCCATTGACCAGAAGTCTGTCTCAAGAAGTCCACGCTCAACAGTAGGGACTGTCACAGAAATATATGACTATATGAGAGTGCTGTTTACTCGTATTGGTGTACCTGTTTGCTATAAATGTGGAGCAGGAATTTCATCCCAGGATATTCAGAAGATAATAGATTCTGTAATCTCTCTGCCACACGGATCAAGAATACAGGTTCTGGCACAGATTGCACGCGACAGAAAAGGCGAATACAAAAAAGAATTGCTCAGAATGCGCGCAGATGGATTTGTTCGTGCGAGAATTGACGGAAAAATGATAGATCTTACACAAGACTTCAAGATCAACAAACAAAAGAGACATACTATCGAGATAGTCATAGACAGGTTTATTATTAAAAGCTCGATACAGCGCCAGATAGCTGATGCCATAGATACTGCACTGCGATACTCAGACACCATAGTTGTTAATATGGTTGATGAAGACAATGACATGCTGTTCAGCAGGGCAATGGCATGCCCCAAATGCGGGATCAGCTATCCTGAGATCGATCCCAGACTATTTTCATTCAACAGCAAGATCGGAGCCTGTCCGGTATGCAAAGGGCTCGGATATGAAGGCATTGAAGCAGATGTAGATGAAGTTTTTGAAAATGATTTTTCTACTCTTTTACCCTGCCATGCCTGCTCAGGATCAAGACTTTCAAAAGAAGCGCTTAGCATAAAAATCAATGATAAAAATATTGCTCAGATAGCTGAAATGCCTGTTCTTGATGCTCATAAATTTCTCCTGTCACTAAATCTTACGGATAGAGAAAAACTAATATCAAAAAGAATTCTCAAGGAGATTCTCGACAGACTCGCTTTTCTGGACAAGGTAGGATTGGGCTATCTGGCGCTCAACCGGTCCTCAATCACTCTTTCCGGAGGAGAGGCACAGAGGATAAGGCTGGCTTCCCAACTCGGTTCAGCACTGACCGGAGTACTCTATGTGCTTGATGAGCCGAGCATAGGACTGCATCCTGCTGACTGCTCCAGACTGCTTGACAGCCTTGCGCAGATAAGAGATTCAGGCAATACAGTCATCATTGTCGAACATGATGAAGACACCATTTTGAGTGCTGATCATGTAGTGGATATGGGTCCGGGAGCGGGTGCAAATGGTGGATGGGTAACATCGCAGGGCAGCCCCCAGGATCTCATGAAAGATCCGGCATCCCTTACCGGCAGATACTTGAGCAGAGAGTTGAGAATTCCCATGCCGGTCAGCCGCAGAAAAAAAAGCGGAACCCTCAGCATTAGGGGCGCTTCGCTCTTTAATCTTAAAAACATGGATGTTGATTTTCCTTTGGGCACACTAACATGTATCACAGGGCTGTCAGGATCAGGCAAAAGCACGCTGATAATGGATATCCTGTACAAGACGCTTTTGCAGACAATCAATGGTTCGCATTATAAAACAGAGGGCTTAAAATCAATATCAGGTTATGAGTCTATTGACAAAGTGATATGCGTTGACCAGTCACCGCTCGGAAGAACACCCCGCTCCAATCCAGCTACATATTCAGGAATATTTAGCTTCATAAGAGAACTTTTTGCCGGACTTCCTGAATCACGAGTTCGCGGATATACAGCGTCAAGATTCAGCTTTAACCTTCATGGCGGGAGATGCGAGTCGTGCAAAGGCGATGGACTGAAAAAAGTTGAGATGCATTTTCTTCCGGATATTTATGTTGAGTGTGATAAATGCAGAGGCAAAAGATATAACAATGAAACGCTTCAAATTTTATACAAGGATAAAAATATATCAGAAGTGCTTGAGATGACAGCATCTGAAGCATTGAACTTTTTTTCAGCAGTGCCTCAGCTTAGAAAAAAACTCGAGGTTATGGAAGAGACAGGGCTCGGATATATAAAGATCGGACAATCCGCAACCACGCTGTCTGGCGGTGAAGCCCAGAGACTCAGATTGTCGCGCGAGCTTTCAAAGCGCTCAACCGGCAGGACTTTATACATCTTTGATGAACCTACTACAGGACTGCATTTTATTGACATACAGAAACTTCTCAATGTCTTTGACAAATTAGTAAATGCCGGAAATACTGTAATCGTTATAGAACATGATTTTGATATAATAAAATGCGCTGACCATATAATCGATCTTGGCCCGGGCAGCGGCGAGTGCGGTGGCAGAGTAGTGGCTGCCGGCACACCTGAAGAGATCTCATTGAGCACTGAGTCGCATACAGGTGCATTTCTCTTAAAGAGACTTAAAAATAATTAATAAAGGACTGAATAATTGAACTATTTAAACAAATCCAGGCTGATACCTGTCTTAATGTTGCTCTGCATCAGTGCGATTATATGTACTTCATGTCAGAAAAATCATAAACCCCATGAGATTAAAAAAACGCATATATCAATGGATACCCTGATCACTCTCACACTTGTAACAGATTCAGAAGAACTGGCAGAGGCAGCATCCAGCGCTGCCTTCAAAGAGATAGACAGACTTCATTTGTTATGGGATTTTTTTACTGATACCAGCGAACTTTCAAGATTAAATAAAAGCTCGGGACTAAAGCCAATGAAAGTTTCTGATGACACCATAAACCTGATAGAAAAGGCGCTGCTGGTTTCCCATAAGTCAAAAGGCGCTTTTGATATAACAACAGGACCTATAAATGAACTCTGGGATTTTCATAAAATGATAGTGCCCTCTGAGGCTGCTGTCAAAGAGCATCTGGGTTTGGTTAATTACAGACTTATTGAAATTGATAAGGATAAGTCTACCGTTTTTCTAAAGAAAAAAGGCATGAAGATCGATCTTGGAGGAATCGCAAAGGGATATGCTGCTGCAAGACTGACAAAGATAATTATAGATTCAGGAATCAAGTCCGGCATAGTTGCGGTTGGAGGCGATATAAGAACCTTTGGCATGAGACCCCAGAACAAACTGTGGAGGATCGGGATCAAAAATCCCAGACTTGATGAAAATACCAGCGAAATAATGGCTGCAGTAAGTCTTACAGACAGATCCATATCAACATCAGGTGATTATGAGCGTTTTTTCATCGTTGGCAGCAGACGCTACCATCATATAATCGATCCAAGAACAGGCTATCCATCTGAGAAGACGATCAGCGCAACAGTTATAAACGATGACAGCACCACTGCCGATGCGCTTGCAACAGCTGTATTTATACTGGGGCCTGAAAAAGGCATTGAACTGTTGAACAGTTTTTCATCTGAAGGCGTTATTATGGATATAGCTGGAAAAATCCATACAACAGACGGAATAAAAGACAAAATTGAATACATCTATCGTTAATAAAACCACTATCTTCGATATTCTACTTGTCTGCCTGATCGTTATGCTAAGCATATACGGTTTTTCATATGCAGAAAAAAAATTTCCAGCAGGCACTGAGGTTCAGATATTTGTTAACAACAAACTCGCCTATACTCTGCCTCTGAATGTAGACAGAAATATTCATGTTAAGGGTCCTATTGGAACCACTATTATAGAGATCAGCAGAGGACTTGTCAGGATATCTGACTCTCCCTGCAACAACAAAATCTGTATCCAGCATGGCTGGATAAGAAAAGGATCAGTTGTCTGCCTTCCCAACCGGATATTAGTGCTGATACAGTCTGGCAGCAGCGGAATTGATGCTGTCTCAGGATAGCTGCAGAATAGCAATACTGTCCGCCTTTGCGCTTGCACTGCATGCGGCAGAAGCCATGCTGCCCTCTCCTATCCCATGGATCAAACCCGGATTCTCCAACATCATAGCACTGATAGCGCTCTATCTTTTTGGATTCAAAACCGCGCTTTATGTAACTTTAATCCGCGTGACTGCAGGATCCATGCTGCTCGGAACATTTCCAGGACCGGCGTTTGCTCTGAGTCTGACCGGAGGCCTGGCAGGGATAACTTCCATGGCAATTGTTCTGAATATAATCCCGAGACTTTTCAGCCCTGTCGGCATAAGCGTTATTGGAGCGCTTTTTCATAATGCAACGCAGCTTATTACTGCATATGCCTTATTTATTCACAGGCTCGAGCCGGTGGTTATAGCAGCTCCTGTTCTCATGCTTATTGGTACTGCAACCGGTCTGCTTAACGGAGTTATCTGCCGTTATCTGCTATATAGAATGCAATAGATAATAATTATGATTATGGAAATATGCTTTAAAATTATGTTAATTTAAATACTTATAAACATGTTCAAAATGAGGTGTGTAGCATGAAACTATCAGGCTCTGAGATCTTTATTGAATGCCTTAAAAAAGAAGGAGTTAAACACATCTTCGGCTATCCCGGAGGCGTTGTTCTGAATATTTTTGACTCGATTTACAGCGAAAAAGATCTCGAGCTCATTCTTACGAGGCATGAGCAGGCTGCTGTACATGCAGCTGATGGATATGCCAGAGCAACCGGCAAACCAGGTGTAGCACTTGTCACATCAGGTCCTGGAGCAACTAATACAGTCACAGGCATAGCAACAGCAGCCATGGATTCCATACCACTGGTTGTGTTTACAGGACAGGTGCCAACAACGCTCATAGGCAATGATGCCTTTCAGGAAGCTGATATTGTGGGCATAACCAGACCATGCACAAAATATAATTTTCTTGTGAAGAATGTGAAAGACCTTGCTGCAACAATAAGAGAGGCTTTTCATATTGCCACAACAGGCAGACCAGGACCGGTATTGATAGATCTGCCAAAAGATGTGTCTATTAACAAGACGGATTTTATCTGGCCAAAAGAAGTGAGTCTTAGAAGTTATAACCCGACTGTTGAAGGAAACAGATGGATGATAGAAAAAGCAGCCCAGGCAATTGCAAAGGCAAAAAAACCTGTAATTATAGCTGGCGGGGGATGCATTTCAGCTGATGCATCAGAAGAGCTGAAAACCCTCGCAGAATCAACCCAGTGTCCTGTTGCGATGACCCTTATGGGTCTCGGCAGCTTCCCGGGCAGCAGTAAGCTGTCTCTCGGTATGCTTGGTATGCATGGCACTTATTACGCAAACAAGGCTGTCCAGGAATCTGACCTGCTGATCGCCATTGGCATGAGGTTTGACGACAGGGTTACAGGAAAGATTGAGGGATTTGCTCCTCATGCGCATATAGTTCACATAGACATAGATCCTACATCCATAAGGAAAACTGTCAGAGTGGACATCCCGATAGTTGGTGATGTTAAAAATGTCCTTACAGTTCTTAATAAGGTCATTGCTGAAGATGTAAAAGAGCAGTGGAAAGAGATAAGAAGATCATGGATAAAACAGATGGATGCATGGAAAAAGGAGCACCCGCTCTCATATGTATTTGAAAAGGATGTTATAAAACCGCAGTTTGTTATAGAAAAAATATGCGAACTCTCCAATGGTGACGCGATCATCACAACAGAGGTCGGACAGAACCAGATGTGGGCAGCACAGTTCTTCACCTATGACAAGCCAAGAAGATGGCTCTCATCAGGCGGGCTTGGTACCATGGGGTACGGATTTCCTGCTGCCATTGGCGCGCAGATGGCACACCCTGACAAGCTGGTTGTTGACATTGCAGGGGACGGAAGCATACAGATGAATATACAGGAGCTTGCTACTGCTGTCATATATAAACTGCCTGTAAAGGTGGCGATACTCAATAACCGTTATCTTGGCATGGTAAGACAGTGGCAGGAGCTCTTTTTTGAAGAGAGATACTCTCATACGCATCTTGATGTTGTTCCTGATTTTGTTAAGCTCGCACAGGCTTATAATGCGGTCGGACTGAGAGCAGAAAAACCGAGTGAGGTTGAACCTGTTCTCAGGGAAGCTTTCAGCGTTAAAAAACCGGTTTTTATGGACTTTGTTATTGACTGGGAAGAGAAGGTCTATCCTATGGTGCCAGCAGGAGCCGCCCTTGACAATATGCTTCTTCTCGATAAAAAGAAAAAACCTGAAAAGAAGCTGCATGCTGTTAACTAAAGATATTTAATGATCCGGAGGATTCATGCGTCATACGATATCTGTGCTTGTTGAAAATAAATTTGGAGTGCTTTCACGCGTATCCGGTCTCTTCAGCGGTAGAGGCTACAACATAGAAAGCCTGTCTGTTGGAGAAACCATTGATCCGCAGGTCTCTACAATGACTATTGTAACAACCGGGGATGATGCGGTTATTGAACAGATAACAAAACAGCTCAACAAGCTTATTGATGTGATAAAGGTTGTTGATCTTACTGAACTTGATCATGTTGAGCGCGAGATGATACTTGTAAAAATAGCTCCGCGGGCGGAGTTTAAAGCTGAGGCATTAAGAATAACAGAGATTTTCAGAGGCCGCATTGTTGACTCAAGCCAGTCAACCTACACAATAGAGATAACCGGCGATGTCAAGAAGATCGAGGCTTTTATTGAGCTCGTAAAGCCGATGGGGATAAAGGAATTTGTCAGGACTGGCACTGTTGCCATATCAAGAGAAAATATAAAAAAGAAATAACAGCATGGTCAGTTAAACGCATGCTGTATAATAGGAGAGCCATGAAGAACAAAGTTTATCTTATTGATGTAACAAACAGGGACGGCGTGCAGACATCAAGAATACTGCTGCCTAAATTTTCAAAAACAATGCTTAACCTCTATCTTGACGATATGGGCCTATATCAAAGTGAAGTGGGTTTCCCTACCCTCAAGCATGAGGTTAACTACATTAATGCCAATCTCGAGCTTGCTGAAATTGGAGCAATAAAAAATCTGCATCTTGAAGGCTGGTGCAGGGCTGTGGTTGAAGATATCAAGACAACCTTTCAGAATTGTCCGAAGATTAAACATCTTAATATCTCGATGTCCACATCAGAGATCATGCTGAAAGGCAAATTTATGGGCAGCAAAACATGGAAGGATATACTCAAAAGTGTTGCTGATGCAGTCAAACTTGCCAAAGAGATGGGTGCAGAGACTGTTGGATTAAATGCAGAAGATGCATCAAGAACAGAAATAGACAGGCTCATAGAGTTTGTTTCTGCAGGGAAAGAAGCAGGAGCGGACAGATTCCGCTACTGCGACACTCTTGGTGCAGACGACCCTATCACAATATACGAAAGGATCAAAGCACTTGCATCAGCAACAAAATTCCCGATTGAAATGCACTGCCACAATGACCTTGGCATGGCTGAGGCAGTATCAGTTGCAGGAGCTCAAGGTGCCATAGAAGCAGGCGTTGATGCATATATAAACTCAACGCTTAACGGCTATGGAGAGCGTGCTGGCAACTGCGACATGGTATCAACAATACTCGCTCTCAAGTTTTCTCATGGACTCAAAGATAAGCTTCCTCTTGATGAAAGAGTGGATCTGAAAAAATCATGGAGAATTGCAAAGTATGCATCTTACGCTTTCAATCTGCCAATTCCCATTAACCAGCCCGGAGTCGGAGCCAATGCTTTTGCCCATGAGTCTGGAATACATGCTGACGGTGCGCTTAAAGACAGGCGTAATTATGAGCTTTATGATCCAGAGGATGTTGGCAGGGGAGAACCTGAGCTTACAGAAACCGGTCGTATTATTACAACCGGAGAGTATGGCGGCATAAAGGGATTCAGACATGTATACAGTGAGCTTGGTATAGAGTTCAAGACAGACAATGAGGCTCGCAACATCCTTGAGCTGGTGCAATATGCAAACCTGCATACGCAGAAACCTCTTACTGATGATGAGCTCAAGGTAATAGCCCATTATCCTGAAATAGTCAGGCAGATTATGACTGTAAACCCATAATTAAGGAGACCATTAAGAAATGTATAAAATAACGCTGATACCCGGCGACGGTGTAGGCCCAGAGATCTCGGATGCAACTGTCAAGGTGCTTGAAGCAACAGGTGTGAAGTTTGAGTGGGATGTTCAGAATGCTGGTGAGGATGTTTATGCTGCAGAGGGTAATCCTCTGCCTGACAGAGTAATTGAATCCATAAGAAAAAACCGGATCGCAATAAAGGGTCCGGTAACAACACCTGTTGGAACGGGATTCAGGAGTGTAAATGTCACTCTCAGACAGAAACTCGACCTTTACAGCTGTCTCAGGCCATGCAAAAGTTTCAAAGGCACAAGAACAAGATATCAGGATATTGATCTTGTTATAGTAAGAGAAAATACAGAGGATTTATATGCTGGAATTGAGTTTCAGAAGGATACTCCCGAAGCAAAGGGCCTTATAGACTACATTACCAAGGCATCTGGCAAACAGATTCGGCAGGACTCCGGCATAAGCATAAAACCCATCTCTGTCTACGGAACTGAAAGAATTGTAAGATTTGCTTTTGAGTACGCAAGAAAGAACAAAAGACGCAAGGTCACGGCAGTTCATAAGGCAAATATCATGAAATACACGGACGGGCTCTTTCTTGAAGTTTCTCGAGAGGTTGCCAAACATTATCCGGACATAGAATTTGAAGACAGAATTGTTGACAATATGTGCATGCAGCTTGTGCAAAAGCCTGAACTTTATGATGTACTTGTTCTACCAAATTTATATGGAGACATAATTTCGGATGTTGCAGCTGGGCTTATAGGAGGTCTGGGGGTTGCCCCGGGAGCCAACCTCGGAGATGATATGGCTGTATTTGAGCCTACTCACGGAAGCGCTCCAAAATACAAAGGATTAAATAAAATAAACCCGCTGGCCATGATACTGTCCGGGGTTATGATGCTCAGACACCTTGGAGAGTTCGATGCAGCTCAAAAACTTGAGAGTGCCATTGCTTTTGTAATAGCTGAGGGCAAGAGCGTAACATATGATCTAAAACCAGTGCCTGATGATCCCACAGCTGTCAGTACATCGACAATGGCTGACGCTATCATACAAAAGCTCAATAAATGATATAATTAGCTTAATGAGCATTAACCAACCATTATCATCAAAAACCGCCAGCACTGTAGAAACCGGACAGTTGAAATGTCCGGTTCTTTGCTGCCCGGTCTGCTTATAAAAAGTGCAATGCTAACAGATATTGTTCTGATATCCATATTTATACTGATCAATGGTTTTTTTGCGGCAACAGAGCTTGCCGTTGTATCTATGCGCAAAAGCCGCATTAAACAGATGGTTGATGAAGGAGTGAAAAACGCCAGGGTGCTCAGTACACTTAAAGAACATCCTGACCGCTTTCTCGCAACAATTCAGATAGGAGTCACACTGGCAAGCGCCCTCGCCTCTGCCATAGGCGGTGCAGCTGCTGTGAAAGTGCTTGTACCTCTGCTCAAAACACTGCCATTCACTTTCATATCAACATACAGCGAGGCAATATCAATATTTTCCGTAGTTGTTGTCATTACATATTTTTCATTGGTATTTGGCGAGCTTCTGCCCAAATCAATTGCACTTTCAAATCCTGAAGGAGTTGCTCTTTATGCTGCTCCTCTGGTTAACAGATTTTCAAGGATAGGAGGTTTATTTGTGAAGTTTCTCGCCTTCAGCACAAATGCACTCCTGCGTCCTTTCGGAAAGCATGTTATTAAAGAAAGCGGACATATTTCTGAAGAAGAGGTGAAACTGCTGCTTGAAGAAGGCGGCCAACAGGGAGTGTTTGAACCTGATGAAAAAGAACTTATACATAGTGTTTTTGAATTTACAGACACCTCAGTAAAGGAAGTAATGCTCAGAACTCCTCAAATAGTGGCAATCAGTCTATCAATGACTCAAGATCAGATTAAAGATATTATTTCAGATGAAAAGTTTTCAAGATATCCTGTTATCGGAAAAGATATTAATGATGTGCGCGGCGTCCTTTATGCAAAGGATTTTTTCAACGCCTTATTAAAATCCAGCAGCCTGGATATCAAGAAAATAATTAAAACACCCTTCTTTGTACCTGAGACAATGAAGGTCAGCATACTGCTGCGCGAGATGCAAAAAAAGAGGATTCATCTTGCCATAGCAATTGACGAATACGGGATGGTATCAGGACTTGTTACCCTGGAGGATTTAATAGAAGAGATTGTAGGTGAAATAAGGGATGAATATGATACAGACAGTCCTGTTATCACACTACCAAACGGAGCTCTTATTATAGACGCCTCTACAAGTATCCGGGATCTTATTGATGAGTATGAGCTGATTCTGCCTGAGTCGAATGAATACGATACACTCGGAGGACTTGTGCTCACTTCCCTTCAGCGCATGCCGCAGCCCGGAGATATGATCGAAATCAATAATATGAAGATGAGAATTGTCGAGATGGTTGGACAGAGAATAGCAAAAGTCAAGCTCGAAAAAATCGAGATTACTGAAGAGTCAACAGACAGCCAGCAGCTGTCTGAATAAATATCAGCGGAGGCAAGCATGGAAAAGTGGGAATGTACTATTTGCGGGTATATTTATGATCCTGAAGCAGGAGATCCTGACTCTGGCGTAGCTCCGGGCACACCTTTTGAACAGATACCAGATGACTGGTCATGCCCTATATGCGGCGCATCAAAAGATATGTTTGAAAAAATATAATGTGTTGGCGGAGGAAGTATGAATGCTGCAGAGCTTGCACTGAAAATGGAGACTGATGCTGTCAAGTTTTATTCCGAGGCTGCTTCAAAGATTCAATATGAAGCAGGAAAGAAGATATTTTTGTCTATTGCTGAAGATGAAAAACGGCATATCAATATGATAAGGTCGATACTCCGTGACATGGACTTCAAAATAGGCGAATCAAAGCCTGTCAGCGATGTAAAGACCATATTTTCTGAAATGAAAGATCAGATGATGCAAAGGGTTGAAGCAACATCCGATGATTTGGACGCGCTTAAAATCGCTATGGAAATGGAAAAAGAGGGATTCGAGTTTTATAAAAGAATTTCTACTGAAACGCCTCATGAGGCAGAAAGAATATTGTTCGAAATGCTGGCAAAGGAGGAGGAAAAACACTATAGCATCTTCAGCAACACTTACTCTTTTTTAGCAGATACGGGCAATTGGTTTATGTGGGAGGAGCGCAGCATAGTTGAAGGTTAGACTCTTTAAAAAGAGCGCATCTATCCAAGCGGATGCGCTCTTTTATATCATTTAAGACCAAGCACATCCTGCATATCGTACAGTCCGGAGTTCTTGTTAGCTACCCATAGAGCAGCCCTGAGCGCACCTCTTGCAAATGTATCTCTGCTCGATGCCTTGTGTGTAATCTCTATACGCTCGCCAAGACCGCCAAACATAACAGTATGATCACCAACTATGTCTCCGGCCCTGATGGTCTGTATGCCAATTTCACTGTTTGTTCGCTCTCCTGTAATGCCTTTTCTGCAATATACAGCCACCTCATCAAGATCTCTCTTGATAGAGTCTGCAATAACCTGGGCCAGTTTCAGGGCTGTTCCGCTTGGAGCATCTTTTTTAAATCTATGGTGAGCTTCAATAATCTCAATATCATATTCCTCGGCAAGTATCGGAGATATCTGCATCAAAACCTTTAAAAGCAGATTTATGCCTACACTCATATTTGGAGACATCACTACAGGAATCTTTTTTGCCGCTTTTTCAATTTTTGCAATGTCTTCTTTTTTCAGGCCTGTTGTGCCTATAACCATAGCCTTGCTGTTCAAAACAGCCACCTCAACATTATCCAATGTGGCTTGTACTGATGTGAAGTCAATCGTAACATCAGATGCTGATATCACCTCGTCTGCAGAGCTGCTGATTATCACTCCGGTTTCCCCAATACCAATAACATGACCGAGGTCTTTGCCTATGCATGCCAGACCTTCATGTTCCAATGCTCCTGAAAGCTTCAGTCCGTCATACTCCATGGATAAAGCAGATATCCTGCTGCCCATTCTGCCTGTTGCACCAGTAACTGCCAGACTTATCATATACCGTCCCTCTCCTTTTGTTCGTCTTCAATAATCACAGAATCTGATTTTGGATTATCATCGCTGCTGGAATGAATCGTATATTCTTCAGACGCCCACTTGCCAAGATCAATCATCTTGCATCTCTCTGAGCAGAAGGGTCTGAAAGGATTTTCTTCCCATGTTGTAATATTAGCGCACATCGGACACTTTATCTGCATAAAACACCTCATTTGTTTTGCATCTAATTATAATAAAAAGAAAACATGTTTGACAAAGAGTGCTGTTTTTGGATAATATTTTACCTCTATTACGGCTTTTTCAAAGCCTGTTTTAAAAAATTATTCAGGGATGTTATCTGCTGCTTATGGATTTTCAGAGCCTTATTCTCAAGCTCCATGAATACTGGTCAAAAAAAGGCTGCGTTCTCTTGCAGCCGTATGATACGGAAGTTGGTGCAGGCACATTTCATCCAGCAACTTTCTTCAGGGTGCTCGGACCGGAGCCATGGAAAACAGCTTATGTAGAGCCATGCAGAAGGCCAACAGACGGAAGGTACGCTGAGAATCCTAACAGACTGCAGCATTACTATCAATACCAGGTTATTCTTAAACCATCGCCGCTTGAAAGCCAGGAGATTTATCTTGAAAGCCTCTCTGTTATCGGTATCGATCCTACAAAACACGACATCCGCTTTGTTGAAGACGATTGGGAATCTCCTACTCTTGGAGCCTGGGGGCTTGGTTGGGAAGTCTGGCTTGATGGCATGGAGATAACACAGTTCACATACTTTCAGCAGGTGGGCGGCATAGAGCTCTCGCCTGTGTCTGTTGAGTTGACTTATGGCCTCGAAAGAATTGCCATGTACCTTCAAAAAGTTGATAATGTATTTGACCTTCAGTGGTGCAATGGCATCAAATACGGAGAAGTACACAGACAGGGAGAGATAGAGTTTTCAAAATTTAACTTTGACTATGCAAATACTGAACTTCTACTTCAGCAATTCAGCAGCTTTGAAAAAGAATCATCAGAAATGCTTAAAAACTCACTTGTACAGCCGGCTTATGAATACTGTCTGAAATGTTCTCATACATTTAATCTACTGGATGCACGCGGAGTTTTTTCTGTTAATGAAAGAACCGCTTATATCGCAAGAGTGAGGGCACTGGCAAAACATTGCGCGGAAGCATATCTGACTCAAAGAGAAACAATGGGCTTCCCTCTGCTGGTCAAACAAAACTAAAGGGATCAGGAGCATATGAACAGCACTTCAAATAATTTTCCACTTCTTCTTTTTGAGATCGGCACTGAAGAGATTCCGTCAAGATTTATTCCAGAGGCTGTTGAAAAGCTCAAAAACTCTGCCTCAAGACTTTTTGAAGAGCATAGAATACAGGCGGGTACCCTCAATACATATGCCACTCCAAGAAGATTGACACTGCTTTGTGAATTATCTGACATGCAGAATGAAGCGGAGATCGAGTTCTGGGGGCCTCCATGCAATGTCGCATTTGACTCTGACGGCAAACCAACAAGAGCGGCCGAGGCTTTTGCAGCTTCTCATGGAATTGATGTGTCAGACCTTATGCAGAAAGAAAAAAACAAGGGGAAATATCTTGTTGCTCTAAAAAAAGAGACTGCAAAAAAGACGCCTGAACTACTGCCAGAACTTCTTAAGAAGTTGATTCTCATGATCAATCTTCCTAAATCCATGAAATGGGGATGTGGGACAATCAAGTTCATACGACCTATACAATGGATTCTCGCAACCTATAATAATAAAAAAATTGACTTTGAGATTGAAGGAATAAGGAGCAGTGCAAACACAAGAGGGCACAGATTTCTTTCTCCAGCATCTTTTGAAGTCAAGGATGCTGCCGCATATATCAGCCAGCTCAGAAATAACTTTGTCACTGTTGACCCTGATGAGCGCAGAAGAATTATAATCCAGGAGTCAGAAAAACTTGCATCATCAGTTAATGCAACTTTAATCAAAGATGATGCACTCATCAATCACGTTACGCATCTGGTTGAATACCCCTCGCCTCTGCTCGCATCATTTTCAGAAGAATATCTTTCTTTGCCCAAGGAACTGTTGATTACAGTAATGAAAGATCATCAGAAATATTTTTCTCTTGAAGATGCAAAAAGCATGCTTTCAAACAACTTTATTGTGGTAAGCAATACAAAGAAGGAGAACTCGGAAACAGTAAGAAAAGGAGCAGAAAGAGTTCTCAGGGCAAGATTTGAAGATGCCCGATTCTATTTTGAGGACGATGCGAGAGAAGGGATCAAAAATAGATTAGACGCCTTAAAAGTTGTTATTTACCATGAAAAAATCGGGACTCTTTATGAAAAATGCCTCAGAATATCCAGCACTGCCAAACTTATTGCAGATAAATGCTGTCCATTATCAACAGACAACGCTAAAACAGCAGCCCTGTACTGCAAGGCAGACCTTATATCCGGAGTGGTGAGTGAATTCCCTGAACTTCAAGGCATCATGGGAGGATATTATGCTGTAAAAGACGGTTTTGCTGATGATATTTGCAAGGCAATTTCAGAACACTATCTGCCCACATTCTCAGGCGACAGGATGCCTTCAACAGATACAGGTTCGTGCGTCAGTCTTGCTGATAAACTCGACAATCTTGTCTCTTTCTTTGCAGCCGGCATGATGCCGACAAGTGCTGAAGACCCATTTGCCCTCAGAAGACAGGCTATCGGCACAATAAGCATACTGCTTGAAAAAGGCTTTAACATAACCTTAAAAGAGCTTGTCAGCATTGCGGTCTCTGTCAATAAAAAGGCTTCATCTAAAACAAAAGAAGATCTCATATCCTTCTTTGAACAGAGAATAGAACCACTATTTCTATCAGCAGGTTTTACGACAGATGAAATATCTGCTGTCATAGCCTTTGCATCATCCAGACCGCTTCATACTCTGAGACACAGGCTTACAGCTCTTCGCGACTTTAAACAAAAGGGTGAAAGCGCATCATTCCTCATGGCTCTCAAGCGAATAAACAACATAGTTACCAAAGAAAGGTCTTTATCACCTAAAAAATCACTGTTCTCTCTGGCTGAAGAGGAAGCTCTTTACTCTGAGATAACCAGAACTGCACCGCTTGTTAAACAGCATATGGCAGTCAATAACTACTCAGCAGCCATAGAGGCCCTGTTTACTCTTAGAGATCCTGTAAACAACTTTTTTGACAAAGTGCTTGTAATGGATAAGGATGAGTCAATCAAGAATAACAGACTTGCACTGCTAAAGAAGATACAAGCTGTTTATATGGAGATAGCAGATTTTTCGAAACTCGCTTAGACAGCATTATTACTGAACTGTCAGTACAAGATTATCCCTGTGTATAATTTCGTCAGAATATTTGTATCCGAGCAGCGACTCAATTTCTGATGTCTTTCTACCCGCAATTACACGCAGATCAGCTGATGAGTAGTTGGTTATTCCTTTTGCCACCCTAATCCCCGCAGCATCAGAACAGTATACAGCATCCCCTGGCTCAAAATGACCTTCAACACTGCGTACGCCCGAAGGGAGCAGGCTCTTGCCTGATTTTATAAGCGCCTTAACTGCACCATCATCAAGCACCAGATGCCCCTTGGGTCTTACAGCATATGCCAGCCAACCTTTTTTTGATGATATCCTGGTCTTGTTGGGCAGAAAGACTGTACCAATTTTTGAAGACTTTAAAAGTCTCATCAAGCCACCTTTTTTTCTGCCGTTTATTATATTTACTGTTATGCCGAAACTGGTAGCTTTCTTTGCTGCAAGTATCTTTGAATACATACCGCCTGTTCCAACTGAACTTGCAGAACATCCCGCAAATGACTCGATCTCTGAGTCTATGCAGGCAACCTCTTTTATCAGCTCAGCATTCCTGTCTTTTGTTGGATCCGTTGTAAAAAGTCCGTCAACATCAGAAAGTATAATCAACCTGTCAGCGTCCAGGAGACAGGATACAAGCGCAGCAAGCTGGTCATTGTCACCAAACTTGATTTCACTGGTAGATACTGTGTCGTTTTCATTGATTATGGGAATCACATTATATGACAACAGAGTGGTAAGGGTATTTTTTGAATTCAGGTAGCGGCTTCTCTCAGACAATACATCACTGGTCAACAACACCTGCGCAACTTTCTTTTTATATAAAGCAAAACTCTTTTCATACGCCCAAATCAGCGCAGACTGACCAATTGCTGCTGCAGCCTGTTTTAGCTGAATCTCTGTTGGTTTTGTTTTGAGTCCAAGTCTCTTCATGCCGGCTGCAACTGCACCTGATGATACAAGAACTATCTCATTCTCCATGTCTGCAGCCATGCTGATATCAGCCGCAAGCTGTGCAACTCTATTTGTATCGAGTCCACCGCTTTTTTTTGTTAGTATATTGCTGCCAATTTTAACAACTATCCTGCTCACATTAACCTCCGCTCCTGTCCAGCATTTCCGAGAGATGGAACAACAGCTCTTTGATGCCCTGTCCTGTTGCAGCAGAAACAGGACAGAATTTAATGCCTTTTGTTTTGCAGTATTTTTCTAACATTTTTAGTCTTTCGCCCTGTACAGCAATATCAATTTTTGTGGCAGCTACAGCCATAGGCTTTGACTCAAGTGCAGCGTTATATAATATCAACTCTTTATTTATTTTCTCAAAATCCTCAACAGGATCTGTCGGCTGCATATCAGAAACATCCACAAGGTGCAGGAGTACTGCGTTGCGCTCAACATGTCTCAGAAACTGAAATCCAAGCCCTGTGCCAGAGTGGGCGCCTTCAATAAGACCTGGGATGTCTGCGACAACAAAGCTCTTTTGATCATTTATCTTTGCAACACCAAGGTTCGGCACCAGAGTTGTGAACGGATAATCAGCAATCTTCGGTCTGGCTGCTGAAATAACAGATATAAGCGTTGACTTGCCTGCATTTGGCAAACCAATAAGTCCAACATCAGCCAAAAGCTTGAGTTCAAGAACAAGCCACCTCTCCTGCCCTTCTTCGCCGGGCTGTGCAAACTTGGGAGCCTGTCTCGTTGATGTAGCAAAGTGGGAATTGCCAAGTCCGCCCCTGCCGCCTTCAGCAGCGACATATTCCATATCTTCAGTATCAAAGTCAGCAAGCACTTCACCCGTAAGATCGTCTTTAATCTGAGTTCCAACCGGCACCTTTATAATAATGTCTGAACCATCTTTCCCATGTTTATTGCTGCCCTTTCCATGTTCCCCGCGCTGCGCCTTATACTCGCGGTTATATCTGCAGTCCAACAGCGTATTCAATTCCCTTGAAGAACGGATAACAACATGACCGCCTCTGCCTCCATCGCCTCCGTCAGGTCCGCCTTTTGGCACAAACTTCTCTCTCCTGAAACTGACGCATCCCCTGCCGCCATCTCCGGATTTAACAAATATTTTCGTATAGTCGACAAATTGCATTTTATATCCCAACCTGATTTACATCTGTAGAATGGTTCAAGCAAAAATAAAAAGGCAGCCCGTATCATCGGACTGCCTTATAATGTTTGAAGGTATCAATTTATGCTGCTGCAGTTTGCACAGCAGGATATACGCTGATCTTCATCCTTGTTCTGTCTTTTCTTTCAAACTTGACCACACCGTCAACAAGTGCAAAGAGTGTGTCATCGCTCCCCCTGCCGACATTATTGCCAGGGTGAAATTTTGTGCCTCGCTGTCTGACGAGTATGCTGCCTGCTGATACTGACTGACCGCCAAATCTCTTGACTCCAAGTCTCTTGGATTGACTGTCACGGCCGTTTCTGGAGCTTCCAACTCCTTTTTTATGTGCCATGTCTATCCTCCGATTATTTCTTTAATATTGATTGTTGTATACTGCTGCCTGTGTCCAAAAAGCTTCTTGAGAGCTTTTTTTGGCTGGAGCCTCAGCACAAGAACCTTGTCATCCTTTTTATGAGCTGCCACCTCAGCCTTGACACTGGCACCTGATATGTATGGCTTGCCATAAACAGCGCTTCCGTCCTTCTCTATCATCAGCACCTTATCAAAAACAACTTCAGAGCCAGGCTCGCCTGCCAGCTTGTCTATACAAACTTTCTGGCCTTCACTCACCCTGACCTGCTTGCCTAATGCCTCTATTACTGCGTACATTTACGCACCTCCAAATAAAATTCCGAGCTGATATTAAAGCAGAAAGAGCACCTTATTGTCAATAATTAACAATAAAACCCGTGCAGCGTCGTTTCTTGACTCAATTCAGCAATCTCCGCTATATTTAAGAAGATTTTGAATTAGCAAGGAGATCAAGAAATGCCTATTTATGAGTATGTTTGTGAAGACTGCGGGATGGAACACGAGATCGTACAGAAAATTACTGATGAACCATTGTCAGTATGCCCTGTATGCGCCGGCGCCATGAAAAAAAAGATTTCGTCAACCTCTTTTGTGCTGAAAGGCACTGGCTGGTATGTTACTGACTATGCATCAAAAGACAAAAAACAGGGTTCAGATCCTGATCCAAAACCTGCTGCTGAACCGGTTAAAACCTCTGCTGCTGAATGAATATCAAGCCTCATATCCATGTGCCCTATGACA
This sequence comes from Dissulfurispiraceae bacterium, assembly GCA_034002665.1. Lineage (GTDB taxonomy): Bacteria > Nitrospirota > Thermodesulfovibrionia > Thermodesulfovibrionales > Dissulfurispiraceae > JAFGXL01. The sequence continues at coordinate 676,366 of JAVFAA010000001.1, read as the reverse complement.
AAATTGCTGAGCATCTGGATTTTATTAAAACCAGCAGATTCAATCTCGAAATATATTTTGGATCAAGCACTGTATCTTCAATAACAAAAAATGATATAAAGAGTCTGAAAGCTCTGCTCGACTATAATCCTGTTTTAAGCTTTCATGCCCCATTCATGGACCTATCTCCCGGTGCAGTTGATCCAGACATCCGCCGCGTCACACTACAGCGTTTTCATCAAATGCTCGATTTTGCAGAGATCATTAATCCTGTAACAATAGTTTTTCATTCCGGTTACGAGAAGTGGAAATACGCGCTCCAGATTGAGCCCTGGCTGACAAACAGCATAGGTTTGTGGAAAGAGATCAACAGCCGTGCATATGATACAGGCGTAAAGATAGCCATAGAGAATATCTTTGAAGAAGAGCCGGCAAACCTCAGAATGCTTATTGAAGAAATGAACTCGGATAATTTTGGAATATGTTTTGATACAGGGCACTTTAATCTATTTTCGACAAAAAGTCTTGAACACTGGATAGACAATATTGGCAAGTACATCGTTGAGCTCCATATTCATGACAATGACAAGAGCTCGGATCAGCACAGACCCATAGGTTATGGCAGCTTTGATTTTGAGCGATTCTTCAGATTAATAAGCCCAATAAAGCCAGTTCATACAATAGAAGCTCATACTCCTGAAGATGTGGTTATTGGCATACAAAGACTTGATTCCCTGCTTGCGGTTTTATAGTTCTCCAATCTGATTTCTGAGCATAAAGCCCCTCATGCCATAATTTCCTGCTATGTCTTTTGCGTGTATCATCACCTTGTGAGTGTCGCCCATGCCCTGAGGAAGAATCAGATTCTTTACTTTACTGATATCAAATGCATCTGGTTTATCTCCACATAGCTCCATAATAAGATCATCAATGCCGAGCGATATTAGATATGTGCCCTGCGGGCAGAATCCCACGCCAGCAAATCCGGAGTTTTCAGCCCACTTATTAAAGGCAGTAAAATTTACATGAGCTGTTATATCCTGATGTCCGACATTGACATAAGGATTATCACTTAAACGGTGTTTAAGATAACAAAGAAGTGTGCCTAAATTTCTGTCTTTTTGATAATATTGCCATGCAGGGTATCCATAATCTATGGTAAGCACAAAGCCTCTCATCAACTTGGAAGCAATACCTTTTATCCAATCTTTTATTTTGAGACTCACCTCTGTTCTATAAACCTCAGGGGATTCTTGAGCCAGATCCGGAGCAAATTCCTCAAGATACTCTCTTATTTCTTTAGAGCATGGTATTTTTATTTCGACCAGTTTCTGGTTTTCCACAGAAACAAAAATCTCATATATGTCATTGTTTATCTCTACAAGCCTCACAGGAAATGAATCCAGAAGCTCATTAGATAAAAAACAGCCACAAACAGGAGGGAGCTCTTTTAAACTGTTATGCCATGTAACTATATTAAGGTTTTCAGACAACAGCTGCATCTGTCTGTCTTTAGCAGCTGAATTGAGTTCAATAATATTGTACGAGAGGCTTTTGAAAATCTCTTTGGATTTAAGATAATCGATAATGTCCTTTGCGAGGTATCCAATGCCAGCTCCCATTTCTACAACACTGAACTCATCAGGCTTGCCTATAATATTCCACATCTCTATCAGTTGCCTGCCAATCATTGCCCCGAAGAATGGATGCATATGAGAACTGGTATAAAAATCTCCGTTTCTGCCGATCTTTAATGATTCATTCATATAGTAGCCAAGCTCAGGATGATAGAGGGCAGTCTCCATAAATGTCTGAAAATTTATTGGGCCCTCAGATTTTATGCCCTCAATAATTTTCTGGCTCAGCAAAGTCACTATTACCTGACCTCCAGCATCGCATACAATGCTCTTTTTGCCTGAATGCTTATATCTTCAGGCACTGTAACAACATTCTTCATATTTTTTAATGATGAAAGAACACTTTGGATAGTTGTCTTTTTCATATTTGGGCAGATCATGTCTTTTTTCAGTGGATAAAAAACTTTGTCAGGATTATCCTTTCTCAGCCGATACATTATTCCAAGCTCCGTACCCACAATAAACTCTCTTGCATCAGATTCAGCTGCAAACCTTAGCATGCCTGATGTACTTGTTACATGATCAGCAGCTTCAAGCACCTCTATTCTGCACTCAGGATGCGCCATCAAGAGGGCTCCGGGATGTCTCTCTCTCGCTTCTTTAACATCTTCATCAGTTACCCTGTCGTGAACATGACAAAAGCCATCCCATGAAATAATCTTTTTGTCAGTATTTTTCTGAGCCCACATAGACAGGTTGCGGTCAGGCACGCAGATAACAGTATCAGACGCGAGAGACTCCACAACTCTGTTGACATTTGCTGATGTGCAGCATATATCGCTTTCAGCCTTAACTTCAGCGGTTGTGTTTACATAGGCTACGACAGGCACGCCTGGATAAGCTGCCTTTATATCACGCAATGTGTATGTGTGTGGAAAGAAAAATTCAGGCTGCTTTCTGTAGCCAGGAAAAACCTTCCATACCCTTCTCTCTGCGCTTACTTCAATCATATTTGCCATGGGACACCCGGCATCAATTTCAGGCAGTAAGACAGTCTTCTCAGGAGACAAAATAGCTGCACTCTCAGCCATAAAGTGCACGCCGCAAAAGACAATGACATCGCAGTCGATTTGAGCAGCTTTTCTGGAAAGCTCAAGTGAATCTCCTGTAAAATCAGCAATCGCCTGCACCTCATCCCGCTGATAATTGTGTGCCATTATAACTGCACGGTGTCTGCTTTTAAGCGATAAAATTTCTTCTACAATGGAATTAGTGATTTTAGCCATGACGAGTATTATAACCGATAGAAGTCAAAATTTATTGCAACTGAAAATAGCTGATATTTGTGAAAACAACAGAGCCGTCCTCAAGTACCACTCTGACAATTTTTGGCTCCTTAACATTAAAAGTTTTTGAAGCTGCTGACTTATTGTATTTTTTGTATGAAGTAACAATATTTCTGACATATGAAACAGTCTCTGGAATAGCAGGGACGCGCATATTACGCTCTACCCTGGCAGGCCCTGCATTATAAGCAGCAAGAGCGAGAGTAAGATTACCATTAAATTTTTCAAGCAGATATCTGAGATACCTGGCTCCTCCATCAATATTTTCGACAGGATCGTATATATTTTTCACACCAAGTTCAGCAGCAGTTGCCGGCATGAGCTGCATGAGGCCTCTTGCGCCCTTGGGAGATACAGCTCTTGGATTCCAGTTTGACTCAGCCTTGATAACAGCCTTTAGCAGATCAGGATCAACATTATGCTTTCTTGCCTTCTTTTCAGCAAGCCCTGTATAGTCAGAAGCATCTTCAGGAGCAGACGCAGCCACTGCTGAAACTGTCGTGCCCTCTTCTTTCATAACAACCCTTGCAGCTCTGTCATCAGGTCTTGAGTTTGTGAAATAGACCGAGCCGTCAGGAGCATGTGTTACATAGATATCAGCATATGCGTACGATGCTGATATGATTATTGCAGTTATGATCAACAGATATCTCATATCAAATATTACCATGTAAGTTACTGTCAGGCAATTTATATAATAATATATCGTGAATATTGACAAAAAGTGTAGTATCTGGTTTAATTTAACACTTAGCTTTAGGCGCGTAGCTCAGTGGGAGAGCGCTACCTTGACACGGTAGAGGTCAGGGGTTCGATACCCCTCGTGCCTACCATTTGCAAACTATCCGGCTTTAATATGCCAAGCCTTTTTTATTTCAAAAGCTTTAGTATTTCCTGTGCTGGCCTGTATCCCATATAAACAGAGCCGTCTTCCATTATCAGAGCAGGGGTTCCTGTAATATCAAAACTTTTGAACAGTGACATATTTTCATCCAGCTCAGGATTCGTGCATACTGCAGGGACTGTCTCTTTTCTCTGAAAATTTGCCTCAAGATTTTTGAGATCCCTTGAGCATACAACTGTCTGGGCCTTTTTTCGAGAGTCTGAATTAAGAGGATACAGCTTTATAAAAAATCCCACATTTTTGTTTTCTGCTATAACTTTTTTGAGTTCTTCATGCAGTTTTGCACAGAAGCCGCAATTCGGATCAGTAACAACAACAACTTTTTTTGAGCCATGCGCATTGCCCATGACAAGGTCATGATTGAGTTTGATTTTTGAAAAGTCAACTTTTGGCTGTATTTTTTGTATCGCTTCTGCTGTGTTATTAAGTTTTGTTTTAACATCTATGATATTGCCGGATATAATCTTGTTTTTTGAAAAATCGAGGTAGATAATTCCTCTTTTACCGTCTGTTTCAATGGCAATCTCCCATAGAGATTTGATCTCAGATGTCTGTATGTTGATTATTCTGACATTCTTTATACCAAGGTCCTTTACAACTGACTCTGCTTCTGACTTTTTTAGTCTATGACATCTGCCGCAGTCAGACTCGCATCCGCCATGCGCGGCAACTGTTCCAGAGTTTATCAAAAATGCATAAACAGCACTAACTAAAATGAGTAGAATTGCTCTCAATTTACTCTCCTTACCAATTGTGGGTTAACACTATAATTTTCATTTTACCAGAGTAAATTAAATATTAACCAGTATTTTCATTAGACATGGGTGAAGCCTGAATCAGTATTTTTTTGTTTAAACGCACTATTGATATAATGGACAAGTGCAGCAAGACAGGGGAATTCTTTGCTGCTTTCTTCAATATCTGAGCTTAACAGAGACAGACAGGCAGGCATATATTTCTGAAAATATCGTTTGCCCTTCACCTCTGACAAAAAAGCATATGCACCAAGCGCCTGCATATGCCTCTGGAGTCTGCAGTATATCAGAGATCTGGTGAATTCATGGGAATCAAATCTCTTATCCAGATTCTCTCTGGCAAATATATAATACTGAAGCAATCTGTTTCGCAGGGAATAGCTTAGTTCAGAATAAGGATCCCATAGAATAGATGCTATATCATAGGCAGGCGGTCCTGTCCTTGCACCCTGGAAATCTATAATCATGGGCATATTGTTTTTGATCATGATATTCTGAGCCTGAAAATCGCGATGCAGAACACTTTTGCTGAATGCATACACATGGGTCGCCAGAGCATCAAATTCTTTTTTTAAAGCTTCCTCATTCTGGAAATCGATTTTACAGCAACCCTTGACAAACCTGTCAAAGAAATATGCTGTCTCCCAGCGTAGATAATTGAAATCAAAACTTCTGGATATAAGATTCGCCTCAATAATATCTATTGAATGAATCAAAACAGCTGTATCAAGCACCTTTTTATACATATCCTCTATTTCAGTTTCAGGTCTTTTGCATTTCATCCATACATACAAGGAGGTATCTCCGACATCTTCAAAATACGCGGTGCGTGCAGCAGCATCAACCACAAAAAGCTCAGGAACAGGTATCTTGTGCTTTCTGAAAAATTCCGTATACTTTATATGAGCATCAAAATCCGGATCATCCGGTCTGCATACCATGAGAATACTCGAATTGCCTTTCAGTTCTGTTCTGTAATATTTTCTGTCAGAACCTCCTGAGCTGATCAATACCCCGCAGCTGTCAGCAGGGCGGCTGAAAGCTCCTTTGCAGAGATCAATTTTTCTGTCACGAATCAATAAGCAGTCTTTATATGAGCCTCTATTTACAATAGTGTCAGGCTGAACTATGCAGTTATGCAGAGATACATTCTGATTTATTACAACCCTGTCTTCTAAAACGACAAGGCCTGAGAGGTCTGCATTGCTGCAGCCATTTGAGCTTCTGCTTATATAAACAGTCTCTCCGGATTTTATCAATAAATCAGCAACAGATGAAGCATACGCAGAAGGAGTGCCTATATCATTCCAGTTGCATCCTGTAAAGTCGATGGTGTTGATTTTATGACCTTCTGATACAGCGGCAGTCCATGCATCGATAATGCTTGACGGCCCGGATGTTATATATTTCATAAATTCAGAGCTGTAAACAGCGATGCCTGTGAATGCTGCAGATCGAAAAGATTTATCCCGGATGCATCCTTCACGAATGCCTATATAGCTGCCTTCTGAATCTATCACTAAATTGTTAAAGCTCTCAAAATCGTGTACAGCAAGGGTTGCCATACTATTTGATTCAACATGCTGATCAATAAGTTTTTTCAGATCCAGATCAGTAATAATATCCCCATTATGTACTAAAAAAATACCGTGCGACAGCATGGTTGAGGCATTTTTGAGAGCACCTCCTGTGCCGAGCAGCCTGGACTCATAAAATAGCTTCAGCTTGTTGGAATATTTTGATTGAGCTGCCCATTCAGTGATTTTGTCAGAAAGATGATGAATATTTATACCTATTTCCAGCGGATGAAGCTCTGAAACCTTCTCAACAATAGCCTCCAAAACAGGAGTGCCGGCAATCGGCAGCAAAGGTTTGGGCAGATATGAGGTTAAAGGCATCAGTCGTTCGCCTCTGCCTGCTGCAAGAATAAAACAACTGAGTTTTTTAGTCATAGATTGTGAATTCTTTAAACTCATTATTTTTAAAATCATTTGTCTGCTGCTGCCACCAAGTCTCTGTCTCATCAAGATCAGCGCCTGATTCAATAGCGCATCTTATCCTGTCCGTACCTGAAAGAATATCAATTGGCAGCTTTCTGTCTTCATATTCGTATGGCGGCTGCTTCCAGGCAAAGCTTTCAGGCCACAGATCATGAACAGCTTTAAGTATTGCGACAGCTGTCTTGAAAGGTCTGAACCTGTTTCTGTCCAATACATGAATCTGAGCACCTCCGCAAAGTTTTCCTGCATATTTTTGAAATGTGGGTTCAAAAAACATATGTCTGAATGCAACGCCTTTAAGTTTGAACTCATTTAATCTTTTAATAAGTTTTTCAGGATCAATATATGGGGATCCAAATATCTCGAAGGGCCTTGTTGTTCCCCTGCCCTCACTCAGATTAGTGCCCTCAAGAAGACACATTCCTGGATATACTGTAGCCGTATCAAGTGTAGGCATATTCGGCGATGGCATAACCCATGGAAGACATGTTTCATCAAACCACATGGAGCGCTTCCATCCATCCATTTTGATTACATGAAGATCCAGTCCTTTGTAATAGCGTGTTTTGAGAAATCCGGCTATTTCCCCTATAGTCATGCCATGTCTTGCAGTAATAGGCTTCAATCCTACAAATGAACTGTAATTCTGATCAAGCACAGGTCCCTCAACGAGTCCGCCTGAAACAGGATTTGGCCTGTCCAGAACAACTATGGATTTATCACACTCAACGCAAGCCTGCATGCAGAGATCAAGGGTCCAGATGAATGTATAGTAGCGCGACCCTACATCCTGCACATCCACAAAAAGCAGATCAATCCCTGAAAGCATCTCAGGAGTCGGCTTTCTGGTCTCACCATAAAGACTGTAAACAGGGATTCCTTTTTCAGGGTCATTGAATCCGCTCCACTCAACCATATTGTCCTGAGTCTGGCCATATATGCCATGCTGCGGTCCAAAGAGGGCTTTAAGAAAAACCCTGTCTGATCTTAAAAAAATATCTGCTGAATGATTGAGGCGAGAGTCCACTGAAGCTGGATGTACAAGCAGGCCTGCCCTTGCACCGTGAAAAACTGCAGGAAAATGTTTATCCAGGAGATCAATACCTGACAATACCGGCATTAGATAATCCTCAGCATCTATTCAGAAGTAATCACACAGTTTCTGCCGGAGTTCTTAGCTTTATAAAGCAGTCCGTCAGCGCGTGTTGTAAGCTTGTTAAAATCATCATCAGGATGCAGGGTTGTAACTCCAAAGCTGCATGTTACCGTTAGATCATCATTCATTTTGTAATTTTCAATTCTCTGCCTGAGCCGCTCAGCGAGCATGGTCGAATTCTGAAGATTTGTATGCGGCAGAAGCAGCATGAACTCCTCTCCACCCCATCGTATGAGATAGTCATGTTTTCTGAGTCCGGACTTTACGGTATCTGCTATATTTTTTATAACATCATCACCAAAATGATGCCCATATGTATCATTAATCTGTTTGAAATTATCAATATCAAACATCACAACAGACAGCGGACTATCGAGTCTCACAGCACGGCTGATCTCCATATCGATAACATCATAGAACTTTGCCCTGTTATAAACACCTGTAAGCTGATCTGTAACAGCCTGTCTTGCCAGCAGCTGGTTAGCCTGTCTCAATGTATCTTCCATGTGTTTTTGGTCTGTTATGTCCTCCAAAACAAGCAGTACATACTTATTCTGCTCAAAAATAACAGGGCTTGCAGTAAGTTTAAGATGTGCCTCTACAAGATTGTTGTCCTTGTAAAACCTGAAACAACCGGTTTCCCTGTAAACTTTTTCTCCTGCAAACGCTCTTTTGACTGAATTTCTGATTAAACAGCCGGTGCACTTTGGGGACCTGCCGCAGCCCTCTGGAACATCAAACGAATTGATGCATTTCAACAACTCTCCACCGCGAATGTTTTTATATTCCTGGTTTTCAGAAAGACCTACAAGATCAGAGACAGCGATATTAAGATGATGCACACGAACATCTTCATCAACAATAAAGGTCAAGGAAGGGATTGCATCAAACAAATTATAAAGAAAATCCGCACGTTCAAAAAGATCCTTTTCCAAATCATCTCCTTATTGAAACAATAATGATAATGCTGCTAACCGGAAAGACCCTGTGCGACCTCAGACGCAAATACAGACAAAGATTCATCTCTTGCGCCCAATATTATTATATTATTCCATCCTTTGAGCTCGGAAGCAAGTTCATTCCTGCTGCTGAAAAGAACAGCGTTTTTGCCCATGGCTTTCACTCCAGAGGCAATGTCCGCACTGGAGATATCATCCTGCACAGTGCCGCCAGCATAGTATATAGGCAAAAGAACCAGCAAATCTTCGTCTCTAAGATTGGAAGCAAATGTGTTTATATACTGTGAAAGCATCAAACGGGTGGGTGAATATCCATGCGGCTGAAAAACATAGCAGACACTTTTTTTAATAGCGGAGACAGACTCCATAAGCGCCTCAATCTTGTGCGGGTTATGCGCATAGTCATCAACAACAAGCTTATCAGAAGAGTTCAAATGAATATCAAACCTTCTGTCAATCCCACGAAATTTCTGAAGCACTTCAGACACAGCCGCAAGGTCAACGCCAAGATGATCAAGAATGGCTAAACATCCAAGCGCATTGTATAAATTATGTCTGCCAGGCAGGTTTATTCTGAAATCAATATCTTTTATGCGCATCTCTGATGAAAGCTCATGCAGGATATAGCTCTGGGGTTTGAACCCTGATGGAGCATCAAGAGAATAGCCGATGACTTTACCACCACTCAAATCAGCAAGATTGGAATCGTCGCAATTTATGAAAATCTCGTTTTTTGTGTTGGATACAAGTTTCATGAACATCTCTTTCGTTGTATTGATATCATGATGATCAAGCGCAAGATTGGTGATCAAAGAGTATTCAGGCGAATAATTCACTATTGTGCCGTCAGATTCACACGCCTCTATGACAAGCCATCTGGATCTGCCGGTCAAATAATTGCCGGGATTTGTTTCAGATTTGAAATGTTTTACCCTGCCGCCGCCGATAAAATTAGGCTGCATGCCGAGCATACCCATTATGAAAGCAAGCATCCCTGAGGTAGTAGACTTGCCGCTCGTTCCTGCAACTGCGATTGTCCTGAAATAGAGCACCATTTCCGCAAGCATCTCTGGCCTGGTCTTGATCTTTATGCCCATTGAGAGGGCTTTTTGAAAATCAGGGCTGGATTTTTCGACTGCTGTGCTGAATACTGCAACATCTGTCATGCAGTCCAGACTATCTCCGTCCTGAGACACAATGTTTATGCCGCTCTCAACAAGCGCATCATAAACAGGATGTTTTTTCTCTTTGCCAAAAGCCCTGTCAGAGCCAGATACAATATGGCCATTTTCAGCCATAAAAAGCGCAAGACTCGACATGCCCGCACCACCAATTCCTGAAAAATACAATTTCATATCTGTGTATAATAATTAAACTCACTTAAAAGAGGCAATCTGTACAAATATAAGCTACAGGAAACCAAACAATGTTCGGCTATACAGGGAAGAGCATAAAAGCAGACCTTTCTTCAGGCAAGATTCTTATTTTTGATACACCTGAACAGTTATGCTCTGACTTTATCGGGGGCAGAGGATTTGGCGTAAAGTTGATTTCTGACAGAATTACGATGCCTTATGATTCAGCTGATATGCCTCTTATTTTTGCTACAGGACCACTTGTCGGCACTGCAGCCCCCACTTCAGGCAGAATGTCAGTCATATCAAGATCTCCTCTTACAGATACGGTTTTTGACTGCTCAGTTGGCGGCAGATTCGGCACAGAACTAAAGCGTGCAGGTTACGATTATATAGAAATCACCGGAAAGTCATCAGGGTGGGTTTCTCTTGTAATTAATGACACAGAAATTTCCATTGAACCATCTGAAAATCTTGCAGGCGCTACAACATCTGAAGCAGCTGCCTGTTTCAAGGGAATGTCTGCTGCTGCAATAGGCCCAGCTGGTGAAAACCAGGTCAGGTTTGCATCCATTGTTTTTGACAAGCACTACTGTGCAGGCAGAGGCGGACTTGGTGCTGTAATGGGTTCAAAGAAACTCAAGGCAGTAGCAGTAAAAGGAAAATCTTCTGTTACTGTCAGTGATGCAACAGCACTCAATGCAGCAAAAAAGGAGATCATGCGGCTTTTGAGGGCATCTCAGGCCGTATTTGGAGAATTCGGACTCTCTGAGTTCGGCACTGCAGCTCTTGTTGATCTTATACATTCGCGCAGAATGGAGCCAACCAGCAATTTTCGAAAAACTATCTTTGACAATGCATCCAGCTACTCAGGATACAGGATGAAAGAACACTACAAAACGCGAAAACAGGGGTGTTCAGGATGCCCTGTTCTTTGTAAAAAAATTGGCAGCAATGGCGAGGTGATGCCTGAGTTTGAAACTGTTTCGCATTTTGGAGCATTGAACAACTGCTCTGATCTTGAAGCAATTGTTGAATCAAACAGAATATGCAATGAAATGGGGCTTGACTCAATTACAGCTGCATCAACAATAGCCTGCTATTCTGAAATTGAAAACAGAAACATTGCGCCTGCTGAAATGCATAGGCTGCTCAGACAGATAAGTCTCAGAAGTGACAATCTTGGAGACAGCCTTGCAGAGGGATCTTACAGATATGCTGATTCAAAAGGTGCTCCAGAGAAAAGCATGTCAGTAAAAAAGCTTGAGCTCCCGGCTTATGATCCGCGCGGAGCATACGGTATGGCTCTGGCTTATGCAACATCAAACAGGGGAGGATGCCACCTGCGTGCCTATCCTGTAAGCCATGAGATACTCAGAAGGCCAGTAGCAACAGACAGATTTTCATTTGAGGGAAAGGCGCGCATCATAAAAATAGCCGAAGATCTCAACGCAGTTGTGGATTCTCTTACAGCCTGCAAGTTTGTCTTTTTTGGAGCTGGCCTTGAAGAATTTTCCAGGGTATTCAACGCAGTTACTGGATCCGATCATAACGCGCAATCACTGCTCAAGGCAGGAGAAAGGATCTGGAATCTCGAACGAAAACTTAATGAGATGAATGGTTTTACAAAGTCTGATGATGACCTTCCCGAGCGTTTTTTCACTGAAGATGGCAGCTCTAATGAAATCATCAGGATAAACGCCCTAAACCGTGACAAATTTTTAAAAGCACGCGAAAACTACTACCGCATACGAGGCTGGTAAATATAAAATGACAAGTCAGATCGAAAAATTTATTTCAAAACTGTCAAATCAGGGGCTTGCTCAGCCGATTGATACAACAATGATGTTTCTTGACGCTGATATTTCTGCCAACAAACCTTTGGCAGACTGCGAACCTGAACTCTTGTCAGTTTTTGACCTTATGAATATTAATTCCCTGCTTTTCGCAAAACCATCAGAACCTTACTGGTCAATAATACAATATCTGATAAATAATAATTTACATCATGACAAGATCATCCCACAGGACTGTGAAACAAAAACTTTTTTTCATGATATACCTGTCATAGAAAGCTTTGACGCTCATTCTATCTCAAAAGCCCTTTCTGCACGAAAATCCGTAATAATCAAAAACAGGGGGATTGCGTCATGGGGGCATGTATCTTTAGAGCAGGCGTTTGTATCGTTCAGTTCTGCATGCTTTTCGACTTATGTCAAGTTTTTTGATGACATGCTTAAGAATTTTTATCATGATGCAGCAGATGAGATCACAGCAAAACATCTCAACTCAATACTTGGACAATTAGAGCCGACAATCCCTGATTTCAGACCGAGCCAGCTCCATAAAGGCGCAGCCAAAAATGAAACAGAGACACTCAGGATGATTATCGAGGCAGGAAGGTCTGTTGTCAGACATAGGCTTGTTGACTCTTTTTTTGGAAATATTTCGGCCGTATTCAACGAAAAAATATTTATCAGCCAGACAGGCAGTTCTCTCGAAGATCTCGAGGCGTGTATTGATGCTGTTCCGCTCGACGGTTCATCATCTTCTGGAATAACTGCATCCTCAGAACTCTCAGCGCACAAGAAAATCTATGCATCAACAAACAATAGGGTAATACTGCATGGCCATCCAAAATTCTCCGTCATAATGTCAATGTATGCCTCAAGAAATAATTCTTCTGATTCAGAATGCCTGTTGTTTGGCATACCTCTTGTTTCTGGTGATATTGGCACGGGTACAGGAGGCATAGTACATACTGTTCCGCCTGCCATCAAGCAGGCTGGCTGCGCACTTGTAACCGGCCATGGAATTTTTACTTCAGGACTTGATGATTTTAATGCTCCGCTTTCCCGCATGCTCGAAGCAGAGAAATGCTGTATGCAGGAATGCATGCAGCTGCTCAGATCAGGTTGTCCGTCATCCTTGACAAAATTTCTGCCTAATCTCTATAATTAATGCTCTAATTTATTGTATTTTGTAATAATTATGCCATGAAGATAATAGTTTCAGATATTCCAGAAGATGGAATGAATATTGAGATCAACGATCCTCTCAAATCAGAGGCTGTCTGTATAACGAGTCCTGTAAGAGCGCAGCTGCATATAATCAAGACCGGCAGTGATATAATCCTGACCGGTGAAGTTTCAGCTGACCTTGAACTTTGCTGCAGCAGGTGTCTTAAAAATTTTGCAAGCAGTCTGAATTCAAGAATAGAGGTCTCTTATCATCCATCCTCCGGCACAGCCAGAGATGATCATCGACAGTTGAGGGATGATGAACTCGAAACAGGCTACTACATTGATGATGAGCTGGATACTGACGATGTGCTTGTTGAGCAGCTTCTGCTGAATGTTCCAATGAAGCCGCTCTGTTCTCAGAATTGTGAAGGCATATGCCCTGTCTGCGGTTCAGACAGGAATGAAAATAGATGCAGCTGCAGTACTAAAGAGCCGGATCCAAGGCTTAGGCAGCTTGAACAACTTTTGAAAAAAAAGGAGCAATAAAATGGCAAACCCAACATCAAGACATTCAAAGTCAAGAAGGGATAAAAGAAGAGCAAACTGGAAGGGTCAGATGCCTTCACTTGTAACCTGTCCCGAATGCAAGGAGTACAAGGTTACGCACAGAGTATGCCCAAGCTGCGGAAGCTATAATGGCAAAAAAATTATTGAGGTTGTTGCAAAAGAGTCATGAAAATCGCCCTCGATGCTATGGGGGGCGACTATGCTCCTGAAGTAACTGTTGCAGGAGCCATTGAAGCTGTAAACGAATATGATATCGAAGTGGTTCTCGTTGGAGACAGAGAACAGCTTGAAGAGTCGCTTTCAGATAAAAAATATCCTGCTGATCGCATAACAATACACCACTCATCAGAAGTGGTGCTGATCGAAGATCAGGCATCAGTAGCAATACGAAAGAAAAAAGACTCTTCTGTCAGAAGCGCTATCGAACTGGTAAAGGAAGGAGCTGCTGATGCAGTAGTAAGCGCCGGACACTCTGGCGCAACCATGGCAACAGCACTCTATGTACTCGGTAAAATTAAATCAGTTGACAGGCCTGCGATTGCGACCAAGATGCCCTCGCTTGAGGGCTTTTTCATTCTGCTTGATGCAGGAGCAAATGTTGACTGCAAACCTGAAAATCTTCGTCAGTTCAGCCTTATGGGCAATGCTTATGCAGAGACAGTGTATGGAGTTAAAAATCCCAGGGTTGCGCTGCTAAGCATCGGCGAAGAAGATACAAAGGGAAATGAACTCACAAAAGAAGCATTCAAACTGATTAAATCTCTTGATGTAAACTTCATAGGCAATATTGAAGGAAAAGATATATTCCATGGCGGTGCGGATGTTGTTGTATGCGACGGGTTTATAGGAAATATAGTGCTGAAGGTTGCTGAAGGACTTGCTGAGTCGATCATTAAAATGCTCAAGCGAGAAGTCGCAAGGGCAGCAACAGGAAGGATCGGTTATCTTATGCTTAAATCAACACTAAAGAACTTCAGAAAACAGACAGACTACTCTGAACACGGAGGAGCGCCTTTGCTCGGAATTAATGGCGTATGTCTTATAAGCCATGGCAGATCAACATCAAAAGCGATTAAAAATGCCATTAGAACCGCATCGGAAATGGCTGCATGCAGAGTACATGAGGCTATTGCAAGGTCTCTTGATCTGAAACAAAAGTCTTAACACAACGGGTGATATATCAATGAAAGCAAAGATCATATCTACTGGCTCATTTTCACCGGAAAAAGTACTCACAAATGCTGATCTCGAAAAAATAGTAGACACAACAGATCAATGGATAACTGACCGCACTGGCATAAAGGAGCGGAGAATTGCTTCTGAAAACCAGTGTGCATCCGACCTGGGCTATGAGGCTGCGATCTCAGCACTGAACGCAGCAGGACTCAAGCCTGAAGACCTGGACATGATTATAGTGGCGACTGTAACAGGAGATATGCTGCTGCCATCTACAGCGTGCGTGCTTCAAGCAAAGCTCGGCGCATTCAATGCTGTTGCATTTGACATTAATGCAGCATGTTCCGGTTTTATATTTGGACTTTCAACAGCATGCAGCTATATAAATGCAGGCTCATATAAAAAAATCATGGTCATTGGAGTTGAATGCCTTTCAAAATTTACAGATTGGGATGACCGTACAACCTGCGTGCTGTTTGGAGACGGCGCTGGAGCTGTAATCCTTGAACCTTCTGGAGACGACTCAGGCATATTATCAACTGATATTTATTCTGACGGCAGCTATGCGGAACTGCTGTATGTACCAGGCGGCGGCTCCAAAAAGCCTGCTTCTGAGGAGACCCTCAAAGAGGGAGACCACTATATCAAAATGAAGGGCAACGAGGTATTCAAGATTGCTGTAAAGACACTCGAAAATCTGGTCATAAATACACTTAAGAAGAACAATGTCGATCCTTCTGAACTTTCACTGCTTATCCCACATCAGGCAAACATGAGGATCATTCAGGCTACTGCAAAAAGATTGGGACTTACGCCTGAAAGAGTGTTTGTGAATATAGAAAAATATGGCAACACCTCAGCCGCATCAGTTGCAATCGCACTTGATGAAGCTGTAAAAACAGGACGAATCAAAAAAGGGGACTATGTGCTGCTCGAAGCATTTGGCGCGGGACTCACATGGGCTTCAGCATTAATAAAATGGTAGATTAAAAAATTTTTAACAACATACTGAGAGGGGATGCATATGCATCCCCTCTTTTTTTCTTATGTTTTTATGCTGGGTTAGAGTTTGTACTGAAGCTGCCATCTGAAGAAGAGAGCACTCTTTGTTGTTGAGGCATAAAAATCTCCAGGTATGAAATATTCTGCCTGTATCATGCCATCCAGCTTGCTGCTGAACTTATGGAACACAAATGCCATCGGCAGATGCCCCCTTCCCTTATCATTATTGGAGAACATAGCAGGATCTTTACCACTAGTTTTCTCATCGGCGAGCAGATAGTTGTAGCCAAGTTTTACGCTCGTTGCATTCGAAAGGCTCAACTGAATGTCTGCCCTGAGTATATGCAGATTGGTCCAGTACGCGGGAATCGGACCGCCCATGTCACCTGTTTCTGGTATCAGGGTATATACAATCAATTCATTCCACATCGGGACTCTCGAAAATAGAGGGTTCCACGCCTCATTCTTGTTTGGAGTTGATGGATCATCTCCGGAAAGATAAACATAGCCAATATTGAACTCAGGCTTGAGAGCTGCCTTGTCATATTTGCGGCCTATTGTGATATAACCTCCTTCTCCCTTTCTGTCCATGCCGCCGGTATATTCACCAAACTGGCGCGCATACTCACCTCTTATATGCCAGCCGTTGTTTTTGTATGCTGCCCTCAGACCGAGAGTATTAAGTTTAAGCCTTGAGTAGCTGCCGAGAGCATCTTCAGTTTTGTACACATAGTAAGGCTCGAGCGTTAATGAGTCAGAGAGCTTGCTCTTTCCATAAACAACAAAACCTGCCTCATCTGAACCTGTCAGCTGTTTTTTATTTGCAGCATAAGCAGAAGGCAGATACCTGTCATCTTTTGGATCTGATATATAAATCAGATCTACTGAGTGGTCCTTATGAAATCTAACAGTAGCTTTGGCAGCATTAAAATAAAAGGAACGGGATCCGTCGCCAGGAGTCCCCTCTAAAATTATAAAACCCTCACCATAACCGGTAGGGCCAATGAAATCCTGCCTCCCTATTCTTAGATCAACTGCGCCGCCAAAGAGTTTTTTTAAGTCGAGATACAGGTTGTCAAAAATAATTTCATCTTCATCAAGACGGTCCTGACCGTTGTTGAACTTAAATGGTCCTGTATAATATTTTGCCTCATTCGTGAGTTTTAAGTAGAGGGCTGCCTGCTCTGAGAAAGATGCCTTGCCCCACACCGATGTCCTGAATCTGAAAAAGTTTCTGTCCGGCTGGGTCTTGCCTGTTCCGAGTGTTACAACATTATCCCATATCTCCTGTCTCAGTCTGAGAGTTGCTCCAGCATCAAACTTCACTTCAGCAGATACTTCAACTGCAAAGAAAGATGCAAAAATTAGTATAGATACGAATACTACAAACCTCTTTGCCATCATCCCTCCTTTATTTGATTTTATTGTTTGCCTCGTATGATTTAGTGGATAGTGATACTGCAACAGTAACTATGGCTGATATCGGAAGCGCAATTATTATTGGATCCACTACTGCCCAGGTTGTTCCGCTCACAAGGCTTGCCTTACCAAAAACAGCCTTTACAAGACCAAGCGCGGCTGACTCCTTTTCATGAAAAAATAGCACCCATAGCCCCCACGAGAAAAACCCGCTTAACATGCCTGTTATAACTCCGGCTTTTGTTGCAGATTTCCAGAAAAGAGCAGATACAAAGGCAGGCAGAAATACAGCAGCGCACATACCAAAATATAATGCTGTTGCAATAGCAACAATGCCTGGAGCAAGTTTATAACATAGCAGCATGGTGATCACGAAGGCAACAAAAATACCAAACTTGGCTATCGGAACAGTTCTGTCCTGGTGTTTTCCGTTGGCTATTGCCTGCTGATAAAGGTCCCTGCCGATTGAGGTGCCGATTGCATGAAACTGTCCGCTAAGAGTTGACATTGCAGCCGCTATCAGTGAAAGCATGAAAACATAGCCAAACCAATCAGGCATTGCAGAGTTTATGAATGCCGGAATTATCTTGTCTATATTAGGCTTGCCTGTAGCCTGATCCATCACAACAGCAAGAGAAATCCTGCTCTGAGTCTGCCAGAAATAAAGATTTGTCAAGGCGCCAACGACAAATGCAACGCCTGTCATCATTAAAATAAAGATCCCTCCGGGGATTACAGCTCTATTAAGCTCCTTTCCGCTCTTTACTGTCATAAACCTGACAGCAAGCTGAGGCTGTGCAAGAACGCCTATGCCAACGCCCATTACAATTGTAGATACAAGAGTCCACCACATGTCAGAACCAAATACCGGCATGGAAGTCCAGCCCTGATGACCTGCTGCTGCCAGTTTTTCAGGAACTTTTGATGCCAGGTCCGTTAGAGCCTGATGACTGCTTAATCCACCTACAAGCGAATATGTGGCAAACAGCAATATAATCATGCCGGCAAACATTAAAGTACCCTGCAGCGCATCAGTATATACAACACCCTTGAGTCCACCGAAAAAGACATAGCTGAGAACAACAATTGAAAAGATAAAAAGCGCGAGATCATAGCTGATGCCTATCTGCACCTCAAGAAATCTAGCTCCGCCAATCATAACTGCAGCAGCATAAAGCGGCATCAAAGCTGCTATGACGCTTCCGGAAAAACCCTGAATAAATCGTGAGTTGAACCTCCTGCCTAAAAGTTCAGGAAATGTATGGGCATCAAGCTGTGCACCTATTCTTCTTGTGGGCTTGCCAAACACAACAAAAGCTATGAATATTCCTATAAATATATTGAGCACTGTCAGCCA
The DNA here is from genome assembly GCA_034002665.1 of Dissulfurispiraceae bacterium. GTDB lineage: Bacteria > Nitrospirota > Thermodesulfovibrionia > Thermodesulfovibrionales > Dissulfurispiraceae > JAFGXL01. The sequence goes on along the minus strand of JAVFAA010000001.1, from coordinate 657,851 downwards.
TAACAGACCCATCCCAAACATGGCTGCTGCTCCTCCAAACCCGACAATGGCTGATGTGCTGATAAATGTGCTGCCATACGCAAGAGACATCAATACAGGATGGATTTCTCTGCCGCCAACAAGATAGTCAGCAGCGCTGTTTGTTTTTTTATACCCGAGCCACCCCAGGTATGCTGTTACAAGCACATATGCACCAATTACGAGGATCAAAATCTGATAGTTCATAATTTTTCCCCTTTCCCCTGTTTTTCAGGTCAGATTGTGTCTTCAAAATCCAGATTTTCATCAGGTGGATGAACTGCCGGCGGAATAGCTTCATCTTTATTCCAATACCTGATACCGTAAAAAACACATAATACTGTACTGAAAATACTGAGAAAATACGCTGCTGCTACCCAGAAGTCTCCAAATCCGAACATAACTCCCTCCATACTAAAGAATTGAAATCACAATCGGCAGGCAAAATGATTAATTATCATTAAGACCCTTGAATAAGTCAACAAAATAATTAACACGCAATAATAATAAGCATCAAGTAAAATAAACCTTGTCGATTCAAGGCGTTAAAACTCTGTCATCCAGACTTCTTTGTCATAATGGATGCAGCAATTGTGACTATCGCAGACAAGGGCAGACCAATCATAATAGGATCAACAACAGCCCAGGTGGTTCCTGCTGCAAGACTTGTTTTTCCAAAAAGCATGTTTGAAAGTCCAAGAGCAGCAGACTCTTTTTCATGAAAAAAGAGAACCCACCCGCCCCATGCTGCAAGACCGGTCAGCATGCCTGAGATGACTCCAATGCGGGTTGCGCCTTTCCAGAAAAGCGCTGAAATGTATGCAGGCAAAAAAACAGCAGCGCACATGCCGAAAAACAGGGCTGTTGCGATAGCAATTATGCCTGGAGAAAGATTATAGGCGAGCATTATGGTACCGACAAATGCAACAAGTATTCCTGCCTTTGCAAATGGCACTGTTCTTTGCTGATGTCTGCCTTTGGCTATTGCCTGCTGATAAAGATCTCTGCCAATTGAGCTGCCAATTGCGTGAAACTGTCCACTCAATGTTGACATTGCAGCAGCCAGCAGAGTGATCATGAACAAATAGGCAAACCACTCAGGCATTGCATAACTGATGTATGTCGGAATCAGTTTGTCAATATTAGGCTTGCCTGTTGCCGTATCCATCACCATGGCGAGTGCGATCTTGCTCTCTTTTTGATAAAAATACAGATTTGTCAGAGAACCCACAATATAAGGCACTCCGGTCATGATTAAAATAAAGATACTCCCTGGAATCAGCGCCCTGTACAGCTCTTTGCTGCTCTTTACTGTCATGAATCTAACGCAGAGCTGGGGCTGAGCAAGCACACCTATACCAACACCCATTATGATTGTGGAGACCATGGTCCACCATAATTTCGAGTTAAACTCAGGCATCGCAGTCCAGCCCCTATGACCGTCTGCCATGAGTTTTTGAGGAACAAGTCCCGCCATGTCAGTAAGAGCCTGGTGGCTCGAAAATCCGCCGAGATTAATATATGTATAAGCGAGAAGCACCAGCATCCCTACAAGCATTATTGTCCCTTGAAAAGCATCAGTATAAATAACTCCTTTCAATCCACCATAAAAAACATACACGACAACAATGGAAGCAAAAATAAACAGGGCCAGAGGGAAATGCAGCCCAAGCTGAACTTCAAGAAATCTAGCTCCGCCGATCATTACAGCTGCAGCATATAGAGGCATTAGCACAGCAATCACAAAACCTGAAAATCCCTGAATGAATCTTGAATTAAAACGCCTGCCCAACAGCTCAGGAAATGTATGCGCATCAAGTTCAGCGCCAATTTTTCTTGTTTTAGTGCCAAAGACTGCAAAAGCAATGAATATACCGATGAATATGTTAAGCATGGTGAGCCATAAAAGCCCCATTCCCATCATGCTCGCCACGCCTGCGAATCCAACTATGGCTGATGTACTTATAAATGTACTGCCGTAGGCGAGAGACATCAATACAGGATGAATCTGTCTGCCTCCTACCAGAAAGTCTGAAGCGCTTTTTGTTGTCTTGTAGCCGAGCCATCCAAGATAACCCACAATCAATGCGTAAATTCCGATAATGATCAGCAAGATTTGAAGATTCATACCACTCTCCCCCAGGATTGTTTGGAACCGACGCTTATCAAAGCGTGTTCTATTAAAAGATATTCTGTAGTCCGTGTCAATAGTGAATCCGGTTTGAGTTTATTGCGCGTCAATGTATTGCTATGATAAACTTCAGGGATTTCAACAAAACAAACAATGAGCTGTCCCGCAGGACCGCTCGTCTGTATAACACAGGAGGGACATGGCTACTACAAGCGTATTTTTTGCAGGTGTTGGAGGCCAGGGCATAGTTCTCGGCAGCAAGATTCTCGCACAGGCCGCTTTTAGTGCCGGCTGCATGGTGAAAGAATGCGAACTTCATGGAATGGCTCAAAGAGGCGGCAGCGTTGTCAGTCATATCAGGTTTGGTGAAGAGGTGCACTCACCCCTGATTCCGCAGGGCAAGGCAGACTTTCTCATCGTCATGGAAGCACTTGAGGGCCTTAGATACACCTGTTATCTCAAGCCAGGTGCAACAGTGATACTCAACAGCAGACAGATAATTCCATCCACAGTTACTCAGGGCAGTGCAATATATCCAGAGAATATTTCTGACAAGTTCAGGCAGATGGGATATAGAGTTGTTGAGATTGATGCTGCTGAGATAGCCAGACAATCTGGCAATCCAAAAGGCGAAAACATAGTCTTGATTGGAGCGCTATCGTCCCAACTCAAATTTAATGAACAGATATGGATAGAAACCATCACAGATTCGGTGCCTCCAAAAACTATTGAACAGAATATTGATTCCTTCAATAAAGGAAGGCAGTTTTCAGCAGCAGCTTTATCTTGAGCTGTCTGCTGTATAATCAACTTCATCAGGAGAGATTGATGTATTGGAATAAGGAAGCTGAAACAATTGAAACCACGCTGCTCGATAAACTACAGGCTGACAGACTCAGAAGTACAGTTGAAACCCTTTATGCCAATGTGCAGTTTTATAAAAGCCAGATGGACCGCGCAGGAGTTAAGCCGTCTGACATCAAAACTGCCGCAGACATAAGAAAACTCCCATTTACCACTCGCGAGGACTTGAGAGAAAACTTTCCCGATGGACTGCTTGCAGTTTCAAAAGAGAATATTGTAAGGCTCCACACCTCAAGCGGCACAACAGGCAAACCAAAGGCAATTTACTTTTCCAGACATGACCTTGATGCTGCCTCTGAGCTGATGGCAAGAAACCTCTATATGACAGGACTGAGAAGAAGCGATACCCTGCAGAATATGATGACATACGGACTTTTTACCGGCGCCCTCATGATGCATTATGGAGCTGAAAAAATCGGCTGTACTGTTATCCCCGCAGGGCCTGGCAACACAGCCAGACAGATATCCTTAATGCAGGATTTTGGCACAACCGCAATACATATAACTCCGAGCTATAGCCTGTATCTTGCTTCAGTTCTCCAGAAGCAGGGGATAGATCCTGAAAGGGATCTGTCAATAAAGAAGGCTTATATCGGAGCAGAGCCCTACACAGAAGAGACTCGCAATAAAATTGAATCTCTTCTCAAGGTTGATGCGTACAACTGCTACGGACTGTCAGAGATGAATGGTCCGGGAGTTGCTTTTGAATGCGAATTTAAAAATGGACTTCACTTATGGGAAGACAACTTCATAATGGAAATCCTGGATCCTGTGACAGGCGAAACACTGCCGGACGGAGCAGAAGGCGAGCTTGTGCTCACAACACTCAACAGAGAGGCCATGCCTATTTTAAGATACAGGACAAAAGACATAACAAAAATATTGACGGATAAATGTCCCTGCGGCAGAACACACAGAAGAATCCATAGAATCATTGGCAGGGCTGATGACATGTTTATTGTCAAGGGCGTGAACATATATCCTCAACAGATAGAAAGAGTGCTTATGAGCATAAAAGGAGTTGCTGAAAACTACCAGATAAACCTTGAAAACCTTGACAAAATGACAGTCAAGGTCGAGATCGACAGCAATATGTTCGATGGAAATGTGGAGCACATTGTTAATCTCAGAAATGAGATTACAGAATTGCTAAAAGACGAGATTCTTGTAAAACCAACTGTTGAACTGCTTGAACCCGGGACGCTCCCATTCAGCGAGGGCAAAGCAGTAAGGGTAATTGATACCCGTACAATGTAATGCAAAGGAGCAGGCAATGAATACACTTAGACAGCTGTCAGTATTTGCAGAAAACAAGCCGGGAAGGATTGAAAAGATCACAAAAACACTTGCTGATGCCGGTATAAACATTCTAGCCATCTCCATAACAACTACAACAGAGGGCTTTGGAGCTATAAAATTTATAGTCGACAACTCTGAACTGGCTCTCAACACCCTAAAACATAACGGCTTTACAGCAACCCTGAATGAAGTGCTTGGCATTAAACTTCAGGACAGACCCGGCGGACTCTATTCTGTAACGACTCTGCTCACAAAAAACAATATAAACATCGAAAACGCTCATGTATTCGTAGATGGCCACAGGGAAAAAGCCTATCTGCTAATAGAGGTTGAGAATCTGGCAGACGCAAAAGAGAGGTTGAGCAGGGAAGGACTCCTGTTTTATCCCGAATAGATCATACAAACCCAGGCGGAGGTAACTTAAAAATGATTTGGAACAAAACTGCTGAGTGCATGACTGATAAAAAGAGGCAGGAACTTCAGCTGAACAGACTCAGGGATATTGTAAAAAGCGCATACGAAAATACTCCATACTATAAAAAAAGAAACTCAAAACAAAAGATCAGGTATTCTGATATAAAAAAACTTTCAGATATCACAAGGCTGCCGTTCACATCAAAAGCTGATCTTAGAGACGGATATCCGTTTAATATGTTTGCTGTTCCAATGAATGAAATTGTTGAAGTCCATACATCTTCAGGAACAACAGGAACACCTGTAGTTGCCGGTTATACAAGAAAAGATATAGACACCTGGAGCGAAGTTATGGCGAGAGCCCTCACCATGGCAGGGGCAACAAGTGAAGATATCATTCAGAACTGCTACGGATACGGTCTGTTTACCGGCGGACTCGGAATCCATTACGGAGTACACAAGATCGGAGCCACAGTCGTCCCTATTTCAGCAGGACAGACCAAGCGTCAACTCCAGATCATTCAGGACTTTGGCACAACAATAATCACCTGCACTCCTTCATACGCCCTTTACCTTGCTGAGGCTGCATATGAAGCAGGTATAAACATGCGCAAAATCAAACTGAAATCCGGTTGTTTTGGCGCTGAGATGTGGACTGAGAGTATTCGCAACGAGATCGAAAAGAGACTGAATCTGACAGCACTAAATATTTACGGCCTCACAGAAATTATCGGACCCGGTGTTGCTCATGAATGCGAGGCAAAAAATGGCCTGCATATATCTGAAGACCATTTCTACCCTGAAATAATATCCCCGGATACGCTTGAACCGCTGCCTGACGGTGAAAAGGGCGAACTTGTACTGACCACTTTGACTCGAGAAGGAATGCCGATGATCAGATTCAGAACAAAGGACATAACTGCCCTTCACAAAGGCAAATGCACATGCGGAAGAACAACAGTCAGGATGGAGAGGATAACCGGCAGAAGCGACGACATGCTCAAGATAAGGGGTGTTATTGTATTTCCATCACAGATAGAAAAAGCACTTCTCGAGATGAAAGGCATAGAGCCGCACTACCAAATTATTGTAACAAGACCGCACCATCTTGATGAGATTGAGGTTCGTGTTGAAGCCACAAAAGAGATCTTCTCGGATGAGATCAGACATCTTGAGGCTGTTCGGGACAGGATTGAGAACCATATTGAAAAAGCCATCGGATTAAGAGTGAAGGTTACACTTGTAGAACCAAAGTCTTTGCCAAGAAGCGAAGGCAAGGCTGTCAGGGTAATAGACAAACGAGCAATATAAGGAGAATGCTATGAAAGTAAAGCAGATATCCGTTTTTTTGGAGAACAGAAAGGGAAGGCTTCAGGAAGCACTCGAAACATTAGCTGCAGCAAAACTTAATATACGCGCCCTGTCAATTGCAGACACAGCTGATTTCGGAATTTTAAGACTTATCCTTCCTGATCCTGACAAGGCTAAAAAGGTGCTCAAAAAAAATAATTTTACTGTCAGTGAAAATGATGTGATTGTTGTTGAGGTGCCTGATAACCCCGGAGGTCTCGCAGGTGTACTCAAGGTGCTCAATGAAGCTGACATGAATGTTGAGTATCTTTATGCCTTTGTTGAAAAAAGCGGGAAAAAAGCCCTTGTTGTTTTGAGAACAGAGAAGACTATCCCTGCAGCAAAGGCGCTTAAAAAAGCCGGCATAGAGGTATTGCCCTCAGAAAAGGTCTACAGCCTTTAATAGCAGAGGCGTTCCGATGCAGTCAGCGGAACGCCTCTTTTAAATAAATCTTTTTTTCGCTAAGCCTTTTTCAGCTTCCCCGCAATTAGTACGCATGGACTCTCTGATATGATCACATGCACGCCTTCTTGATCCAGTCTCTCCTTGATCTTTTTGGATGCTTCCTCAAATTTGTATGGATTAACCACATCAACAGAGGCTGGTCCGCATGCAGCACAGAGGTCTTTCAGGCATATGCTGCCGCCCTGCTCTCTCTTTGCTGTCTGACCGACCAAAGGAGTCGGCTGGTGGCCTGTCATGGCAACACATGAATTATCAAGTATAAGAACAAGTATATTTGCCTTGTTATAAACAGCGCTTATAAGCGCAGGAATGCCTGAGTGCAGAAAAGTCGAGTCGCCTATTACAGCAGCAACCCTTTTAACACCCTGATACGATATGCCTGCTGCCTTGCTTATACTCGCACCCATGCATAAACAGGTATCCATTGCAGCAAGTGGAGGTGTTGCGCCCAGAGTATAGCAGCCAATATCACCTGTAGTAAATACAGGAACAGCATCTTTTAATGCTTTGTACAGCTCCCTGTGAGGACATCCGGGGCACATCACAGGCGGTCTCTTGGGCAGTTCTTCCTGACCTACCATGCATGCCCTGGTCTCTGAAGTGTCAATTGACTGATGGATCATTGCGTCAGGTCCAAGCTCGCCCTCCCGTTCGAAGTCTCCTGAGAGCTTGCCTCTGACATTCTTATGATATCTTCTTGCGATATCTTCTATTAACGGCTCACCCTCCTCCATAATCCAGACTTCATCCAGATTTTTGACAAAATCCTCTATTATCTTCTCAGGAAATGGATAGAAGTCTATCTTGAGCATATTATATTCCGCGCCTGCTTCATTCGCATACGCATATGCTATGCCTGATGATATGATGCCCTTTTTAAATCCTGTGCGTGTAACTTTGTTGTATACTGAACTGACAGACCAGCCAGCCAGGCGAGCATATTTGTCATTAAGCTCCTTGTGGCATCTTATGACATTGCTCGGCACAGCAAGCATATGAGCAGGATCTTTTTCAAGAGAAAGCGGATTTTCAGGCCTTGAATCAGATAATTCAACAGGCGTGGCTGAGTGTGATATGCGGGTCACGCTTCTGACCATTACAGGGAGTTTAAACTCTTCAGAGAGATCAAAAGCAGCCTTGGTCATGTCCTTAGCCTCCTGGGCATCTGACGGCTCAAAACAGGGCATATTGGCAAACCTTGCAAAATATCTGGAATCCTGTTCATTCTGTGAAGAATATGCGCCTGGATCGTCAGCCACAAGAAGTGTCAGCCCTCCCTTAATGCCAAGATATGTAATGGACATAAGAGGATCTGAAGCAACATTCAGTCCAACATGCTTCATTGTGCAGAGAGCTCTTTTCCCGGCATAAGAAGCGCCTATCGCAGTTTCAAGTGCAATCTTCTCGTTCAGCACCCATTGCGCGTTGCCTTTAAAATTTTTGGCGAGATACTCGATAATATCAGTTGATGGCGTGCCTGGATATCCGACTGCCAAGGATATGCCGGCCTCAACAGCTCCGACAGCTATCGCCTCATTGCCTGACATAAGTATTTTTGTTGCTTTGGATCCGTTCCCCATAAATTGCCAGCTCCTTGATAGTTTTTAAAGTAAAAATTATATCATAACCATCTGTAAATTGAGGCAAGACAACAATTCATGATGTACTGTCACGGTTTCTTTTTTTGGTTCTTCGTGAATAAATATGCCACCGCCTGAAGATCCTCTCTATCTTGTCCCTGTATGCCATGGCTATAAATATTACGACTATGGCAACACCCACAAGAACCGAGAACTTTCCGTACTGATGCGTTCTGATATAATCACCGCCAAGCGTCAGAAGTATGGTGCCAAAAAGCCTGCCGAGCGAGCTGATAACCAGAAACTCAACAGTGGTAAGATGCCCAAGCCCTATGATGTAGCATAGATAGTCTTTAGGCAGACCAGGTATGAGAAAGAGCAGAAAAACCAGAAAAGCACCCTTATGGTGAAGAAGATAATCAAAGCGTGACATTACAGAGCGACTCACAAACCTGTCAACAAACGGACGGCCAAAAGCACGAGAAAGTGCAAAGGCTATATAAGATCCAATCGTGAGTCCTATTGTGGAAAAGACAACCCCTAACACCGGACCATAGATAAAGCCTCCAAGCAGTCCGGTTACCTCCCCTGGGATAGGCGCTGCAACAACCTGGGCAATCTGCAAAAGTATGAAGCCTATGACACCCAATGGACCGAGTTTGTCAATAAACTCGATCATCCGCTCCTTGCTCATAAAAAAGTGAATGAGGCCTGTCTTATAGAATATTAAAGTCAGGCCTCCCACTATTAAAATGAGGACAAGCAGTTTTTCCCAGGCAAGTCGTCTGTTCTTCTTTTCTGCGTTATTACCGTTAATCAAAATACTCCTGAATATGCAGCCTGCTATTTCTTTTCAGCAGCATCCATAAAATGTTTTATTATGTCTATTGGCACAGGAAAGATTATTGTGGAGTTCTTCTCAGCAGCCACCTCAGTCAGGGTATGGAGAAATCTGAGCTGCAATGTTGCTGGTTCAGAAGATATTATCTTTGCTGCATCAGCCAGTTTTTGAGCAGCCTGCTGTTCACCTTCAGCATGAATAATCTTCGCCCTTCTCTCCCTCTCAGCCTCAGCCTGTCTCGCTATCGCCCTGAGCATCTCATTCGGCAGGTCAACATTTTTCACTTCAACAGCGCTGACCTTTACACCCCAGGGTTCTGTCTGCAGGTCAATCACCTTCTGAAGTTCAATATTAAGTTCATCCCTCTTTGCGAGCAGATCATCAAGCTGACTCTGACCAAGTATGCTTCTGAGTGTTGTCTGGGCTATTTGTGAAGTTGCATAATAAAAATCTTCAACTTGCGTTACAGCCTTTATGGGATCAACCGGCCTGAAGTAAATTACAGCATTAACCTTTACCGTTATATTGTCTTTTGTAATTATGTCCTGGGGTGGTACATCCATCGTCACTGTCCTGAGGCTGATTCTGACCATCTTGTCTATTATTGGCCAGAGGAGTATAAGTCCTGGACCCTTGACAGGGATTATTCTGCCAAGACGGAATATTACAGCCCTTTCGTACTCTTTGAGTATCTTTAGGGCGCTGTTTAGAAAATAAATTACAATAAAAATTATAAACAGCAATGTCATCAACGATGGTGTTAACATGCAGACCTCCTGTTTGTTAGATAAGCGTCTATTAACCGCTTGAAGTGGACTTATTATAACCAATACAGACGACAACTATACAGAAAAATTGCATGCTACAGTTCCAGAAGGTTTGGAATGTGTGTGAATAGAATATAAGCCTTTGAAGAACAGGAGAATATCTTCTCAACAGCAGTTCTGTAGAGATTGATCTGCGAAGCATATTGCGACGCAATTTCATCCATTTCACCAATAGCAACAGGAAATGTCTTATAATCATAAATATATGCAATCCCATCCCTTATAATAACCCTGTCAATCCTGCCTCTGAAGGTTCTTCTGTTCTTTTTAAGTACAAATGGAAGCTCAGAATATGCTGACTTCTGCTTCATGAGAATACTTTGATAGTAGCTGCTTTTAAGCAAAACCGATAAATCATTCATAATGGAAGCGAATATCTTTTCGTGCCACGCAGCTGAGAGCCGCTCACCCTTAAGAACATTTCTGACAAGCTCATCAAGATTACCAATATCTGCCGTGCCATTGGATATCAGCTCAAATATTCTATGAAACACCCTGCCCTGAACAGCCCACTCCTCTGAACCCTGTCTGCCCATGCTCTGTATTTCTTCTGTAACATCTGTCCATGCCTGTTCAAAGCATATGTCATCGTCTATGCGTGCCGTATGCACTTGCATATCTGGGTCAAGCGCACATTGTCTTGAGGTTTTTGCGCAAGAAACAGACCTGTCGCCTGATTCTGCATCAGGGTCAATCGAGGTGAAAACAAATGGCCGAGGATATGGGCAGCTTCCGGGAGGCAGGTCAAGTCCATAGGCATCAACCAAAGCACCCAGTTTTTCTGACGGACTTTTACCAGAAACTCCGGACATATACAATCTGTCCATTGCGCGAGTGGACGCAACATAAAAAAGCCTCTTTTCTTCTTCTGCAGATTTTGCCTTTGCATTCTTTGATGCTTCATTGTTTTTATCGTCTTTAGTGCCGTCATCAATAATAATTTTGCCATCCTGTTCATAAATATCTATAGACTTGCCGTGTGAAAAGGGCTTTTCATCAAGGCAGGGAAGAAAGACAACCGGGAACTGAAGTCCTTTAGCTGAATGTATCGTCATGATTCTTACTGCGTCCATGCCTTCAACATTGACATTGGCCTTTGATTCATCGGCACTCTCGCTTGCAACCAAAAGATTATCCATAATCTCTGCCCTGGACAAGCTTTTTGCCTCCATTTTCTCTATGATCCGTATAAATTTGCGAACATTCAGATATCTCTGACGATCAGTGATATGCCTCCAGACAGCAGAATCATCAAGCAGCTGTTCAAGCGCTATCGATACTCTTGTACCCTTGGCCATTTCGAGCCATCCGGCAAGTTTTTCATAGATATCAAGGAATATCTTTTTATTCTCAGGCCATAGCTCAGTCTGCTGAGGCATACCGGATGACTTTACTCCGTATATAATCTGCATATAACTAAAAAGGGAGGTTGCTGTTGAAGCGTCAGCCTTTCTGAATTCATCGTACAGCTTTCTTATAACCATGTAATCAATATTAAACAGTCTGGATCTGAGTAGATTAAACAGGCTATAGTCATCTGAAGGGTTGATCAGAAAAAAAAGAATGCTTCGAATGAGATTCACTTCAGGGGTTGAATAAAAACCTATTCCCTTGAGCACAACAAACGGAACCCCCGCCTGTTTAAATGCCTCTTCAAATACCATAAGGTGCGTTCTTTTACGCAAAAGCAGGGCCATATCGCCATAAGAATATTTTGTGCCTGATTGAGTGGTACCGTGCAATTCTATCATGCGCTTTGCGAGCTCGCACGCTTCGGCCTTTCTATTCTCTCTTGCACCTGCTGCGCTGTTTATCATTATCAACTCTACATGACCATCTCCTGTCCGGGTAGCTTCAAATCTTCTGTAGCTGTCACCGAACATGTCATTAGCCATATATTTTGAGAAAAAATCATTGACAAAGTCGACTATGGCAGGAAGACTTCTAAAGTTCTCCCTGACCTCTATGTAACTGTACTGATCTCCCAGCCACTCGTTCAGCTTCAGCTTTGTGTTTCTGAATATATCTACATCAGCACCTCTGAAAGAGTATATGGACTGTTTGTCATCACCAACAAGAAAGATTGTCGGCTCTTTTCCTGATGACCGTTTTGAACCGAGTCCTGACCTCCACTCTTCTGTCAGCTTGTCGATTATCTTCCACTGCAGTATGCTTGTATCCTGAAATTCGTCAACAAGCAGATGATCTGTATGCTCATCAAATGAATATAAAATGTTATGCCACTCGGTGCCTGATGATATTGCCTTGTATGCCATAAGTTCAAGATCATTAAAATCAATAAGCCTTCTGCTTCTCTTCTTTAGCCTGTACTGCTCAAGGCATTGTCTATATACCTTAAAAAGATCTTCTGCAGTAGGGTTTAATCCCGCAATATCGTTGCGTTCAGCATAAAATGCCGTCTCAAGAAGAATTCTTTTTGCGTGCATTTCAGCAAGAGCTTTATTCAGCTTGTCCCATCCTTTTATGCCAAAACTGCTGACTGCGCGTTTAAAAACATTTTCAGCTGCTGCATCATATCTGAGAGCTTCGTACACAGACTCTCTCCACAGGTTGGCAGCCTCAAACTCATCCGCAACATCCATATCTGTATCAAGACCGAGTTCAATGCTGAAGCGCTTAAGTATTTTTCTGCAGAAAGAATGAATTGTTGATATGCGCATCCTCGGTATCCTGGGTTTGATGGTTTCAAAAAAACCTGGATTCTCATCTCTAAGTATTCTTATAATGCGATCCTTCATTTCTGCGGCAGCCTTTTCAGTGAAGGTTATGGCAAGAATGCGCTCCACCGGCGAACCTGAGTAAAGCAGGGCTATATAACGCCTCGCGAGCTTCTCTGTCTTGCCTGAACCGGCAGGCGAAGAGATCATTACGCTCTTTTGCGCGTCAAGATATTCTGGAGCTGCATTCCTCATTGTCATTCTCCGATGATCTTTATCAAGACCTTCTTTTTTCTTCTGCCGTCGAATTCCCCGTAAAAAATCTGCTCCCAGGGTCCAAGATCAAGCCTGCCGTTTGTTATGGCTACAACAGCTTCCCGTCCCATAATCTGGCGCTTCAGATGTGCGTCAGCATTATCTTCTCCAGCATTGTGCCGGTATGATCCAGCAGGCTCATGAGGAGCAAGTTTTTCGAGCCAGACCTCAAAATCATGATGCAGACCGGATTCATCGTCATTAACAAAAACAGATGCAGTAATATGCATTGCGTTTGCAAGCACAAAACCCTCTTTAATCCCGCTTTCAGCAAGGCATTGTTCAATCTGAGGAGTTATATTCACAAATCCTCGCCGCGAGGGGATGTTAAACCATAATTCTTTTCTGTATGATCTCATTTTATTGCTTTCAGTTCAGCCAGTCGTGCCTTCGCACGCTCCGCATAACTGCTTTCTGGATATTCACTCACTATTCTTTCGTATAATTCAACTGCATGCTGTCTGTTATTCTGAAGCTCTTCAAATTTTGCCGTATCAAATAAAGTTGCCGCATTATCACCGCAACCATAAAGAATAAAACAGGCAAAAATGCTTAACACAATCAAGAAAATTCTATTCATTTTATCCGCCTCCTATAACCTGCCTTCTGATTTGAGTCTAAAAAGCAGTTCTTTTATTTTGGGCATGGCTTCAAGTGCTGCCCGTTCACCCTCCATGACAGCTTCATGTTTCAATGAAAAGTCAGATGATGATATATGTCCAACATGAGGTTTGATCACAATGTCAGCGTTTTTGGTTTGATAAGTCGATATCCTCGAATACATTATGCTGATTGACTGCATAATCGTGTCCATGGTGCTGTCAACAGACCTGGTCTCTGGTTTTGATGATATATCTACAGCAATCACAACATCTGCTCCGAGTCTTTTAGCTGCATCAACAGCAACCGGACTCACAACACCACCGTCAACATAGTACTGATCATTAATTTTTACTGGTCTGAAGACTCCTGGAATTGAACAGCTCGCCCTGACAGCCTGACCTGTATTGCCCCTTGCAAAGACAACCTCGGTACCATTCAGCACATTTGAGGCTACTGCGTAAAAGGGGATCCGCATATTTTCCATCGGAGTTTTAGAAACCATTTTGTTTATGTACTCCTCAAGCTTTTCTCCTTTCAAAAATCCATTATCCGGCACTGTGAAATCAGCAATATCATTGCGCTGTATATTGAATGATATCTGCTGGAGCTGATAAGCATTGAATCCGTAGGCGTATAAACTACCGACAAAACTTCCTGCGCTGGTTCCGACTATCATATGGATCGGCACATTGTTTGATTCGAGCACCTTTAGCACTCCAACATGGGCAAATCCCCTGGACGCACCAGCACCAAGCACCAGGGCGATCTTTGCCGGTTTCATATCTGGCTGAGGTTTAATCTCCTGAGCACATGATACAAGAGAAATCAACAGCACCGACATAAACATGGACAAAAACATCAATCTAATCGTTTTCATTTACTTCTCCTGAATATGTCATATCAAACTCTGTTTATGAACGGACAGAATGGCCTCTCATCACAATACATGCATACGCGTTCATTCATAGGCATGGCAGTATAGATGTCGCTTCGCATATTAGTTGCGACCTCGAACGCAGCCTTTAGAGCCTCAGACATACAAATCAGCATTTCCTCACGGGATTCTTTCTGCTTGCTTTTTACAGCTGAAGGGCACCATTTAACCTTGATCTCGTTTAGGGAATATATGCCTACCCTTTTGATTATTTTCCTGTCGTTTTGCTTAAGCATTGCAGCATAAAGAAAGAGCTGCAAGCTCTCTTTTCCAGCGAGCGCGCTCTTGCAGTTCAAAACAGCAGTTCCTGACTTGTAATCCATCAACTGGACTCCATTGTCAAAAATATCGAACCGGTCTATCTTGCCTCTGAGATTTATATCACCGCATTGCTTGTCGTTGATATTCACCTTGAGAACAGACCTGATATTCATCTCGAGAACAGACCGTTTATAATTTTCACCTCTTATTTTAAGTTCATTTTCATAAATCTCTGGCAAGATCCTGATAAAAGCATCTTTAAATATCTCTTTCCAGTAGTCATTTATCTTTGCACCGGCAAGAACATTGTCAGTTATGCTGATTGCCCTGTCCTTAAAAGATTCGCAAGAGTCCAGAGGGTCTTTCATAAGCCTCTCCATTATTGCGTGGCTCAAGTTGCCAATGGTGCGCGGATCAACCTCAAACTTCTTGATCTTGACTGGACCGAGTTTAAGAACCTTTTCAAGAAAAAATTTGCGTGGACATGTCCGGTACGCATCAATATCTGTAACCCTGATGCTGGAGTCTTGGGACAAGGCCTCAAGTTTTGATGATTTTCTGACGACATTCCCGGCTGCACATTCAGATGCCTGGGGTAGCTTGTCTTCTGTTAATAATATTTCAGCTATATTATCTGCTATACCTTCAAGCGGCTGATTCAACTGAAGCTCTGTTTCTGAATATATTCCTGTTACCTGATGTTCAGTAACAGGCAGCCCATAAAGAAAAGGAGACTGAAGAAGCAGAGCATCATTCTCCATTTCAGGATACGAAATTGTAACCCTGTCTGATGATGACACAAGCATATCAAAAAGAGTTTTCTGAATTTCCATGTGCCTGTCCATATCCTTGAGATGCAGCGCTCTTTTTACAGCATCAGGAAGCAGGTAGTCCATTTCAGGCAGGGATGGGATATTCTGTTCAGTCATCCCGCAAATATAGAGATAATCCGGACAGAGTCCGGCTGCTTCATACATGTCAAGGATTCTTACACCTCTTTTATCAGACTCAGGTCTTGCTGCCTTGAGCAGATGTTCAAACAGATCGATAAAATCAGACAGGCTGATGCTGCCGGACAGCTCCTCAGCAGTAAAATCAAGAAGATCCAGCGCCTCTGCCAAATGATTCTGAAGGTTTCTGTTCTGTGGATCAAACCCGAGTTCGTCAATAAGATGCTTGAGAAGTTCAGAGTAGTTTTTAAACTCTGCAGAATCCCGAATTGAACATAAAGGGTTCAGCATATTAAATATCTTTATAAAGCCGGCATGAATATCTGCTCTTTCGGGAATTAGACCCGGATCAAAAATATCTGTCCCGTTATTTATAAAAGAGATCCATGAATCCGCTCCTGAAATAACTCCTGATACAGGAGACAGTCTGTGAATATACTCGGAAACAGCTGTCGGAATATTTTTAAAAAAGTTTGAAGAAAGAAAAGTCGTGAACTTCAGTCTGCCATAGTCATCAACCACAGATCTCAACATGGAAACAAGATCATAAAAAGGTTCCGGCAATGCAGATGAGCTGCTGGTTATTGAATAAGGTATTCCATATCTTGTAAATATTCTCTCAACAACCGTCGCATAATTCTTTATGTCAGGCGTTGCGATAATAACATTGTTAAGCATATCGTTCGAACCAGATAGATAGACTGATTTGATGCTCCTTGCCAAATATTCAATCTCCTCATCAATGCCTTCAGCAGACATGCAGACAGGTTCATCTTTCCCAAGCCCGATATCTTCAGTTATGCAAGAGAGTTCAAAATGTATGTTCTGTTTTTTAAAATGTTCAACAATTAACCGGGTTAGATCATCTTTATCTGCACTGTTTGTTAAGTGTGCTGATGATGATAAAAATATATTATCAGCCTTTTCACACATCTTCAGGATAACAGCCTTTTCAGAAGGAAGAGGCGCATAGAATCCTTCGAGTATAAGCGCACTAAATTGCTGCGAAGGAACAAAAAGATTAACCGCATCATCTTCTGTAGTCAGCAGACTGCCATTTAAACAGTCTTCAAGTTTCCTGATTATGCTGAAGACATCCCCTATCTCTTTAGATAACTTATCAGGCGCATCTTTTTCCTTGAAAACATCAATAAAAAGCAGTTCCAGATCTTTAAGAGGCTTATCAGGAAAGTGAGTCTTCAGCTCATGTATAAAATTAGTCACAAGCACTGAATATCCAAGTCCCTTTCCTGAAATTCTAGAAATAATAACCGGCAGCATGGAATTTTTTACTACAGTACGGTTGTCTGCAGAAACAAAACTCTTTTTTGCGTACACAACCGGGGTGGATACATCAGGTGGTATATAGCAGTCTGCATTGCTGCTGCCTGTCAGGGCTTTCTGAAAGACTGCCTGAATGTCAGCAAGAGCAGCTGAAAAAGGATTTAGATGAATTATGCCTGAAAAATCGGTCGGAAGACGATTATCGGGCAAAAGCTTTACAGCTTCGCTGAAAAGCCGTCTGGTAGATCCCCACGAAACCCTGTTTAAGCGGAATTCCTTAACTTTTTTGGACATTTTGAGCCAGCAATAGCATGTGATAAGCAATTATATCAATTGTTCCGGTTGTTTATCCAACACTAATGACAATTAAAGAGTTGAGAACTGAGCCATAATAAAAGTATTATATAAGACACATCTACAAGGGGGATTTATTTTATGATTATAGGTACGCCTTTTCTTACCACTGAACAGATCCAAAAAAAAGTTGCTGAACTTGCAAACAGGATTTCGAGGGATTATATAGGTAAGGAGATTATAGCCATCGGCATACTCAAAGGCGCATTTATGTTTTATGCTGACCTGATAAGAATGATACAGGTGCCTGTTACTGTTGATTTTATTGTGGCTTCAAGCTACCTTAAAAATGATACAACAGGCGAAGTCAAAATTCATTGCGACATCAGGGAAAACCTGACAGGCAAACATGTTCTGTTAATCGAAGACATTATAGATACTGGCATATCCCTCAACTATATCAAGGACCGCATACTGTCAATGATGCCCGCGAGCCTCAAAATAGCTGTGCTCCTCGACAAAAAGGAGCGCAGAGAGGTGGATGTTGAGATGGATTATAAAGGCTTTGAAATACCAAATAAATTTATTGTAGGATATGGTCTTGACTATGAAAACAGGTACAGAAACCTGCCCTACCTGGCCATATTCAAGAAAAAAGCTTAACAATGGAGAGTACAAGTGTTTGAACTCACAATAGAGACTGATTTTGCCTCAGCCCATCAGCTGCGCGGATATAAAGGTAAATGCGAAAACATGCATGGACACAACTGGAAGGTTCAGGTGGCTGTAACAGCAAATAAACTTAATGATATTGACATTGCGATAGATTTTGGTGATCTGAGGGCAATAACAAATGATATTATTGCTCCTCTTGATCATACCTGCCTTAACACAATATTCCCGTTCACTGAGATAAATCCTTCTTCAGAAAATATATCCAAATGGATCTATGAATCACTAAAGAAAAGACTCCCTGAGGGTATAGATGTAACCTCTGTAACTGTCTGGGAATCTGATACAGCATCTGCCACATATTATGAAGATTAAATACTGCTTTCATGCTCAAAAGGTATTGAATGGATAAGAAGAGTGCATTACAAATTATAGAAGAAGCTATCAGATTAGGAGCAGACGAAGCAGAGATTTTCGCAAAAAGGGCAAAAAGCCTTAACATTGAAGTTAAAGACTGTAAAATAGATGCCCTTGATACATCATTAACTTCTGGATATGGCCTGAGAATAATAAAGGACAGACGCATAGGATTTGCCTACTCATCAGGTGCGGAAACAGCATCTGAAACAGTTAAAAAAGCGCTTGAAGCTGCCGCTTATACTGAGCAGGATGATGCTAACTGCCTGCCGGATCCATCTGAATACAGACAGGTAGCTGTATTTGATCCTGCAGTTGCCACAATAACTGATGACGAAGCCATAAATGCAGCAGTCTCTATTGAGCTTGCAGCAAAAGAGTATGATTCCCGAATAAAGAAGATAAGAAAAGCAGCTGCCGGCTTTACAACCTCACAAACTCTGATAGTCAACTCAAAAGGCATTGCTGCAGAGTTCGAATCAACAGGCTGCTCAGGATACATTACAGCAATTGCCGAGGCTAATAATGAAAATCAGATGGCATGGGATTATCAGGGCAGCAGATATCTTAAAAATGTGAGCTTCGAGTCAATAGGCAGAAACGCTGCGCTCAAGGCAGTTCAGCTTCTGAATTCGCGTAAAATACAGCCAATGAAGGGGTTTGTACTGATTGACAGCTCTGTTGCTGTTGACTTTATCGAAATCCTCGCTTCAGCCCTTTCTGCAGAGGCTGTTCAAAAACAGAGATCATTCCTTGGCGGCAAAACCGGTGAACTTGTTGCGGATCAGAAAATAAACATCATTGACAACGGTCTGATTGATGAGCGGCTCGGAAGCAGACCGTTTGATGATGAGGGCGTGCCTGTATCAAGGCAATATATTATTGAGGAAGGAGTGCTGAATGGTTTTTTTCATAATTCCAGATCAGCAAAAAGGGACAATACAAGCTCCACAGGCAATGCTGTCAGAGGAGGATTTTCTGCCCTGCCCTCAATAGGCCCTTCCAATATGTACCTCGAACCCACAACTGATGAGTACAGGCGTAGTTTTAACAAACTTATACGCGTTATGGGCAGGGGGCTTTATGTAACCGAGACTATGGGCATGCATACAGCCAATCCGGTTACCGGCGACTTTTCTGTAGGCGCTTCAGGTCTCTGGATTGAAAGCGGTGAAATCATACATCCGGCAAAAGAGGCCATGATCTCAGGAAGCATACTCACTCTTTTCAAGAATATTGTCATGGTTGGTGACGATCTCAGATTTTATGGTAATATAGGGTCGCCCAGCCTGTTAATTGATGAGATAGACATAACAGGCTGACTTTTTCCCGGGCAGTCTGCATGTCTTTGTTTACCATTTCTGAAAATTATATTAAATAAGACACAGGAGGATTGGATGGACTATTTGTTGACTGAAGAGCAGCAGATGATCCGTGATCTTGCAAGACAGATCGCAGAAGAAAGAGTGCTGCCTGTCAGGGCAGAACTTGATGAAACAGGTGAGTTCCCATGGGAGATAATGAAGGTGCTGGCTCAGTCAGACCTCTTTGGGCTGTTTATTCCTGAAGAGTATGGTGGACTTGGCAAGGGGTCTCTGGAACTCTGCCTGGCTGTTGAAGAGCTCTCAAGAGTCTGCGTCGGAGTATCAACAACCTACGCTGCAAATGCGCTTGGCACCTACCCGATAACACTCTTTGGATCAGAAGAGCAGAAGAAGAAGTTTCTGCCTGATATAGCAGCAGGGAAAAAACTTGTTGCATTCGGACTCACAGAAGCAAACGCCGGCAGTGATGCCGGAGGCATTCAGACAACAGCAAAACTTGAAGGCAATGAGTATGTGCTGAACGGAACAAAACAATGGATAACAAATGGCAGCGCAGCAGACATCTATACCGTAATAGCGATAACAGACAAAAACAAAGGCGCAAGAGGCGCATCTGCTTTTATTGTTGAAAAGGGCACGCCTGGCTTCAGCTTTGGCAAGAAAGAGAACAAAATGGGAATAAGGGCATCAATAACAACAGAACTTGTTTTTGACAACTGCCGGATTCCTAAAGAAAATCTGCTTTCAAAGGAAGGAATGGGCTTTATTGTTGCAATGAAGACTCTTGACAAGTCCCGGGCTGGAGTTGGCGCACAGGGAGTTGGAGTAGCCCAGGGCGCTTATGAAGAGGCTGTAAAATTTGCAAGACAGAGGCAGCAGTTCGGTCATCCTGTGATAAGCTTTCAGGCTGTGCAGCATATGCTCGCAGACATGGCTATACAGATCGAGGCTGCAAGATCTCTCATATATGCGGTATCCAGAATGGCTGACAGCGGCGCAAAGGAGATCTCAAAAGAGTCTGCAATGGCAAAAACCTTTGGAACTGATGTTGGAATGAAGGTGACTACAGATGCCCTTCAGGTTATGGGGGGCTCTGGCTATATGAAAGAGTATCCAGTTGAAAAAATGATGCGCGACGCCAAGATTCTCCAGATTTATGAAGGCACCAATCAAATACAGAGAAATGTGATAGGTCAGTGCATAATAAAGGAAGCTGCAAAAAATAAAAATTAAAATTGATAATAGCTGCTTTAACAGGGCATTCGCAACTGCGAATGCCCTGTTTTTTTGTGAATAAATATTATAGTTCAGGATTTGTAAAATAAATTTAACAACTAATCTCAATGCAGCTCAATAAGTTATAATTACTGACCATGATCGAATATCATATTGTCAACACAATAAAAAAATTCAACATGCTTGTTCAGGGCGACCATCTGCTGATAGGCCTTTCAGGCGGTCCAGACTCAACATGCCTTACCCATATAATGAGCAGACTGAAAAATGAACTTCAAATCAGAATAAGTGCCATATATATTGATCATGGACTCAGGCCGGGTGAAACAACGCATGAAATAGAATTTTGCGATAATCTCTGCAAAAACCTTAACATACCTTTTAAATCAGCAGTCATAGATGTAAAAACCTTTTGCAAGGAAAAGGGGCTGAATATTCATGAGGCTGCAAGAGAAATGAGATATACACAGCTGCAGAATCATGCAGCTCATATAAACGCACAGAAGATCGCACTGGGACATAATGCAGATGATCAGGCAGAAACTGTCTTGATGCGCATTTTGCGTGGAACAGGTCCGGCAGGAATGTCAGGAATACCGCCAGTACGTTCAAATATAATCAGGCCTCTTATTGGAACATCCCGATCAGATATTATGGCTGAACTCAACAGCAGAGACCTTGACTTTGTAGTGGATTCATCAAACCTGAAAGATGTTTATACACGCAATCGGCTAAGATCAGCTGTGATGCCTGCATTAATGAAGATCAATCCGAATCTCCTCGAAACAATCAGCCGCACCATTGATATATTCAGAGATGAAGAAAAATATTTCAGTATCCAGGTCACAAAAAGTCTCATGACTCTTATCAGGACAAAAACTGCCGCAAAAATAGAACTTCTGCTCATGCCCATGGAGTCAATGCATACAGCACTTCTCCGCAGACTGATCAGACGCGCAGTGGATGAAACAAAATCCCTGCGCGGGATTGATTATCTGCATATTGAGGATATTATCAAACTAATAAAAAAAGGCAGGTCAGGTGACAGAATATTTCTGCCTGGCGGTCTGAGGATCATCAAAGGCTACTCAACACTTCTTCTCACATCCGAACTGCCGTCAGTAATTTCTGAATATCAGATGACATCACCCTCAGAATTTTTAATAAAAGAAGCTTCCCTGATGCTTAATGCCAAATTGATTACTAAAGATGATTATGATACGCTGGACATGAACAATAAAAACATGGCCTGCATTGATGCAGAGAAAATCGAATGGCCTCTAACAATAAGACACAGAAAACCTGGGGATATATTTTACCCTCTGGGGTTCGGCAGCAGAAAAAAAATACAGGATTTTTTTGTTGATGCCAAAATTCCGAGAGATGAACGCGATAAAATACCTCTGATAATAAATAACAGTGAAATTGTCTGGATTGCAGGCCACAGGCTTGATGACAGATATAAAGTTGAAAAAAAGACCACACGCATTTTAAAATTCGAGATAAGGCATATCATATAATTTTTGTCCATCAGGAGGCTTTCTGTGAAAAATTTTCTATTCAGATCCTTAACACTACTTTTACTGTCTGTTTCGCTTATGCTGCTTTCAGCAGAGTCAAAAATTAACGCAGCTGAAAACAATGAATCCAGTTCATCCGTACTGTCCAGATTTGGCGAAGCGCTTGCAGACATATCCGCAAAAGTGAAGCCGGCTGTTGTAAATATCTCCACAACAAGAACAATTAAGACTCCTGCATTTCCATTTCCCAATCCTTTTTTCAGAGACCAATCTCCACAGAAGAGAAAAGTGAACAGCCTCGGGTCCGGCGTCATAGCAACGCCTGACGGATATATTTTGACAAACAGCCATGTTATTGAAGGCGCTGATGACATCATTGTTAAACTATCTGACAACAAGGAGTACAAAGGTCGCATAGTAGGTATGGACTCGAGAAGTGATATTGCAGTAATAAAAATTGATGGGAAAAATCTCCCGACTCTCAGCTGGGGGGATTCCAACCAACTCAAGGTTGGACAGGTAGTGCTTGCTGTCGGCAATCCGTTCGGTCTGAACCAGACAATCACTATGGGAATAGTCAGTGCGACTGGCAGGTCAGGGATTGGCATAACAGATTATGAAGATTTTATACAGACAGACGCTGCCATAAATCCAGGCAACTCAGGCGGTGCGCTTGTAAACACCAAAGGCGAACTGGTTGGTCTGAATACCGCGATATTCAGCACAAGCGGCGGATACCAGGGTATCGGATTTGCCATCTCATCCAACATGACAAAAAATATCATGAACAGCATCATAAACCAGGGCAGAGTTGTGAGGGGATGGCTTGGAGTCCAGATACAGGCATTGACTTCTGAACTCGCTAAACAGTTCGGTATCAAGGAGGACTCTGGAGTGCTTCTCACTGACATAGTGGATAATAGTCCGGCTGAAAAAGCAGGACTAAAAAGAGGCGATATCCTCTCGCAATATGATGGCAAGCAGATTTCAAGCGCCCTTACATTAAGAAATCTTGTTGCAGCTACTCTGCCGGGCACACAGATCAAACTTACAGTATTAAGAAACGGCAAGTCAGCATCAATGCCAATTGTCATAGGAGAACTGCCTGCTGAAGACGGAGAATCCCAGTCAGTGACAGGAGCAGCTTCCAACAGCCTGAGCGGTGTTCATGTGCAGGACATAACTGATGATGTTGTAAATGAACTCAATCTCGGCAAAAAGATCAAAGGTGTGCTTGTAGTAAAGATTGATAATGCCAGCCCTTCTATTAGCATACTTGCGCCTGGAGACATAATACTCGAAATCAACAGAAGGCCTGTAACCAATGCCAGGGAGTTTACAGCAGAGGCTAAAAAGATAGCAAAAGACAAAGACATTCTTGTGCTGATTAAAAGAGGCAAGGTTACTCAATACCTGACAATACCCGGACAATAACCTCGTTGCTCAGGATGAAGCCTTTTTGAGTCAGCTTCATCCTGCTGTTATCAAAACATACAAGGCTGCTTCTGACAAGATCAGAAGCAGCCTTCTTTATTTTATCTGCAACCTCAACCGGCATAAGCAAAAGATCAATACCCTCGCTTTTTCTGAGACCCAGAAATATAACCTCTTTTATAGCTTCTACTTCATTTATAAATTCCAGATCCTCAACTGCCTCTGAGGAAGATTCTATCAGTTCACAATATCTGCTTATGTCCCTGATGTTAGATTGTCTTGTTCCATTGTAAAAGGAGTGTGCTCCTGCTCCAAATCCCAGATACTCTCCCCTGTTCCAGTAGTTAAGATTGTGTATGCACTTATAACCGGATCTGGCAAAATTTGAAATCTCGTATTGTTGATAATCAGCATCAGTCAGCTCTTTGATTGCAAAATAGTACATCTCGGAAATCAGATCTTCATCAGGCATAATATACTTGCCAGTAATAATATCATCAGCCAGGGGCGTGTTGTTCTCAATTGTAAGCTCATAGGCAGATATATGCTCAGGTCTAAGAGCTATAATTTTAGCAACACTATCCTTCCAATGCTGAAGCTTTTGTTTAGGCAGACCGTATATAAGATCAAGAGATACATTGGCAAAGCCCGCATCTCTTGCATTTGATACAGCATTGTCAATATCAGCTGACTTATGCTTGCGTCCTAAAAATGAAAGCTCACTATCAATAAACGACTGAGCACCTATGCTGATCCTGTTAATGCCTGAGCAGACCATAGCATCCAGCTTGTCCCTGTCAAGAGCCCCGGGATTGGCCTCAATGCTTATCTCTGCATCTTGAGCTATATCAAAACTGTCTTTGAGGATCTGTATTATTTTATTGAGTTGCTGCGAATTCAGAATTGTGGGTGTGCCCCCGCCTATATAAACAGTATTGACCAACTGTAGATTCCTGCTTCTGGATTTAATCTCTTTGTTAAGCGCATAAATATATCTGTCAGCGATCTGCTTCTGGAAAGGCACAGAGTTAAAATCGCAATAGCGGCATTTGGACAGACAAAAAGGGATATGTATATATAATGAACCTGACATACCAGCAGTATAACAGATCAAAACTCAGGTTTTAGGTCTGGATAAGCTTCCATCATGACATCCTGACCTACTCTTTTCAGTCTGATATCGCGCAGTCTGAATGCCTCATCAATCGACCTGAATACGCCTGAACCAAAAGCCGGAATTGCGTTAGAGTCCGCAATTATACTGGGAGCAACAAACATAAGAAATTTATCAACAACCGACTGGGAAAGAGCATGGGTATTCAAGCGTGAACCTGCCTCGATCATTACTGATGCAATGCCGGAATCTCCCAGCTTCTGAAGCAGCCACTTTATATCTAAGACTTCTGATTCAAACTCAATTACAGAAAGTCCGTATTCTATTGCTTTTTTAACCTTCTCAGACTGCACTGCCGAATGCCGCACAACAAAAACTGTCTCTGCATCAGGGTTGCAAACATTAAAAGTGAGAGGAGTTCTGAACCCGGGATCAACAATTATTCTCTTTGGATTCTTACCGTTTTTTATTCTCGCTGTAAAACATGGATTGTCAGCCAGCACAGTACCCACACCTGACAATATCGCATCAGTCCTGCTTCTTATGCGGTGTACAAGCCTGCGCGACTTTTCACCTGTTATCCATTTTGATCTGCCATTTGCGTCAGCTATCCTGCCATCCAGAGTCATCGCCACTTTAAGGGTAACAAAAGGCATTCCGGTTGTAATATATTTCGAGTAAGCCTCATTCAGCTTTTTAGCCTCATTTTCAAGCAGGCCTGTCTGCACCTTGATTCCATTTTCAATCAGCTCACTGATCCCTCTTCCTGCCACTTTTGGATTGGGATCAATCATACTGATAAAAACCTCTTTAATTCCTGATGAAATAATCGCGCGGCTGCATGGAGGGGTTTTTTTGTCAATATGGCAGCAGGGTTCGAGATTAACATAAAGAGCTGCTCCCATTGCTCTTTTACCTGCTGCTGTCAAGGCTGCTGCCTCAGCATGAGGCATGCCGGGTTTTTCATGAAAACCCTCAGCTATTGCAACGCCGTTTTTCACAATCACAGCGCCAACCATTGGATTAGGACTGGCACTGTTTATGCCCCTTTTGGCAAGGCGGAGGGCATGGCGCATAAAGGATATATCGCTGTCAGTAAAATTTTTCAATCAGAATCCATACTCCTTCCATCTTTTATCAACAAGGGATTTGATATCATCAGACATAAATAGTTCTTCAGGCCAGTCGCGTGTCATACCCTCTTCTTTTGTCTTGCGAGTGGCATCTATGCCCATCTTTGAGCCATAGCGAGGAAAGTTTGCCGCATGATCAAGATCATCAAGCGGGCCTTCGGCAATGATGACATCACGCCTCCAGTCAACATTATTCAGCACACGCCATGCAGAATATGAGAGATCCTGCACATCAACATCATCATCAAGCACGATGATAAGCTTTGCAAACATCATCTGACCCTTGCCCCAAAAACCGTATATCACTCTCTTTGCATGGCCTGGATAGCTCTTCTTTATAGATACGAGTATAGCATTATGAAATACTCCCTCCATCGGCAGATGTATATCAACTATCTCCGGAAAATCTAATTTGAGTAGAGGCAGGAATATGCGTTCTGTTGCCTTAGCCATATAACAGTCTTCCATAGGAGGTTTGCCGACTATTGTTGCAGGGTAAATCATATTCTTTTTGTGGGTTATGCATGTAACATGAAAAACAGGGTATAGATCAGCAGCAGAATAAAATCCGGTGTGATCTCCAAAAGGACCTTCCATTCTCGTCTCGCCTGGTTCAAGATACCCCTCTATTACAAGTTCTGAATTAGCAGGCACCTCAATATCAGATGTTATGCACTTGACCATCTCGACCGGTTTCTTTCTCAAAAATCCTGCAAACAGCATCTCATCAACACTCTCTGGCAGAGGCGCTGTTGCAGCGTAAATTATTGCGGGATCAGCGCCAACTGCTATAGCAGCAGGCATTCTTTTGTCCATGGCTTTATACTTATCATAGTGCCTTGCTCCGTCTTTATGTATATGCCAGTGCATGCCTGTTGTTTTCTTATCATATACATGTATTCTGTACATGCCGCAGTTGGGTCTTCCTGTTTCAGGATCTTTTGTAAATACCATCGGAAATGTAATGAACCTGCCCTCATCTCCTGGTTGTCCGTCAGATGGCCAGCACTTGAGGATCGGAAATTTTGAGAGATCAGGATTATCCCTTTCAATAACCTCATGGCAGGGGGCTGTCTTTACTGTGCGTGGAAGATACTGAGAAAACTCCAGTAGTTTTGGAAGCATCACGAGTTTTTCCATAAGAGTCTTTGGAGGCGCCTGATCAAGGAGTTTTTGAATCCGGTCTGCCACTTTATCAAGTTCATTCACCTCAAGCGCAAGGCTCATTCTCTGGTATGATCCAAAAATATTCGTGACAACAGGAAATTCAGAACCCTTCACATTTTCAAAATACAGAGCCTTGCCGCCATCAGGGCTCTTGGACATTCTATCGGTTATTTCTGATATCTCGAGTATGGGATCAACCTCAGTCTTTATCCGATGAAGCAGTCCTCTTTCCTCAAGTCTTGCAATAAATTCCCTTATATCCTTGTATGCCATGATAGTTTTATCTCCTATAAAATTACTATTCTGTCCCTGCCTGTATTTTTAGCCTGATACAGCGCTGTGTCAACTCTCGAAAGAAATGTATCAATTGTATCATCTGAAATACGCTCAGTAATGCCGGCACTTATTGTTATTGATGTGCTATTTTTACCATCGGTTATCAATTCCTGTTTAACTCTTTCATGAACTCGTACAGCAACAGACTTGGCATCATCTGCTCCGGAATCAGGGCACACTATAATAAACTCTTCTCCTCCATACCTTGCCAACACATCATATCCTCTCAGATTTTCCTGAATTATCTGCGCCATTCTTACGAGGACTATGTCGCCAAACATATGACCATAAGTGTCGTTAACCTTCTTGAAGTAATCTATATCAATCATTATCAGACTGAGCTTGCTACCATACCTGATGCTTCGATCAAATTCAATCTTGAGTTTTTTCATCAGGAACCTGCGGTTATAAACCTGAGTGAGTTCATCTATCAATGCCTGCTGCCGCATCTTCTGCCTTGCTTCTTCAAGCCTCAAAACAAGGGTGCGGGACATGAAATAAATAACTATTATGATTAGCAGTAATGTTCCTATGCCAGTTGATATGAGAATAATTTTGCTGTTTCTGAGCTGGACATCAATTCGTCCAATAGGTATATTAACACTGATACCTCCTCGTATATCACCGAACTTATAGCCGAGAACAGCATGACATGTCAGACATGAATCCTCAATATAAAGTGGAGCCATGTACCTAAAAAGAGGCTCGCTGCCTTTGCGGTCAACCTTCCAGACCTTCTTTTCGCCCTTTTCAAATCTCAGAAGGGACTCCTTCTCAAACTCGTCTGGGGCATTTTCAGGATTAATCAGCTTCAAGCTTGTTATATGAAATGTTGCCCCGCTGCTTTCCATAAGCTGAGAGATCTCTCTTGTCATTATTGCAGGGTTGCGCATGGTAACAATTTGGTTGTTTTCGCAATTTAAATCAGGAGGGATTCCGAGTTTTTCGAGATATGGATTTGACTGAACATCCCTGTCTTTCAGAACATAAACTCCACCGCTGTTTGAATTCCATATTCTGGTTTTTACTATCAGATCAAAATAAGATTCTGCCTGTTCATTTACAACATTCATGATAAGATTATGGTTTTTCTTATAAATTCCCAAAAAAATGACTACAAAAATAACGCAGATAAAAATTGTCAAGGCATATATAAATGACTTGATAGCATTAAAATAGTTAAATAGTTTAGGCCACATATTAATATTTTATCCTTTTTTGGAACACAAATATACAAAACAGCCGCTGCGGCTCTTAATGCAGCAGCGGCAATGAAGATAAAAGCCTAAAGTATTTCTGTTGCAGAGAAAAAGTAAGAAATTTCAAAAGCAGCTGATTCCGGTGAATCAGAACCATGAACAGTATTGCGTTCCACACTCTCGGCAAAGTCCTTTCTGATTGTACCCTCAGCAGCATTTGCAGGGTTTGTGGCACCCATAATCTCCCTGTTCTTTGTAATGGCATTGTCACCCTCAAGCACCATCAGCACAACAGGTCCTTCAGACATAAAATCAGTAAGACTGCCATAAAAAGGCCTCTCTTTGTGCACGATATAAAAGCCTTCAGCCTCCTGTTTTGAAAGCCATACCTTTTTGATCGCTGCAACTCTCAACCCATTTTTTTCGAATCTGCTGATGATCTGCCCGATCACATTCTTTTTTACGCCATCTGGTTTAATAATTGATAAAGTTCTCTCCATGATGCCTCCTGATATTGATTTATATGCCAAGCTTTTGTACAAGTTCCTGAACAGATTTTATGGATTTATCAAAATCTTCAGACTCCTGTTCATTAAACTTGAGTTCAACTATTTTTTCGACTCCAGCCTTCCCGAGCACAACAGGCACACCAGCATAATATCCACTAATACCATATTGACCCTGCAGATATGCTGCGCATGGCAGCATTCTCTTTTCATCAAAAATAATGCACTTGACCATCTCGAATGCTGATGCTGCAGGTGCATAATATGCACTGCCCGTCTTCAGGAGTGCAACAACCTCTGCACCGCCCTGCCTTGTTCTCTGCACCAGGGCATCAATCCTATCCCTGCTCATAAGCTCTGTTATTGATACACCCTTGACTGTTGTGAATCTTGGCATTGGAACCATCAGATCGCCATGTCCGCCAAGCACAAGCGCTTCGACATCCTGTGGAGATACTCCGAGCTCCCAAGCAACAAAAGTCCTGAACCTTGCTGAGTCGAGTATGGCACCCATGCCAATAACCCTTTCAGGTCTGAACCCGGATTTTACATAAGCTGTCTGCGTCATCACATCCATTGGATTTGTAACAACAATAAAAATCGCATCCGGAGAATATTTTGCAGAATTCTGGGCAACTGCAGTCACAACTTCTGCATTCGCAGTGAGCAGATCATCCCTGCTCATGCCAGGCTTTCTTGGAAAGCCTGCTGTAATTACAACAATATCAGATCCCGCAGTATCCTCATATTTATTTGTACCCTTAATAGCTGAAGCAGATCTCCACAAAGGACATGCTTCAGAAATATCAAGCGCCTTTCCCTGAGGTATTCCTTCCATGATATCAAATAAAATGCAGTCAGCAATGCCTGACTGAACAACCATCTGTGCAAGTGAAGCTCCAACATTCCCTGCACCTACTACAGAAACCCTGTTATTCATTGGTAAACTCCTGATACGAGATTTATTTTAGGCTGTTGATTTCAGATGCTGTCCTTTCGAGTGATTCAATATTATCAACATTAAATGTTTTTACACTGTTGTCTATTCTCTTGATCAGACCGGAAAGCACCTTGCCAGGTCCAAGCTCAACAAAAATATCCACACCGGATCTTATCAGTTCAGAAATACAGTCTTCCCAGAGTACTGACTGACTCATCTGTTTTACCAGGGACTCTTTTATCTCTGCAGCATCTGATACAACCTTTGCATCTGTATTATTCACAAATGTTACTGAGGCATCCCTGATGGTTATCGAGTTTAGGACCTTGCTGAATTCTGCTCCTGCCTCAAGCATAAGTTTTGAATGCGAAGGTACGCTGACAGACAGCGGCAAGGCCCTCTTTGCGCCAGCTTCCTTAGCCTTGGACATAGCCTCTTGCACCGCTGTTTTTTCTCCTGATATTACAATCTGACCAGGACAGTTGTAGTTTGCAGCAGCAACATATCCTGACGAAACTGAACTGCAGATTGCATCTAAGACCTTTCTTTCGAGCCCAAGTATGGCTGCCATCAGGCCTTTACCCTCTGGAACAGCATTCTGCATCAAGAGACCCCTTTGCTCTGTTATCTTGACAGCATCCCTGAACGATATGCTGCCTGCTGCAACCAGAGCAGAGTATTCACCAAGACTATGCCCTGCGACTGCATCAGGCATTATGCCTTTTCCAACAAGTGCGACATGCGCTGCCACACTCGCTGTAAGCAGACATGGCTGCGTTCTGAAGGTCTTGTTCAGCTCTTCTTCAGGTCCATCAAAGCTGATTTCTGCAAGGTCATAATTAAGTACTTCATACGCTATAGAGTAAAGGCTTTTAACAGGATCGAGATTTTCGAACAGGTCCCTGCCCATGCCAACAGCTTGCGATCCCTGTCCTGGAAATACAAATGCTGTTTTCATGATTGAACAGCCTCTTTAAGCTGCTTTATCATCAAGGGCACTATCTCTTTTACATCACCAACAATGCCATAAGTTGCGACATTGAATATAGGAGCTTCAGGATTTTTATTGACAGCTATAATCATGTCTGATGACTGCATGCCGACCATATGCTGAACCGCGCCTGATATCCCGCATGCTATATAAATTTTAGGACAGACTGTTTTGCCTGTCTGGCCCACCTGATGGCTGTATGAAACCCAACCTTCGTCAACAGCTGCTCTTGAAGCTCCAACAGCTCCGCCAAGCAGTTCTGCAAGCTCTTCAAGCATCTTGAATCCTTTTGAATCTGCCATGCCTCTGCCGCCTGCAACTATAACCTCTGCCTCTTGAAGATTAAGCATACATTCAGAGGCCTCTTTAACAGTATCCAGTACTTTTGTCCTTGAGGCAAGAGAGGTCAAATTTAGATTTATTATTTCTCCCTGTCTGGATTCATCAGGCTCAGCCCGCTTCATGACTCTCGGTCTTACAGTAGCAATCTGCGGCCTGTGGTTGGGACATAGTATTGTTGCCATAATGTTGCCGCCAAAAGCAGGCCTCACCTGCAGAAGATTGCCTGATTCTTTATCAATCTCAAGGAATGTGCAATCAGCAGTGAGTCCTGTGCGGAGTCTTGCTGCAACCCTCGGTATAAAAGAACGACCTACCGGTGTAGCACCTGCCAGCACTATTTCTGGTTTGTATTGTTCAATAAGTAATGCAAGCGCCTGCGAATATGGTTCATCATTAAACTTTTCAAGAATGGGATCAGTGCATAGATATACTTTGTCAGCACCCCATTTTATAAGATCCCTGGCATTCTCCTCAGTACTGCCAAATAGAACAGCAGCAAGATAAGTGCCCCTCTCTTTTGCGAGCCTTCCACCTGCACCCAAAAGTTCATATGCAACTCCGGCAATTTTACTGTCGCGCTGCTCAGCAAAAACCCATACACCACTGTATGCAGATAGATCAGCAGCAGGTTTTGCATCTCCTTCTTCTGCTTTTTCTATGATTGCACCTGCAGGACATACGCTCATGCATGCCCTGCAGAACTGGCAACCTTCAGTAATAAATGCCTTGTCATCTCTCATCTCTATAGCTGAAAAAGGACATGATGCAATGCATACTTCACATGAAATGCATCTTTCAGAAACAACAACTATGCGCATCTTATCCTCCTTAAATCCTGAATAAGGGCAGCCACCTGATCTTCTACTGTGCCGTTCAGCTCCCGCTTCTGGACCTGGCACTCAGGAGCAAAAATATTTCTCACCTGTGTCGGGGATCCCTTGAGACCAACATTAGCCTCGATCTCTTTTCCGCCTAATGCGTCAAGATCAAGCCTGTTGATAACAGCCTTCTTTGCTGCCATTTTACCTTTTAACGATGGAAGTCTTGGCGTGTTTATCTCTTTAACTACTGTAAGCAGGACAGGTAGTGATGATTCAACAACATCATATCCGTCATCCATAAGTCTCTGCACTTTTATGGAGCTCTCTCCAACCTCTTCAATTTTTCTGATATAAGAGATATGCGGTATGTCAAGAAACTCGGCAGTCTCTGGCCCGACCTGGGCTGTGTCTCCATCAATAGCCTGCTTACCGCAGAGTATGATGTCAAATCCGATCTTTTCAGCAGCCTTGTAAAGAGCGTAAGAAGTTGCCCATGTATCAGCACCTGCAAACGCTCTGTCAGACACCAGGAATACCTCATCTGCGCCCATTGATACGGATTCTCTTAGCATCTCCTCTGCCTGGGGCGGTCCCATGGTCACAACAACTACATTTCCGCCCTTCTGGTCTCGTATCTGGAGCGCAGCCTCAAGTGCATGGACATCATATGGATTCATAATGCTCGGCACTCCTTCACGCACAAGCGTGTTTGTCTCTGGATTGATCCTGACTTCAGCGGTATCGGGAACCTGCTTTACAAATACCATTATTCTCACCCGAACCCTCCTTCAATGTTATAAATTGACTAAAAAACATGAGGCATTAGTGCGGCAACCCTTGATTTTCAAGATTAAAATTATAACTTTTATGGGGTGTTTGTTTCAAGAACTACAAAGGCACAGGCATACTCGCGCTCATGGGTAAGAGTGAGATGAATACGCAGGGACCCGTCATACTTGTCATGGTCGATTATACCCGGTTTCAGCACAATAGCCGGCGCTCCTGAAGGACTATTACAGACCTCTATGTTTTTGAGTGTATAAGCAGCGCCGGTTCCAATAGAACTATTGCCTACCGCCTTGATCAATGACTCTTTTGCAGCAAAACGCGCAGCGAAATGTGTTGAGGGATCGCTCTTTGAGTAGCAATACTCGCTCTCTCTCTGGCTGAAAATCCTCTTGACAAAGCGATCGCCCCAGCGGCCAATAGCATATTTTATCCTCTTAATCTCAACAATGTCAGTACCAATACCAAGTATCATTTTCTGGTTCAGAATAATCCCCGGGATCTCCTGTTTATAAGATATGTAACATTATAACGATCAGTTATCCGTCATGCAATACTGATTAATTCCTGTTTGACAACACCCCCCCTATAAGATAAGATGACTGATGCTATATTTTTTAACACTCGGCACACTTATTGGACTGTCATCAGGTTTTACACCAGGTCCGTTGTTTGCCCTTGTTATATCCGAAACACTGAAGCATGGAGTTAAAGCTGGCGTAAAGGTAGCTCTTGCTCCCGTACTGACTGACCTGCCGATTATTATGCTCACAATGCTGGTATTATCCAAAGTATCAGATTTTGACAGCATATTGGGACTGATATCATTATGCGGGGGACTGTTTCTGCTTTATATGGCTTGGGAGAATATCAAAAGCAAAAGGATAGATGTCCTGTCCAGAGATTTAAAAGAGAGAGCGATTGCTAAAGGAATGCTCGCTAATGTTCTGAATCCGGGTCCTTATATTTTCTGGCTTACGGTTGGGGCACCAATTGTAGTCAAGGCTATGAATAACGGCATGAGCATACTTCTGGTGTTTATCATGAGCTTTTATGTCTTTCTTGTGGGCTCGAAGATTGTGATCGCTGTTTTAGTCAATAAGTCAAGAGCATTTTTCAGCGGCAAGATATATGTATATACCATGCGTATGGTCGCCGTCATATTATGCGCACTATCTGGCATACTTTTTTATGAAGGCTACAGGCTGCTGAATATTGCCCTGTTGATCAAACCCTTCATCTCTGCCACAGCCTTTTCAAGCCCTATAAACACAGCTCTCGAAATTATGCTGTGTCCAATATAAAGTCCTCTGATATCAGGTACTGATGCTATTGATGACACATTAAAGTAGTTGAGTCCATGGCCCGCATTAACCATAAGATCATGGTTGTTTGCAGTACCAACAGAATCAATGAACCTGGCTAATTCACCTGTCTGTTTATCACCTTTAGTATTTGAATAGAGACCTGTATGTATCTCTACCATATCAGCACCTGTTGCGTGGGCAAGCGCGATATCATTTCTGTCAGGATTTATAAAAAGACTTACCGGAATGCCGGCTCTGTGAAGCCTGACCACTGCCTTTTTGAGATTTTGGGACTGGCTCTTCATATCAAGCCCGCCCTCTGTTGTCAGTTCTTCTCTTTTTTCAGGTACAAGAGTTACAAGCTCAGGCTTAGTCTTTATTGCGATTCTTATCATTTCATCAGTAGCTGCCATCTCAAGGTTAAGCTCGCATGTGACTATCTCTCTCATTATTCTTAGGTCGCGGTCATTGATGTGCCGTCTGTCTTCCCTGAGATGTATTGTGATTCCGTCAGCCCCGCCAAGTATCGCAAGAGGAGCTGCCATTACAGGATCAGGCTCTACACCTCTTCTGGCCTCCCTTATTGTCGCAACATGATCAATATTCACACCAAGTATCATTTACCCCTCCTAATAAACAGCTTTATAGAACCAAAAGCCTGCATATTCATGCATAGCCATCGAGATATCATGCATGTTAGATGCATAAGGTAAAAAATGATGCCATTTATATTTTTTATCCCGAACTGTTTTGAATCCAACAGGATAAGGCTGGACAAAAACTCCAGCTACTTTAAAGCAGAGCTCAGCCCGCCTCATATGAAGCGCACTGGTCAGAAGAATTGGTTTTTTAAAACCATGTATAAACATTAGTGTCTTGGTATTGAGCGCATTCTCCAAAGTATCATTGCTCTCTTCCTCTGTTAATATCTTTGAAGCCGGCACCCCGAGGTCAGTCAAAAAGCGTTTTATCACAACTGCTTCAGAGCTCTTGTTAAAAACCTTTCCACCAGAGATTATCACAGGTATTTTAAGCATCTTGTGCAGTCTTACGGCAGCAACAAGTCTTGGATACATACCGTTGGAAGGAGCGCCAACCCCGGTCATATCAGGAGCATCTTCAATAACACCACCCCCAAGAAGAACTATTACATCTCCTTTTGGATTTTTAGGAATAGAATAGCTTGATTCAAGCCCTTTTAAAAGAATGTCAGCAGCAGGATATATGCTGAATATCCAGAACAGGATACATAAGGATGCTGACAGAAGAGCTGGCCTGAACTTTCTTTTGATAAACAAGACAATTGAAAGCAATATAAACAACAATATAAAAATACCCGGAGGAAGAATGAAGGCAGTTATACTCTTTTTAATTACAAGATTTATCATCTGCTCCTCCTTCCATGAAAAAGCGTACCTTTTTTCGAACCATATCTGAATATTGTTATACCCTTTACCCCCTTGTCATACGCATACAAAAAAGCTTCTGCAACATCACTTTTACTTGCGGTATGAGGCAGATTTATTGTCTTGGATACCGCATTATCAGTAAACCTCTGAAATGCTGCCTGCATCTTTATATGAGCAACAGGCTTGATCTCATGAGCTGTCTTGAAGATTCTTTTAATATCTAAAGGCACTCCACTTAACCCTCTGCATGATCCCTTTCGCATCACATTCTCGATTACATCATCCGAATCAAACTTACGCTCTTTCGCGGTCTGCATAAAATATTTGTTCACCTCCGTAAATTCTGTATCGAGTACATATCTTTTGTATGAAAGTGAAAAAATTGGCTCAATCCCGCTTGAGCAGTCCGCTATTACAGACAATGAACCTGTAGGCGCAATTGTAGTTGTAGTGGCATTTCTTACTCGTGGCATTGATGAGGAATCATAGACAGAACCTTTAAAGTTTGGAAAAACCCCTCTGACAGCAGCCAGCTCTGCTGATGCTTCTTTAGATTTTTTGTTTATAAAACTCATGACAGCTCCTGCAGTATCAAACGCCTTCTGACTGTCATAGGGTATTTCAAGCTTTATTAACATATCAGCCCATCCCATAACTCCAAGACCTATTTTTCTATTGCCATTATGCATCTGTTCTATTTCCTTCAGTGGATACCAGCTTGCATCTATCATATTATCAAGAAAACGAACTGCAACAGAAATATCGCGGGACAGACCCTCATAATCAATAGCCTTGCTGTTAACATATGCGGAAAGATTCAGTGAACCCAATACGCAAGCCTCATACGGAAGCAGAGGCTGTTCACCGCAAGGATTTGTTGTTTCAAAGCTTCCGAGCAGGGGAGTGGGATTTGCACGGTTGATTCTATCTATGAATAACAGTCCTGGATCTCCGGTCTCCCATGCACTAAGAACAATCTCATCAAAAACTTCCTTGGCGCTTATCATCCTGTCGATGCCTTTTGTACGCGGATTGACAAGTTGATAGTATTTATCATCCGCAAGGGCGCTCATGAATTCGTCAGTAACAGCTACTGAAATATTAAAATTTTCGAGATGATCATGTATTCTCTTTGCGCGGACAAATTCGAGAATATCAGGATGGTCTATCCTCAATACGCCCATATTTGCGCCTCTTCGCACTCCGCCCTGTTTGATGACCTCTGTTGCCGTATTGTATATTTTTATAAAAGATACCGGCCCGCTCTCTATTCCACCTGTTGACCTGACAGCATCTGATCTGGGTCTGAGTCTTGAAAATGAAAAACCAGTACCGCCTCCACTCTGCAAAATTAGCGCTGCGTTCTTAAGCGTATCAAAGATGCTGTTCATTGAATCTTCAAGCGGAAGCACAAAACAGGCAGCAAGCTGGCCTGATAATCTGCCGGCATTCATAAGCGCTGGTGAATTTGGAAGAAATCTGAGTGATGAGGTGATCTCAAAAAACTTTTCTTCCCATTCAGAAGATCTGCTGTTATAAATTTCTTCTGATGACGCAACAGCTGCAGACACACGCCTGAACATCTGCTCAGGCGTCTCGACAATCCCGGTCTTTTCATCTCTGAGCAGATAGCGGGCTTCGAGTACCTTTATGGCGTTATCTGTAAGCTGCATCAGTCATATTATACATCACTCTTCTTTACCAAAAGCTCTTCTTACAGTCTTGATTGCACAGAACTCTCCGCACATGCTGCAGACTTCTGATAATGCAGGCGGGGTCTGGCCGCGCCACTGTCTCACTTTATCAGGATTAAAACTGAGGCTGATCTGGCCTTCCCAATCAAGATCACGCCTGCATTCAGCCATCTTGGTATCTTTCTGAATTGCACCAGGCACTCCTTTTGCAACATCAGCAGCATGAGCAGCTATCTTTGATGCTACAACTCCTTCTTTCACATCTTCTATATCAGGCAGTCTGATATGCTCTGCTGGAGTGACATAGCAGAGAAAATCAGCCCCTGCAGCTCCGGCAATTGCACCGCCAATGGCTGCTGCTATATGATCATATCCCATGGCAATATCAGTAACCAAAGGACCAAGCACATAAAAAGGAGCCCCCTTGCAGATCTCCTTCTGCAGCTTTATATTCAGCTCGACCTGATTCAGAGGGACATGACCAGGACCTTCAATAATCACCTGAACTCCATGTTCAAGAGCTGTGTCCCTTAATTCTCCAAGTGTCAGCAGTTCCTCTATCTGGCTCCTGTCAGTAGCATCAGCAAGACATCCCGGCCTGAACCC
Organism: Dissulfurispiraceae bacterium; assembly: GCA_034002665.1. Taxonomy (GTDB): domain Bacteria; phylum Nitrospirota; class Thermodesulfovibrionia; order Thermodesulfovibrionales; family Dissulfurispiraceae; genus JAFGXL01. Next base: position 619,787 of record JAVFAA010000001.1, on the reverse strand, counting down.
ATCTCCAAGACTCAATGTCATATCATATTTTTTACAGATATCGAGCAGTCTGTCATATTGTTCAAGCAGCGGATTTTCTCTATTGTTGTATATCATCCACTCTACTAAAAAAGCACCGCCTCTGCTCACAACATCCAGAATGCGTTGATCATTTTTAAGTCTTTCTATAGTTTTAAGAGTAATACCGCAATGAACTGTCACAAAATCCACACCTTCTTTAGCATGCTCTTCAATAACATCAAACAAATTATCAGCTCTCATTTTTGCCAGTTTGCCATGCTGTTCAGCAGCTTCTACTGCAGCTTGATATATTGGCACAGTTCCAACAGATATTTTTGATCTGCTCATCAATTTCTGCCTGAGCTCCTTGATGGCACCGCCTGTTGATAGGTCCATAACTGCATCAGCTCCATACTTTGTCAGCACATCAAGTTTCTGCAGCTCTTCCTCATAAGAGATCCTGTCTTTGGAAGTTCCAATATTTGCGTTTATCTTTGTACGAAGTCCCCTGCCTATGCCAAGAGGCTCAATATTGTGCATAATATTTCTGGTTATCACTGTTCTGCCGTCAGCCAGATCAGCAGCCAGCAGCTCAGGATCAATGGATTCAGATCCTGCTACTTTCAGCATCTCTTCAGTAATATTTCCTTTTTTTGCTTCCTCAATCCTTGTCATGAGCATCTCCTGGTGAATTTTCAAATTTACTGATCATCTCTTTAATATTTCTACTCATAAGACCTGCCCTGATAACTGCCGTACCATATACCCCGGTTCTGAGTACATCATCAAGGTTTTCTAAATCAATTCCTCCAAGGGCAAAAACCGGCAGCTTTATGCTTGCAGAAACATCTGACAGTGCTTTAAGCCCTGCAGGGAGACCATAACGCATTTTTGAAGGAGTTGCAAAAACAGGACCAAATGTTATTAAATCAGCACCTTCAGCCTCAGCTGCTTTCGCCTGTTCCATGCTATGGGTTGAAACAAATATCATTAGCTCTTCTCCGCAAATCTTGCGGACAGCTTTCAGAGGCATGCCGGAAAATCCGAGATGAACTCCATCTGCCTCACAGCAGAGCGCGATATCAACCCGCTCATTTACAAAAAGTTTTGCGCTGTATTTATTTGTCATATTCCTTAATCTGACAGCAAGGTTGAACACTTCGAGATCAGAAAGATGTTTTTCCCTCAACTGTACTGCCTTAAGTCCTGCATCAAGCTGCATCTCTATAACATCGAGCATTTTATCTATACTGCTAAACAATTTGCTGTCTGTTATCTGATAAAGCCTGAACTCAAGATTCACATTCATCACTCTTTTTAAAGCATGCCCTCTATCGGGCTGCTCGCAGTTGCATAAAGTTTTCTACCGATTCTGCCTGCCTTGTATGCCAGCCTGCCGGCTATTACAGCATGATTCATTGCAGCAGCCATCATGACCGGATCCTTGGCACCGGCTATAGCGGTATTAAGCAGCACTGCATCACTGCCAAGCTCCATTGCAACAGCAACATCAGAAGCTGTTCCAACTCCAGCGTCAACTATTATCGGGACTGTCGCTGCCTCAAGTATTATTTTCAGATTATAAGGATTTCTGATCCCGAGACCTGAACCGATAGGTGCTGCAAGCGGCATTACAGCAACAGCTCCCGCATCAACAAGCCTCTTGGCCATAACAGGATCGTCATTCGTGTATGGAAATACCATAAAACCCTCTTTTGCGAGTATTTCTGTCGCCTTCAGAGTTCCAATGACATCAGGGAAAAGCGTATGTTCATCTCCTATAACTTCAAGTTTTACCATATCCGATACTCCGGCCTCTCTTGCAAGGCGGCTGTACCTGAGAGCATCCTCAACATTGTAACAACCCGCTGTATTTGGCAGAATCTTATACTTCCTGGGATCAACAAAATCGAGAAGATTTTCTGATTTTTTATCAGTAATATTGACTCTCCTTACAGCAACAGTAACCACATCCGCACCGGATGCCTCAACAGCTCTGGCAGTCTCTTCAAAATCTTTGTACTTGCCTGTACCAACCCAGAGTCTTGATCTGAATTCAACACCATTAATTACAAGATTATCCCGCATGAGATTCCTCCATTTAGCAGCTTAACCGCCGCCGACAAACTGTATTATTTCTACTGTATCGTTCTCTTTTATGGCAGTGTTCTCATGGTCTGCCTTTCTGATAATTGTGAGATTCAGTTCAATAGCAACACTATTAGTAACTATCCGGAGTTCCTGCAGCAGCTGTTTAAGGTTTGCTGCACTGGTTTCATAAACTTCGCCATTGAGCTTTATTTTCATTAATCAAGCCTCCACAAACAAAAATCCCCTATCCCTGAGCGGAATAGAGGATAAATATATCCGGATTCATTGCCCATTCCCTACGCCAGAATTACCTGGATCAGGTTCAAGGGGTATCTGTTGCGTAGAACCGACTCTCAGGCCTCAGGCCTCCCCCAGGGATGCTTAAATATAAATCATCAGAAAATTCTTGTCAAACTGCTTATTTTCTATCTTTTGCCTGCTGAACACGCACCCTTCTGCCCTTCATAACAATATCGTCAACAGAACGGATAACCTTGTCAGCAACATCAGAAGGCACTTCTACAAATGTATACTTGTCGAGCATGGCAATATTGCCGATTGAGTAGTTTGGTATACCTGACTCAGCTGTGATGGATTTGACTATATCTGCAACCTTGATATTGTCTTTTCTTCCGATAGTCATGAAGAGGCGAACCATTCCGCTTCTTCCTCCTGAAGCAGCTTCCAGAGCAGGCTCTTTTATTTCGCCATATGCAGCATAGAGGGCAGCTGCAGCTATATCGCTAAAACTATGGTTTTCTGAAAGTTCGCGCACCATTTCCATATATGAAGCATGCCTGCCTTCTGCAACAATATCAGAAAGGGATTTAAGAATATTTTTCTGTCTCGCCTTGAGCACATCCTTTCCTGACGGCAGCTTCTTTCTGTCAATCGAAGTCTTTGCTGTCTTTTCTATCTGCCTGAGCAGTCTGTATTCCCTCGGAGAGACCAGGGTAATAGCTATTCCTGATTTTCCTGCACGGCCTGTTCTGCCAATTCTGTGAACATAGCTCTCTGGATTATGCGGTATGCTGAAGTTAAATACATGCGTGACATTCTGTATATCCAGCCCCCTGGCTGCAACATCTGTTGCAACAAGTATGTCGAGCATGCCCTTTTTGAACTTTGTCATGACCTCATCACGCCTTGCCTGAGAATAGTCGCCATGCAGGGCGCTGGCATTATAACCCATCTCCTCAAGTTTCATGGATACATCATCAACCTCACGCTTTGTATGGCAGAAGACTATCGCAAGTCCAGGATCTTCAACATCAATGAGCCTTGACAATGCGTCAATTTTTTCTTCGCCACGCACTTCGTAAAATACCTGCTTGATCTTTGTGACAACAAGATTGCTTGTATTTACATTCACCTTTTTAGGATTTTTCATATATCGTTTGCCGATATTCAGAATCTCGGAAGGCATTGTGGCAGAGAAAAGCAGGGTCTGCCTCTCAGCAGGGGTCTCTTTAAGTATGGTTTCGATATCCTCGATAAATCCCATGTTAAGCATCTCATCAGCTTCATCGAGAATCAGTGTGCGAATACCTGAGAGAGAGAGAGTTTTTCTGTTGATATGGTCTATAACCCTGCCAGGCGTACCTACAACAACATTTACTCCGCGTTTAAGCGATTTGATTTGGGTCTCAATTGATTTTCCGCCATAAACAGGAAGTACATTAATGCCCTTGTGTTTTCCTATCTTATGCAGTTCCTGGGAAACCTGCACAGCAAGTTCGCGTGTCGGCTCAAGAATAATGGCATAAGGGGCCTTGCTTCTCGGCATCATCTGTTCAACAATAGGAATGCCGAATGCAGCTGTCTTACCTGTGCCGGTCTGAGCCTGACCTATAACATCCTCGCCTGACATTATCAATGGTATTGTTGTTGCCTGTATGGGTGTTGGCTCTTCAAAGCCGATCTCTGATATCGACTTCATCGTCTCTTTGCTTAAATTAAAATCTTCAAACTTCATCCTTTTCTCCTCCGTAGCAAAAAAAATCTCTCAGATATGATAGGGTATCTGAGAGATCAGTCCTAAAACATGAAATATTATAGGCTCAAAAGTGGTTAAGTGTCAATCAATTAGATGTCGTGTAAGACAAAATCTTTAAACCTCAATACTTCTTCATCAGTTTTACAGCCGAACCTGTGCAGAGCTCAAACATCTTTGCAACGCTATATTGATTAACAAAAAATTCAAGGCATCCAGAGCTGTTGACAAGACATGAAAGCGTGCCCTCCGGTGCATCTGAATAGCAACAGCTTGGAGAAGCTTTTATGTCATCAACATAAATATCAGACAGCTTCTCAAAGAAATCAGTGCCATTGCACTTTATATTGGATACCGCATTGCCAAATCCATCAATATACTCTATTTCTCCTATAATCATATGCCTGTCTTCAACAGGCTGATTAAACCTTATAATCACCGGATCGGTTATTTGAGCACCAAGCTTTTTTATATCAAGGCCTTTGGATAAATGGGCAGCAACAGGAGCAAAAACATCACGGCCGTAAAATGTGGAGCTGTCAAATGTACTGACATATTTATCCTCTGATATTTCATGAATAACAGGTTTTTTTACTCTTAAAAGAAGTTTGGAAAATACTCCGTTGTCAGGTCCGACAAAATAGCTTTTGTCAGCTTTTATGGCAATCGGGCGTCTTGCAGAGCCAACCCCTGGATCTACAACTACAAGGTGAACTGTTCCAGAAGGGAAACTTGCTGAAATTGCATCAATAACAATTGCAGCATGCACAATGGAATGTTTCTCGATCAGATGAGTTGTATCAACAAGTTTGGCTTTAGGCGCGATGCAAAGAATTATGCCTTTCATTTCAGATGCAAAACTGTCTGAATACCCAAAATCGGTTGTGATGGTAATAATGCCCGAAGGTTTTTTAAACTGTTTAGGTTTTAAGGCTTCCGATGATTTCATTTATATCTGTTACACCCTGCTCCAACAGATAATCTGTAATCCCGGAGATTATCTCAATAGCGGCTTTAGGATTAATAAAATTCGCAGTGCCTACAGATACAGATGATGCTCCGGCTATAATAAACTCCAGTGCATCCTGCGCTGTCATTATCCCCCCCATTCCTATTATCGGGATCATTACTGATTTATTAACTTCCCAGACCATTCTGACTGCAATGGGTCTTATGGCCGGACCTGAAAGACCGCCTGTCACATTAGCAATTTTTGATTTTCTGCTCTTTGTATCAATGCACATGCCTGTAATAGTATTGATCAATGACACAGCATCAGCCCCGCAATCCTCAGCAACCTTTGCCATAAGGCCAATGTCTGTAACATTAGGAGAAAGCTTCACGATAAGCGGCAGATCTGTTGCGCTTCTTACAGCTGTAACAACCTGACGCATTGCATCAGGATCTGTACCAAACACAATCCATCCAGCCTGCTTGTTTGGACATGATATATTCATCTCAAGCGCATGAATGCCGCCCGATTTTGTAAGAGCCTTGGCAGCCATCACATACTCGTCCACGCTGTCGCCAAAAAAATTGGCTATTATTTTTGTATCCAGACTCTGCAGATAAGGCAGCTTTTCTGTTATAAATTTTTCAACGCCAATGTTTTGCAGACCAATTGCGTTTAACATGCCGGCTGGCGTCTCGGTTATCCTTGGAGGAGGATTCCCCTGCTTGGGGACATAAGAAAGCCCCTTGACAACTATAGCACCAAGCTGCTCAATATCAATTAATTCTGAATATTCCTGGCCATAGCCAAAAGTGCCGGATGCTGTCATAACAGGATTCTTAAGCTCAAGACTACCTATTTTTACAGAAAGGTTCACCATTGTATGACATCCATGGGAAAGACTGGCCCCTCTTTGCAAACACGCTTGTATTCATTAATACCTTTTACAACACAGCCGAGACAGGCACCAACTCCACATGCCATATGCTCCTCAAGAGATACATAACATTTGATATCTCTGTCATTGAGCCTGCCATGCAAAGCCTTGAGCATTGGATTTGGACCGCATGCATAGACAGGAAATCCTTTGAGCGCAGAATCAGGAATACATATAGCATCAGCACAAGCATCTGTTACAACCCCTTCGATTCCGCATGAACAATCCTGTGTAACAATTGTGAGTTCTTTTGACAACGCTCTGATTTCATCAATGAGAACAAGTTCATCTTTTGTTCTTGCACCGTAGAAGAAATGCGCTCTGCCGCTGTATTTTTCGATCAGGCTATATAATGACGCCACCCCAACACCGCCTGCAACAGCCACAAAGTCAGAAGCTGGTTCTGGATATCCGCTTCCAAGCGGACCTATGAGATCAATTGTCTCACCTTCCTTTAGAGAGCTGAGAATTTTCGTTGCCTTACCGCGCACTCTGAATAAAAAGCCGAGCTCATTATTCTTTATGCTAAATATGCTGAAAGGTCTTTTAAGAAGCGGATCATAACAGCTTGTTGCCTGAAGCATATAAAATTGACCGGGATCAGGTTTTACATAATCTCCTGAGGGTTTTACGCCAAGCAGGCAAAAATCAGAATTTATAATTGCTGATGAAGATATCTCAGCCTTAAAGAACCTGCTCAAAGGATATCTCCTGTATCTCATACTCGATTGTTCTTGCCGGTGCCTTAACGCTGGCAGTGTCCCCGACCTCTTTGCCTATAAGTGCTTTGCCAACAGGCGATGAAATGGATATTTTCCCGGCCTTTACATCAGCCTCATCCGGCCCTACAAGAGTAAATTCGCACTCTTCTTCTGCTCCAATATCATAGACTTTTACTCTTGCGCCAAATGCGATTCTGGACATATTTATCCTTGATGGATCTATGACATCAGCAAGTGATATCTTTGACTGAAGCTCCTGAATCCTGCCCTCGATAAAAGACTGTCTTTCACGCGCAGCATGATACTCTGCATTTTCTGAAAGGTCACCATGCGCTCTCGCCTCTGCAATATCCTGAATATTTTTTGGACGCTCGATCTTTAAAAGTTTGTCGAGCTCTTCCTTGAGTTTCTGATGTCCATCAGGGGTCATTGGTACTCGCTTCATTAATAAGTTTCTCCCTTATATTTTTTATTTTAAAGTTAAAATAACATGTATCATCTGTTTTTTCAAAATAAGTGTTCCCTCTCAGCAGAGCAAATAATTTACTGTCGAGCTTATACGACAATTTGAAAGTTTTTTTACAGTAGTTATTTCACAGCAGTACTTACAGGAGTTTTAAAAGGCAGCCTCTCATCATCAACAATAAGCTGTGTTGCCTTGCGGGTTCTGGTGTTAATAATCAATGGTGCTCTGAGATTAGCTGTAAGAATATTATCCGAAACAGAGAGAAGCACAAAAATAAGAACTTCTGAGTCATCCTGTATATCAAGAAATTTCAGAACATCATCGCCAAGTTTAATTGAATAGTTGGAAAAAAGATTAAAAGGATTCGAAATTATAAAAGCAAGTTCAGGATTTTCCATTGACTGAAGCCAGCTGACAGGATCTTTATACTCGAGTACTGTAAATTTTTTCAGGTTACTGAACCCGGGAATGCCCGTAAGAAATTCGAGTATCTTGTCTTCGCTTATATCCAACTCACCAAATCTTGAGGTCTCTATTTTCATATATTCCCCTTATTTGTTCTTTATTTCAAGAAAATCCTTAAGCTTGTCAATATCCAGTTTAGATGCCTCTGTATTAAGCTGCTTTAATTTTTCATAGAGCTCTTCCCTGTATACAGGCATTTCTCTTGGTGCATCTATTCCAATACGAACAAAATTCTGTCCAATCTCGACGATCTTGATCTTGATATCTTCACCAATATTTATAAGCTGCCCCTGTTTTCTCGTAAGTACAAGCATTTAATCCTCAGCGCAAGAAGCTGAACAGATTTACAGATAGAAATTCTGTTGTAATCTGTCTAAGCCCTTCAAGAGATGTCTGTCTTTGTGCAATCTGGGTAACGAGTGTGGCAACATCAGCGCTTTGATCATTTGATAGATATTTATTGACATTAAACTGTCTGTCTTCCAGAAAATTCTTTATATCTGCCACTTTATTAAGTTTAGCCCCCACCTCTCCAATTTTCTGCGAAAGCACATTTGTAACATCATCTATGTAGCCTATTGAATTCTGAAGATCCTGCATAGTTACATTAGGGTCTGATAGTGACTGCTTCAGGAAGTTTAATGCTTTTAATATATACTGACTGTTTGCGGCATTAGTATCTATACTATTCGGCAATGCTGTTGTGTCATTAAAAAATGTGCTTGCCGGCATATTAAGGCTTATGTTTACATTTTCACCAATACTGATACTTACAATATTGGGATCAGCAACAAAGGCCCCTGTCGCACCAATGGGAGCTGTTGTAGATTGATATCCTGAAAAAATATACCTGTCGCCAACCCTTGCGTTTGCGAGACTGATAGCCTCGCTCAGCAGCACATCAACCTCCTGGGCAATTATAGCACGGGAATCAGCAGTCTCTGTACCTGATGCCCCCTTAACTGCAAGTTCCTTGGCTCTTGAAAGTACACTGGAAAGAGTTGTTAGCGTAGAGTCCATTGTTTCAAGATTGTCTTTTGCAGTATTAATAGCCCTTTGATGTTGCGTAATCTGTGAAGTCTCAGCTTTATACCCAATTATTCTGGACATTGCCAATGGATCATCAGAAGGTTTATTGACTCTTTTAGCTGAAGATAGCTGTTCGCTTGCGTCAACAATCGCCTGAAGATTTGTATTCATGCCTGCTAAAAAATTGTCATAAAACATCCTTGTTGTGATTCGCATAATTACCTCCCTGTCATTGCTAATATCGTCTGAAAAAGTTCATCAGCAACTGTTATCATTTTGGCTGCAGCTTCATACGATCTCTGATAAATGAGAAGTTTTGCTGCTTCCTCATCGAGGCTCACTCCAGATAGCTCCTGTCTTCTGGTTTCGAGTTCTTTTACAAGTGCTGTCTGAAATTTCAGATTGCCCGCTGCTGCAGATGAACTCGCTCCAACTGTGGAGACTATTGCGGTATAAAAAGCTGTGATGGTACTGCCCTCCATAAATGTCTGGTTAAAAAGATCAGCCAGGATCTTGGCATTGGTATTATCACCAGGAAGCAGGGCTGCGTTCATGGCAGCAGCTATCTTGTTGGGGTCAGTCAGGGCAACCTGCATTTCAGATGAAGCATTTCTACTTAGAGACAGGCTATCGAATGACCCTGCGGCATCTGAAATCAGATCTGTCTGATCCGCATCAATACGCACTTTTATTCCATTAAATATAAGTGTTCTGGACTCCGGCGAAGCTGCCGTGTCAACACTGATTGCTACTGATGCGGTAGGTATGGCACTCCATGTTGCCCCATCATCCGAAGACTCTCTCACCCGCCAGTAAATACCTGATGCAGCCTCCTGCTGGTAGTCAGCGCCTCCGACCATATCATAGTCAATTTGATATATTTTCCCTGGATTCTGGCCATATGCAACAGAGGATGAAATTGTCAATGAAGTGATCTCGCCGCTTGCTGAATTATCTGTTACAGAATATAAATCATTGAAAAAATTATTACCTGTTGATGAATCAAGGCCTATCCCCTGTCTATGATAATAGTTAACCTGATCAGCAATATTTATTGCCATAGCATTAAGTTTGGTCAGATAGTCAGGAATAATGCTGTCACGCATCTGCAGATTAGCTTTCAATTCGCCGTTTGTAATTGTGTTTGTAATATCAACATCACCTGTAGGCAGATCAACGGAAACTCTTATTGAACCTGCACCAGTAAGCTCTGCTTTCATTTTATAGACAATGCCTCCATCAAGAAGAGGCGTACCGCCTATAAGAACAGCATACCTGCCTGAATTATCCTCATATGATGTTATATTCAGTATTTTTCCAAGCTGTTCAAGAGTGTAGTCTCTCTGGTCCTTGAGATCAAGAGCTCCAGGAGAAGCAGCTATTTTTTCATTAAGATCATACAGCTGGTTAAGATATGTATTTGTTTTGTCAATAAGATCTTTTGTGCTTTTAAGTATTTCGCTCCTCTGACCCACAAGCGTATTGGCAGCCTGACTTATCCTGACAGTCAGGGTTTCAGCCTGTTGCAGCAGCTGAGCCCGCTGGGCATAACCATCAGGATACTGAGCCACCTCATCCCATGCATTGAAAAAAGAAGAAATGGACGGTGAAATGCCATAGTCTGATGATTCGTTAAAGATATCTTCAATCTGTGTAATCAATCTGTTATATGTCTCGTAATAAGACAGAAGTGATGATTCATTACGCATTTGGAGGCTTACATACGAAGAATACATTCTCTGGACATCTGATATCCTTACTCCCCTGCCTGACAACCCGGTACTCGAAAATATACCCGATGGGATGTTCTCGAGCACAACCTCCTGCCTTGAGTAGCCTGGAGTTGATGCGTTGGCAATATTATTGCCTACAGTATCAAGAGCCTTTCTTGTTGTCAACAATGCAGTTTTCCCGATATCAAATAGTCCTGAGATCCCCATTTATGCCTCCACTGACAGCCCTGTACCACCTGTAACATTGAAGCTTCCAAGAAAAGAGGATGACCCCTTCAAATGATACAGAGTACGCTTTATCAATCTGCCATTTATTTTATTTAGCTCCGTGATATCGTTAATCACATTTGCAAAACTGCTGGCAAGTTCAGAGAGCCTGCTGCTGTACTGAACCTCTGAAACCCCGGCAAGATACGATATGGTTTTGTTCGGATAGCCGAGCTGAACCAAAAGGCTCTCTCTTTTATGATCAGACTCTTTAAGCATATTTGTTAAATGCATCTTTTTGTTCATTAGCTCCTCAATGACCGAAGCATTTAACGCAAGTATGACATCCTGCTCTTTCTGAAGCAGGTCATGCATCTCTTTACAGAGAGCAAATTCCTGCTCTAAAACAGAAATAAGATCATCATACAACTGAGTCAATCAGAGCCTCCCTTATAATTTTTCCAGCCACAGCTTCACCCTTTACATTATAAGTATTTGTATTAATAGCCTTTTTTACATCGTCAACCCTGTCGCTTCTGATATCAGGAATCTTGTTAACATCATTCCTCAGCCGCGATATTTCCTTTGCTCGGTCTGAAACAGTTACCTGATCTTCCTTCTGAGCAGTCTGCTGCTGCTGAACTTTTGCTGCTGATTTATCAGGATTTTGAAAATTGGCATCCTGAACATTGACAACATCTGAAATCTTCATTTCAACACCTCCAAATATATAATAGAATCTAATATATTATCGTGAAACATTAAAAAAAATTAACCTTTGGCAATAGTCCTGGACATTTCCAATGACTTTGCATAAGCATCAGCTGCTTTTAGCGGGTTTAGTGCCACACCATCACGACGCACTTCAAAATGCAGGTGCGGTCCTGTTGATCTGCCGGTTGAGCCTGAAAGAGCAATTTTAGTTTGTTTATCAACAATATCCCCTTCTTTAACCAGATTTTGTGAGTTGTGTGCATATATTGACATAAACCCATTTTCATGATAAATAACAACGGTTTTGCCATATCCTCCCTTTTCACCGCTAAATACAACCCGTCCATCTGCTGCAGGCATAATCGAGGTACCTTCCGGCATTGGAATATCAATGCCATTGTGCATTTTGGTCTTACCGGTAAATGGGTCATTTCTAACCCCAAAATATGATGAAATACGAGAATTAACATCAAGTGGCAGTTTAAATTCATCATCCTTACTATCTGTTTTATATGCATTATTATTTACTGGATTAACGCCATCCTGTAGTTCCGGATGTTCTGATGACTTTTGAAACAGTTTTTGAATACCTGGATTATTGATAAAGAACTCTCCTATGCCAATGCCCTTTTCAGCAAAATCCTTAGACATTTCCTCGGTAAATACAGGCAGGTACATAGAAACTTCCTTATTTTTCCCAAATTCAGTTTGTTCAAGCATCACTTTAAGAAGTTCGTTTAAGAATACTTTTTCTAAATCTTTTGCAAAAGCTTTCGGGTCAGTATTATTTTTTATTGCTTCTGCTTTCCGGAGATTCTGGTACTGAGCAGAAATTTTCGCTGACTCCAGTTCAACTGTTGTCGAAATTGAAGATATCCCCATTATGCCAAAAAGATTACTCACATTATCACCAGTTCAGCCTTCAGGCTTCCTGAGGCTTTAATTGCCTGAAGTATAGCTATCAGATCCTTAGGCGACACTCCCAGGGCATTTAATCCCTTAACCAATTCGCCAATGGTCGCTCCCTTTATCTCTGTCAATGCAACATGTTTTTCATCAACCTTGACCTCTTGCTCCGGTACAACAACCGTTTCCGCGCCTTTTGGGGCAAGGGGTGATGGCTGTGAAACAATGTATTCAGTCTTAATCTCTATAGTCAGTCCGCCATGAGCAAGCGCTACAGGAGCTATTCTCACATTATCACCAATAACTATTGTGCCGGTTCTCTCGTTTACAACCACCTTTGCAGGAGCATCAACCTCAACATCAAGCAGTTCAATTCTCGACATTAACTCCACAATCTTTGCTGAATAAGAGTCCGGAACATTTATGGCAACTGAGGATGGCCCCTCAGCAGTAGCTATATTGGTCTGCATATCCCTATTTATCCGTTCTGCAATTCTCTTTGTAGTTGTAAAATCCTGAACAGCTGTAACAAGCTCAAGATGTTTTTTTCTTGCTAATTGTATAGGCACCTCTTTTTCAACAATGGCGCCATTTGGTATTGATCCGGCATTAGGATGATTCTTTATTGTCTGTCCGCCGCTGCCGCCGGCAACAAAACCCCCTATTGAGACAGGACCCTGAGCAAGAGCATAAACCTGATTATCAGGCCCCTTAAGCTGCGTTAGCAGCAGTGTTCCGCCCTGAATGCTTTTGGCATCACCTATTGAGGCAACATGCACATCAACCTTGGAGCCTGGCTTTGTCATTGTCTGGAGTCTTGCCGTAACTATCACAGCAGCTATATTTTTGGTCTTGCCCTTGATATCAGCTGGATTTACATTAACTCCCATTCTTGTAAGCATATTGGCAAAAGGCTGAAATATATATGTGCCGTCTTTATCTCCAGTGCCGTTAAGACCTACAACGATGCCGTATCCAATAAGTTCGTTCTCTCTTATGCCTGAAAAACTGGCAACATCTTTTATGCGTTCTGCGTAAGCATTTAGTACAAATATTGATAATAATGCACTAAAAGACAGTGACAGCGTCATTAAAAATAATCCGCAGGCCCTCATTTTAGAATCTTTTGCCAGTTTCATGATTTTCACCTTTAACCTTTGTTCTTAAAACGGCCAGATCTTATCAAGCAGTCTGACTAACCAGCCCTGAGATTGCTTGTCATCAAGCACTCCGTCTCCAACAAGATATATCTGAGCATCAGCAACATACTGAGACAGAATCGTGTTATTGGTAGTAATGTCATCAGGTCTTATTATCCCTCTGAGCACCAAAATCTCCTTTTCATTGTTCACAACAACCTCTTTTCTGGACTCAAGAACCATATTCTGATTAGGCAGCACTTCTATTATCTTTGCAGTTATCGTGCCAACCAATTTGCCCTGTCTTGTTGTATCTCCAGTACCTGCAAAATCAGATGATGCAGTTCCGCTTGCTGATGGAGTAAATATTCCGTTTGGTCCTTTATACAAGCCATTCACAAAAGGCATCTTCTGTATGCCAAAGTCAGTACTCATCCCAAAAATATTATTCAGACCATAATTGGCATCAGAGCTTCTCGATGAATTGGTTGATGCCTTTTTTGACGCTGTTGAACTCTCATTTATAAGTATTGTGACCAGATCATTGACTCTTTTAGCCTTTCTATCTTCATAAAATGATGCTGTGGAAGTTTTCCAGAGAGACCCCTCAGCAGCAACCGGTTCAGGCTGCATAGTTTCAACATATTTGGGAGGCATTGGTGCCTCTTTAATATCCCTGGAATCCTTAAGCCCTGAACAGCCAGAAAGAACAGTGGATAATAATGCTGCCATTCCTGCGAAAATGAGCATGTTTTTCAGTTTCATATTTTTATCCTCACTGTAGTCGGTGATATCAAGATTCCTGAGACCTCTTTTTTCGATGGTGCGCACTGCACAGTAACAGCACCGCCTATTACTGCGTTTGATTTGAGAACACCTGAAGATACCAGTGCAATATTGTCGCCCTCAACAATAACACTGACCTTGTGTCCCCGCTTAAATGTCAGACTGCTTGCCATATGATCGGAAAGAATAACAGAACCCTCATTAACAGAAACCTTTGCTATCTTGCCTGTTATCTCTGATTTGTCCTGCACAACTGAACGAGAAAGCCTGGAACGCATCTGTTTAACAGCATAAAAGTCATCTTCTGTTATTGCGGTACCGCGCTGTATATATCTTGATGCCACATAAACATCAACAAGAACATCATAAACTACCTCAATCATTGTTTCAGCAGCAGGGATTCCCTTTGCAGTCAATGATATCGATGTAGTAAACCTGTTTTTTCCTGAATATACAAGCGGACTCATTGACTTAAACTCAACAACAGCCGGAAGATTTATAAAATCATATCCCCTCATTATCCTTATGCTGATTATCTCAGGAGTATCTCCAATGGTTTTTGATATTTCAGCTGCAAGCATCTTTCTCAGTGCAGGATTCATATCCCTGTCAGCAGAACCGTGTGCAGCGGCAGCTACAAAAACAATGATACAGATTATGAGAGCCGACAAAAATCTCAAGCGTCTATTTCTTATTTGCGTAGTCATATAACTATCTCCTCAATGTACCTACCGTCTGGAGCATCTCGTCAGCTGTTGTCACAGCCTTTGAATTAAGATCAAAAGCCCTCTGGGCAATTATCAGATTTGCAAGCTCTTCAACAACATTAACATTTGAGGACTCCAATATAAACTGGTTTATTGTTCCGCGACCCTCTGTACCTGGAGTGCCTGTCATGGCGTCACCTGAAGCATCAGATACAATAAAAAGATTCTTACCTGTAGCCAGTAATCCTGCAGGATTTATAAACCTTGCAAGCTCAATAGCTCCTATTTCAACAGGCGTTGTATTGCCTGCTTGCAGCACTGTTATTCTTCCATCAATGCCAATGGTAATATCAACAGCATCAGAGGGCACGGTAATTGCCGGTTCAAGAGGATATCCATCCGGATTGACAACCCTGCCATCCTTATCAAGCTTGAATGAACCTGCCCTTGTATAGGAGATTGTTCCATCAGGCATTGTAATCTGAAAAAATCCATCGCCCTCTATAACCATGTCAAGATTATTTCCGGTATTAAGAAAATCGCCCTGAGTAAAAAGCTTCTGCACTGATGCAGGTTTTACACCAAGTCCGACCTGAATACCGACAGGTATCTGCGTGCCCTCTGCAGAAGGCGCGCCTGGATTTCTAAGATTTTGATAAAGCAGGTCCTGAAAATCTGCCCTGCTTCTCTTGAATCCAACTGTGTTCACATTGGCAAGGTTATGCGAGATAACATCAACATTCATCTGTTGCGCATGCATGCCTGTTGCTGCTGTAAATAATGCTCTTATCATAACTACCCCCTGTAGTCCGGTTTATCTTATCTTTGCGAGCTCATTGACAACCCTCTGCGACAGATCATCAAAGCTTTTTATCAGCTTTATGGATGACTCAAGATTTCTTGAAGCCACGATCATTCCTATCATCTCCCTTACTCCGTTTACATTTGACTGTTCAATGGTGCCCTGGAGCAGATCAGCTTTTGATAATCCTGATTCATTCCCTTTGTAAAGCGAACCTCCCAGATGTTCTATATCTGTCAATTTCACCACCTTCACCTTACCTACCAGATTTGCACCAGCGTATATGCTTCCATCCTTGCCAATGTTTATCTGTGCTGAAGGGTCTTCTCTGGGGATGACAATCTGGTTGCCTGCTGTATTGAGCACCCTCTGACCGCTTTCATTCATAAGCAGACCATTTCTGTCTATTGTGAATACTCCGTTTCGCGTATAGTAGGTTCCATTGTTGTCCTGAACAGCAAAGTATCCTTCACCAGAAATCGCAATATCAAAAACATTGCCTGTAGTTTTGACTGTGCCTTGCGTCTGATCAATTTTAAAATCACCAAAATATGCCATTGCCCTTGCATCTGGGTATTCTGCAGCAGCGGGCGTATCTATATCCTGCATAATTGAGTACATATTGGCTCCGAAAGAACTCCTCTTATAGCCGGTTGTATTGACATTAGAAAGGTTGTTAGCCACATTATCCATCTCGTGGCCTCTAATTATCGCGCCTGTTAAAGCTACATACGCCCCTTTATACATTTGCCCTCCTTTTGATATTTATAAAGCAAAGCAAATGCCAAGATACTTTTTTACTATTATTTATTTAAAAAAAGAAAAAAAGAAATCAATAATGCGGGATAAAGGTGATATTTCGACAAAATCAAGGAAATTAAAGCGAAAAGATACCTTAACAGGAGGATAAAAAGGAAAAAAATTCCAGGCAGGCCGGAAAATTATACCCTGATATCAATGCCCTCTTTCTTCTCTTCAGCATTCTGCTCGAGCGTGGCTGTGAGATTTTCAGCGCCTTTTTCCTCTTCTTTTGCAGGTGTGCGTTTTCTATTAACCCTGCTCTGAGGAAAAGCATAGCCCTTTCGAGTGCCAGCAGATACTGTTATCGCTGATATGCTTTTTATGCCATCTTCAGTAGCCATACTTATTTATCGTTGAAAATCAAGAAAAATTTAATCATGAGATCTAAAGGGCAAGAAGTTCAGCAAGCTGCTGTTGTACAGACTCCTCCACTTCTACAGAAATACTATCCATATCTTCGTTAGTCAACCCAAGTGCCTGTATATCAATATCAGGGATAATTCTCTGCATCTGAAATCCTATTCCAAGGTTCAGGCACAAGGCATCTGCAACCTTGACAATACCGCACATAACCTCGTAGCTCGTATCTTCAAAAGCAGGCAGGTCATCTGCATGATGATACTCTATTACAGCCTCGAGCCCCTTTGGCAGTTTCCATTTTCTGGCAATCAGCCCACCCACATTGCAGTGGTTAAAACCGAGCATATCTGTCTCCGCATTATAAAAGGGAATGCCCTCTTCAAAAACTCTTTCGATCACCAGAGAATATTGACCAGACATACTGTTGTTCAGTACGGTTTTTCCTACATCATGCAGAAGAGCTGCAACCATCGCCTCTTCATCAGGAACCAGTCTGGTCTTTCTGGCTATCAGTGAAGCAGTTATTGAAACAGCGAGACTATGCTCCCAAAGCTTCTTCTCGAATAGACCAAACCTGCTATGCATATCCTTAAGTGATGCTGCCACCACAAGAGACTTCATGGTATTAAAACCAATCATCATTATCGCAGAGGAGACTGTATCAATGCTTCTGCCTCTTCCATAGTATGGAGAATTGGCCACTCTGAGTATGCGTGTTGAGAATGCCTGGTCTTTTGCAATAAGATCCTCCATCTCCGCAATAGAAGATCCATCTTTATTTACAAGCTGTAAAACCTTTGAAGCAACAGGAGGAAGACTCGGAAGATCAACAGTATTCAGTATGAGTTTTTCGATCGTATTGTCATGCATCATAATGAAAAATCCGCTAATAGTTTTTGAATATCCTGCTCACAAAATGGTTTGATAACATAGCGTATCCCCTCATTCTCCATGAATTCATGCTCTGCCTGATCAATAACAGCACCAGTAATAAGAGCAAAAGAAAGTCTTTTTTTATCACTGGAATTCTGAAGATTTGAATACATCTGCAAACCAGAACATTCCGGCAGTTTGTAGTCGCAGAAAACAGCATCAAAATCACCATGTTTGTAAATTGCTTCTGCATCTTCAGCTGAAGTGGCAGAAGATGACTGGTGACCTGCCCGATTAATAAAGATGGCGAGCAGTTCCCTCACCATCTCATCATCGTCAATTATTAGAATATTTGACATCTTTTTCCAATCTTAAACCTTAAAATCCATTGCAGTGCTTGTCAGTTTCTCTGCAACCTCGCTCAACAGCTCAACCTCCTGAACCACTTCTACAGAAAGTGCTTCAATCTGCTTGGCAGTAGTCAGAGTCTGCTCAGTGTTTTCAGCAACCTCGGCAGATGTGGCAGACTGCTGCTCAACGGCTGTGGCTATCTGGGTTATCTGATCCCGCACCTTCTGTACTTCATTCACAATATGATTAAGTGACTCTCCAACCTCTTTTATAAATTCGGTCGCTTTTGTAACCTCTCCTGAGGCATCAGCCATTGATTTGGATGTCATTTCAGACTCTGTCTGTACTGATCCTATCTTATCAGAGATCTCTGCAGTAGCCTTTATAGTCCGTTCTGCCAGCTTTCTCACCTCGTCAGCAACAACAGCAAAGCCTCTGCCCTGCTCACCTGCTCTTGCAGCTTCAATAGCAGCATTCAGGGCGAGCAGGTTTGTCTGATCCGCAATATCATTAATAACAGTTATTATCTCTCCGATTTCTCCGACTCTGTTGTTGAGCTTCTCAACCATGGTAGCCAGTTCGATTGTTGATGTGTAAACCCTGTTTACTGTATCAACAGCGCCATCAGCAATCTGCTGTCCTTTTTTTGCTGTCTCCATTGCCTGGCTTGATGTATCTGAAGCAACAGAGGCGTTTCTTGCTATATCGCCTATTGTATGGTTCATCTCCTCAGCGGCTGTGGCAATATTTGATGCCTGCATTGCCTGAAATTTTGCCTTCTCAGCAGCTTCAGTACCCTTTGAGCTGAGTAAAGACACTGTACTGGAAACAGATTTAGAAGATGCAAACATGGCTTTTATAATAGACTGAAATGATCCGACCATTCTTCTTATACTGCCGGCCATGGAACCTATTTCATCATTTTTTATATATTCAATATTAACCCTGAGATCACCTGAAGATATTTTTGAGATCTTGGATTCTATATCAGCAAGTGGATTTGATATGTTTGTTCTGGACTTGTACCATACCAAGCACAGAACAATCAGATTCACAAAAAATAAAAAAATTGCATTATATCCAAGTCGGTTGGCCTTTTTTTCTGAATATGTCTCTGCAGCAAAAACAGCCTTGTTAGTCAACTCAAAATAGGCTTCACTATTTTTTATAAGCTCGGATTTCATGTCAGGCTTCTGCCTCGCGCTCAGAATATTCTGCTTAAGCTTTTCCCAAAAAACCTTAACCTCGCCCATTCTTTCAATAAAATCCCTGTCTTGTGCTGCTGGCAACCCAAGCTCTTTATTCCCTTTAACAAGTCCTTCGAGAATGGAATCGAGTTTTACGATAAGTTTATCCTGCGGCTGGTCAGAGATTTCGAGTTTAACAAGCCTCTGGGTTGCACCTCGAACAATTCCTGAATAATTTACAACCTTCCCGTCATTTTTCATGTCTAACTGCCAGAAAATAAGAAGCATATTGAGAAATGGAAAGATTAGTAAAAATATTATAACTATCTGCAGCTGTTTTCCTATCTTCATGATCCCCCCTGAAAAGTTTTAGAACAATCTATACTGAATTAACTATTTCTCCGGCTATTTCCTCAAGATCCAGCACCTTGTCGGCCAGACCTGCATCAACAACAGCTTTCGGCATTCCATAAACAACGCAGGACTCCTCATTCTGCGCAAAAATTCTTGAGCCAGTTGACTTCATCGCAGCTGCGCCCTTGGCTCCATCCGCACCCATGCCTGTAAGCACAACTCCTAATGCCCTGCCAGGAAAAAACTCTGAAACAGAGAGCATAAGGGCATCAACAGACGGCCTGTAAATGTACTCTTCCTTGCTGCCTGGAGTAACACTCACAATCGTTTCTATGCCGCGCACTCGGGTTACTCTCATATGCCCCCATCCTGGCGCAATAAGCGCAACCCCCGCTTTAAGAGCTTCACCATCTTCAGCCTCTTTAACTGTTATGCTGCTTAACTGATTCAGCCTTTCTGCAAAAGGGCCGGTAAAGTTTGCCGGCATATGCTGCGCAATGACAATCGGTATAGGAAAATCCTTGGGCATAAGGGGAATGATCTCCTGAAGTGCCTTGGGTCCTCCCGTAGATGTTCCAATCGACACAAGAGTGACCTTGCGCTCTCCTGTTGATCTTACCTTAAGCACCGGCCTTGGAGTATGTGCAGCAATAGAAGCAGATGCAGGTCTTCTGCGTCTTACAACCCCTCTTTTAGCAAGATGTTTAACTTTTTCTATCAGAGATTCCTTGATTTTGACTATATTCACTGACAGATCAGAAAGATTTTTTGGTATAAAATCCACAGCTCCAAGATCAAATGCGTCCAGAGTCTCCTTTGCGCCATCAACTGTCAAAGAGCTGAGCATTATAACCGGAACAGGTGTCTTTTCCATTATATGCTTCAGTGCTGTCAGCCCATCCATTCTGGGCATCTCAATATCAAGAGTCACTATGTCAGGTTTAAGAAGAACCACCTTCTCAATTGCTTCAAGTCCATCTTTTGCAGTGCCAACAATATTTATCTCATGGTCAGAAGACAGCATAGATGAAATGGCATTTCTCATAAACGCAGAATCATCTACAATAAGAACTTTTACCATCTAATCAGAACCCCAGCTCTTTTAACAGATCATCAACATCTGACTGCGATACCTTTTCTGCTTCTGATGTTGCGCCCTTTGCAATGCTGTCCATCTTGAACCCAAAAGTTGTTATCATGCTTACAAGTTCTTCCTCAATGTCACCCACAAGCTTGATCACCTTTTTTATCGTCTGCCCTGTTATATCCTGAAACGACTGGGTAGTGAGTATTTCTGTAAGATTATCCTCAAATCTATTTTTAAAATCCTTAAGATAAGCCACAGACTCTTCAGGCCCCTGCAGAGTTCGAATATGCCCTGCAAGTTCATCCATTGATAAAATATGCGTCTCCACAATCTCCATAGTCTTGTTTGCAGCTTCTTCAGTTTTTGTGATGACAAACTGAAGTTTATCAACAGCATTCGGCATCTCTATTACTGCCATGTCCTTAAGTTTGGGGTCAAGAGCCTCCTTAAAGCTTCTAATGGAGTCGTGCAGCTTTCTTGTTATTCTTCCGACTTCCTTAAAGAGATCTGACTGTCCTGACTTCATTATTTCCTGAATGGCAGAGTCAGCCTTTTCCATATCCTGCGCATTAACAGCACCCATAAACTCCAACAGCTGCTCCACAATCTGATATTTCGGATCTGAAGCAGAAAGTCCTTTTTGCTGAAAAAACTCTTTTGCATCTATAACCTCTTTGACCATTACTTCCCCGCCCACTCCCTCAATCTTTTTTATAACTTCAACTTTTTCTCCATCAGATATCTCTTTGTAATCAAATACCTGATCTTCAAACATGCTCATATCTTCAAGAGGAATGAGTTTTTTTGTATCGAGAAGCACTACAAGTTTATTATCAACCCTGGCAACACCTTCAATTTGTTCAATATTTGACTGCATGAAATTTTCTGCTGGTTCAATCAAGGAGTCTTCTATAGAAACAACACCTGTAATGCTGTCTATCAATATGCCGAAAGTGATCTTGCCGCTCGATATAACAATAACCTTGTCACCACCTTCACCAGGGAGCCCTACCAATTTTTTCAGATTGACTACCGGTATGATTCTGCCTCTTAAATTGGTTATGCCCTCAATATAGTGAGGAGCCTGAGGCAGTTTGGTGACAGCCGGCACATTAACTATCTCCTGCACCTTTAGTATCGGGATTGAATACTCATTTGCATTCATCATAAAGCCTATATATTGCATACGCTCTCCTCTTTATTTTGATGAAGTGGCAAAAAGACCGCGGGCCATAACAGCAAGATCGATTATAAGTACAACAGAACCGTCTCCGTTTATGGTTGCCCCGAGGATGCCGCACTCATCAGAATCAATGCCATTAATAGTCTTGATAACAACCTCTTCCTGACCAATAAGTTCATCTACTGATATGCAGAAATGCCTGTCTCCTACAACCATCACAAGGATATAGGTGTAATCCTTGCTGTCATCAACAATATTCTTTACGCCGAGTACAGTTGCCATGTCGTACATGGGCAGAACCCTGTCGCGTATTGTCAGTACCTTCTGCCCTGTAATATCCTTTATCTCTTCTTTTTTAATTCTTATAGTCTCTTCAACCATTGACTGTGGAACCGCGTAAACCTCATTCCCGACCTTTATCATCATGGCCTGAAGTATGGCAAGCGTCAGCGGGAGACTGATCCTGAATGTACTGCCAACATCCTTCTTTGTGATAACCTCTACATAGCCATTCAGCTTTGCGACATTGGTCTTGACAACATCCATGCCTACACCCCTGCCGCTCAACTCAGTGGACACCTCTTTTGTAGAGAATCCAGGGAGGAATATCAGGTTCACAAGAGCGTCCTCAGACATCTTCTGCGATTCTTCTTCTGTGATAAGTCCTCTGTTTATGGCCTTTCTCTTGACAACCTCAAGGTCTATGCCCTTGCCGTCGTCAATAACCTCGATTACAATAAGCGTACCCTTCTGAAAAGCGCTTATTACTATTCTTCCTTTTGGAGGCTTCCCCTTTGCAACACGATCATCAGAAAATTCAAGTCCATGATCAATTGAGTTTCTGATTATATGAACAAGCGGGTCTCCGATATTTTCTATGACGCTCTTGTCCACCTCAGTATCCTCGCCGAATATTTCAAGATCAATGTCCTTGCCAAGATTGCGGGACATATCCCTGACCATTCTGGGGAATTTGCCAAAAACCTTCTGAATTGGCTGCATCCTCATCTTCATTACAGCAAGCTGCAGATCTGAAGTTACCCTGTCTAAAAAAGCTGTAGTCTCGCCAAGGTTCTCTACAAGAGGATCTCCACCATGCGTAATCTCGAGTTTTGACGAAATATTAAGTAGCCTGTTTCTGGCAAGCACTATTTCACCTGCAAGATCCATAACCTTGTCGATCCTTGACACATCCACCCTGAGATTCGCAACAACATCTTTTTCTTTTGCAGTCTGTTGTACAGCATCATCAACAGCAGAAGTGATCGTTTGCACATGAGGTTTTTGTTTTGGAGCAGTATGTTCAGGTGCTTGCGGTTTTTCAGGTGAAGCTTGTTCGACAACTGGGTCAACCGGAGCAGATGGCTCAGGTTCAGGCTTTTCAGCAGATTCCATCCTGATTTCAGGAGACTGCACTGCATCAGGTGTCGTTTCCAGTGACTGGGTCTGATCACTTGAAGCATTCTCAAGGGCAGTATCCTGCTCTTTCAGAAGGGCTGAAACATCTTCCTCAACTCCATCTTTCAGTCTGATATGGGATATAAGCAGTCTGAGTGCGTCAACGCTCTTGAGAATTACATCCATAAGCGGCGTTGTCATCTGAATCTCGCGGTCGCGAACCTTTTTCATTATGCTCTCTGAACGGTGAGCAACATCAACTATTGACTGAAATCCTAAAAAGCCGGCTGCGCCCTTAAGCGTGTGCATACCGCGAAAAATCTCATTCAGCAGATCCTTGTCATACCCCTTGGTTTCGAGCTCAATAAAAAGAGGATCTATCCGTTCAAGAGTCTCTTCAGCCTCTGTAACAAATTCATTTATTATCTCATCCATCTCATCAGCCATTCTATCCTCCGGCTTTTAGTGACGGTCTCTTGTCTGCAATCTTCTCGAGCTTCTCTTTGAGAATTTCTGCTGTAAACGGTTTGACGATATAATTGTCAACACCAGCCTTTATAGCCTCGATAACCTTCTCCTTTTCCGCCTCAGCTGTTACCATAAGGAAAGGTATTTCTTTGAGAGCATCATCAGACCTCAGATTTCTTAGAAGCTCGATGCCTTCCATATTAGGCATGTTCCAGTCTGAAACAACCAGGCCGAAACTTCCGCCCCTAAGCTTGTTGAGAGCCATATTGCCATCTTCAGCCTCATCTATATTCTCAAATCCAAGCTGCTTTAGCAGGTTTTTGACTATTCTTCTCATGGTAGGGAAGTCGTCAACAACCAATACCTTAATCTTGAAATCAAACACCAGCTTCACCCCCTTTATAGAAAAACTGTTTAACTATTCTCTTTATGCTCTCTGTAATCTGCTCGGCATTTGAAGGTTTTACAAGATAGTCATTTACTCCCGCCTCGTACGCCCTCTTTTTTTCATCTTCATCAGCTTCGGTTGTCAGCATAATAACTGGCATTTCCGCAAGCACTGGATCATTGCGCATATTTTTAACAAGCTCAACGCCATCCATAAAAGGCATATTCATGTCGCTGACCACAAGGTTTACATTTTCAGTACCGAGCTTTTCCATGGCTTCGAGACCATTTTCCGCAGCAACCACCTCATATCCCTTGGCCTTGAGATAAAGGGTCAGCAGCTTTCGTGTGGTCTTGTCGTCATCAACGATAAGAATCTTCATATCTTCCCCTCTTGGCTATACTTTCTGATATATAATAACCTTGTTAATAACAACCGGTCTGAATGCCCTTGTAACGCTGTGCAGACTTTCGGAGGTTCCGATTACCAAATAGCCTCCAGGTCTTAATGAATCATATAAATGCGATACAACCTTTTGTTTGGCCCTGTCGTCAAAATATATAAGTACATTTCTGCAGAAAATTATATCCATGCCTCTGATGGTCTTGACCTCTTTTTCATCAAAAAGATTTATCTTTGAAAACTTGACCATTTTTTTAATCGCAGGCGACAACTGATACTGCTGATCAGTGCTTGCAAAGTACTTTTTTAGATACTGTTCAGGCACATTTCTTATCGCAAAAGATCCATATACTGCATTCTTCGCAGATGCTATAACAGATTCACATATATCAGAGGCATATATATCAGGTGTATAACCTTTCATTTCAGGTGACTCGGTAAGAAGCATTGCAATCGTATAGGCCTCTTCACCTGTAGAGCTTGCCGCTGACCATATTTTTATATCTTTTCTGGTCAGATTTTTATTTTCTGCCTGCACTCTTTTGAGAAGTTCGCCTGTCAGGAGCTCAAACTGCAGAGGTTCCCTGAAGAAAAACGTCTCATTTGTTGTGACCATATCAAAAAGCCTGGTCAGCTCAGGCTTATCGTTACCGTACTTGAGAATATAAAGATAATCGTCATATGACTTGAGATTTTTTTCCTGCACCCTTCTGCCAAGCCTGTTCTCAAGAAAATATTTCTTATTATCCGGAATAAAAATTCCGCTTTTTTCGTAAATAAAATCTCTAAGTTGTCTGAAGACTTCTTCAGTAAGTGGCGGAATCATATAGTATCCAGCGCCTCTCTTATTTTTTGTTTTATATCATCATTTGGATGATCTGCAAATTTATTAAGCGCCTCATATGCCTCTGCGCCGCCTATATCGCGTATCACATCAATTACAGACATCACCACAGGCACAAAGTCATCAGCAAGCAAGCGATTTAACAAATAAATCAGCTGCTCCTTGTCATCACATACCTGTGATATGGATTTTACAGCATAAAACCTGACCCATTGATCCTCATCATCAAGTGCAGACATAAGTTCCTGAGGAAAGTAGCCGGCGCTGCCAAGTCCTGAGACAGCCGTCTTTCTGATCTCAGGGTTCGGATCAGATAAAAAAGATATCAGTTTTTCAGCTGCCTGCTGACCACCAACTGCACCCATTCCTTTCACAGCAGCAATTTTCACACTCTCATCATTATCTTCTGCCAGACGAACCAGCATATCCATATCCTTGATTATGCCGGCAGTAATCTCTTTTATTGAGTTATTATAACTAAAGAAATTATCCATATAGCTCTTTTCATCAATCTTCAGAAGCGCCCTGACAATCTCTTCTTTTACATCAAAATATTTTTCAAATTCAATAAGACTCAGCAGAGGTTCAAATGCCTTATTTGTACCTATATTGCCAAGAGCCTGTATTGCTGCCTTTCTGACATGAGCATCAGGATCACTTTGCGACGCATTAAGAAGGCTGCCGATGCTCTCCTTTGCGCCAATGTCGCCAAGGGCCTTGGCAGAAGCCCTGCGCATATCCCTGCTTGTATCTTTCAGGTTTTTCAAAATGCCTGGAACTGCCTTGCTGCTCTTAAGTTCACCCAACAGACTAATCGTTAAAGACCTGCCCCTGTATTTCATCTCGGAATCATCAAGAATCTTAAGAAGCTCATCCTCTGAATCTATTGTCTTTATAACACTCATGATCTGATGTATCTTCTCTTCATTTCCGAGTATGGAAATATCAAGCGATCCTGCCAGATTGATCAGATGTTTTACCGCTGTCTTGCAATTAAGGTCAGCTATACCTCTTAAGGCTATTTCAAGATCTTCATCATCATCTTTCTTGAGCATCGCGATCAGATGTTCAGTAAGGTCAGCCATATCAGGAGTAATACCTATCTGAATCATGCTCTTGATAACGGCATTGGTCTCATCACTGTCAGCATAAGTAAGAAAACTCATTAAAAATGAATTGGCTTTGGGATTGCCAATTTTACCGAGAACCTCAATTGCAACATAACGAACCGCAGGACTGGTATTCAGGTTCAAAAGCGCGCCAATTGCCGGCACTGCCTGCTCTGACCTCATTTCACCCAATGCCTCCAGAACAGAGAAGCATACCCACTCTTCATCATTAAGAGCCTGAATCAACTGCGGTTCAGCAGCAGTATAGTTGAGCAGCCCTATTGCTTTGGCAGCAGCTGCCCGGACATTGGCATTGCTGTCTTCAAGCATCGGAACAACCTGTTTTACATCCACCCCTGTCCTGATATCGCTCATGAGATCAAGGCCAAATTTTCTCACATCATCATCCTTGTCTTTGAGCAGATTATAGATGAGGGGAACAACAGATTCCCCGATTGAAGTTAAAATTATCAGAGCAGTGTTTCTTATAAAGGTGCCCTCGCGCAGAAGCGGCAGCACCATGTAAGCTGTTGTCTCTCCACCTATTGATATAAGAGACCTCATTGCAGCATCCTGCACTCCGGCATTGGGGTCGTTCAGAGCCTTTATAAGCGGATAAACAGCCCTTTCGTCACCCTGGGAAAGATCTTCTGCTGCACTTCTTCTTATTGCAGGATCTTTATGCGAAAGCTTTTTCAGGAGATTCTTTATTTGTTTAGACATATCTTCTCCTCAGGAAATAACTATATAAACATAATCATTAATAATATATCGGATAGTACAGGTTAATCTTTACAAACAAACTGTTCAAGAATGTTCTTGAGCTTTATTAGAGCCTTGCCATGCAGCTGGCATACCCTTGACTCGCTGATATCGAGCACCTTGCCTATCTCCTTCATCGTCAGCTCGTCATAATAGTATAGCGAAATTATTAACCTTTCTTTCTCAGCAAG
The DNA here is from genome assembly GCA_034002665.1 of Dissulfurispiraceae bacterium. GTDB lineage: Bacteria > Nitrospirota > Thermodesulfovibrionia > Thermodesulfovibrionales > Dissulfurispiraceae > JAFGXL01. The sequence continues at coordinate 592,380 of JAVFAA010000001.1, read as the reverse complement.
ATCATCAATGGCGGCTCCGAGGGTATCCCTCATCTCCTTTAAGTTCAGTTCTTCAAGAACATCCCTTTCACCTTCTTTTGATATACACTCCAGTATATCAAGCGACTCTCCCTCTTTATTGAACCCAAGATCTTCAAGACTCACCATATTTATGGTGCCAGCTATGGAAAGTGTCTTATACAGACTGTCCAGAGACATGTTAAGCTTTTCAGCAACCTCTTCGTCTGACACGCTCCTGTTAAGCATTTTTTCCATATCAGAATAAGCGTTCCTCACCTCTTCGAGTTTTTTTCTTGCATCCTTTGAAGCCCACTGCATGGATCTTATTTCATCAATCATTGCTCCCCTGATTCTAAAATCTGCAAATGTGCTTAAAGTGGTATTTAGCGCAGGATCATATCTGTCAATTGCTTCAAGCAGTCCTACGATACCAGCTGATACAAGATCCTCTGAGCTCAGCTCAGGAGGCAGGCAGAAAGAGTATTTATTTGCATAATATTTAACACGCGGCAAAAACTGCTCCACCGCCTGTTCTTTCTGCTTTTTTGTCATTTTTGCCATAACTTGTCCTATACGATTATTTTAATTGAATTTACCCAACTCTTAAAGCCTTTTTTAAGAAAAACTGGATATTCCCCTTGATTCTGCCCTGCGGCAGCTCAAGAAGCCTTCTGCCGATCTGTCCGAGATGTTTTGAAAAGCTGCTGTTTGGATAAAGAGCTATATAGCCTTTCTGAGCTATAATCGCATCTTTTACATTTTGATCAAATGGCAGATAACCAAGATAGTCTATCGAAATATTAAGAAATTTGTCAGCCACTATTGCGAGTTTTCTGAATGTATCAAAAGCCTCTTTTTCTGATCTTGCTGTATTGACAAGTATTCTGAACTGCTTTTCTCCAAAATCTCTTGACAGCACTTTTATAAGAGCATACGCATCAGCTATTGATGTGGGCTCCGGAGTTACCAGTACAATAGTCTCCTGCGCAGCGCTGCAGAAGAATAAAACATTGTCAGAAATGCCAGCTCCAGTATCAATAAGAAATATATCAAACGGCATATCAAAAGAGTCCAGTTCAGAAACCAGCTTGAGCCTGTGTTTGTCATTCAGCCTGGTCAGCTCTCTTATACCTGAGCTTGCAGGCAGGATCATCACTCCCTGGGGGCCTGATACTATGGTCTCCTTAAGCTTCTTTTCACCAATAAGAACATGCTTGAGATTATATTTAGGCGCCAGACCAAATAGAACATCAATATTGCTCAACCCAAGATCAGCATCAAGGATCAGGACTCTTTTATTTAAACTGGCATAGAAGAGCGCGAGATTGGCAACAAAATTTGTCTTTCCAACCCCTCCCTTGCCGCTCGACACAGCCATGATTCTAGGCATTTTTGCATCCATTAAACACCTCCAATAATCAAATTCGCGAGAAAATCCGAGTTAGGCACCTTGATATCATCAGGAACATCCGGCCCTGTTGCAAGATATGACATGGGCTTGCCTGTGAGCATGGAAAGATTATAAAGCGAACCATACTGGGTAGCCATATCAAGCTTTGTGAATGCTATTGTATCGATGGTGTCAGAGCACCCGTTTTGCCAATAACTGAGTGAGGTATTCGTATTCATCGTCGAGTCCATGAGATAGCATCTCTTTACGCCGGAATTACCAGGGAAAAAATCTTTTAAATCCCTGGATATATTTTTGTAAGCATAGCCTGGCGTATCAACAAGTATTGTGCTTCTCTCTGCGTCCTTGTATATCAATCTGGGCAGTTCGCTCACATTTTTTATGACTTTCAGCTGACATCTCAGATGCCTGGAAAGATCTTTAAGTGCTGCAATAGATCCGATACGCTGATGGTCGAGAGATACAAGACTGACTCTCTTGCGTCTGGCTGCCATCATATAGGCAATCTTGGACATGGTAGTCGTCTTGCCTGCGCCTGACGGCCCCATAAATATCATCGCGTCGCTGTCATTATATTCTGCATCCTGGACCTTTATATCTTTTTTAATCACATTTTTAAGGCTCTCTATAGAGTCCTTTGCTCGTTCAACAATTATCATAGCAAACTGGGGATCAACGCCCTGGCTTATCAGCAGATTAAATATGCCCTTTTTATCCCGACTTATTCTGAGAGTTGGAACAATGGGTCTGAGCATCTCTTTCAGAAAACCTATCTCATCCTTAAGACTTCTGACTTCTTTAAGTATTTCATCTTTTTCACTCTGTGCTTCCGAAGGTTTTACAAGCGCAGAGTCATCTATTGCTGCTGTCACCTCAACAGCATCCTTGTTAAGAATGCCGAACGGTCCTGCCTTAACCGACTTGCTCGAAAGAATTATGGCATCCGGTCCAAGCTCTTTTTTGACAAGGTCTATCGCTTCCTTAAAAGTCTGGCCGACAAACTTCTTCATCTTCATTTAATTATTTCCTCCTCTTTCAAGCATATGTCAGTCTGCAGATATCGTTCCTACTGAAAAAATTCTCGTATTGGGCGCTATCTCATTATGAGAGATAACCATTATTCCAAAGGAGACCCTCTCTGCGAGTTTTTTCACAAATCTCCTGATGCTTGGTGAGCAGATTATAACAGGCTGATAGCCCTTTACAGTTCCTCCTTCGGAACTTCTCCTGATGCTGTCAATAACTTTCTCCAAAGTTGCAGGATCAAGGGCAAGATATGAACCCTGTTGCGTAGTCTGGACAGCCTCGATTATCGACCTTTCAGTGTTAGGGTCCATCAGCAGCACTGAAATTGAACCATCAGGATTCTGCAGCTGTTTTGTTATGCTTCTCGACAGTGACTGTCTTGCGTACTCTGTAAGCACATCCGTATCTTTTGTCATAACGCTATAGTCAGAAAGAGTCTCGAGTATAGTCTGAAGATCTCTTATCGAAATTCTCTCTTTAAGCAGATTCTGGAGCACCTTGTGGACTGAACCAAGACTGAGCAGTCCGGGCACCAGATCTTCGACAACCTTTGGCTGGGCCTTTGCGATATTATCGAGCAACTTCTGCACATCCTGCTTGCCAAGCAGTTCATGGGAATAGTTTTTAATAATCTCTGTAAGATGAGTTGTGATGACTGACGGCACATCAACTACTGTGTAGCCGCTGAACTGCGCCCGCTCAACATCCTTCTCTTCAATCCAGATAGCCTGAAGTCCAAATGCCGGATCCTTCGTAGGGATGCCATCTATCTTTTCGCTCTCAGTGCCCGGCAGTATGGCAAGGTACCTGTTCAACATCACCTCGCCAGAGGCAATTTCAACGCCCTTAATCAGCACAGAGTATTCAGTAGGCTTAAGGGACAAGTTATCCTTTATGTGCACTGGCGGAACTACAAAACCCATTTCTGTCACCATCTGTCTCCTGATCGCCTTTATCCTGGCGAGCAGCGGACCGCCCTCCTCAACAAGGGGAATCACACCATAACCTATCTCAAGTGAAAGTGGATCCAGTGGCAGAAGTGATTCAAGCGACTCAGGCGCTTTTATCTCTTCAACAGGCGCCTCTTCTTCAACTGCTGATTCAACATCTTTTTTCAGAAAATATGCAGCAGTTCCGGCAACAGCTGCAATAAGAAGAAATGGCAGATGCGGCAGTCCGGGAATAAGTCCAAAAAATGCAAGAATACCAGCAGCTGTGACAAGAGTTTTTGGACTGACAAAAAGCTGCCTTACAAAATCGACTCCAAGATTGGACTCTGATGCAGCCCTCGTAACAATCAAACCCGCTGCTGTTGAGGTTATAAGTGCTGGTATCTGAGCAACAAGCCCATCACCAACAGTAAGGATTGTATAGGTGCGTGCAGCATCAGCAATAGGCATTCCTTTCTGCAAAACTCCGATAAAAAAGCCGCCGACGATATTAAGCACAAGAATAAGAACAGCTGCAATTGCATCTCCTCGTACGAATTTGCTTGCACCGTCCATTGCACCATAAAAGTCTGCCTCTCTGCTCACATCCTGCCTGCGTCTGCGCGCGTCACTTTCATCAATAAGACCTGCATTAAGATCAGCATCTATACTCATCTGTTTGCCGGGCATCGCGTCAAGGGTAAATCTTGCGGCAACTTCCGCTATCCTGCCCGCACCTTTGGTTATAACAATAAAATTAATAATAACAAGAATGGAAAACACAATAAATCCGACAACATAATTTCCGCCAATGACAAACTCGCCAAATGACTTGATGACTTTTCCTGCAGCCTCTACTCCAGTGTCTCCCTTGGCGAGAATAAGTCTGGTTGAGGCTATGTTAAGCGCAAGGCGCAGCAGGGTTGCTATGAGCAGCACTGATGGAAACGCTGAAAATTCCAGTGGTCTGGTGATATACGAAGATACCAGCAGTATCAATATCGAAAGAGTAATACTTAATGTAAGAGTCAGATCCAGAAGAAGCGGCGGTATCGGAATAATCATCAACCCGAGTATCAGTACGATACCGAGGGTCAGCAGCAGATCGCTCCTCTTTAATAGCAGATCAATCATTACCCCTTCATAACCTTCCTTTTAAGTTTGTAAACATTAGCCAAAATAGCAGCAACAGCCTTATACATCGCTTCTGGAATTTCCTGCCCAATATCGAGCAGATAAAGTGCCCTTGCCAATGGTTTTTCTTCAAACACAGGGACTTTATTTTCAATGGCAATTTCCTTGATCTTCTGGGCAATCATATTAGCGCCTTTTGCCACAACCCTTGGCGCACCCATTGCCTTTGGATCATATTTAAGAGCTACCGCATAATGAGTAGGGTTAGTGATTACAACATCTGCCTGCGGCACCTCCTGCATCATTCTCTTTCGCATCATATCCCGCTGAAGCGATTTAATTCTTGCCTTTACCCTTGGGTCTCCCTCAATATCCTTGTATTCGTCCTTGACTTCCTGCTTGGTCATTCGCTGACTTCTGTTGGTATGCCATATCTGATAGCCAAAGTCTGCGGCAGCAAAAACAGTAAGCGCCATTGCTGATATCATTACAAGATGCTTTATCTGCCCGAATGCATAAAAAGTGACTGCCGATAGATCCATATTTACAAGGAGAGGCAGGGTAAATATCTCATTTTTAATAATTGTATATAAAAATGCGCCGAGAATAAACATTTTCAATACGCCTTTAACCAGCTCCACAACAATATTTATGCTGAAGAATTTTTTGATACCTTTAAATGGATTGAGCCTCCCAAACTCAGGTGTAAGCGGTTTGGCTGTCAGGAGAAATCTGGTCTGGACAAAATGAACAAGGATTATCAGACCAACCATGGTAAAAAACATCGGCATCATTATCAGACCAATGCGAGAGGTGTCTGTAATAAAAAGATTCATCAGACTGTCAGGAGTCAGTTCAAATGAAAATGATCTGCGCAGTGAGCTTGCAACATATCCTGATATTGATGTAAAAATAATGCCGCTGAAGGATAAAAAGGCATATACCACCCATATCGGGATAATCGAGGTGATTTCCCTGCTTTTTGGAATATCGCCCTTTTCCCTCGCCTTCTGCTTTCTTTGGGGCGTCGCTTGTTCTGTTTTTTGATCTTTATCTTCTTCTGCCATATTCTATCTCAAAAATACCTTTATCGCGTTTTTAAAGTTTATAAACCCATTAGAAAATACCGCTATTGTAAGCGGCATGGAAATGGCCATAACAAAAAGACCTATAAAAATAAGAACAGGAAAACTTATAAAAAATATATTCGCCTGAGGCATGGCTCTTGATAAAAATCCCATGCCTATATTGATCATCATATGAATTAGAATCATGGGTGCTGCAATTTTAAACGCCATGGGAAAAATAATGGAGCTGAATCTGACAACAGACTCAACTATGTTGTCATACCTGAGATGCGTCGTGCTGAAACTGAATGAAATAGCCTCTATGAAATAGTGATGGATGTCGAGCACAAAAAAAAGAACAAGGGTTATCAGACTGTACAACAGGCTGACAGGACCGAGCACCTCTCCAAACTGGGGATTAAACACGCCGGCAACTCCAAAACCCATCTGCAGGCTTATCCATTGCGCTGCCATCTCCATTGCTGAGGCTATGAGTCTGTAGCATAAACCCAGGGCAATTCCGATAAAGATCGCATCATAAAGCGCATAGTATTGATCAGGATTGATATCAACTACAGGCAGAAACAATAGAGTAAAGGCGAGTATAAGGCCGATTCTCGCTACAGCCGGCACAGAAGTACCGCCCAGATATGGAATGAATGTAAACAAGATTCCAACCCTCAGAAAAACAGGAATGAACTTTGTGGAATAAATATTTATCATATTATAAAGTTCCATTGTCAGTTCACATACAAAGGTATATTAAGAAAAATATTCTTGGCGAATTCCATCAGTATTTTCACCATCCATGGCAGAGCCACCATTATTGTCAAAAAAACTGCGATTATTTTTGGCACAAAAGTCAAGGTCATTTCCTGCAGCTGAGTAACCGCCTGAAAAACACTTATTGTCAAACCAACCACAAGACTGACAAGCAGCACTGGTCCTCCGACCAGCATGATCGTCTCAAATGTCTGCCTTGATATCTGGTTCAAAAGTTCGACTGTCATCGATAGCCTGCCACGATAGAGCCGATAACAAGCTGCCAGCCGTCAACAAGCACAAAGAGCAGCAGTTTAAATGGCAGAGACACCATAACAGGCGGCAGCATCATCATTCCCATTGAAAGCAAAACGCTTGCGACAACCATATCAATGACCAGAAAAGGCAGATATATCAAAAATCCTATTTCAAAAGCTTTTTTAAGTTCTCCAATAGCAAAAGCTGGTATTACTACCCGCATGGAAAGATCCATTGGTTTGGCAGGCCGTTCCATCTTGGACATATTAAGAAACAGTGCAAGATCCTTTTCCCTTGTCTGCTTCAGCATGAACTCCTTCATTGGCACGCTGGCTGTGTCAAGAGCCTGCTCAAGATTCATCTGCTTGGTAGAATAAGGAACATACGCCTCCGTATAAACACGGTCGATAACAGGTGACATTACAAAAATGGTTATAAAAAGGGACAGGCCAATAATGACTTGGGTAGGCGGAACCTGTGCTGTGCCGAGCGCCTGCCTCATAAAAGAAAGCACGACTACTATTCGTGTAAAGCATGTTGTCATAACCAATATTGCAGGCAGAAAAGACAGAAGTGTTATAAATACCATTATCTCAAGAGGAGTGGACAAGCCGAACAGAGTTCCTGTTGCAGGAGCCTGGGGCGGAGCTGCCAGAACTGCTGCAGGATCAGCAAGTAGACCTGTAATAAGAGCCAGTATAAACAGGATCATCAGCCTTCTCTCCTGAAAATGCCTCTCAGCCTTGATGATATTCTGTCAAAACTATAAGAGTCTGACTGAAGGCGATTGTCACCAGCTTCCAAAAGGTACTGCTCAACATCTGATGCGTTGAGCCTTGCAATGAGCGAGATATTTACATCTGTCATTCCCAGAAGCAGATAATCCTTCATGACTTTAACCACAGCAACGCCTCTTTTTGGTCCAAGCGGCTGGTAATGAACAATCCTGAGCATGCCCTTTGACGGTATAATTCTCGACTTTAAAAGCTTTAGCACGACAAGCAGTCCGCCAAGCAGCGCAATAAAGATAAAAGATATCTTGAGCAGTTCCATAACAAGTTCGCCTGTCATGTTATTTAAGCTGCCTCACTCTTTCAGAAGGACTCACTATGTCTGTAAGCCTTATACCGAACTTTTCATTAACAACTACAACCTCGCCCCTTCCGATCAGCTTGTCATTCACATAGACCTCCATAGGCTCTCCTGCGAGCTTTTCAAGAGCAATAACTGATCCCTGCCCCAACTGAAGCAGCTCCTGCACCAAAATCTTTGTTCTGCCGATCACAACAGAAAGATCAAGGGGAACATCGAGAATAAAATTAATATCTCTTGGCGCAGACGGGATCTCACCCTCTGACTTAATTTCCTGCATATCAAGATTTTTCACTTCATCTGTCATTTGTCATCTCCTGAAGTTTGTTGTTTTTTTAGTGAAGAGATCAAAGCACTTTTTTTATCTTCATGCCGTATGATCCCTTATAGACCCCAAACCTTCCTGTAAACTTCCGCACACCTTCTATACTCAAATTCTGGTCATCATCGACCCTCGAGTTCAGCAGCAAAATCTCTCCAACTTTAAGAGACAACACCTCATCAATGCTAATAGTAGTTCTTCCAAGCTCTCCGGTAAGAACAACTGGTATCCTTTTCAGACCCTCATTAAGTCGCTCAAGCCATTTTGTGTCTAGTTCATCCCTGTCAGCGGAAAAGGCGCTATAGAGTTTTTCCTTTATAGGCTCAACAGTGCCATAGGGTATGCAGAGAAGAACCTTGCACTGTTTTGACTCTATCTCAAGGATAAATTCAACCTTTATGATCACATCAACAGGAGTAACAATTGTCACAAACTGCGGATTCATTTCTGCGCGCACATATGTAGGAACAATCGGATATATCGGCTTCCATGCCTCTTCCATATCAGTAAAAAACATCATAACGACTTTATGGATAATTTTCTGTTCAATCGGGGTAAACTCACGCCCCTCAGGCTTGTAGTAGCCCTTGCCAGTGCCTCCAAAGAAAAACTCGATCAGACTGAATATCATAGGGGCATCGAATACCAGCAGGCCAAAGCCCCTCAACGGCTCCATTTTGAAAATATTAATGCTTGAAGGAAAAGGTATCCCGCGCATAAAATCATAAAACTTCGTGATATTGACATTAACGCTGGTCACTTCAACCATGCGCCTGATGGCAGCTGAAAGAGAAAGCCTGAAGTTTCTGGCAAGCCTCTCGTTGGCAATGTCAAGAGAGGGCATCCTGCCCCTGACAATCTTCTCCTGAGCAGTAAAGTCATAGGCGCGTACTCCGGCTACCTCTTCGACCTTTTCAGTCTCAACCTCGCCGTCAGTTATGCCTTTAAGTAGGGCATCGACCTCTTCCTGCGATAGTATATCTTCCATCTATTTCCTCTTTGCCTTCTTAGTCATTCATTTGCTGCTACTGCATCACAAAATCTGTCAGAAAAACATTTTTAACGCTCTTTTCACCAATAACCTGCGTTGCTCTCAGACTTATCTCATCCTTGATCTGCAGCTTTCCCTCAGGCGACATCACAGCATCAGCAGTCTTTGATGTCAAAAGTGTTATTACAGAATCACGAAGCTGAGGGGTCTTGGTTTTGGCAATTTCAAGGATTGCAGCGCTTGCCAGTTCGATCTGGATGCTGACTTTAAGAAACCTTGCTCCAGAAGGATCATAGAGATTCACAACAAACGGCTCCATAACAAGCATTGCAGAAGGCTCCTCTTTTTTTACCTCATCCTTCTTGTCTGAGCTGCCGAGCATCTTGACAGCAAAAAAAGCCGCACCGCCCAGCACGAGCACACCAACTATAATTATGACTATCAGCATCATGCTATTACCCTTTTTTGGGGCAGCTTCAGTCTCCTGACCTTCATCAATGCTTCTGTCCTTTTCATCGGCCATAAAAATCCCCCTTATATGCATTACATAATAAAAAATGTTCGTATATTATATAAGCACAGAGCATGCCAGAGCCTAACATCTTGACTTAAAAAGATTTTTTTCATATGAATTCAAATATTTGACATAAAGCAGCGAATATATCAGATTAAATGTCAAAGTTTTGATATAAAAAAGAGCGCACAGTAGAGACTGTGCGCTCTTTTTACCAAGTTTAAACTCTAACGCTTGATATTCATAAGCTCTGTGAGCATATCATCTGTTGTTGTTATCACTCTGGTATTTGCCTGGAATCCTCTCTGTGCTGCGATCATCTTTACAAATTCTTCAGCAAGGTCAACATTGCTCGCCTCAAGCGAGTTGGCAAGCACTCTTCCTCTGCCTGATGTGCCGGCTGTTCCGATAATCGGCTGGCCTGAGCCTGAAGACTCAGCATACAGGTTGCGTCCGATCTTTGATAGTTCAAGAGGAGCTACAAATCTCGAAATTGCAACTGAGGCTATCTCCTGAACCTGTCCATTTGTAAACACACCTGTTATAACACCGTTCTGGTCAACGATCAGGCTCTGCAGGCTTCCTGATGTGAATCCATCCTGGCTCTGAAAAAACACTGAGGATGGTGAACCAAACTGTGTTGTACCGTCAAGACCTGTACCGCCGTCAGTTGTTATGCTTGTACCAAAGTCAAATGCAATCACCTGATTGGCAGTTGCTCCTGTAAAATCAACACCAGTTGGAGTAACACTGTTATAGTATGTTACTGCGCTTTCTGTATTGAGCGCGCCATTGGTCGTAAACCCGAGAGCACCTGAAGCAATTCTCGCGTTAGCTCCTGATACAGAGGTTGATGTGACTTCTGTTGCATTAGCAACAGCATTCCATGACCATGTATTTGCAGCTGTCTTTGTAAAATATACGCTTATCAGATGGCTGTTGCCAAGAGAATCGTAAACAGTTATTGAGGTTGAAAAATTAGATGTTCCAGTAGGATCGGCAATGTTAAAACCCGCCATTGTCACATCATTGGAGTTAAGATTTGTATATACATTCACATCGGCAGTAGCATTTGGCTGGCTGTTAATCGAGGCGACATTAATTGTGCCTAACGCATTGTTCTGCTGCGCAAGATACCCTTGAAGCAGAAGTCCCTCAGGGTTTATGACATTGCCGTCCCTGTCAAGATGAAACTGACCGGCCCTTGTGTAGTAAGTCGCTCCGGCAGTACTGTTCACAAGGAAAAAACCGTCTCCCTCAATAGCGAGATCAAGAGGATTTGATGTTGACTCAAGCGTACCCTGTGTAAACTGCGCCTCAACCGATTGCATTGATACGCCTCTACCAATCTGAAAAGCAGAGCCTCCGCCAAGTGCCTGGCTTAGTATATCACCAAAAATGGCTCTACTTCCTTTAAAACCTGTCGTGTTTGAGTTGGCAATATTATCGCCTATTACTGACAGCGCGTTACCATTGGAACTAAGTCCGCTTACTCCTGTGAATAATGATGTTAAAATACCCATGTTCCCCTCCTTTTATTACTCTGGATTTTTTATTGTCTGTATCGCTGCAAATGGAATTTTACTCTCATTAACCTGTAAAAAGACTCCGTCTGTCTCAATTGATATTGACTTTACAACTCCTGTCTCGCCTGTTACAGATGTTATTTCCTTTCCTATTACTGATGCTGCTATTGTTGCGTTCTGGTAGTTCTGGTTTGCTATGAACTTCTCAAGATTTCCGCTCATATTGGATATTTGCTCCAGAGAACTGAATGTGGCCAGCTGCGACACGAATTCAGTATTATCCATCGGGTCGAGCGGATCCTGGTTTTTAAGCTGTGTAACCAATAGCTTCAGAAAATCATCCTTCAGCAGGGCAGAGTTTCTTTGTGCTGCACTCGCCTCCGATGCAGATGTAGTGTAATATGGATCATTAAATATTGGCGCTGAATAACCTGACATTATTGCCTCCTCAGGCGAACAGCTCAAAAAATGAACTGTCGTCACTCTGTTCGTTTTGGTGTTTATTATGCTGCTGTCTGTCCTGCCCCTCTTTTCTGTCTGAATAGTAGTCTTCCTTCAGATCAACAAAGAATTCTCCTGTTTTAATTCCTGCATCCTCAAGCGAGGTCTTGATCTGTGGAAGCGCAAACGCGAAGCTGTCCTTAACTGCCTGGTTGTCTACCCTGAAATCTGCCCTGATTATTCCATTCTGCATAACAAGCTTTATCTGAATATTGCCAAGTTCCGGAGGATCTATTCTTATCACAAGCCTCTGCTGCCCTGAATTTGCCATCTTCAGAATCACCTGATCAATGTCATGAATTTTTGATACATAAGATGGCTCTTTTGCCGCACCAACCTCATTATGTGCATTCGGTCCATTAGTAGAAGCAGTGCCGCTTAACTTCATATCTGATGCATTTTTCAATCCATCTGCAGATGCAGAATCAACCTTTTTGTCCGCTGATTTTGCAGCCTCTGTTGCAAGCCTGTTAAATATATCGTCGTCAGCAACAAATTTAAATGTCCCTGATTCAGAATCTTCAAATACTCCTGCCGGACTGTTTGTCTTTTGATCCGTTATCTTGCCTGCAAGCTGCTTGAAAAACTCTTCTGTGCTTAATTTTTTAAATGATGCAGGAGCATCCTTGAGAAGAACTTCTGATTTATTAGACTCAGCTTTATTCAATTTATCCAAGATGTCTGACAGGCCATTGGATAATAATGTCGAATCCGCAGCTCGTTTTAAATTTTCTGCACTGGGCGCATCAGTCTCTGATGTTTGTGGAAGTAAATTACTGAGACCTGGATTAGTCTGCAGAATCTTCTCAACAGCAGTTTTAATCATATCTGGTGCTTTGCCTGACTTATCGGCATTCATCGTTTCAGACAAGAGCATACCTAATTTCGATGCAAAATCATCCTGCATTGCAGGCAGTTGAACAAGCAATCCCTGAATAAAGCCTGCAAGCTCATCCGATGTAACTACCCTGTTGTTGAATTTGTCTGTAATCGCCTGAAACATATCAGAAAATACGCATGAAGCATTGCATACATTTTCGTCCTGCAGACCAAGACTGTCACTTAGCAGAGCCTGCAAAATACTATTAAAATCACCGGGTGCTGTGCCTGTCTGCAGATTTGAACCCATAAATCCATCCGCTCCCTGAGGCATTTTGGGGCCTGCAAACATCTGAAAAAGATTGATATTCATATTGCACTCCTTCTGCTTTAGCAGCTCAACTGAAAAACAGTGAGGCAATATGCATGCCAGCAGAAAAAGTCTTTGTTTTACATCAAGATCAATTAAATGAAGTAATTAAAACAGAAAAACAGGTCGGAAGTGTCTGGAAAACTTTTCCTATCAGGAACTTTTTTCCTAAGGTGCGGCATTATCAGGAATCATTTTCTTTGAGAGTGCAGCTGCTCTTTCTGCATCCATTTGAGCCAGTATTTTACCTGCTGACTTTGGCTTCAGAGTTTTCAATATAACAAGGGCGCTCGAGTCATCAAGTTTCTCCATTCTGCGTGCAGCCTCCTCAGCAGGCATTGACTCAAACATTTTTGCGACATTAATCAACTTCTCCTGCTGTTTTTCATCAGCAGCTTTTATGGATTTATCAGCTTCTGCTTTTAGTTTTTTGTATTCATCAATGGCCTTCTGGATGTCTGTCCTGATAATGCTCATGCGCTCCTCTTCAAGGGATTTCCCTGTTTTTGGAGCTTCATGTTTTTTATTCTGCGTTGACGCATCTGCTTTATTCTGTTGTGCGTAGAGATCTGCAGAAAAAACGGTCATAAGAAAAATGGTCAGTAAAACCGCAGGGTATGATTTTATTTTTTTATAAGTTTTCATGCCTGAATTTTGCGGAAGCATGCTCATCCGTCCTTATCTGTTCATTTTTTTTATGTTCTGCCTTTATCGCTGTCTTTTCCTTTTCGTCCAGCTTTTCGAAGATCTTCTTATCCTTGGTTGCCTCGGTCAAGATTTTTCTTGCTGTCTCAACATCAGCCTCTTTTGCAAGAACAACAATTTTCTGGAGCTGGATCTTGCTAAGCATATGCTCAGAATATTCATGCATCTTCTTGAGCTTGTCTATATCAATCTCCATTCCCGCTTCAGACTTGATCCTGAGTACAATACTTTTATACTGCTGCTCAAGCTCAGCAAGTCTGTGTTCCTCAGCAGAGAGAGCTTTAAGTATTTCAGCAAACTTATTCTTTGCATCATCCTCTGTCCATCTTTTTATTTTTAGAAGACTCTCAATTATGGTGCTCATGCAGCAGCCTCTATCATATCAAACAGATCAAAAAGCCCCTGCTCATATGTTACCCGCTCGCCTATTTTTTGCTTTAAAAACGGCCTGATTGTTTCCATCATTTTAATGGCATAATCCAGTTTGGGGTTTGTACCTTCCTTGTATGCGCCGATAGTTATAACATCTTCGTATCTTTTATAAGTTGCCATTATATCCAAGACCTTCTCAACTGCTGTCTTGTGCCTGCTGTCAGTTATATCCTTCATTATTCTGCTGATACTCTGGAGCACATCAATAGCAGGATAATGATTATGATTGGCAAGTTCACGCGAAAGTACGATATGTCCATCAAGTATGGAGCGCGCAGCATCAGCTATTGGTTCATTCATGTCATCGCCCTCTACAAGCACCGAGTAGAGGCCTGTTATTGAACCATCCGTATCAGAGGTGCCTGCCTTTTCAAGAAGCTTTGGCAATAGATTAAATACAGAGGGAGGATAACCCTTTGATGTCGGCGGCTCGCCTGCTGTGAGCCCGATTTCGCGCTGCGCCATTGCAAATCTGGTAAGAGAGTCCATCATTAAAAGAACATCCTTGCCTTTAGACCTGAAATATTCAGCAATCGCTGTAGCAACAAATGCACCTCTTATTCTTATCAGAGGTGATGTATCAGATGTAGCTATTACCAATACTGAACGCTTCAAACCCTCTTCACCAAGATCTTTTTCAATAAACTCCCTGACCTCCCTGCCGCGCTCACCAATCAGGGCAATCACATTAATATCAGCAGCAGTGTTCCTTGCCATCATTCCGAGCAGAACACTCTTTCCTACTCCGCTTCCTGCCATAATTCCGATTCTCTGACCCTTGCCGCAGGTGAGCATTGTATTAATTGATCTGATCCCAAGGTCAAGAGGTTCAGTGATCCTTTTTCTATTAAGCGGATTAATTGGATCAGTAAATATCGGGCAGAGCTGTCCTGTGAGGGTACCCTTATCATCCATGGGATTACCAAGTCCATCAAGCACACGACCAAGAAGCGAATCATCAACTCTTATATATCTCTGTCTGCCTTTTGCGATAATTTTCGCGCCAGGCCCTATTCCCATCATCTCCCCGACAGGCATAAGAAGAATCTTGTCTCCTTTAAATCCTATAACTTCAGCTTCAAGCAGTGCCTCATCAGTCTCAATCTCACATATATCGCCTATATTGGCTGGAGGACCAAGGCCTTCAATAATAAGCCCTACACCCCTGTCTACCCTGCCGTAAACCTTAACAACATCAGTATCAGACAGAAAGGACTTACACTTCTCTATCAGTTGCAGTTCTGATAACACCTTCCACTTCCTTTACCTGTTCTTCAATTCGGGCATCTATTTCTCCGCGTTCTGTAACAATATAGCAGCCGCCCGGAGAAATGGAGTCATCAGGCTCTATAACAATATCCTTGACTCCTGATGCATCCTTGAGAGTGCTGCTGGCAGAGATTATAACCTCGTAATCAATCGGACTGATCCTGAGCGTTATATTTTCTTCGCGTTCGCTGATCTTTTTCATTGCATTAAGCGCAACAAAAAGAACAATATCCTTATCACTCTCGATCTCTTTCTGGACAATTTTCTTTGCAATATCCAGAGCAAGCGATATAATCTGCTCAGACAGCTCCTTTACTTTCTTACTTTTATATTGAGAAATTTCATTGATGATGCTGTCGAATGCAGATATTTTTTTCTGAACTGCCTGGTCTGTTTCATCCTTGGCAGCATTAAGGCCTGCCTTATAACCTTTTTCATAGCCTTCAGTTTCCATAGCTCTGATCCTTGCCTGTGGATCATTGATATTTCGTTCTGAAGACCTCTTTTTTATTCCGGATTCGTCAAGAGGCTCAGGTTTGTATGTCTGAACTGAATCGCCTGTTTTTTCATACAACGACTTCTTCACCACCCTTGCCTCCTATTATTATCTTACCCTCTTCTTCCAATCTGCGCGCAACCCTTACAATGTTCATCTGCGCCCTCTCAACATCCGAAACTTTGACAGCACCTTTTGCTTCAATCTCATCCTTGAGTATGAGCACAGCACGCTGAGACATATTCTTGTATATCTTGTCTTTGAGCTCATCAGAAGCCATTTTAAGAGCAAGGGCAAGATCGTCAGTAGTAATTTCCTTGAGTATTGACTGTATCCCCTTGTCATCAACAAGCACAAGATCATCAAATGTAAACATAAGCTTCCGGATCTCATCTGCAAGAATCTGATCTTTTTCCTCTATGTTCTTTAGAATAAGATCTTCTGATGCCCTGTCCATCTGGTTCATGATCTCGGCCACAGTCTTGATGCCGCCGATCTTCCTGCCTCTTGTGTAGCTCTGGAGTTGTGTCTGAAGCACATCCTCAAGCTCACCCAATATTGATGGCGATATCTGGTCAAGACTCGCGATCCTTAAGGAAACATCAATTTTAATATGCTCTGGAAGCTTAGCTAATATCTCGGCTGACTGCAGCGGCTCGAGATGGGCAAGTATGATAGCAATTGTCTGAGGGTGTTCTCTTGTCAACATGTTTGCTATTGAATTTGAATCAAGCCATCTGAGAATATCAAAGGCACTTGCACCGCTCTCAATCTTGTCCATCAGTTTTTTTGCGTGTTCTTCGCCAAAAGCATCAACAAGTATCTTGTTTATATATTTTTCGTCAACAGCAAGCATAGCGCTTCCGCTTTTCTCACCGAAATCTTTTAGTACATCATTCGCAATATCAGCTGAGAGTTTAACGCGGGCCATCATGGGCACTATTCTGGCAAGCTCGAGCGGATCGAGATGTTTAAATACCTGAGTAGCAGCCTCTTCTCCGATTATTGAGAGAAAAGCAGCTGCTTTTTCAACACCAGAAAGTTTCTTCATCTTACTCTGATGACATCCAGTCTTTAAGTATCATAGCTGATTTGCGGGGATCTCTTTTTACAGCATCTGTAATCTGCTCCTTCATCTGCTTTTCCTGCTTTTCAGGAGTCTCTGCTGATCTTATAACCTCAGGCTCTTCAGAATATCCAGCAGTCGCCCTGATTCTGGGAGCCATTTTAATCGGCGCCTTGAGTATTTCAACTATAGGTTTGATAGCAAACATAATAAGCAGCAGTGCAACAACCATCGGCACCAGAAGCTTGAGAACCGGCAGAACAATTTTCAATATATCTGTCTTTTCAGGCACCATATCTTCAATAGTCGCTTCAAATGGAACATTCTGAACAGTCACTTGATCGCCGCGCTCCTGATTAAAACCTATCGCTGCTTTCACAAGATCATCATATTTTCTGAGTTCAGCTTCAGGTCTTGGAACAAAAATATTTTTATCACCCTCTTTTTTATACGACCCATCAACCAGCACAGCAACTGAAAGGTTTTTTACATCCCCCTTTGGTCTGACAGTTTTGCTGACACTGCGGCTCACTTCATAATTTATACTCTCAGTCTGTTTCTGGGACATCGGACCTGCTGAAGCTGACTGCGCAGGCGGCTGGCCAGGCTGATTTGACATAACGCCCGGGATACCGCCAGAGGCAGGACCTGTACTTTTTTCCTGAGACCTCTGTTCACTTCTTACAGCAATGGTATCAGGATCAAACCTCTCCTCTGTTTTTTCAATCTGGGTAAAATCTATTTTTGCTGCAACACGGACAATAGCCTTTCCCCTGCCTACTATTCCCTCCATCATACTCTGAAGTCTTGACTCATAATCCTTTTCCAGGGACTTCTGGTAATCAAGCTGAAGAGAATCAGCAGCCATATTTATATCCGTGGATTTGGACAACAGATTGCCCATATTATCAATAACAGATACATCATACGGCGTCATGGCCTCTACACTGCTTGACACAAGATGCACTATGCCACCAATCTGGTTCTGGTTAAGCACTCTGCCGGGTTTTATTTTAAGCACAACTGATGCAGTCGGCCTGTCATTTTTATCAGAAAAAATTGTACGCTCAGGAATGGCAATATGAACTCTTGCTTCATCCACCTCAGCAAGATCCTTGATTGTTCTGGCGAGTTCGCCCTGCAAAGCCCGTCTGTAATTGAGACGCTGCACAAACTCTGTTACACCAATCTGGGCCTTGTCAAAAATTTCAAAGCCTATGCCTCCGCCCTGGGGTATCCCCTGCGCAGCAAGATCCAGCCTTGTTTCATAAACTTTTGTGCTTGGTACAAATATGACATTGCCTTCAACTCTGAATGGGATTTTCATCTCTTTCAGCTTGCCTACAACATTGCCTGCATCCTGAGGAGCGAGATTACTGAACAGCACCTGATATTCAACACGCTCGGTCCAGGCCACTATGCCCCACATAAGACCAAAGCTGATAAGTATGACAAGCACAAAGGTCAGTTTTCTTTTTAATGGCCAGAGCTTTATCTGTTCAAAGAGATCTTCTAACGCCATCTTCCCCTCAAAATAGTGTATTTTTTAATTCTAAAACAGAAAACTCACACCTGCATCTTCATGATGTCTTCGTAAGCAGACATAAGTTTGTTTCTGACCTGAAGCATGGTCTGAAGCGAAAGATCAGCCTTCTGCATGGCGAGCACAACTGTGTGAATATCATTAACCTCGCCTTTTGCAAAACCTTCTACAGCCTTTTCAGCATCATTCTGAATTTTAGTTGCATCATCAAGCGCCTGTTTGATTGCGTCAGCAAAAGAGCCCTGTGCTGGACTGTTTTTCTGACTCGGCTGAATCGACGGTTCAGATACTCCCTGAATCGGGATCCCTGGAATTTTAATTTCGCTCATTTTTCACCTCACGCTTTTGCAAGATCCAGAACCTTCATATACATTTCTTTATACGAATTAATAAGGGTCAGGTTGGCCTCAAACGCCCTTGATGCGGATATAAGGTTAACCATCTCCTCTGTACTATTTATATTCGGATATTGTACATATCCGCTTTTGTCAGCATCAGGATGAGATGGATCATACACAGTACGAGGCTGTCTGTTATCCTCAACAACACCTGTCACATTCACTCCTGATGAATACTCATTATAAAGATGAGACTGAAACAATACATCCTTTCTCTTGTATGGCCCACCCTCCGGCGTCTTGGTTGAATTCACATTGGCAATGTTTGAAGCTATGGTATTAATCCTTACCTTCTGAGCTTCAAGTGCTGAAGCACTGATTCTGAGCGGCAGAAACATTTCTTTCATGATTATCAGGCTCCTTTCAATGCATCTTTTGTCATGCGTATTTTCATCCCAAGCAACTGCGTTGCTGTATTGTATATTAAAGTATTTTCCGCAACCTTTGCCATCTCAATATTAAGATCAACAGTATTTAAATCCCTGTTCTGAAGCATTGACGGAGATTCTGTAACCTCATACACACTGTTTGATCCTGATACAGCCTTCTGAAGCTCCTTTTCAAAAGAAATATCCTTCGCCTTATAACCAGGAGTATCAGCATTGGCTATATTTGATGCAAGCACCTTATGCCTGAAAACAGCTATATCCAGCATCTTTTGAAGTACAATCATATTGTCAGCCATAAAACCTCCACAACAACATTAATTTACCTTAAACTATGCAATATCTGTTCCACATTTCAACTTAAACATCTTTTTTATCCAGATTATACTCTTTCAGTTTATTTCTTATTGTTCTTGCACTTAAACCCAGCTTTTCAGCAGCCTTTGTCTTGTTCCATCCTGTCTCTTCAAGCGTATTGAGTATAAGTTCACGTTCCATATCCTTAACAGTGCTGCCGGTAAGCTCTCTGGGCTCATCCGGATTGTGTTCAAAATCATCATCAGGGGGCACCAGAGTATCAGACTTTGCAATAACAACTGTTCTGTAAATAAAATTTTCGAGTTCCCGCACATTTCCGTTCCATTGCCTCTGTAACAGATAGTTCCTGAATTCATCAGAAATACTGTAGCCTCTGCCCATTTTAGCTGCAAGTTTTGAGATAAAAAACTCGGCAAGCGGTATTATATCGTCCTTGCGCTCTCTCAGGGTTGGTATTCTGATCGGAAAAACATTCAGCCTGTAAAAAAGATCCTCTCTGAATCTACCAGCCTTAACCTCCTGAAGCAGGTTCTTGTTCGTTGTAGCGATAATTCTTGTGTCAACCAGCACAGGCGCTTTGCCGCCAATACGGTCTATCTCCCGCTCCTGTATAGCCCTGAGCAGTTTTGCCTGAAGCTGAAATGCCATCTCGCTGATTTCATCAAGCAGCAGCGTACCCTTATTAGCCAGCTCAAACTTTCCTATTCGTCTGTCTGAAGCTCCGGTAAATGCGCCCTTTTCATGGCCAAAAAGTTCAGATTCGAGCAGGCTCTCTGAAATTGCAGCGCAGTTAATTGCGATAAAAGCCCCTGAAGACCTCATGCTGTATTTATGTATATATCTTGCTATCACCTCTTTGCCTGTGCCGCTTTCGCCGGTCAACAATACGGTTATATCACTCGGAGCAACCTCTTTGACCATTGACACAAGCTTCTTCATTAATGGTGCTGCGGCCACAAGATCCGTATCTTCTGAAGGCATTATGCGTTCAATCACTTTTTTTAGTGCATCAAATGAAAATGGCTTCATAAGATAATCAGCAGCGCCAAGCTTCATCGCATCCACTGCATTTTCAACAGTGCCATAGCCTGTGATCACTATAACCGGCACAAAGACGCCTCTTTTCCTGACCTCTTTAAGAAACTCGAGTCCATCCATTTTTGGCATCTTCATATCTGTAAGAATAAGAGAATAGTCGAGCAGGTTAAGTTTGAGCAGCGCATCAATAGGGCTGTTCATTACGGTAGGCAAAAGACCGCACCGCTTTACAGCCTCGGAAAGCGCCTCTGCCATGTGAGCCTCGTCATCTACAATTAAAACTGGTTTCATATCCTCCCCGGTTATCCTGTCAGCTAATTTTCTGAGGTAGAGTTATTGTCAGGTCAGTACCTGCTCCAGGCTCAGATTTTACCTTTATGCTGCCGCTGTGCGCCTCAACAACGCTTTGAGTTATGGACATTCCCAGTCCGGTGCCTCTATCCTTAGTCGAGTAAAACGGTTCGAATATTTTTGAAACTGTATCTTCATCCATACCTGTACCTGTGTCTTTTATTGATATAACAAAGTTGTTATTGTCATCTCTTGATGTGCTGACAGTCAACCTTCCGCCGTCAGGCATAGCCTGCATGGCATTAAGAAAGACATTTATCAATGCCTGGCGCATAAGCCCCTTGTCCATTGATATAATACCCTGCTCTGGAGAAAGCTGTGTGAAAAATACCATTTCTACGGATTTTGTCTCTAACATTTCAGCAAACTCTGAAGACAGTTCTTCTATTGTGTCGCTGAAGCTCACCATGCTGAATCTGGGAGCCATTCCTCTCGAATACCTGAGCATGTTGTCCAGGGTGTTTACAAGAGATCGGACAGAGTCTGATATTCTGCCCGCATATTCAGCCTGTCTGGTTCCCTTGAGATCTTCATAAATCAGACTTGCAAAAAGCTCTATACTGCCAAGGGGATTTCTCACCTCATGTGCAATTTTAAGAACAAGCTCTCCCATGGCTGTGAGCCGTCTGTTGTGTTCATTTTCTGCTTCAAGTTCGCGAAGTCTTGTGATATCCTTGAATACAAGCACTCTCCCGATAGCCCTTCCGGATCTGTCAAGCACATCAGTCTCCGAATAAAGGGCTGGAAATGGTTTTGCATTCTCTGGAACTATTGTATCGTTGCAAATTTCAGCATGTATATCTGCAGTGCCCATAAGTTCATCTTCAGTGACTCCAAGAAGATTCTCTGCAGATTTGTTCAGCAATGTAACCTTTGAATCAGTATCAAAAAAGATTACCCCGATATCAATACTGTCAAGTATGCAGTCAAGCTGCTGCTTCTTGTGTTCAACTTCCTGGGTAAGAAGTTTCACCTTGTCTTCAAGCGCACTGTAATAGGCAAGCAGAGACGAAGAAGCAGTATTGAATGTCTCCATTGCCTTGCTTAACAGTTCAAGCTCTTCTGTGTTTTTCATTATTATTCCGCCAGGATAGCGGCAGCCTCCCCAAGCAGTCCGCCCTTTTGTTCTGCCTTTTTTAGATAGTCTTTGTTGCCTGTTATTTTTCCGTACTGATACTCAGCCCACTGTAGAATATTTTTATCATTTATACCTGCATCAAGGGCTTTCTTGTAATAGACAGAAGCCTTTTTCAGATCACCGCCAAGATAAAGTGCGTCAGCTGCTTTAACTGAATATAGTGGATTGCTTCCTGTTGCAGCTCTTACATAACTTTGCAAAGATGCCCTCCTGTTTTCAAGCTTCCAGTATATATCGCCGAGCTTTGCATGAATATTATTATTATTTTTTACAACCTTGATAACTTTTAATAGATACTCAGCAGCTTTTTTCAACTCTCCTTCGCGTTCAAGTATATCAGCCATTATCACAGATGAGCTTTCAAGATATCTTGTGTCAAGCAAAAAAGGCTCCAACATCCTTTTTGCCTGAGCTGTTTTCCCCTCTTGCAGCAGTACAGATGAAAGCATGATAGCTGCATAAGCCTTATTGGAGCCTGTTAATGCTTTTCTGTAAAGTGTCAATGCTTCCGCTTTTTTGTTGTTTTCCGCAAGTTTTTTTGCAGTCTCAACAAGATAAGGGCTGTCTTCAGACAGATACAAACTGTATCTTACAAGATAATCCATAAGCTTGGGATCATGTTTTTCTTCAAAACTCTTCAGGCGCCTTTCAATCTCTGAACCTCTTAGCTTTTTATCAACAATGTAAGTCAGATATCTTAACGCATTTTGAACATCACCTTTTTTTTCGTAAAAAGAGATTATCTTCAGTTTGAGTTGATCACTGGATTGTCCTGCAGAAAGTTCTATGCTTATTTTTAGAGCGTCATCAATCTTGCCCTGTGCTTCATAGATTTTCAAAAGAAGTTTTCTTGAGTTGTTTCTATCAACAGCAGAAATACTGGACTCTGATATCGGCTTTAAAATATCCTCTGACTCTGTAAGCTGACCGGCTGCAAACAATACTGAAGCCTTGTCAATCAAAAGCTCATTGTTTTTTATTTCTGAATCCTTGATCTTTCGAACTAATGCCAATGCCTCCTTATGCTTACCGGATCTGCTCTGTATTTCTGCCTCAATAAGAACAGCCTCCGGCTCTTTTGTTCTGAACTCATAAGGCAGCAATTTAAACATTTCCTCAGCTTTTTGCATATCATTTTGCTTGAGATTTATCTGCGCAAGCCGCAATAAGGAGACATTTAATAACGGATCCCTGACCATCTCAAAATTCTTTTTCGCGTCTTCAAATCTACCAAGCTTTCTTAAAGATTCTGCAAGCAGATACAATGCCTCATTTTTATGAGTTGATTCAGGAAAAGAGGCTATAAAAATATTAAGCCTTATTACAGCTTCGTTGTAGAGATTAAGCCTGAAATCAGATCTTGCTATTCCCAAAAGCGCAGCCTCCCCTTCAGCATCCTTATTGAAATAGCGGTAGATATCAGAATAAGCAGCCTTTGCCTCAAGATACTGCTCAAGTTTGTAAAACTGGTCAGCCTGCTTAAGATGGTCAGATACTGGCAATTCAGCATAGAGGAAGACACTGAAAAACATACCAAGTATTACTAAAATTAGTATTCTGATAAATGTCATGGTTAAATAATTACTTGAAAGATTTATGCCATATTTTTTATTTATATATTTCAGCAGTTTATAAATGATAAGTCAAAATTATGACAATTAGGACAATATAAATAGACTTAATTCGTTGAATAAATGACAGATTAGAATCAGATTCCGAGGCGCTTCATCTTTTCAATAAGGGTTGTACGGTTTAAATTAAGATACTTTGCAGCCTGACTCTTAACTCCATTATTAAGTTCCAGAGCATGCAGTATCAATCTTTTTTCATATTCTTCAATAGCACTGTTGAGGTCTATGCCGCCAACAAAAGGATTCGCATCCTCATCATCAATTATTGATGGCAGGTCAGGTATTTTTTTACCTGTCATTCTCTCAGGCAGATCAAACGGAGTCACCACATTGTCGTCCTTCAGAACAAGCAGCCTTTCAATAGTATTTTCGAGCTCCCTCACATTTCCAGGCCACTCATAATTCATAAAGACATTTACAGCATCGTCAGAAAAACTTACAGGCTGCCTGCCAAATCTTTCAGCATGTTTTGTCACAAAAAAAGAGCAGAGCGGCATTATGTCATCTTTTCTCTGTCTCAAAGGCGGTATGTCCAAAGGTATGACATTGAGTCTGTAAAATAAATCCTCTCTGAATCTTCCAGCCTTGACCTCCTGCTCAAGATCCTTGTTTGTAGCAGCCATTATTCGTGTATCTGTCTGAACTGTCTTTACACCGCCAACTCTTTCAAAAGACCTCTCCTGAAGCACCCTCAGAAGCTTTACCTGTAGTATTGTGGGCATCTCTGCAATCTCATCAAGAAATATCGTACCGTTGTCTGCAAGCTCAAACCTGCCTGCCCGGGCAGATACAGCACCGGTAAATGCACCCTTTTCATGGCCAAAAAGCTCTGACTCAAGAAGATCCATTGGAATGGCGCCGCAGTTTACAGGAATAAAAGGCTTTGTGCTTCTATCGCTCTTGATATGAATGGTCTTTGCCACAAGCTCTTTTCCAGTACCGCTCTCACCAAGAATAAGCACTGTGCTGTCAGTTGCAGAGACCTTGTTTATCAGTTCAATGATATTTTTAAAGGCTGGAGAATCCCCGATCATTTCAGGACCCGCACTATTTTCAATACCATTGCCAAAAGTCATGTCATAAATATGACATATGTATTCTGGTAAGGTCAACTATTAACAAAATAACAATATTATAGTCTTAGCATCTGGTGACACGAGATACATCCATCAAGAAGTTTTTTGGTTGTAGTTGCCATAAGCATATGATTATTTTTCTTTAATGCAGCAGCAAGAGCTTAAAGATTATCGTGAAAATCTTTATCCATATTTATAAATGCAGCAGCCTTGTTCTAATTTTTTTAAGCTCGACATTACCTGATTTACTGCTTCCTTCGTTTTTTCCATGGTGCCATGCATTGGTTCGATAGCCTTTATCACCCGTTCACCATTCCCGAGAGCAACAGCAGATACCATCTCTTTAAACAGTGAATAAGGAACAAGCATTTCCTGTATCAGAGCACTGTCTGGTTCTGATGCTGCTGCAGGCGGCAGCGCCGCCTGCTCTTTTGCTTTAGAATCAATTGCAGATTACTTGAACAGTTCTGCTGCTGACTTGTTAATGCTGTCAGGATCATTCTTAACAGCATTCATCATAGGGTTGGTATTTTCTTTTGATGCCTTAATAAAAGCATCCGCTGTTTTGAATTTTTTAATCATGGCATCCCTTGACAGAGCTGGTTTGCCTGCAGCATTGTGGCAGGCTATGCACTTGGACTCAAATGTTCCGGCATATGATGAAGCTGCAGCAAAAAATAAAACTGCAAAAACCACCACAAGTTTTTTAATCATAATAAACCCTCCGTGCATATTTTATATAACATGAATTGCAAACAATATGCCACGAAAAGTTCCCTTTAAAATCATCATGATGTATGTATGTCCTAATGCAATATTTGCGCACTTGAGAATATATTTTGCATTTTGGGGATAATTATAATTCACTATCCCCGGATTCTGTTTGATGATATTTAGACACAGGGTCCAATGTTGAAAGTTTCATATCAAAAGCAAATGCAGTTGAGCCAACAAAAACAAGAGTGATTATCAACAAAAATAATCTCGTGAATAAATCAACATAGAGGATTTATTCACGAGATTGTTTTTTAAATTTGCTGAAAAACCAAGTGCTGGCTGATGTTAAACTTTTTTCTTCTCAAACAATATAAATAGGGAGATGAAGCCAGCCCATACCAATAATGCTACAATCCAGTGCGAAATATTCAGGGCATCAGCAATTCCTATCTTGCCGTAATTTTTCCATGACAGAACAGTTGCTTTGAAAAAAGGATAGAGCTCGGCATATATAGCAGCTCCAACAATCATCCCTGCAATTGCGAAAACAGCATGCCATCTACCCTCTCCAAGAGCACCTACAGATGTGCCGGGACAAAAGCCCATCACAGCCCATCCTGTGCCAAAAAGAACAGCTCCTATAAGCAATGCGCCCACATTCATAGGCTTGTGACTCAGCTTTATCACTCCAGCATCAGAAAGAAGCAGTATGCCGACCATGCCGACCAGAATTGCTGAGAACATGACTTTCAGTATTGTCATATCCCTTAGCAGCAAAGCGCCAACCTGTTTTTCAAAACGAAGTACTCTGCCTTTCTGGAGGAGAAATCCAAAAACAATTCCGGTTGCCAATCCTAATATAAGATCAATGCTCATTAGCGCCTCCTCCCATAGATCAGTCTTGCAGCTACCATACCTGAACCGAAGAAAAGTATAAGAGCAACAAGAGAACTCATCGACAGCTGCATCATGCCGCTTAATCCGTGTCCGCTGGGGCACCCATCAGCCATGCGCGCGCCCATCATTGCGACTATACCGCCCAAAAACGCGCCAGCTGCCCTCTTGCCGGCTGAAGCGCCGAACCTCTCATTCCAGACAGGAGGCACAGCTTCTGCCTTAAAACTCCTGTCTGTTTTTGATGATATTAATGCGCCAATAAATATGCCGGCAACGAGCATGAACTGCCAGTCTATGCGCACCTTTTCTTTTGTAAAATACTCGTTATCAATAACATGATTAACCGCAACAGACCGTTCGAGCAGTCCTGCTGCTCTCACAAATGTTGTAGAAGCGCCAAGATAGCTGGTTTTGCCAAGCAGACTGGTTGTGGCTAAAACAGAAACTATTGATAATAAACCGATGAGGGCTCCTGCAAGATAGGGATTCCATCCGCCATCCACTGTTTTCAGCTTCATGAAACCTCCTCTTAAATAGTTAAGGCAGGCAGATTGCATAGCCATACAATCTGCCTGCCTGTATTATTTAATGAAACTCAAAAACAAACATTATTCTGATGCCATTTCCGGCTTCCAGACTTCCCATACTTTGCCGACAAGGTTTGGTCCGGGTTTCAGAGTCATTTTGCCTGGCTTCCATCCGGAAGGAGTTGCTTCAGAACCCTTACTGTTTCTCACAATCTGAAAAGCCTGTATCTGCCTGATGGTCTCATTTACATTTCTTCCAACAGGGGGTGTCAACACCTCATATCCCTGGATAACTCCATCAGGATCAATTAAAAATCTTCCCCTGTTTTCAACACCAGCATCAGGGTCATAAACGCCAAAAGCAGCGCCGACCTTGCCGCCGCCATCAGAAAGCATATGAAAAGGCACTCCGCCTTTTACCATTTTTGAGATCTCATTGTCATTCCACATCTTATGCACAAAAACACTGTCAACACTCATCGAAAGCACTTCAGCGCCAAGCTTCTGAAAATCAGGATACTTATCAGCGACCGCTGATATTTCGGTAGCTCATACAAATGTAAAATCGCCGGGATAGAAACATAAAACAACCCACTTGCCGAGAAAATCAGAAAGTTTGACTGAGGTGAATTCACCTTTATAAAAAGCTGGTGCTGAAAAGTCCGGTGCTGGCTTTCCAACCTGAACCATACTTTTAACCTCCTGTTCTGAAGATTTTAACTGCTTATCACTGCTCTTTTCGTCCTTAGGCACTCCTACAAGACCGCCTGTTGGCCGAGCGCAACCAGCCTTTGGAGCATCTGCCATAAACACCTCCTGTGAAAGAATTTTGCAGCATAAAATAATTGGTAATTTGGTATAAGTAGGTCTATTCTTTAATTTATAACAGATATTAATTAGAATGTCAAATAAGAACTTGAAGTGTTTGAAAACCATAAGAATTTGTAAAATCTGAAAGAAATATATTACTAACTTAAATTTATATTTCTTCTTTATTAACTGAGAAAATCAAACCATTTTTAAAGAGCGGGCGACGGGATTCGGACCCGCGACCTTCAGCTTGGGAAGCTGACACTCTACCACTGAGTTACGCCCGCATTTCAGATATGGAATAAAAAGTGTGCAGATAATATACATCAGGAAATGAGTGGTCATCAACAACCCTGAACAAACAACAATGAATCAATCTCTCATTATTGCGCCTGTTGCTGCTGATGTAACATGCTTAGCATAGCGGGCAAGCCAGCCATGCCTTATTTTTGGTTTTGGCTGTTTCCATCTGGCAAGTCTGTTATTAATCTCCTGATCAGAAACCATAAGTTCGAGGCTTCTGGCAGGAATATTAATTTTAATGTTGTCACCCTCTTTTATTGCAGCTATGGGACCACCTTCCATAGCCTCAGGAGAGATATGACCTATGCATGGTCCTCGTGTTCCGCCAGAAAATCTGCCGTCTGTTATAAGGGCAACCGAATCACTCAGCCCCATCCCTGCAATTGCTGATGTTGGTGAGAGCATTTCACGCATTCCTGGTCCGCCTTTTGGGCCTTCATATCTTATAACCACAACATCACCGGATTTTATCTGGCCGCCGGTGATCGCCTTCATTGCTGCCTCTTCTGAATCAAAGACTCTCGCAATGCCCTCAAACTTCATCATATTTTTGCTGACAGCACTCTGTTTAACAACAGCGCCCATGGGTGCAATATTGCCTTTCAGTATGACGATTCCACCCTCTTTGTGATGCGTCTTGTTCAGCGGTCTGATTACATCTTCATCGATGACAAGTGCATTTGCTGCTATATCCTTTATCTGTTTTCCTGATACAGTCAGTCCGTTGTTAAGCTTATCCTTTAGTCTGTTGAGTACAGCAGGTATGCCGCCTGCCCTGTCAAGGTCTTCCATATAGTATTCGCCGCCAGGAATCATATTGGCTATATGAGGGATTGTTCTGCTGAGACTGTCAAAAAGATCCAGTGGCAGATCAACACCTGCGTTATGCGCCACAGCAGGTATATGCAGCACTGTATTGGTCGAACCGCCCAATGCAAGGTCAACCATTATGGCGTTTTCAAAAGATTTTTTTGTCATTATCTTGCGCGGAGTAATATTTTTTTTAACCAGTTCGATTATCCTGTAGCCGCTCTCGTAAGCTATTCTTCTCTTTTCAGCCATGACTGACGGCACAGTTGCACAGCCAGGCAAGCTCATACCAAGCGCCTCTGTAACACATGCCATTGTATTAGCTGTGTACATGCCCTGACATGAACCTCCGCCCGGACAGGCGCACATCTCTAGTCCGTCAAGGTCTGACTTTGTGATGAGGCCTTTTTTAAATTTGCCGAGAGCCTCAAATGTATCGCTTGTGAGATTCGTTCGTTTGCCTCTATAATTTCCAGCAAGCATGGGGCCTGCTGTAACAACAATACTCGGTATATTGAGCCTCGCAGCAGCCATAAGCATTCCAGGTGTTATTTTATCGCAGTTTGTCAACAGAACAAGTCCATCCAGCTGATGAGCCTCTGCTACTGTCTCAACCATATCAGCAATAAGTTCTCTTGATGGCAATGAATAGTGCATACCTCGATGACCCATTGCTATCCCGTCGCATATGCCGGGGATACCGAAAAAGAATGGATACCCACCAGCTGAATGTACGCCTTTTTCGATAAACCTCTCGAGATCGCGCATACCAATATGTCCGGGAATTAAATCAGTAAAACTTGTAGCTATTCCGATAAAAGGTTTTGACATTGCACTCTTTGGAATACCTGTTGCAAAAAGAAGCGCCCTGTGAGGAACGCGTTCAGTACCACATTTTATAGTCCTGCTTTTTAATGACATAATCCACCTGTTCTCTATTTTTTAGAGAAAAATATCCTCTTTATATATCACCCTTGATAAAAATATTAACGATAACTCTTATTTAATAAGTATATGAACTTACCGCGTGTTCCCGCTTATACTCCCTGATAACTGCAGCAATTTTATCTTTTTTGTAAACTTTTTCTTTGTGCAGCCGCTTAACTTCATACTCTTCCTCACTGCTAAGGAACTGTTTTTTTGCCATCTCGGTCAGATACATATCAAGATCTCTGTGTTCCTGGTAGAGTTTGCGAAAGTCTTCGTTCTGACCTCTTAACAGCTCTACGATCTCTTCTTCTTTCATGGCAGCCTCCTGAAGGTAGGATGTTATATATATATGATACTAAAAACAGACCATATAATAAAGACCAAAAAACCCTCAAAAATAAGAACATCAACTACTCTTTGCTGAATAAAGTAGTCAACATATTGTAAAAGAATAATAAAATCGCTGCCAACTCAACAAGACCGGAGGCTACCGCCAGGCATGTATATATTGGTGCAGGATTGGTATATTGAAGCGTATGAAATATAACCATGCCAATAAGACCGATGTTTGCGAGATAAAACTGCACCTCACCCATTCTGACGCTTTTTAATACCTTGCCTGCAAATCTAGGAAGTATATGGTAGCCAACACCATAAATCATCATGGAGACCCAACCTAGTAAATTCAAATGTGAGTGAACAAATCTAAGATAAAGATAATTCGGTGAGGCGAGCATCAAAATGCCAAAAACAGAAGCTAAAAACAGATAAACAATGCTCATTGCTATAAAATTCTTTACAAAACGATCCATACTCCCTCCTTATCAATTTTAATTTTCTGATATATAATACTGCATTTTGGTCATAAAGAACTTTTATGATTATAATCATAATCAGAATATGACGAAATAGTCTAAAATAAAAACATAAAAGGAGGACAGATGGAAAACAATAAAAAAACCATTACAAAAGATTCAATTATAGGAGATGTTATCAAGGATAATCCCGAAGCAGCAAATGTGATCAAGAAATACTTTGGTAACGGATGCTTCACATGCCCAGGCATGAAGGTAGAAAGCATAAGCTTTGGAGCTATGATGCACAATGTTAATCCTGATGATATTATCAGAGATTTAAATGAACTGGAGGTTAAATAATGGAGACAAAATGCTTTGTATGCGGCGCGACCGATAAAGAGAGAGTGTACATATCATGTGTTCATTCAGGCGAGCAGAAACTTGTATGCGTAAGATGTCTGCCTGTATTGATCCATGGCGCTCACTAATTAAATATCTGTCAAAATAAGCCTGTATCAATCCTATTTGTTAAAATCAGGAGGCGCTACAGGCTTATTTATTATGTCAATTGGCTTCCCTGGCTTAATATCAATTATCCTGGTTTTTTTCTGCTCCGATGACTCTGACCTTTGAACCGGAGCAGGAGCTGCTACTGGTTTTTGCTGCAAAGGCACTTCTGGCTGCAAAAGAACAGGCTGCTTCTGCGGCTGGACAGTTGGCTTTAAATGCTGGACAGGTTCAGGAGCAGCTGGTACAGGCGCTGTCTGCTCTACAGGAACCTGCTGCTGCTGATTTTTTTGCTCAACAGGCACCGCAGAGCTGTCAGCTGTTGTTGGCTTTGTTTCAGATTTTTTTGGCTGCATCTTTTCATGCAGAAGAATTATACTTATTCTCCTGTTTCGGGCATCATTGGGTTTATCCTTTATCAGAAGCTGGTTATCAGCATAACCAACAACCCTTTCAATTCTCTTTTCCTCAAGTCCGTTATTTTCAAGAACCTTTCTTGCAGAAGATGCCCTTGCAGAAGAGAGCTCCCAGTTGCCGCTGCTGCCTCCTTTTGAAGGTGATGCATCAGTATGCCCTTCCACAGCGATTCTGTTTTTGGATTCTTTAATATAGCCAGCAACTAAACCCAAAAGCTGGTTAGCCCTCTCAGTCGGCTGAGCACTGCCTGGTGCAAACATCCAGCCCCCCTCAGTATCAACAATCTGTATTCTGATACCGTCATCAACAACATCAATTATCACCTGGTCCTTGAGTGCAGCCATCTTCTGTTCAACAGCCCTTCGTATCATCTCTTTCAGCTTCTCTTTCTGTGCCTCCAGATTTATCTCATGAGGTGTGTCAAACTTTGATGGCGAATGCTTGACCTCGCCTTCAGAACTCTGCATTATCTGGGTGGAACCGGACATCATCGATTGGCCGGCTTCCTTAAAGATGCTGAAATTCTTGAAGTACTCTGACAATGCAGCCCTTTTTTCTGGTGACACCATTGCGAGGAGCCATAGCATAAGAAAAAAGGCCATCATGGCGGTTACGAAGTCTGCGTAGGCGACTTTCCATGAGCCGCCGTGATGAGCACTGCCGCCCTTTTTTATCTTCTTTACTATTATTGTTTTAGATTTATCGCTCATCTTGCATTTGCCTCATAACAAGCAGTCTCTATTTTTTTGCCTGCCGGAGAGCCTCTTCCACCTCGATGAAAGACGGCCTGACATTGCCTGGGATGCCTCTTCTTCCAAACTCAACAGCTATCTGTGGAGCTGCTCCGCCCACAAAGGCCACTAAAGCAATTTTAAATATATTCATGAACTCTTTTTCTTCATTTGCAATATGCTCAAGATTTTTTGCCATTGGTCCAACAAATCCGTAGCAGCTTAAAACTCCAAGAAAAGTGCCGACAAGGGCTGCTCCGACATGGTGTCCAAGCACTTCGGGCGGCTCACTGATTTTACCCATAGTTATAACTATTCCCATAACAGCAGCCACAATACCAAGTCCAGGAAGTCCGTCAGCAACAGTATTTATGCTGTGCGACGGTATCATCAGCTCTTCATGATGCGAATCCAGTTCAGTCTCTATAAGAGATTCGAGTTCATATGGAGCTATGCTGGTTGTCATAACTGTCCTTAGAGTATCAGTAAGCAGTGTAACTGCATGATGGTTGGCAAGAAACTTGGGATATTTGCTGAAGATGGGGCTCTTTTCAGGATCATCAACATCAGCCTCAATAGAGACAAGCCCCTCTTTTCTGATCTTCGAAAAGACCTCACTCAACATAATGAGAGTATTCATATAATCATCTTTTGAATATGCCTTGCCTGATAATATATTCTTAACACCTCCCAGTACAAGCTTTATAACTTTGGGAGGAGAAGCGATTATGAATGCGCCGATGGCTGCTCCAAAAATTATCACCAGCTCAGCAGGCTGAAAAAGTATGCTCAGATTGCCGTGGCCCATTAAATAGCCGCCGATAACGCATACAAGCACAAATACAGCACCGACAATTGTCAGCATACCTGTGAATTACCTCCTTTTTTCTCTCAAAATCTCTTTTTCTGTCTTGAATATAAACTTGACAATTTCATCAGTTATCTCTTCATCAATATTTATAAATTTCAGAGCTGTTTTGAAAAGTCCTCGTGCAGTATCACAGCAGACCACCTCTCCATAAATCAGAAGCGCTACAGGAGGCATGAGAGGCAGAAGCAGCTTAAGCTCAACAATATCTCCAATTTTGTAATCATTGGCCGAAGAAAAAGACAGCCCCGTGCCGCTGATGGTCAACCTCGAAGGCGGAAGAGAGGTCATACCTTCTCTGGTGAGCGCCATCATATTAATAATCAAATCAAGCTTCATGTTCAGCATCTTCAGCCAATCACTCAGCAATTTATCCTCTATCTCTGTCATTGTCTGAAACTCTGCAGGCATTGACCAGCCAGCTTTTCTGGAGCGGATATTCTCCTTTTCAGATTCAGGAACAAGAGAAACCTCAAACGGGATCATAACATCAACCCTTGGGGACTCCCTGTTTTCGAGGTTGTCTATGCCACAATCTTTTTCAATATGCATTGTTTAACCTATATAGCCTTGTTATTTTTAACCACAATCTCAACACGCCTGTTTTTTGCCCTGCCCTCTTCGGTAAGGTTAGACTCGAGCGACCTGTGCTCAGCATACCCAGCGACACTGAATTTCTCAGGATTCATTCCAACAGAGACCAGATATGCTACTACACTTCCAGCCCTTGCAGCAGAAAGCTCCCAGTTTGAAGGATATTTGTCTGATGCTATGGGCACATTGTCAGTATGCCCTTCTACAACAAAATGTCCTGTGACACCATTAAATTGTTCAGACAGTTTTTGCAGGAGCGGCAATATATCTTTTTTTACCTCAGCCGAACCTGATGAAAAAAGAACTGCGTCAGAAAAGGTTATCACAATCCCTCTCGGCTCCTCTTTAACAGTAATGCCTGATGTCTGGCTTATAACTCCTCTCAAGAGTTCAAGCATCTCTTTGCTGCGGGTATCATGCAGCGGAATCGGATCATCAATCACCCTGAATGCCTGCTTAAGTGAACTGGTAAATTTCTGAGCCTTGCCCTGATCAAGTGAGGACAACGCATAGAGCGCGACAAAAAATGTGAACATAAGAGTAATGAAGTCAGCATATGAAATAAGCCATCTTTCGTGATTATCATTATCTTCGTCTTTTCTTCGTCTTGATCTCATCAGTTGTTTCCTCTTTTTTGGTGCTCGGATAAAAAGGCATTCAAGCGTGCCCTCATAAAATAAGGATTTATGCCACTCTCAATTCCCATTATACCCTCTAATATCAGCTCCATTATAAAAACCTCTTCCCTGACTCTGCTCATGATTTTTTTAGCTGTTGGTATAAAAAAAAGGTTTGATGAACCAACTCCATATATTGTAGCTACAAACGCCACTGCAATTCCTCCACCTATCTTTGACGGATCAGTAACATCGCGCATAACCTGTATCAGACCAAGTACCGCACCCAATATACCTATTGTAGGCGCATAGCCTCCTGCAGATTCAAAAATTTTGGCAGCTTTTTTATATGTCTCCTCATAGGTTATTATCTCCTGTGAGAGTACATCCTTGATCATGGCAGGAGCCATGCCGTCTATAACAAGATAAAGGCCTTTTCTTAGAAATGGATGATTTATCTTTTTAACTTCAGGCTCAAGAGCTACCAGTCCGATTTTTCGTGCCATTGCGAGGATTTTAAGCACCTCATTTATAACCTCGGGAGCTGCGTCAGGACGGGACCTGAAAATCATAAAAAATACCCTCAAGGCGTTTTTCATATCCTGTATTGAGCTGCCGAGCAGAGTTGCGCCGAATGTACCGCCAAATACAATAATAGCTGCTGCGAACTGTATAAGGTGGCCGGTCGTACCTCCCTCGATCAGATTGCCTACAAGAATAGCACCCACGCCAATCAATAAACCTAAAAATGTCGCCAGATCAAACATTTGGCTGATAACTCCTCAAAAATACCTTATTTTTGCATTGTGATTATATGTAATAAAGTAAATTACTATTTATATTATCGTTTTTTTTTCATTTCTCTAAAGCAGATTGCTCAAAAAATATTCTTGTTTTGTTAAAAGGACTTTTAAAGAAACAATGTGTGAATAAGTGAATAAAAAAAGGGGATCCCGGAAGCTCCCCTTTTTGGTTGATTTTAATACTGCTGGAGCAGTTTTGGCTATCGGAGAGCTGATTCCAGGTTAATCAGCTTTATATCGCCTTCCGTCAGCATGGGAATAAGCTCATATTGTATAAGATCGCAGAGCGTAACCCAGTCTGATCCTTCGAATGATTCGAGCATGTTTTTGAAGAGTTCGAGAGATTTATCCCAATGTATAAGAGGCTCAACAGGCAATGCGCAGCCGCTTGCGTTGAGATGATCAATTCCTGTTTTGAGCTCTTTAATGAAATCAACAAACAGATTAAGATTTTTGATCAATTCAGACAGCTGAGTGAAAACTCTTTCATTCTGCTCAACTCTCAGGCTGTTGGCACAGTCAGTAAAACCCTCAGTTATCTGCCTCAACACTTCCATGGCTGAATTGATCTCTTTTAAAAGAACTTTTTTCAGCTCATCATTATTCGTTTTATCTTGCACATCTGCCTCCTTTTGGCAGCAAAGCCTGAATTTATTTGACTACTGCTTTATCTGAATACCTGTTTAAAATTTTGTCAATAACACTAAGAACCATTGAAACATGCACTCGGAGTTCATCATACAGCCTTGCTGTCTCAGCAGTCAAAATCTTGAGGTCACTTCCCTCAAGTCCGCTCCTGCCATAGCTGAATATAACTGTAAGCGGATGTATTGATGTAAATATATTGCCTATCTTATCTATCTCCTCATCAATATCAGGTACAACTGACCAGAGATCTTTTATTCGTGAAACATCAGGCGATAATTTTCTGGCTTCTGTTCCAATCAAAGAGACTCTGATAAATCCCTCCTCAGCAAGCTCTTTCAATCTCCTTAACGATGAAATCTCCTCATCTATTGAGACAAGGAATTCTCCTGAAATTTCATCATTATACCATTCCTCCATAAGCTTAACAAGCCTTGTGAATATAGCTTCAGACACAGCCTCAATAACCGAAGGTTCGTATATTGTGCCAAACGGATCTGAAGGCCTGTCTACATCCAGTATCCTGAGCCATGTCTGTCTGAATATATGACTGTATAAAACATGCCTGCTGACTGGTCTTTTTATCAGGGGCCTGTATTCAATAAGACCATCATCTTCAAAATACGATCTGTAAACCTGCACATTTTTCCATAGGTCAGACTCCTGTATGCTCTCCAGATTCTTATCATTGTTGAGTATGGAGCAGACAAGAGAATATACATTATCCGGGGTTACGGTATCCTTGCATACAGGATTTTTACAGGTATTATAAAAACTGCATGGACAGCATGAGAGCTCTGACTGTATTACATAAAAATTCTCACCATACGGCCCTGTTTCCCTGAAATGAACAGATGCCACAGATATATCAAGAACCTTTGTACCCACCGCAGTTGCTATATGAAGCGGACCTGTATCATTGCTAACCAGCATATCACATCTGTGAAGCAATGCAGTGAGCTGGCTCAAATCTGTTTTACCAATAAGATTAAGCGATCTGCTGCGCGCTGAGAGTTCAAACTCCCTACCAAGTCCTTCTTCAGAACCTGTGCCAACAAGAACAATCTTCATACCTTTTTCTTCAAATAGTTTATCAGCTAACGCTGCAAAAGAAGCGGCTGTCCATCTCTTGTCCTCTGCGCTGGCACCGAGCTGCATTGCTATCAGGGTATCGCTGTCGCTGATCTGACAGGACTGCAGCAGATTTCTGATGTCATCCTTTGCTGACTGCGGCACATTAAGATGCAGTCCTTTCTTTACAGGGATAAAACCGCCTGACTTAACATAAATGTCAGAGAGATGAAAAGAGTTAAAATCACGATTTGGAATCACATTAAAAAAGTATTTCATCCAGGGATATCTGATTATACTGTTGCCCTCAGAGTCAACCATAAAACCTCTTCTGTCATCTGCATCAGAGAGGGCAAGAAGCACTGCACTCGGCCTTGAGTGTGTAAAGTTTATAGCTAAATCATATCTACGGCTATTAATATTTTTGATAAAATCTTCCGCATATCTGTACTGCTCCACAATTCCTGCGCCTCCGCAGGCAATAGTCTGAAACTCCTTCATGTCAAAGACAATGACATCATCCACATAAGGAATAAAACTGCATATCTTCTCAAAAAGACCATTCACCACCAGAGTTATTCTGCATTCAGGATAGCACTCCTTTATACCCTGAATTACAGGAGTTGTCTGTATAAGATCACCCATTCTTGTAAGGTTAAGTATAAGGACTTCTTTCATATCAATTCCTTTTACAATATACTTCACGCAGTTCATCAAGCAGCAGAAACATTTTTTCTACACTGTCCAGCTCACCTTTGCCTTTGCGAATACTGCTCATAATATCACTGAGACTGATATTTCCTTGCGACCTGAACTTCTTAAGATATATGCCTAATTCAGTATCATCTCCAGCTCTTGCTATCAAATCTCGTAGATTTTCAGGAGCATTTGACCATGATGGCAGATTAAGGCCGCTGTCAACCATAAACTGAAGAGCCTCATACATGCGCTGTTCATAAGTATGATCCTTTAATACGCGCTTCATCGCTTTTTCAGCAGCAGCCTCTCTCAGGTCATCGTTTTTCAGATAGTAGTTGATTTTTCTTCTGATGTCGCTTATATCTTCAAAACATACAATCTCTTCACCGAGTCTGAAGAGCTCAGGCAGCTCTGTTCTGTGATCAACAAGCTGAAACGCTCCGCAGGCAGCAATCTCAAAGGTGCGCGGATTGACAAAATCTCCGTAAGGATCAACGCCGGCATGATATGTAGATGAGTGCAGGTTCACATTTACCTTTGAAGCATTGAATATCTTTACAGTCTCTTCTGTATCAATCCTCTCTCCTGACTTCTGATAAAATCTGTTAAGCGGAGCATTAGGATCCCATTCATTGCCCCATATCTTGAGATCATGATCCATAAGGCCCAGGAAAAACTTGCGCCTGTTATAATAGCCGGCTCCCATAAAAGATACATCACTGCCATACATCTCTCTCTCTTTCTTTGTGAGCTTCACTTTTTTATGAATATGAGGAGAGGCTGCAAGTGGGAGATATTTTACTTTTTCGAGTCCTAATTCTTTGAGCTGCCTTATAAAATCACCCTGCTGAATAGTAAAGAAATAATCATAATACTTTGCCATCACATTCCAGTAGGAAAGTGTCTTGTAATCCTCAACAAACCAGAATGCAGTCGGAATGCCTGAAGCCCTCAGCTTCGTAAGTCCCAGCTCATTAAGCGGAGCCTGTGCAAGAGCAAATACAATATCAGGTCTGTATTCCTGACAACGGGCAATAACTGCTTCAGATATAAATGAGGCGAGCATATCGCGCAGCTGATTCTGGTGATCAGTCATTGTTGTTATATCTTTGACAGAGAAAAATGAGGAATTGAATATGCTGCTGTCAAAAAAATCAACTTCAGCTCCTATATTTCTTAAGGCATCAGCACAATATCTTGCAATCGGGAGTGATCCGCCATAAATCGGACCGACAACCATAACTTTAAGACCGTTAGCAATCAGCTTGAGCGTTTTGAGCCTGTTGAGAATCTGGATATAGTACGCTCTGTTAATATTGATGGATGGACCATGCTCAATTATTTCAAAGTTTTTTCTAAGCACAGGCAGTTGAAGGTCCGTAATGATCCTGACTCTGTTCAGAACATCTGTCAGATCAACAGACTGCATGGCAGCCTTGATTATGTCGAGTCTCGGTTCATATACAAACAGATCAGCATCTGTTTTTCTGAGCAGCTCTCTGATGTGGTAGCCAAAACCGAATCCGAGCAGGATTATTGCGGGCATGTTCTCGATCTTTTCATAATTGTGGTCTGCCCACTGCGCTGCCTCTTTCTCAGGATCATACATACTGTGCAGCGCAACGCCAGCGGCCTTGACTGTCTTGTCGCCTGACCTGGCATCAATTACCGATAAATCTTCTCCGATCATCACTGATGATATTTGTCGGGCAAGTGCCTTGTCTTTGGATTTCAGTATAGTAATATTCTTGTTAAATATCATTCTGTGTCTCTTCTGGCCTTGAGATTATCAAGATATATTTTTACCTGCGCTTCATCAGGGTACTGTCTGACAATGTTTTTCAGCCGATTTATTGCCTCCTGCATCCTGTCTGAATTGACCAGGCTGTCCACAAATACATACTCATTCTTTATATCTTTGCCGAGCCCGGATATCATTAGGTCAAAATATTCAAATGCCTTTTCCATACCTTCAGCAGATAGAATTTCGCATGCTTTGACAGCAGTTCTATAGACAATATAATCATCTCTTCTTATCAGCATACAGGCATACTTACCTAACTCTGGCATATCATGAAGTTCGTAAATCTCTACAAATGGGCTGAACTGATCAAAGCTCCAGTACGAAAGATGCTCTTCATTAGGATTGCCATAAATAGCAGGCTGGATCCATTTATCACCGAGCGGTATGTTCAGGATCATATATCTGTCGCAATGTGAGGCGCACTTATCCAGAAATTGCCATGCCCGATCTTCTTTAAAATGCTCAAGCACATCTCCAAGTATAACCATATCATACTGTCCAACCGTGTCAATTACATCAAATGCATCACCAATAAATATATCATCATAAATTGCCCTCTGGTGCTCCTGTATATAGTTCTCAAAAACCTCTATGCCGTCTATTTTGGTCTTCCATTCTTCTCTTCTATACTTTTCTCCCATCATCACATCAAGAAAGTCTCTGGCAATAAAACCGAGCTTTCCATTGCCGAGCCCAACATCAAGAATAGATGCAGGTCTCACATGCAGCAACATAGCTACAAAACTGGGAATGTGGCTATATGTACTGGTAGGCAAATCTATCCCTCCGCATTTGAGTTTTATTTAAAGACAATTTCATTATTAATCAGCCGGCATCAACAATTTTATTTCTGAGCTCCATAGCACCCTTCATGTCCGGATCAAAGATAATAACTTTTTCAATGCTTTCGAGTGCTTCTTCATAAAGACCGGTTTTGTAGCATATCTCAGCATGTTTAAAAAGCATACTCAGATCACCCGGATGCACTGTAAGATACTCATCAAGTGCCAGCTTCTTCTCAGTATCGGACATTTCACTCTGTAGTGATACCGAGAGCATGACAGAATCACATACACTCTTTTTTGCCCTCAAAATATACTGCACAGAAAATAAGTCTTTAATGTCTTCTTCAGAAACATTTTCTACAATCAAATTGCCAAACCTGAAATCAGTTAAATCTTGTTTTGGAATATTTTTATATCTCGGATCCATATTGGCTGTAATAGCCTCAATCTCAAAGTCAACCTGTGAAAAAAGAATCTCAATTTCTTTTTTTGTAAAGAAGCGCAAGTGTGTTTTATCAAGAATTCCTGAGTCTTCATACTCCCACCTTCCTTCTGATATAAGCCTAAAACATATGCCCCAATACCTGACATTCGGAATACTGGCAACTATTCTGCCGCAGTCATTAAGATAATGTGATAGTTTCTGTAATACTTTCAATGGCTCTCGGCAATGTTCAATCACATCAGCCATTATGATACAGTCAAAATAACCTGCAGCATATGGAAGATTAATATTTTCTATATCTCCGCATATAACATCAGTAAGTTTTTTTCTTGCAACATCACATGCATTTGAATTAATCTCTACTCCTACAACCTCTTCTGCTCCTTGACTAAGAAGAGCTTCACCCAGTACGCCTTCACCACATCCTATATCTAGAATCTTCCTCGCAGACTCAGGTACAAGCGTGATGACCTCCTCTCTGGGTTGACTATAATAATCAAGAGGCTTTTTTTCAATATCAGAAAGAGACATCATTTTTGATTCACTCTCATTCTGAATTATCTTGTGCGCGTTGGCAGCTATCTTTTTGACCAGTTCGAGAGCCCTGTGATCATAGGTATGTTTTGCAAGCACCTCCTGCATACCAGCAGCAGCGATATCTTCGCGTTCTTTATCGTTTTCAAGATAGTATTTTGCAAATTCCAGCATTTCTTCATCATTTCTATAAATTACCAGATGTTTTTTATCCGTAAACATCTCTGTAAGGCCGCTGCCTCTTGCTTCATCTGTAAGCAGCATACTTCCAGAGCATAATGCCTCAAATACCCGCATGTTGAGATCATCTTTTACACAATTATTAAAAACAATTTTAGATTCCGAAAAAACCTCTGACATCCTCTCAAGAAAGGCTCGTTCATAATGAACTGTCAAATTTTGAGATAGTATATCCAGAAGCCTGATTCTGTTCTCATTATTCAGGCTGCCCACAAAACCAATTTCATATTTTTTTGTATCACTCCGCTTGCCATGCATATCAACATCACAGCCTAATGGCAGCCAATAGACATTTTTATATCCCTCCTGAATAAATCTTGGGATATAAGCCCTCTGCGCAAGGAATACAAAATCAAAAGGACGCGCAATCTTGAGGTGAGTTTCAAGATTAAGATGAGTATCTATCAAATAGCAGGCTTTTACACATGGCAATGATTCAAGATTTTCCATAGGGAACCAGACTCCACTTTCTACCCATAAAAATATATCAGGATGCCAGTCTTCAGGCAGATGCTTCAAAACTTCAGCAGTATCAGATCCCTTATATGGAATATCATGATCCTTGATCCTCTCCTTTATAAGCTCGAGGTCCCAGGCTTTAAGAACATCATCACTCAATTTTGGCCCATAAGTTATAACCGAATTAAACTTTCTTAAAGCCTTCTCAAGATAGGCAGCAGTTGTCTGCGGATTGGATGTGTAGCTCATCAATATTTTAAGTTTTATTTTTGCTTGTTCTGAATATTTTGAAGAGTAGTGATGAGCTGTCCTTACAGTAAAGGAGAGCGCATCATTCCATGACGCAATAAATTTATCTATCGGGAACTTTTCCCTGACAGTCTCTACTGCATTGCTGCCAATATTGGAGGCAAACTCATGATCCTTCATAAACTGCTGCACTTTTTCATGAAGATAATCGTAATCATCCGATATAAACCCATTAACACTGTCAACTATCGGAGATGTTGGATTCGCAATCGAGACAACCGGCATACCGGTTGCCATTGTCTCAAGAAGTGCAAGATTATAGCCATCTTCATAAGGATGCACACAGGTATTAAGATAAACCCTATGAGCCTTCATATATGCCTTCAAGGATTCCCAGCTGTCTGGTATTGTTGATTCAGGTATTGTGGGGTTAAGACCAAGTATGGTCGAGGGTATGCCCCGGAGTATCTGCTCCTGCTTGTTAAATCCAAGCATCAGATCGCGTTCTTTAAGCAGATTGCCAATCCTTAATACTTTCTTTTCGCTGCCAGACCATCCGCCGTATTCAGCAGGATCGATCCCGGGCATTATAATTTCACCGTCAAGACCCCAATCTGATCTTTTTGATTCAGAAATAAATATTGGAAGGACAGGGGCAGAAGCAGCAAAAAGTTTTTTTATATTTACCAGATAATCATTGCGGTCAACAGCGTTGCCGCCCAGTCCAATCTCAGTTGTCAGCTTATTATGAAAGACATATACCTTGGGAATTTTAAAACTTAGAGTAAATACAAGATCTTCTACATTGTGGCAGATGACTCTGTCATATTCTGAATCAGCCAGCTTTGCCTTTGCCTCATCTTCTGTTATGAGCCGACAGTTTTGGGGTACAGGTCTGAACTCTGTCATCCAGCCAAATCTTCCGCCTTTCCACTTCTGCACAACATCAAACTCATGCCCTGTCTTTGCAAGCAGGGTAATGTAAGCTTCATGCCAGTTGAATGTAAGAACCCTCAATCCCATATAAGAAGCCCTCCGTATAATATGATATCAAAATCATAATAAACTTAACAGAATTTTAGCCTTATCTATCACATATTTTCATGAATACACAGCCTTGATCCTCTTAACAACATAAAGCATGCGATGCTTGTAAGTATGCTCGTTTAAAACTCTTGCATAAGCTCTCTCAGCAACAGTCATCCTGATGTTGTCGTTTTCAAGATAGTATTTTGCAAGATCAACAGCCTCTTCTTTTGATGAATAGGTGATAACCTCATGTCCAGGTTCAAACAGTTCGGCAACAGACTCCTGTGCATCAGTCAGCAGAAAAGCCCTGCATGCAGGCACATCAAACACCCTCTGGTTGACAGCTCCGGGCATCTGAAGGCTTGTTGCATTAAAATTAATTTTTGATGCGTTATAGAGTAATGGCAGTTCAGTATAGTAATGAACCTGTCCCTTGAGCTGTATGCTGCGCGAAAGAAGAGACTTCCAGCCTGCATCCCCATACACCACAGGATTAAATGAAGAAAGAGAGTTGACAAGTCCGGTCCTGTAAAGCATTGTTGCCTTCCATAATACTGCTGCATTAAAAGCGATCTTCCCTGATTGATCAAGTTTAGTCAGAGCTTCCCTATGTTCATGAAGCAGATCATCAAGCAGCGCTCTTGCATGACATAAATCAGAGGCAATATCTTCAACAATTTTATGAATAGACTGTGGAATTTTATCTATACTTTCTCTGTAAGGTCTTACCATAGAGTTCCCTACAAAACTTATCTCAGCTCCATATTTTTTCAGATCATTTCTTGATAATTTGATAGGCTTGAATATATCCTCATCAACAGCAAGAGGCAGGTAATCAACAAATTCAAAGCCAATCTCTTTCATGCTTTTGATATAATGTTTGTCCCAGATAAAAAGGTGTATGTTCGGCAGTGCATTTTTATTAAAACTCTTTACAATAAGATCAGGACTGTCAACATACCACGATGCAACAGGCATATCAATGGATTCTAGAAAAGAGGCTATAATACCATCCTCATCAAAACCAAGATGATTTAGAGTCATTATAAAATCCGGCTTGTACTCAACAATTTTTTTAAGCAGTCTGGGCAGCATGTCGCCAGTAACTTCTCCTTTTGAGAGTGATACCTTTTCAACGATGTGTCCGTTTGCCTCAGCAGCCCTTTCAACTTCC
Organism: Dissulfurispiraceae bacterium; assembly: GCA_034002665.1. Lineage (GTDB taxonomy): Bacteria > Nitrospirota > Thermodesulfovibrionia > Thermodesulfovibrionales > Dissulfurispiraceae > JAFGXL01. Next base: position 548,349 of record JAVFAA010000001.1, on the reverse strand, counting down.
CGAGTCAGAAAGTATCTCTGATCTATCAGCAGAATTCTGACTCTGGTGTCACTGAATTTTTTGTACCTCAGTTTTTCCCAGAGTTTCACAGAAATAGAAATATTTAGTGCCTTTATAATCGGCTCAAAATAATGTGCAAATATAGAGACCTCTGGCGCGAATCTGAAGTAAGATACCTGTTTCATTCCAGATTTAATCTGAAGTTTCGAGATTGTGGATAACACTTCATCAGATTTTTTACCTGCAATAATATTCAAACTATTGAAGTTCTCTTTCAAAGGACTATGCTCTTTTGCAAACTCAAATATTTTTTGATCCGGTTCCACAATAATAAACTCAGCATCAGGATATTTACTTATCAGTGCCTTGATATGATAGCCAAGTCCGAGACCGAGTATAACCAGAACACCCTTGCCGTTGAATTCAAAACCAGATACAATCGCTGCTGCCTCAGCCTCTGGATCATAAAGACTGTGCAGAGCTTTAGCAGCGCCATCAGCAGCACTAACAACAAGGCTCGGACTGCTGTTTTTTGCTGTAACAAGTTCAATCTGATATTTGTGTTTGTTCATTATATGTTCAGAACTTCCAACACTCCTAAATCTTCTGTGCAACAATAAATACAGTTATAACTCCAAGATCCTCTCTCTTGTAAGTTTTAAACTTATTGTCAAGATGCGGCAGTTCAGAATCCAGAATATCATCACTTATTTTCATCTCCGGATTAACCTCAAGCACTTTAAAGCCGGTTTTTTCGAATGCTGATACGAATTCACTGCTGCGCCATCTGTTCATATATCCAGAAGCATCATGTTTGCAGTATTCTTCCATCATGGCACTCCATGAGGCATCTGATTCTTTAAGAAAACCGAGAGGTGTATCAAAGTTTCTATGATCGCGCAGATCAATGCAATGGGCTGTTAATCCTCCTGGTTTGAGCACCCGATGCGTCTCCTGAACACATTTTAGAGGACTTCTGACATGCTCAAGCGTTGCGTGAGAAAATAAATAATCAACAGACTCATCTGCAAAACCGGTATCCTCAAACATTCTTGGATAAATATGTTTTATTGTGCTTGATCCGATCTTATATATCCCCTTTTCAACTGTCTTATAATCAGGTATTTGAAGAGTTGATGCACTAAACCCATTGATACCTTCAAAAAGTTTAACGGTATTGAATAATGAGCCCAAAGAATTCATATAATTGTCAATATCAAAAGTCATTAATGGAAATGGATCAATAGTAAAGGCCTCTTTTACACTTGACATACACATTAACACCTCACAGCCAAGCGACCCGCCAGGACCGATCTGGAGTGTTGATTCAGGCATTCTGTTCATATATTGGCTGAGCGGTCTTTTATACCTTGTAAATATTGAGGTGTCATAAATAAAACTGCTGTTATGCGAATTACCTCTGGACACAAGTTCAATAAATGCCTTGTTGTACGCCTGAGAATCATACGAGGAAAACTGATAATTTTTAATCAGCTGATCCAATCCGATCTGCTGAAGATTTATCGGGAATTGCAGTGCTGTATCCGGATCAGGCTGCTTCCCGTGTTTAGCCTTGTAATCTGCAAAAGCAGCAGCGATCTCACCGACTGTCACTCCTAAGACAATTTCATTATCTTTCATTTGAGCTCATCCCTCGACTTTTCAATTTCATCCTTTAGATATTTAAGCGTCTCATGCGCACCAGCATTATTAGGATCTATATCAAGTATTCGTTTGATGGATTGGAATGCATTTTTATAATCCTTTTTCTTAATGTAAACTTCTGACAAGAACTGCATCAATGACAGATTGTCCTTAAGCAGATCCAATGCCTTATTAAGAACAATAACTGCCTTATCAAGGTTTCCTGACTGGATAATAGTACTTATATATAAATTAAAAATATCCTGTATATTCGGATACATTGCAATGAGCTGCTCAATATTATGCAGTGCTTTTTCAAACGCTCCTCTATGGTTCAGTTTTGCTACCTCAAATATTTGCGTGAAAATATGACCAGGAAATATAAAATCGCCATAAAAACAAACATCATAAACACCAGCAGTTGTGCTGTCATCACAGGTATCAGGATCAGCAATCAATGATGTCCAATACATATCAATCAATAATTCGTTATTTTCAACCCAGATCTGCTCAGCAGGAATCAAGCTTCTTGTATCGAGCACATCAATAAGTCCATAAACAGAAATTTTGTTAATGTCTGTTCCTTCAGGAAGAATAATTGAATACATGCCTGGTCCTGTAATTCTTGAATACCCTTTAAGATTCATAAATGATTCGCGCCCAGAAACAATAACATATGGCTCACGCACTCTCATCCTTTCATCATGCGCATCTGCTATTTTGAATCTTGCAGTATATCTCCTATTATTTACCAGTGGATTTGAATTATCCGATGCAGAATAATACAGTATGGTTTTATTATTATATGACCCAAATGAAAATCTTCCTGCGCCAGACCGGGCAATACAGGAATGGTTTGAGGTGAACGGGCCAGCCAATTGTTGATCGTCTTCAAAAACATTTATTTGCTCATTTATAGATCTGATCTTCTGATTGATAAAAGCAGTGTAACAATTTCCCTCTATATGCTGCTGGTTGTTGATTTCAAAAGAGCTTCTAAAAGCAATCCTGACAGCGCTGTTAACTTTCACTTTTATTTTTAGTGGTCTTTCATACAGCTGTTTGTTAATCTGATAAATCCTGCTTACCTCTTTAAGTGTGCCATCAAGACCAAACAATCCTTCTTTAATATCCTCTGGATTTTTTGCAGAGTGCGCCACAAGTATGTCTTGAGCCTGCTGAATAACCTCCTGCCAGCCTTTGGTCTCTATTTCATGGTCATTGAAGACATTCAACGCCTCATTAGGCGGCCATACAAGCACCGGGGAAATGCCAAAGCTGATTTTGTTGTCAAGTGCAAACTTAATATTATCAGCAAGCTGGAGGATATTGGACTTCATCACGCAGCTCTGAATGCTTACGCTTGCCGCATGATTCCTATTATTTTTCTGTTCTTCAATAAAGAGCTTAAGATTAGAAAAAACTCTATTGTATTGTGAGCCTGAACGCAACAGTTCATATTTGTTTTTTTCAAAGCTGTCAATCGAAAAAGCAATACTGTATCTCGAAAAATTACCAACAAGCGTATCGAAAACCTTTTTATCAGCAAGCATGCCGTTTGTAACAATATTAAGATGGAGATTAGGATTTAGATCTCTTTTAAATCCATAAAAAAATCTCTTGAACTCCTCATCAAGAAAACACTCTCCACCCTGCCAGGCAAGATTAAGTAGATATGGAATTAGTGCAATGATTTCTTCGCTTGATTTCTTCGCTTGATTAAGTCTTTCAAGGTGCTGCGTGTACTGGTTACAAAATGTGCACTTGAGATTGCAATTTACCGCTCCTACATAGGTAATGATTGTAGGCTTTGATTGTAGCTCTAATGTTCCAGATTGGAATTCTTCCACATTGAGCAGATAGTTCTGCCCAGAAAGCGTATCCTTATCAAATTCTTGATGTCGTATATACACAGGATATTTTCTTTTAAGCATTTTGTAAGCCATGCATTGATAGCATGGGAACCCAGGTTTGTTGTTAAATTGTATATCATGACGAAGAGCTCTATATGCCTCTCCGTTCCATATTTCTTCAATAGACTGATCATTTAGATTACCAAGGACCCCACCCCAGTTTTGATAGTTAGTATAAAAGCAGCATGGGGTGACAAATCCATCAATGTTTATGATCATCTGCTGCCATGGGTATGGGCAGATATCACGCCGTAAGTCCTTCACTTGTTTATCTCTCTCTGTGCGGATTCAATGCTCTGCTTCAATAAAACAAGGTTTTTGTTAGCAGCAGGATCATTCGGATTTATTGCCAATGCCTGTTTGATAAGAGTCAGCCCCTTATTAAAATTTTGCCTTCTGATCTCGATGCCAGTCCAAATATTGATAGCCCTGATATTTTGAGGCACTCTCTGAACCATTCTCTCAAGCAACACAGCAGCTCTTTTATCATCTCCAGACTTTATAAGACACTCGGCATACAGGTCATAAAGATCTATGGAATCCTGGCAGACATTAATAGTCTTTTCCACTTCTTCAGTAGCTCTGTCAAATTTCTTATCATGGATAAAACCAACGACTCTTACGATTGCTTCAATAAGCTTACCGGGGAATTCATACTCTCCGTAAACACATCTTTTATATTCGATCTTTGGTATATCCTTTAACTTTTTTTCAACATAGTCCCAGTGAGCTTCATTAAAATGTGCGCGATAGTCTTCCGGATCCCATACTGCTGTTATATAACAACCCAGGCACTTCTTATCGAGCGGATTTGGTGTATTATATGTATTTCGCAATTGATTATACTTTTCGCCATGCCATATTTCCTTGAATGTGTTTTTATTCAGATCACCCATTGAAGTGGTGCCAATACAGCATGGTAAAACCTGCCCTGTTGGCTGCACATATGACCACTCATACAGATAATGGCAATATCTGTTTGGAGCTGAAATAACATAGGTATCAGTGCTGAAACTGAGCGGTCCATTAAACCCGATACCGAGCTCTTTGGCGAGAGCAGATGCCTCTGCTATCACTTTATTGCACTTCTCCTTGATCCAGAAAACAGACCATTCAGGATCCATAATCGCATGAGTATAACCATACGCAAATCCAACACAGTCAACACCAATCTCTTTACCGAGCCGCACAAGATCAGGCAGATGATCAAGATTCTGCTGAAGCAGCGCTGCATGAAAATCAATCTTCAGATCAGTACGATTCAGTTTTTTCCTGGCTTTAACAAGATTTTTAGCGCCCTGAATTACATCCTCATACTTGGCGCCTCTCCTGATCCATTCAAGCGTCTCTTTAACAGGACTGTCAATTGATATCTGAATATTGTTCATGGATGAACTGCACAAAAGCTCTGCTTTTTCTTCTGTCATCAAAGTGCCATTGCTGGACACAAAAATCGGGAGATTCCTCTTTGTTGCCTCCTGCAGCACATAAGGCAGATGTTTTGAAAGCAGCAGTTCACCGGCAGAATCAATCCTCAGCTGCTCAAGATGGTCAAAAGTATCATCAATAACCTTATCAATAATCTCTCCTGAGAGTGAATCCGTAGTATGGTAGTCCTCTGGTCTGCATATCCTGCACTTGAGGTTGCATATCTGTGTAAGATTCAGATGCAAATGTTTCGGCATTTTAATTGAGTTATGTTCCATTTTCACCTCAGTGCCGGATTGAACACTTCAGATCATCAACCTTAACTTAGCGTTAAAGCCCAAATTTCTGAATATGTTCAATAGGCAGATTTTCCAAAAAATGTATATATGCAGGTACACTAACAGTGTACCTTTTTTTGTTGTATCTTGGATCTGAGTTGTCGGTTGATGAAAAATAAATGCAGTCTGACCACATAGAATAGCGTCCCATCCCGATACTTCTTATATCATCATGCGATGAATCTTTTATATCCAAAGTCTGACTATTTTCTAAAATTTCGCTATTTTTATAAAGTGTAAACCTGGAAAATATTTTACCGGCATTTGTCTTGAATTGATAAAGATAGCAGAATCCATTTTCATGCATGATCGCATTTTTCGGAAGCTCAAAATAAACAAATTGTGTCTTGATAAAGTTGCTTGTAATAAGATCATTCTGCTCTATGCAAATCTTTTTATAGTCCTGAAGAATAAATTCATAGTAGCCCTCTTCCCATCTTAAAACATGATCTTCCGGAAACAAGTCTCTGAATTCAGTTGACCTCATAAGCGCGGATGCCCTTGAAACTATTCTTAACATCATAGTTGGAGACAATCTTGATGAATTAGCCAAACTACCCGGGATAATTCTCCATACAGCGCATGGAAATGCCAGATAGCAAGCTCCATGTTTAAGCGCTATTGCCCGGGCTGCAAATGTGTCGCACCAATGCCCGAGTTCTCTTCTGAATCCACCGACTTCTTCCAATGCCTTTCTTCTGTATATTGTTGCTGTGCCCAGTGAATGGGTAGCAGGTTCGACATCCATATACTCATGCAAAAACATATCTGGAGAGACATATCTTGTGCTCTCCCATGAAGCTACTTTGGTTACTCCTTTTAAATTGTTTGCAGTATCTATAGTAAGCATCTGGCCGAAAACAATGCCGGCCAATGGATATTTTTCAGCCATGACCATCGCTTCTTCAAAAAACCCTGGCAATATATAATCATCAGCAGCAGCTCCATATACATAATCACCCTTAGCCTTACTATGCGCCAGCGTTATTGCTCCTAAAGCTCCCATGTTTTCAGAATTTTTAAAAAAACTGATAAATGGATATTTATTAGCATAACCTTCAATTACCCTGACACTATCATCAGTAGATGCGTCATCAAGAATTATAAATTCATCAGGCTGCCGCATCTGCGATACAATGGCTTCAATAGCCTGTCCGATAAATTCAGCATGATTATAATTGCATAGCACCACAGAGAGCGTACTCACAACAAATACTCCTTCAGATTTGAAATGCAGTTGAATTTATGCATGAAATGGCATCCTGAATTCAGAATCATTTAATTTTCTTAACAGTACCCATAAATGTATTCTCGTCGTTGTCAGATCAAAAACAATATTTCTCATCATGGCAGCAATATTCTCATCTGTATATTCAAAAAATGGTATGCCGTATTCCTGGTCAATGTTTATCCAGATACCATCCAGATGATAGTTGTTGCTGCGCGCAAGTGTTTCAAAGAAGATCGGATGATAATTGAAAAACCCATGATTATGGTATCCATGCATAGGAAGTCCGTGAAACATAAGGCCTCCTGTTTTGCATAAATTGTGAATGTTCAGAAAAACAGCATACTGGTTAAGTATGTGTTCGCTTGTACCATGGTTAGTTACAAGATCAAACTGAGCTGTATAATTGTTCTGTGTCCTGATATCAGAATTCAGATCAAAATGAAGACTGTTATGCCGTCCATCAATGTCAATACTTTGATAATCATTAACTCCAATGCCTTGATATACAAGACGGGCAGATGGTCTGTCCCCTCTGAAGCTCAACGAAACATCAGCTGTTTTATATTCAGCTCCCGTAACATTAAAGAAATTAAGAACATCAGTCTCAGTTGCATATATATCCTGTGAACCAAGCTCAATTACAGAAGAAATATTTTTCATTCTCCCATCTAGTATGAAATTTGACATCAATGCCAATGTTTGCCAGCCAATTCCCACAAATCCTCCATCATATAGTACTTTACTTGCTTGAACTGCTTTTTTTGCATTGCTCGAAAAAGAGGGCTATCCCATGTGAATCAGACTCTGTCGGCGCCCAATCAGCATATTCAGACTCATTCTGGATATAAGGACCGCCATTTGTCTCAATGAAAACAGAATAATCTGAAAGGGACACCAGTGTATGCCACACATTCACATTGAGTCTGCATATCATATTCATACCTGCTGCATCGCAGCCTAATTCAATAAATTCTGTTATATTTCCAGCATCATTGAATATAACCAAGGCAACCTTGCCGAGCAAGACACAATAGGATTTACTAAATTTCACATTGCGATGTGGCTTTAAATATGACTTATTTTTCAATAAAATAAGCATTTCCTGTATATTATCATTGCGGCTCTTGTGCATGCATATGCGGGCGCGACCAAGTGGGTCATCAGATGCAAGCTCATGCAGTAAAGTAATATCACTTTCGCCAAGAATCAGGATATCTTTGTTCGGGAAGAGAGCTGTTGACATCAACCCAACTTGTTAGTATGAAATTTTTTGATACTTGAAGCCACATATTCGATATCTTTAAACGAAATCTTTTCATGTGCAGGCAAACACAATACAGTCTGGATTATGGACTTTGCATTTTCAAACTCAGCAGTCGCGTTTTTGTACGGAGTCTGCTGCGGCATAAGATATTTATGCTGTATTTGAGTCTCGATACCGTTTGTTGCAAGAAACTCTTTAAGCTCATCCCTATATTTTGAGCGTATTGTATATGTATAGGAGCAAGGAAGCTCGTGGTTCTGATGTTTAGGGGTTTCAACTATTCCAGCCAACAAATCATCATATTGCTTTGCAATTAATCTTCTTTTGTTTATTATGGATGAAACATGATCCAGCCTCTTTAGCAATATCGCTGCCTGAACAGTATCTATTCTCCCGTTCATAGAAGGCTTTATGCACAATTCCTTGTCGACCATTCCATTGTAGCGTAGGGCGGTCAAACGATCCAATATTTCTTCATCGTCTGTCAAGATCATTCCAGCTTCACCGCAGGCAGCAAAAACCTTCATGGGATTCATACTGAAACAAGCAAGCTGCCCGAATGACCCGGCTGGTTTTCCCTTATATCTTGCCCCAAATGCCTGCGAAGCATCCTCAACCACCAGCAAGCCGTATTTTGAAGCGATCTGCATCAGTTCATCCATTCTGCAGACTTTACCTGTGAAGTGTACTGGCAGAATAACTCTGGTTCTTTCAGTAACAAGTCTTTCTACTGATTCTGGATCTATATTCAAGTCATCATTTATATCAGCAAAAACCGGAGTTGCACCAGTCAGTGCGATAGCATTTGCAGTAGCAATCCATGACAGCGATGTCGTTATCACCTCATCTCCAGGACCAACTCCAAGGCTTTTGAGTCCAAGAAAAAGAGCTTCAGTACCTGAGCCAACCCCAACAGCATATTTTCTGCAGCACATATTGGCAACCTTGGATTCCAGTTCAGCAACTTCAGGACCCAGGATAAATCTTCCGTGACAAAATACCTGGTCAATTGCTGACAGAAGCTCAAGACGCTCAGCATCAGAAACCCGAAGATCAAGAAATGGAATTTGCACAGCTACCCATCCTCCTCTTTACTATATTCAGGCACAAAACCCAGTACAAAATAGTACCATGCAAGTTTTGAAAAACCTGTATGAACAAGTTCATCATTCATAGAAAATGCGATAGTGCGTCCAAAATGCTTGTTGACTACTTCAACAAGCTCCTGCTGATCATAGCACTTCACATGGGAAGTCTTGCTAAGTGGGCTCTGGTATTCATATGAATAAATACTTGGAGTGCCAATAATTACCATTCCGGTTGGCTTTAGATATCCAGCCATTGTATTGAGTAGTTTATGACCCTGCTCAACCGGCATATGCTCTATAACATCAAGAGCAACAATAACATCATATTGATTGTATTTTTTCAGTTGAAAGAAATCAGCTGCAATAAATTCTGCATTCTTTGCACGCGAAAGCATCCTGGCTTCATCTATTGCAGTTGTTCTCACATCAATGCCGGTATACTGCATACAATATTGGCTCAAGAAATTTCCTCCGAGTCCTGAACCACATCCTACTTCAAGCAGATGATCTGACTTTCTGATCATTTTGGCTGCAAATTTATAACGAGCCAGCATGATCAGCAGACGAGCTGTATCTTTATGCACAAATGCTGCATATTCTGCTGGCAGTTTTACTCCGTCTGGAAACTCTCTGTATAGCTGTTCAACAAGTGCTGCATGAGCTGCCTTGTCTTTGTGATAATAACCTGGATCAACCATTTTCCCTCCATCAGGATTTTATGAATCTCATTATTTTTATTGGACAAAAATCACCCCAGGCAGGCATGTGACAAAAATAATCATTTAATACTGATTTGGATGTCACCGGCTTGTTTTTGGGCATTATCGAAGGCAATATCAAGCGTGAACTAAAATAGTATCCGCTTAGAAAAGGATTTTGATCCTTAAAATGGCAGTTTATTGATCTTAGATATTCAACAGTGTCCTTTTCATTGAAGAACAGATTATGCCAAGAGGGGTCTATAACCGGCAACTCCAGTTCCATACGCGCAGCATTAAGATTGTTGTGACCTGTATCAAAAGATTCCAGTAGAATCAATTGCCCCTTCGGTTTCAACGAATTCACTATATTTAACAAAGCAATTTTTTGGTCATCCCAGGAAGTCAGATTTTGCAGACATCTCTCTGTAAATACCAGATCATACTCATCATTTTTTTTGAAAGTCAAAATATCCTGGTGCGCATAATTAACCCTGCCTCTTGCTGAATCCATAATTCTACTTTTAGCAATAGCTATCATCTCAGGAGAAAAATCGATTGCATCAATATCAATATCAAGCTCCTCAACAATCTTCTGTGCAACAAATCCATTGCCACATCCCACCTCAAGCACCTTTATCCCATCATGAAGATAAGACAAAATAGCTCTCATTTCAAGTATTCTGGTCCGAATATCCTGAATTGTGCAGGCTCCATTGAGCCCGTGTCTGTCAGCTTCAGTTTTATAGTGCTGTAGTATTTCTTCTTCAGTATATTTCATTGATCCTCACACAAACTCAAGATGATCCCTGTCAGCGTCAAGGTATTCAATTATAAGCTTGTTATTGGTGTTCATCACACAGTGATGGTTGCAATGGATTGATGGATCAATTTTGAAAAATTTCCCTTTGTCGTGCAGCCAGAAGTCCTTCAAACGCATATCCTTTATCGACCCAAGCATTCCGCTCTCCATATTATAGGCCTTATCATGACATGAATATACATTAAGATCTGCACCGATAACAGGGACAATCTGCAAATAGGGGCACCAATGATAATACTTGGTAAACTTTTCATCCAGTATGTGGTAAGAGTCGAATATCTCGAGATCTCGATTCGCAAATTCAGCAGTTGCTTTTTTTATCTGTGCCTTGACAAGTTTGAAAATGGAACTGTGATATGCATTATTCTCTGATCCAGAGTTGCTTACTATGCAAGGAGAGATCTTTACACTGTTTACTCCGATTCCGCTAAACCTTTTGATCTGCTCATAAACATGCGATGCATTGAACTGATCTACAACAAGCACAACTCCAAGATAACATTTGCCTCCGAGCTTAGCAAATTTTTCAATGTTGTTCAGCACCTTTGAGAATTCCCCAATTTTTACCGAACGATAATGTGCATAGCTTTCATCATCCCATCCATCAATGGATATCCTGATCCAGGTAGCATTATACGCGAATTGTTCCGCCAGTTCTCCCTCAAGTTTTGCACCGTGGGTAAGAGAGGCAAATTTAATTTTGGTTTTAGAGAGTCTTTTTACAGCATCAGATAGATACGGATAGTGGAAAGGATCGCCACCTCCACTGAATGTGATCGATTTTACTCCAATTTCTTCGCAGTCATCAATTATTTCGATCATCTTCGATTGAGGTATCAGATCAGACTTGAGCATATCCTTGCCAAGCTGTAAATTCTCAGCCCTGTATGCGCAGTAAGAACAATTATGTGAACAGACATTGGTGGGCTTGATCCTGATCTGTACAGGCGCCTTTATCAGGTCTGACTGCTCAGGAAGTGATTCTATTTTTTCATGAAAATGAAATATCTTCATTTTTGTATAAAGCAGCCCCATCAATGCCTCCTCCTACTCAAAATATATGAATTCATAATCTCCTGAGTAATTAAACTGATCAAAAAGCCAAATCCAATCTTCAGGTCTGAAGAATAGTTCACAGGTAAGGGCCCAGCACTGAAGATTAAAGAGTTCAGCTTCATTTCTATATCCTTCTACAGCAATATATTTATTTTTGCCGGTGCGTTCAATCTCGGCAAGTGCTGCTTTCAGATTCATGATCTGAAGATTGTGAAGAGTGGTTATTGAATAGACCAAGTCAAACTCCTGATCCCTGAACGGATACGGATCCTCTGCTTTATGTACAATTATTTTGTCTTTTATCTCAGGTTTGGAATTCTCAACAGCGTAGTGAGAAATATCAATGCCGACAACCCTTGCATGAGGAAGAAGTTTTTTGAGTTCATAAAGCAAAAATCCTTTGCCGCAGCCAACATCAAGAATGTTCGCATTGCTTTGTAGTTTGTATATCTCTATCAATCTCCTTGCAGCCGCTTCCCATCTACCATCGTATCTAAAACCGCCATATCCATATCTTCTGTCACCGTCCCAGTATTCAAAATCATATTTCCTGGCAACTTTCATACACTCGATCTTGTTGTCTGTCATGCGTCCCAGGTAATCTCTATGCGTACTTTTGTGAAGCGAAGTAATCACATCTACCATTCTACCCATTTTTCACCTCGAGAATCCTTAGAATATTATCAAAAATTGAGGATGAAGAAATGCCAAAACTGTCACGCATTGCATCAATATTTTTCACCTCATGAATAAATCTATATGGTATCCCCATAAGATGAAGATCCCAAACTGCCATCCTATCCACCTTGATGCGCTGCAGAATTGAACCAAGCCCACAATGCAAATAATGCTCCTCCACACAAAAAACATGTCTCACTCCAGAGAGCATTTCCATAATTTTATCTTCATTCAATGGTTGAATCTGGGGCACAGAAATCAGCATTGGATCAATGTTATTCATTGATAGTTGATTCGCGGCCTTAAGAACTTCTCCTGAAATTGAGCCATGAAAAAGAATTGCAACTTCTGAACCATTTTTTATAACCTGCGGTAAACTGATATCAAATGTATTGCAAGTATGCAGAACAGGCTCCCCCCGTTTAGCAAGTCTCAAATAAACTGGCTTATCCGAATCAATTGCGTATTGCGCTGCAAGCCTTGCTTCGACCGGATCAACTGGAGAAAAAACAACAAGATTCGGAAGAGTCTGCACGATTCCCAAATCTTCTATTGAGTAGTGAGTCATCCCCTGAGGAGCGTAGGTAATACCGCTTCCAATGCCAATAAGAACCACAGGCAGTTTCTGATAGCAGATATCGTTTCTAATCTGTTCATAGCATCTGTAGAGTAAGAAGGGGATAATGTTATACATGATCACTTTATAGCCGGTCATTGACATGCCAGCTGCAAAACCCGTCATATTCTGCTCTGCAACCCCCATATTCAGGAATTTATCTGAGTATTCTTTTTGAAAATCATCAAAAACACCCAATCCAGCATCTCCAGAAAGGATAAAAATATCATTTCTTGCTGCGCATTTTTCAATAACAGCGTTTATAGCCGCATTCCTCACTTTAATTCTTCCATGGCCATTGATCTGTATTCATCAGTGACAATATAGTAATGCCAAACAAGCTGGTCTTCCATAAACGAAACTCCTTTGCCTTTAACAGTATGTGCAATAATTATTTTTGGCTTTTCATTGCTCGTTTCTGCGTAGGCCCTTTTAAGTGCGCCTGAATCATGCCCATCAACCTCAACAACATGCCATCCGAATGAACTCCATTTTTCGATTATCGGGCTGAATGAACATATCTCACATGACCTGCCATATCCCTGAAGATTATTGAAATCAATTATAGCGGTAAAATTATCCAGTTTCAGTCTGGAGCCAAAAAGAGCTCCTTCCCAGATGGATCCCTCCTGAGACTCTCCATCTCCTATAAGCGCATATACATGTCTGGAGCTTCGCATTTTTTTAAATCCATAAGCCATGCCAAGCCCTATATTAAACCCATGGCCCAAAGAGCCGGATGAGACCTCTATCCCCCTGGCTGAGAATTTATCCAGATGTGCTGGCAACAGTCCATTATTTTGGCAATAGCTATCTAAAGTTGCTTTCTCAATAATGCCGCTTACATACAATGCACTATAGAGCGCCATGGCAGCATGCCCCTTGCTCAGTATAAAAATATCCCGCTCATCCCATGGATCGAGTTTCAAAGTACCGTCATACAAAGAAGCCAAAATATCAGCACATGATAATGCAGATCCAACATGCGGACCTTTTGAAATATGCGCAAGATGAATAATATTTTTTCTGATTTCTTTTGCAAAACTATCCATTAATATTAAGCCTTTTCGCACTGCGTTTTGATTTAGCCTGAATTTCCATCAATTCATTAACATTTTCAAGAATTTCGTCCAGATCAATACCGTTCATGCAATCAATTCCTTTTGCACATTTTGGTTTATAACATGGTTTATAGCTGCATTGCTGTTTCGTATAAATACCCTTACCATAATTGTAGAAAAAAATCTCATTGGGGTCAGTTGGTCCAAATAATCCGATCACCTTCTTTTTGAGTGCAAGAGCAAGATGTATTCCTAAGCTGTCTTGAGAAATAACAAGCTTGCAAGAATGCATCCAATCCATATACTCATACAAATCACCAATCCCCTGCTGCCAGGAAATTTTGTATCCAGCTCTCATCAGTTTTCGTTCCAGCTCTTTCCATTTGGATATCGCCATAATTTTATTCGGCCATTTTGTACCTGCAAGGTAATTGAATCCCACATCATATTTGACTTCGGACTTTGGCTTGTACCCGAGTATATACTTCTGCTCTTTCCATTCAGCCCCGAGCATCTCGATAAGCACTTTTTGCCAATAGTTTTTTGGACGGCCTGTCTTATTCTTTTCAGATATATAATCAATAAAGGTGAGACCCTTTTCATATGCATGATAAATACCTTTGATGCTGTCAAATCTGAAACCATACTTTATCCAGGCATCCGTCATGTCAGTTAACGCGCAGACACCAGCAATCTTTTCAAGATTGATCAGTATGTCAAACTTTTCCCTCATAAGTTGAAATGGTACAAACTCATCCCACACGAGTACCCTGTCAAGAAATTTGTTTCCGGCAAGAAGGGGCTCTGCATCCTTGTCAACAAGCCAGGTTATATGAGACTCCGGATATTTGTCTTTAAGCGCTCTCAAGACCGGAGTTGTTCTGACAATATCTCCAAGGCTCGATACTCTTCCTATCTCAGGGTCAAGAGTTTCCGAGTATCCTAATTTGATCAGAAGTATTTTGAACACATTAATCTCCTGTTCATATGAAATTTATATGCCGCACAGCAGGCTGCTTTATTTCTGATAAAAATTCATTTATTCTGTGAGGTCTGCAATTCGGAGGACAGGCTGCAACATTAAGCGTATTCTCAAGACAACACTTAATCTTTGCCCTCTGCTCTCCGTTCCATATTTCAGAAAATGAGTTCTGATAGATGTTGCCGAATGTAAACTTTTCCCTGTCCCAATACGGCAGACATGAGCTTATGTCCCCTCGCGAGTTTAGTACAGAAATGAATGATGTGCCGTAACAATGTTTGTATCTTCTTTGTCCATATGTTTCGAAAGATTCTTTTCTTGCTGCAACCTTAAATTCATTTGTTGATAAGGATTCAGCTTTATTGAATAGTTCTTCCAACTCCTGAGCAGATATATGGTCTTCAGGCTTGTATGACTGGTTTTCGTTCTGGAGAATAAAAGGCTTGATAACAAAATAGTCAATTCCGGAATCTCTGGCAATTTTGATTGCTTCAAAAAGCGTATTTGCATTCTCACGAATCAGAACAAACTGCTGTCCTATATCCAGATCAGCTCCAGAATAATTCCTGTATTTAACTGCTATTTTGATATTACCAACAACTTTTTTGAAAGTTGATTCCGGAGTCTTATGTATCTGCGAGTAATTTTCTGCTGTACCCGCATTAAAACTAAATCTTAAGAAGATCAGATTCGGAAGGAGTTGGCTGATATTTTCTTCATTAAGCATAAATCCGTTTGTATATATTCCTGAGTCTATGCCTGATTTTTTTGTATGCGCAACTATCTCCGGCATATCCGGATGCAACAGCGGTTCGCCCTCGCCTGCATAGAGAATACTCTTAACACCGGCATCAGCAAGCTCTGTTATTATTTCTTTAAGCCTTTTAGTCTCGAGCATTGAATCTTGATACCCCAGATAATCATAGGCACAGAAAATACATCTATAATTACATTTAGAAACCGGGCTGACTTCCATATACAGCGGATTGCAGTCTCCGTTCTTGATGTATTCTGCCACCCTCAAGGGGTGGTACATAAGCTTATGTCCATCGAACATATAATTTTTCATAAATATTTATCCTCGCATACCATGATCATTTATTTGTTATAGTATGCTGGCGAATATTTTTAATCTCTACACTCGTGTGCCCAAAGACCTGAAAGCGGTCTGTCTTTACCTTTACATCGCAAGGATTGCAATCTCCATAGTAATCACATTGCATGAACTGTTCGAGGGTTGAAGGATCAAATTCTTCATCCAATATATGAGCAATTGGAGTTCGGTTTTTGTAAAGATCAGAATGGCATCTGAAGACATAACCCTTAGGGTTGACAAGAATTTCTGATGTCCTGCATTCGCAACTCTTCATATCTGACCCGCTCACACATCCATCAAATTTGTAAGTACCATAAAGTTGACCATTCCATTCACCCAGAAACTCTTTCAGCCTGAAATCAATGCCCACCTCAGCACACTTCTGTGCTGCCTTGAGAACACTCTTGTTGATCTCTGCGTTAGGATGATTTATACCAAATATACCCACCCTGAATCCTTTATCGAGCAGCTTTAAGGTTTTTACGATCAGATCATCCATATCATTCTGGCCCGGATGATAGCTAACTCTTATTGGTGCGTAGGGGGCTATTCTGTCAAAACGCCAAACAGGAACATTTTTTATGAACTCTTCAACATCAAATCCCATATTGGTAAGCAAATCCATTTTAATCTGTTGATCAACTTCACGAACTATCTGATAAAATCCTTTATGCAATGTGGGCTCCCCGCCCTGAAGCGTCAAGGGCAGATCATCTCTCAACACTAACCTGTCAGCAGCTCTTATCCATTCGGCAGCGCTCATCGTTTTTATGCTGCTTTTTTTTACTCCAGACTCAGCGTGCTCATTAATGCAGTACGAACAATGAAGGTTACAGCCAAATGTTAGAAAAAAGGCGACATAGTTCTGCTTTTCATGCACGATGAATTGCTTATTTGTATTTAAATGTTTCATTTTGTTTTCATATCTGAACTATCGGCTCTGTTTTTACTAATTGCCTCCAAAAGCTTCAGCAAGTCTATATCATGAGGATAAAAACCGAGGCAGTCATATATGTACTCCTTGATTTCCTCATCAGATATTAATCCCCTGCCAACTGTAGCAAGATTGATCACAGTACTCTTGTTTGCCGGGTTCTTTTCGAGTGCTTTTACAAAAAAATCAAGCGCTCTTTTTATATCGTCCTTGTGCCAATATACAACTCCCATATCATTAAGTATTTCACTGCCCGACTTGTCATCTGCAAATACAAGGGCTCTGTTCAACTGCTGCAGTGCGCTGTCTGCATCATTGTTACTGAACATCAAAAGTCCTATTTCTTTCATTGCATTAAGATGAGTAGGGTCAAATTGAAGAACAGTCCTGAATGATTCCATAGCAGCTGCCTGATCTCCCTTTGCAAGCATGATTCGACCCCTCTGGTAATGCATGCTCCCGATCTGAAGCGAGGATGCGTCTGTTTCAGATAGAGAGTCAAGAAGTTCGAGTGCTTTATCAAACTCTTTAATTATTATGAGCACTGCTGCATATGATAGAATGGCAAAAGGATCATCAGGGTCCATCTTCCAGATATTTTTATAGCAATCAAGGGCATTTCTGAATTTTCCTTTCTTTAGAAGAAGCTCTGCTAATCTTTTCTGTGCTTCACTAAATTCTGGTGACAAGACAGCTATGTCTTTCAGTATCTCAAATGCCTCATCTGGAGAAATTTTATATGAATTCGTCTCAAGCAGTCTGAGCAGTTTCCTTGCCTTAAGTCTTGACACATGGTCAGATGTCCATTCGCGGTAAAATCCATTCTTCTCTTGTTCTGTCAGATCAATTGAGAAAGAAGACTCTTTTATCGGACTTCCTGATTGCATGATCTTTTTGACTGTATATCCGGTATCAATTACCCTGTTTTCAAGATCTTTTAGGCAGGTTTCGGCATCTCCATACTGAAGTGTTCCTGTTTCATCAAGTATGCGCTGCGGTATTATAAATCCTGAAATAACATCTTCTGTCTTCAAAATAATCAGGCCAAGATTAATATCACTCTCAAATCTGTCAACAAGCTCTTCATAAAACAAAGTGTTGTCGCATTTGCAATTGCCAATAATAAAATAGTCAGCAGGAGTCTCGAATATAGCTGCATTAAGGGCGCTGGCAAATCCCTTATTTTTATCAGGTATCAAAATCTTAACTGAATTTTTTATCTCCTGATCAAACTCGTCTTTTGTCAATATTGTGCAGCAGCAGCTCTCAGGTATATTCTTTATTTTTTCCGTGGCGTTAGTTTCTGTTATAAAACCTATTCTGCGATGGCCTGAGTCAAGGGGTAATAGTTTTTCTTCTTCTATAACAGAAAGCATCTTCTCAAGCCTCTTGTTGTATGTATTATCCTGAAGCGCCCTCTTATGGCCAGCAAGCCTTATCTTGTCTCTTTCATCTTCGTGGGACAGGTAATGCATTATCTTTTTGTAGCAATCACTCTCAGAGTCAAATGTCACTATCTCCTTATTCACTTCAAAAAATTCCTTGAGTTCATCTCTACCTGAATCAACAATCTGAAATCCTGCGCTTGCAGCAATATAAAAGAGCGTGCCATTTGGACTCTCAGGATTAAATACATCCTTATTTGTTGTGAAGTCATCGCTGCTTCTATGCATATTGAGCAGTATCTTTGTCTCTCTGAAAAATTCCGAGGTACTGTCAAGAGGTATGTTGTCAACCACCTGAATATTCTTAAACTCTTTAAGCGCCTTATTCCATGCATTGCCTGCAACTGTCACTCTAAGGCCTTTTGATGCAAGATACTCTACCAGCTTTAATCTGCCTTGAAATGGATTGCCGAGCAGGGCAATATCCCTTTTATAAGTCCGTGGAGACTCAGCTAATGGATCAGGCAGACAGCCGTGAGGCAGATAAAAAGTATTGGGATTTCCAAAATGCCTGTGATACTTCAGAGATGAGCTGTCCTGTAGAAAAACATGTGTAAAGTATCTGCTGAATGATATGCTTCTTGCAGAGTCATAAGGCTCATCCATAAACCAGGCAGCAAAAGGTATTTTTAAATTTTTGACTTCCTGCAGTATCTGCCTTGGTATTGTATAACCCTGGACTGTAAATATAAGATCAGGAGACTCTTTTTCAATAAGCGGGACTATTTTCCATGCATCATCCTGATGAAAGGTGACATGCTGCAGAAACTTGGGATCAAACTCCTTTTTCCAGCAGATAGCTTCAGATAAAAAATTTGTTGGCCTGACAGTAAATAAATGCACATTATGTCCCATTGTCATGAATGAGCTGGTGATCATGTCGCAGATATAATGATGTGGCCACATGAATGTTGGAGCTATTATAAATATTTTTTCCCCGTCTATCTTTCTTTCTGAAGTTGATGCCGGACAGATACCTTCAAAAAGGGCTTTCCATGCTGCCAGATCATCACTTTCCACAACTTTAAGATATGAAGAGCATACTGGATATTTTTCAGAAATCATTATACTGTCAGAAGTGACAAGGTCAACCTGTCTTATGAGTCTGTCAACCATGTTTATTGTTCTAAGATCATCAGATGATTCCTGCACAAGATTTGAAAGTGATTCAGAACCAGTTCCATCAATCCTGCTGTCATAAATTGTGGCTATTCCGGTTCTGGCAGCCTCCTCAGCAATCATTAAAGATTTACCATTTATCACATTTGAGAAGATTATGAAATCAGCTTTTGGCAAATTTTTCAGATCATAATGATCAATGTCAATCAAGCTGATCTGAAAGTCAGGATTTTTTTTAATCGACCCCCAGAATCTGAAAAACCCTCCTGTTATTTCATCAGACCTCCATTGATAAATTATATGCAGCCTTATCATGACATATCCTCGTTGATCGTCTTTCTGTACGCCTCAATTGTCATGTCAACCGCATTATTGAATGTATATTTCGATCTCACATGTTCGCTTATTTTTTTGCGGTTGTCAGCATGATTGCGTTTGTATGCTGATATTACAGCAGTGCGTATGGAGTCAATTGATCCGGGGTTAGCATAAAAACCATACTCTCCGTAATACTCTATCTCTCCAGCCCTGTCAGCAACAACAGGAGCACATCCACACATTGAAGACTCTATACTCGAGAGAGATATGCCCTCTATCCAGCTCGGCAGTGCATGCACCCTTGCTGCTGAAAAAGCACTCGCAAGATGCCTGTGTTTGAGCTGTGGGATGAAGAGCGTATTTTTGTGAGACCATGTCCTGCATAATTCGTAATATTCATCATCTGTCTTTGCACCCACAATAACAATAGGTATCTCAGGTATGCTGCGCATTGCATAGAGCAGCATAAGCTGGTTTTTACGCCATTCAACATGTCCTGCTGCAATAACAAAATCTTTCAGACCATACTGGTCAATGAATATTTCAGGTCCATGCACCCCAAATGTCTCTTCATTTGCTGAGTTGTAAACGATTGAAAAAGGCCTTGTCCTGTCTAAGTTGAGGCTCATCTGCCGCATTTCAGTATATGAGAAACATATAAGCCTGTCTGCTATCTCAAGAAGCGCTTTCTGGTCTTCCTCTATATTCCATCTTGCATAGAATCTCATATCCTGATACAGATCGCCTGCCTTCAGTTTTTTCTTTGCAAGCTGTTCAAGAAGCGCTTCACGCTCTCTTTTTGAATGAACCTTGAATATCCTGTTTATCACATTTATCACAAAGTTTGTTTCTGATGGATCCATGTAAATAGTCGAAATAACAACCTTTGAGTTATTAGTCTTCACTGAGCTTATCTGAGAAAGGGCATCCTGAGTCTCCCAGGCATTATGGAATAGATGCACAAGATCATAACCAAGACCAGACGGCTGGTTTGAAAGAGATATGTCAGCATGCACACCCTTGCGCTTGAGCATGTCTATTGTATTGAGCACCCTTCCTCTCGGTCCTGTTGCATCATCAAGCTTTGAAAATAAATAGTGATGCACAACAACCAGCACACTCATTTCTGCAGATGGCAAATCTGCTGAATCATTGTTTATGCCATTTGCTACCAGCATGCTGTCAGAGTAAGCCTCCTGCATAAAACAGTGTGGAATATCATTAAAATATTTTGCATAGATCTTCTTTATGAACTCTCTGCCCATAAAATTGAGATGCCCTATTGTCAGGTTTTCTTTTGCTCTGGATTTATTCAGGTTTGAATAAGCATCCCTGATCCTTATTGATATATACCCTCCAGGTTTGAGTATCCGTTTTATCTGTTTAAAGAAGGCATCGAAATCCTCGACAAACTCGAGCAGATCCCATATAAAAACAGCATCAAACTCCTTTGCATTGAAATGCGAAAGAGCATCATGATTTATCGCGTTGATCTGAACAAGATCAACCTTCTCTTTTTTAAAGGATGATTCGAGTGTCTTGCTTTCGTGCCCTATATGAAGCGCCTTTGTGTTGTCATGAAAATACCTTCTGCATAAAAAGAGCTTCCACTCAAAGTCAGCATCAAAGGATGGATAGTTTTCCTGAACAGTATGGTACAGCTTCAATCTTCTCTGCATATCAGGGAATGGATATATGCTCATGAATGTGCAGGCAGGACACTCTTTTATCTCACGCTTCTGATCAGCACGGATATGAACTCCTGTAACAGCTACAAGGCTTTGTCCGCAATGTCTGCACTTAGTCATAATACCTCTTGAACCACTCTTCGAGTACAAGCAGACACCATAGTTTCAAAGAGTTATGTCTGTCTATTGTCATGCGTTTTGAGTCGAGCAGTGTCTCAACAAAAGCCGGCCTTATTATTCCCCTCTCCCGCGCCTTTTTGCTCAGAAGCGTGTCATTCAGATAATTCTTGAACGCACCTTGAAACCATAAGAACACAGGCACAGAAAAACCCATCTTCTTTCTATAAATAACTTCATTAGGTATCCTGCCGCGCATCAGTTTCTTTAGAATATATTTCTGAATGTGGCTTCTGTATCTGAAGTGAAACGGAAGTCCGAGGCAGAAGTTAACCACCTCATAATCAAGTAGAGGCACCCTCACCTCCAGGGATGAGAGCATACTCGCCCTGTCAACCTTAAAGAGGAGATTGTCAGCAAGATAGGTTGATATGTCAAAGCGCTGGACACGCTGAAGATCATCAGAAGCATCCATTGAGTCATAAAGAACTCTGAACTCATTTGTTGCAAAGTCGTCCTTTGGTTTCAACTGGTACGGGAAAAGCGCTGAGTACTCTTTTGGACTAAATGAAGAGAGATTCGCAAGATAGTCTTCATAATGCAGTCTGATCGAATCATCTATAAATGGCTTTAGATCAGGAGTGAATCTTGTAAGATCTCCGATTGTCTGAACCCGCTTGATAGTAGAAAGGTATCGGTCATATCCTCCAAATATCTCATCACTTCCTTCACCAGAGAGGCAGACTGTCACATTCTCACGCGCGTATTTTGTCATCAGATAAGTCGGCAGTATGGCCTGGTCAGCAAAAGGCTCATCAAGCGTCTCAAAGAGTTCCTGAACAAGATTCATTGCTGAGCTTGCCTTCAGCACAAGCGAGTGGTGCTCAATATTCGGTATGAACGCTGCTGTCATCTTTGCATACTCAAGCTCGCTATACTCTTTCTCTTCAAATCCTACTGAAAAAGCCTTGACAGGAGTGTCCATCATGCTGGACATATAGGAAGTTATAGCGCTCGAATCAACACCTCCTGAAAGAAAAACTCCTATCGGCACATCAGATATGAGCTGTCTCTTTACAGAACTTTCTAACAGATGATCAAGCTGCTCGATAGCCTCTGATTCGGACATACTGCCCAAATATGCAGGCTCAGGCTTCCAGTATCTTTTTATGCATAATTTATTATCCCTGAGAATAAAAGATGTGCCTGCCTCAAGTTTTCGTATATGCCTGAAAATAGTTTTTGGAGCCGGTACATACTGGAGCACAAGAAAGTCAGCAAGAGCACCCATATCAAGATCACCCTTGCCTGATGCCTTGAGTATTGATTTAAGCTCAGATGCGAATGAAAACTCTTTGCCGTTCCAGCAGTAGTAGAGCGGCAATATCCCGAGTCTGTCTCTTGCACCAAAAAGCAGCTTTTTTTTCTGATCCCATATTACAAATGCGAACTGGCCGTTAAGCTTTTTAAGACAATCCGGACCATGCTCCTCGTACAGATGAATAACAACCTCTGTATCACTGTTTGATCTGAATGTATGGCCCTGTTTAACAAGCTCGGATCGTAAATCAGGGAAATTGAATATCTCTCCGTTAAAACATATCCAGACAGTTTCATCCTCATTCGACATTGGCTGACGGCCGGCTGAAGTGCGATCAATTACACTGAGCCTTCGGTGAGCAAACCCGAGTCTTGAATCAGGAGTAATAAAAAGCCCTGCATCATCAGGGCCCCTGTGGGTTAGCAGATCCCTCATACTGACAAGGATATCAGCAGATACAGGTCTGCTGCTAAAAGATGCAATGCCTGCTATGCCACACATTTAAAAATACTCTCCAGAGTTGAGCATTGGTACAACAGGCTGCTTGATATCAAAGTTTCTTGAAGGCTGGCGCAGCGAACAACAGAAACGAACATTCAGTCCTCCGCGTGCATCTATATCTGTTTTATTATACCTATGATTATGATTAGTTAAAACTATTAAGGAATATTAGCAAGATATATGCCTGAGAATCAGTATTGCAATGGATTGAGATGCTGTAAAGCAGCAAAAAATGAGGGTTAGATACTAAAGTTTATTTTACTGTCTGTATCGTGATATGCCTGCTTATTCATAACCTGCTGTTTAATCGCCCTTATGGACTGAAGCTTTGATCCAATATTTTCCTTATCTGTTTCCAAAATAGTGCGGAGCTCAGTATCAATCTCGATAATATTATTTATGATCTGGCGGGCTTCAGCAGAATTTTTTTCTTCTGCATGGAATTTATTTCTCTGTTCTTCCGTACCTACGATTTTATCGATCTCAGCAGTTATCGTCTGCCTCTCTTCAAAAATGTTGAGCGCATCATCGATCCTGCCCTCTTTTACTGCCTGTCTCTGTTCAACTGCTGCCTTATGCAGCATACGCAGCAGATCCAGAGGAGACCTGCTCATATCCTTACTTCCAGTCTTTCAGATGGATTGGTTGTGGTGGACTTTGCTGAGGCAGCCTCGAGCTCCTTCCATCCGCTTCTCAGAATTTCAAGTATATTGATGGCTTCGTGCAGAGATTTAATATCACTGTTCATATTGCCGGTTATAAGTCTGTCCACAACAAAATCATAAAGCCTGTGAAGGTTGGCTGCTATCTCTCCGCCCTGTTCAGCATCCAGTGAGTTGGAAAGCTCGGTCACTATAGCTGTTGCCTTTACTATGAAGAGTCCCTTGCCTGCCACATCATTATCCTGAATCTTCTTTTCAGCCATCTTTATGAAGTTGATGGCACCATCGTAAAGCAGGCCAATAATCCTGACTCTATCAGATGTGCTGACTTCAGCCTGTTTATAAGCCATTGCCTGAGTCATAAAAAAATCCTCCTGTTTACATACTATTAAATAGATTTGTCAAATAAGAACTTTGCGCTGACAACCCGGATAAAAGAGATTCAAGAGCTGCAAATCTTGCTACAAGGCTGTCCTCTGTGCGTGCAAGCCTGGACTCCATCTTGATGATGCTCTGGGCAATATCATTAATCCTGTTCTGAAGTCCGGTTGTGCGAATGCTTATGGCTCCGGTATTGGATTTTGTTACACTGTCAGTATAGTCATAAAACTTGCTGGCAATACCATTGTCTGAGGATGTAAAAAGCTCGGCAACCTTGTCAATACTGTTACTTAGCGCTCCGGCAAGAGTCGCGCTGTCCACAGAAACTGTTCCTGTTTTACTGTCAGTCTTGAAGCCAATCTGCGACAGTGCCCGCATATCCTCAGAAGCGCCTGCCACCCTTGCCGTAAGCATGGAGCTGAGGCTGCTAAGCACAGCTCTGGATGTTGATTCACCCATCAAAGCGCCTCCAGCCTTTGTTGATGAATCATAAGCAGATTGTGAACTTATATAGTTGACAACATTGTTATATGCAGCAGCAAAATTATTTATCCTGTCCTGTATTGCTGTTGTATCATTATCTACAGTAATCGTAGTATTGGAAGCTCCCTTTTTCAGGCTTATGGTCATACCTGATACAACATCGCTGAATGTATTTGAACTCCGTTCAATCGTTAAGCCATTAAGCTTGAACGAGGCATTAAGTGCAGACTGTATAACATCCCGATACTGCCCGTTGCCTGTATCAGAGGTCTCGTCCAGATTAAGAACAGAATCATCATTGTCTATTGTCATGCCATAATCAGAACCTGTGGTATTACTGGTCAGAACCAGCTTGTATGAAGGAGATGTACTTGTACCGGTATTTATAACAGTAGCCTGGGCCTTTACCGAACCAGTATAAGTTTGACTGTTGATCTCAGCAGCCAAATCTTCAAGCGTCATGTCAGATTCTGCAGTTATGGTCTTGGTTTCACCATTTATTGTGAACTGAAAAGAGCCTCCGCTCAAAAGCACAGCTGTTTCATCCTTATCAGCAAGTCCAGCCTTGTGAGTTATCTGGTGTGCCTGTGCCAAATTGCTCACCTCAAGAGTATAACTTCCAGAAGATGTAGAATTGGTCACGGTAGCAGATGCTGCAGATGTATCAGACACGGCCGCTTTCTTTACATAAAAATTTGATGCTGTCTTTAATGCATCAGAAGCCTCTTTGAGCGCGGAAAGCCTTGATGACAATTCAGAATAGACGCTAATCTTTGAATTGTAAGCACTCTGATCAGTCTTAAGCTTGTTCAGAGGCTGACGCTCAATTGCCATCAGACCATTAACAAGGGCGTTATAATCTATTCCGGAACTTACACCTAAACTCGTCGTGATTGCCATGTCAGGCCTCCTTGCTCAAAAAAAGACCACTTGTGTTGCCTTTTATAGATTTTGCTATCTCAATCATCTCTTTTGCTGGTATCTGTCGTATAACTTCGCCTGTATCCTTATCAACAAGCTTTGCAATAACTATACCAAGACCTTTTTCTATCTCAAACTGAACGCCGGTATTAAGAAATTCTGATATTCTCTCGTCAGGCTTTTCTTTCTTTGCTTGTGCCTCAGCCAGTTTACGCTCTTCTGCTATAGCTTTATTGGTCTCAGCAATGACATTAGCCTGATTAGTCTGCCTTGCAGGCTTTTTTAACTCAGATCCTGTCTCTCTTGCCTGAATCTGGGTCTGTCTTAATATTATGTCATTTGCAATATCCATTTGTGTTCCCTCTCAGTCAAGGCAGGGGATTGCTCCCCTGCCTGCCTGTTTTGAGTTATCTCAGCAGTGTGAGTGCCTGCTGAGGCAGAACATTAGCCTGAGCCAATACTGATGTAGCAGCCTGAATCATTATCTGGTTTCTTGTAAACACAGCTGTTTCAGCAGCAAAGTCAGCGTCTCTGATACGAGAGTCAGCAGCTGAGAAGTTCTCTGCAGCGACCTGGAGGTTGCTTATTGTTGAGTTCAACCTGTTCTGTACAGAGCCGAGAGTACCTCTAGTCATTGCGACTGTGTTGATAGCGCTGTCAATTGCGAGCAGAGCAGATACTGCTGCTGTTGACGAAGATATGCTTGAGAATGTACCGCCAATACCAATTGCACTTGAAAGGCTGTCAGTAGTTGAAAGACCGGACAGTATGCCAGAGAGAACAACGAGCTGGTCATTTGCTGTTGCCCTGAATCCAACCTGAAGTGTAACGCCTGCAGCTGACTGGCTTCCGTCAAGCAGTTTAACGCCGTTAAACTCTGTGGTCTGGCCAATTCTGTCGATTTCTTTAATAAGTTGTGTAAACTCGCTGTCAAGGGCGCCTCTTGCTGAGGTGTCGAGTGTGCCGTTAGCTGACTGCTCTGCAAGTTCTCTCATTCTGGTTAAAATGCTGCCGATCTCAATAAGACCACCCTCTGCTGTCTGCATGAGGGAAATACCATCCTGTGCGTTTCTAACTGCCTGGTTAACGCTTCGAATGTTAGCTCTCAGCTTTTCAGAAATCGAGAGACCTGCTGCGTCGTCAGCAGCTGTATTAATTCTTAATCCCGATGAAAGTCTTCCAACTGATTTTTCGAGTGATGATGCGTTTGTAGAAAGGTTTCTCTGTGCAACAAGTGCTGCAATGTTTGTGTTGATTACCAATGACATGGTATTCCTCCGTGAATTGTGTTGTTTTCCGGGCATCCTGCCCGTTTTTATGTTTGATCCAAAAGAGCTGCAACTTTATCAGGCCTTCATGTCTACTTCACCTCCTTGTTCGGCCTGGTGCTGCTCCTTTTTCTCATCTCTTTTATCGGCAGGACTTTAAAAAAACTTTAGCCCTTTTTAAAATATTTTTATTTTCCTTATTTTTCAATATGTTGACATCCCATATTTAAGTGATTTATTATCTTTTGTGCGGTTGAGCTTAATAAAAATACTCTTCATATTGATACTGTGTTTGCAGTTCACAGCCTCCTGCTCCATCAAAAACCCTGGTTTTATCATGATCGGAAAGAGCCTGACCAGCGCCTCAATATATGTTAATCATGACACCATTGCTGAAAAAAGCAGTATAAAAACAGTAGAAATCAAAACCATACCAGCAGATAGTCAAAACAATTCAATAGATGAAAAACCTGCATACAGGATACTCCGGGAAATTCAGGAAAAGGAATTTGGGAGCTATGCCTGCACAACTGCATTATGGCAGGTGAGGTGCATTGACATGACATACCGGATAGTCAGGTTCACCATTCATTATAAAGACAACCAACAGCCTTCAACTGATGAATCACCTGATGCTGAATGGCAAAAGGCACTGCATGGAAGCTCCGCTGAGATGGTGATTGAGTATTTATGCAGATAAATAAAAGAGAACAGCCAGCTGACCGTCCTATTTTATTTATATTTTTATAAGCTGTATTCTGCGAGCTGATCTACTTTTCGAGGCTTTTGTCATAAAGTTCTTTTTTGCTGAGCCCATACTGTTTGGCAATTATACTGACAGCCTCTTTGCGGCCCTTACCTTTTTTTATAAGCATAAGCACCTCCCTCAGTGCATCTTCAACTGAGAGCCGGGCATCCGCTGCACCATCAACAACAACAACATATTCACCAGCTATTTTAGATGCCTTGATAGTTTGCATCACAATCGACAGACTGCCGCGGAAAATCTCCTCATGCAGTTTTGTGAGCTCCCTGCATACAACAACCTTTCTCTCTCCAAACACTTCAAGCATATCCGATACAGACTCTTCTATTCTGTGGGGTGCTTCATAAAATATCATTGTGCGGTTCTCATATTGAAGCGTCTCTAATTTTTTTCTGCGCTGCATCACTTTCTGAGGTAAAAAGCCGATAAATAAGAATTCATCAGATGATAGTCCTGAAATGGATATTGCCGCTGTTAATGCTGATGGACCCGGCACAGGTACAATCCTGAATCCCTCTTCAACAGCCCTCTTCACAACAACAGTCCCCGGGTCTGATATGCCAGGAGTGCCTGCATCAGATATAATTGCTATCGACCTGCCCTGTTTAAGCTGTTTGATTATATCTTCTGCGCCTGACTTCTCCTTCTCAGACCAGTAGCTTATCATCGGCTTTGATATACCCATGCTGCTGAGCAGCTTCATAGAGTGCCTTGTATCTTCTGCTGCTATAAGATCAACTTCTTTAAGTATACGGACGGCCCTGAGCGTTATGTCCTCAAGATTTCCTATTGGCGTAGAAACAATATAAAGTGTTGGGTGCATTTTGATTGAACAACAGACACTCGTCTGACATCCTGTTGTTTTATCCAGCTTTATTTTGGAAGTGCCATTTTCAAGGCAGCAAGCCACCTTATATGACTTTTTTCTTCATCTATGATTGATTTGACAATATCCTTTTGTTGTACAGCATCCTTGAGACCGATGAAATAAAGCAGCGTCTCTTTTTCAAAGGCAATCGCAAAATCAACAGCCTCTCTTATACTGCTTATATTCTGAATGGATGAAAGAGACTTGTTGCTTCCGAGGAAAAATTCAGATTCAACCATTGCGCGCAGATACAGTGATGCCTCATCCCATCCCTCAGGCTCCTGATCGCCTATCAAGGATTTAAGTTCAGTGAATACTTTTTCATGATTCAGCTCTTTTTCTGCAAGCAGGGCAAACAGTTCTGCAAGATCAGAATTTTCCTTGAACTTCTCTGCCATTGATGTATAAAATTTGTAGCCTGTCTTCTCTGTCTGGACAGCCTGCTCCACAACTTCAAGTATTGAAAATTTCTCCATCTTAAACCTCCGGATATATTCTTTTACTGCAACCCGAGCGCCTTTTTCAATCTTTTATCTGCCCTGGCCACCTCATCAGGATCATCTCCTGTAAGGTCCCAGGTGTATTCTCCTTTCGCGTTTCTATGCACCTTGATCTTTACAGGCTTCTTGGGTTTTGCTTCAGCAAGCGGCTGGACTTTGCCATAACTGAAATCAGCAGGCTTTTCAGCAGCGCATGCATATTGAAATAACAACAACACTGAGGCTAACAGCACAAACAGCACCTTTGTCCTTATCATATCCACTTCCTGTAGCAATTTGTGATAGGAACCCGCCTGTCGCGGCCAAATGCTCTCTCTGTTATCTTGATGCCGGGAGGAGACTGCCTGCGCTTGTATTCGCTTGCATCCACCATATTCAGCACTCGTATAGTCTCATCTTCGCTGAGTCCGCAGCTGAGCAGGTATTCATTATCCCTGTTTTCATCAATATATGCCTTCAACAGCGGATCCAGCTTATCATATGGAGGCAGGCTGTCTGTATCCTTCTGCCCTGTCCTCAGTTCAGCAGTCGGTGCTTTTGTGAGGATATTCTCAGGAATCATACTGCTGACTCTTGTCCGGTTGTACCATTCCGCAATCCTGTAAACATCTGTTTTTGGTATATCCCTAATGACTGCAAAACCACCTGCCATGTCTCCATATAAAGTGGAATATCCGACACTCATCTCTGATTTATTGCTGGTAGTCAGTACCAGCCAGCCGAATTTGTTAGACATAGCCATCAGGATATTCCCTCTTATTCTTGCCTGAAGATTCTCTTCAGCAGCATCAAACTGCATATCATTGAACACTGGAGCAAGCTCTTCCATATAAAGATCAAAAAGTCGTGATATGGGCTGTTCAATTATTCTGATGCCGAGATTTGCAGCAAGCTCATACGAGTCCTTTCTGCTCTCCTCTGAAGTGAAGCATGAGGGCATAAAAACAGAGACCACATTTTCAGAGCCGACAGCTTCAACAGCAATTGCAAGAACAAGTGCTGAATCTACTCCCCCGCTCAGCCCCACGCACATCTTTTTAAAGCTGTTTTTGCGAATATAATCTTTTGTGCCGAGCACAAGAGCTCTGAATATCTCCTCTTCACGAACCAGGTTTCTGACCAAAGCAGAAGGTTCCATCCTTGAGGTTCTGGAGCTGCACTGCTGCCTCACAGTGATAACTTCATTTTTCCGTACAGGCAGAAGTTTTCTGCTTATGGGCTTTCGAGCGGATACTGGTGATTCGAGGTCAAGATCAGCAACAATCAGATCCTCTTCAAACTGCTCAGCTGATGCAGCAAGCCTGCCATTCTGGTCCACAATAAAACTGCCGCCGTCCAGCACCAGTTCATCCTGTCCTCCAACTGAATTCAGATACGCAATAAAAACTCCATTGTCAAATGCCCTTGTTGAGATCATCTTCTGTATTGATTCGGATTTACCTGCATGGTAGGGAGATGAGTTTATGTTTATCATAAGGTCAGCGCTGCCGGTTGCATGTGATGCAGCGTATGCTTCAGGATACCGGATATCCTCGCATATGCTGATATTAAAATTAATATTTTCTATTTTGTACATAGGCGACCTCGTGCCAGCACGAAAATACCGCGACTCATCAAACACCCCATAGTTGGACAAATAGACCTTATGATAAATATCCAGCAATTTCTTGTTCTGCATCACAGCTGCTGCATTATAAATATCCTCTTTACGGTCAACAAATCCCGCAATCACTACAGCGCTGCCGGTTGCATCCTGAATTGTCCTGAGCGCATCAAGATTATCACTGATAAATGAGGGCCGCAGCAGCAGATCTTCCGGAGGGTAGCCGGTTACAGCGAGTTCAGGGAAAACAATTATATCCGGTTCATGCTCCTGAGCCCTTTTCATAAATGACAGTATCTTTTGAACATTGCCGTCAAGATCGCCAACAGTCGGATTTATCTGGCAAAGCACAACACGGAGAGTCTTCATAATGAGAAATTTTACTTTATGCAGACTCTTTTGTAAAGAAAGCACCACAGGCAAAATATTGATTACCAACTGATCAATCCGTATAATTTTATGACAATGTGGAGCATAAGAATGAGGGCAGCAAAAAAAAGCAGCAGAACCGGTACTGTTCATATATCAGGAGCAGAAACAATCTGCAGCAAAAATCAGCTGTCAAGCATGGCGCAGCAGTATATCAAGCGTGCTTTAACCCACTCTCGAGGAATGCCTGATGAGATTACAGTTACAGTTGAGCGCATACCGGACAAACCGCTGAAAGCCTGTCTGCTCAAAACAACAACAATAAAATGCAAATCCCCTTCAGAAGCCAGACTCATAATTACTGAACATCTGCTCAAGCTGGGGATATCCAGAATGGCTGCAGCAAGAGGATTTAAAGTTCTTGATTCAAAGAAAAGGATGCGCGGAGCAAGTCTTGTTCTGTGCAGTTCAGGCAGGAGAGTTGAACCTGATTGTTCACGCGGAGTGCGCGTAACAAAATTCGGGCTCTCAAAAAAAGCGTTTAATGAGATATTAAAAATCAGCAGAATCAAGAAATCTCATATCACAACAGTTGCAGAAGCCATCTCCCTTGCCTCAAAAACAGCAAATCATCCGGATATAATCGCCGAGGTCTGCATATCTGATGATCCTGACTACACAACCGGATACATAGCATCATCAATACTCGGATACCTGCGGATACCAAATATTAAATCGACCGGAGATATGCGCGGCGGCAGGGTGATATACCTTAGACAGTACGCGAAACCCGAAGCTGTCATCAAATATCTCGAGAACAGAGCAGTGATAATTGACCACTCCGGATGCAAAAGATGAAAAGAAAGGTTTTTATAATTGCCAATCCAGCTGCAGGCAGCAGCAGCCTTAAAAAAATTGACAAAGCATTCAAGGCAGTCAAGTCAGGATGTGCTGATGCTGAGCTGCTGCTTACACAGGCTCCGTTAGATGCAGAGCAATATGCACGCAGGATAGCTGATGAATACGGCGCTGGTTCTTCTCTCAGCAAGATTATTGTCATCGCTGCCGGAGGCGATGGAACTTATAATGAGGCTGCAAACGGGTTGGCGCACTCAGGCATACCATTGGCGATATTGCCGATGGGGACAACTTCCGTACTTGCCCTCGAACTGGACATTCCATTCAATATTGACGCTGCTGCAGCAGCAGCCCTCAATGGTTTTACAATAAAAGTGAGTCCTGCAAAAATCACACTTTCTGATGGAAGCAGCAGGCTATTTCTGCTTATGGCCGGAATAGGATTTGACGGGGAAACCGTAAATAATGTCAACAAAATCATCAAGAAATTATCAGGAAAAGCAGCATATATAATGAGCGGCATAAGTACACTGCTTGCAGGGCAGGAGCTTTTCAGCGCTGATATTACAGATGACAGGGGAGTTATCAGCACAATTGAGTGCAGCGCCCTGATAGCTTCAAAAGCTTCACACTATGCCGGAAAATTCAGCGCAACCCCTGACGCCAAGATAACAAGCCCTTATATTCATCTTTTTGCAGGACACAGTTCAAAGCGAATAGATGTTGCAAGATATGTTTTTGGAATTGCATCCGGAAGACATCTTGGCTTTAATGACATCACATACACCAAATCAACAAGGCTGGTGATAAATGGATCTCCACATATACAGATTGACGGCGATTATCTCGGCAGGGGACCTGCTGTTATAGAATCTGAACCTGAAGCATTATCAATAGTTGTATCCCGATCCTGGAGCTAATGCTCAGCCAGATTTCTGTAAATCTCCTCAAAGGCTGCTTCATTCTTTTTAAATGCCTTTAATACATCAGGATCAAAATGCCCGGGCATTGTCCTGCCGTCACCCTCAGTAATTATCTTGCATGCATCAGCATGAGTAAATCCCTTTTTGTAAGGACGAGCACTTCTCAAGGCCTCGTACTGGTCTGCGAGCATAACTATCCTGCCTTCAACAGGAGTCTCTTCTTCCTTAAGTCCGTTTGGATATCCTGTGCCATCCCATCTTTCGTGATGGTTCAGGGCTATTGAAGCTGATACTTTTATCATCTCGAATTCTGTGTCGTGAAGCATGTTCCAGCCCTTTTCACAGTGAGTCTTCATTATCTCAAATTCCTCTTTTGTGAGAGCCCCGGGCTTCAGGAGAATGCTGTCAGATATGCCGACCTTTCCAATGTCATGCATTGCGCTGGAGTATCTTATAATCTCGACAAACTCTGATGACATGCCGAGTTCAGTCGCTATTTCAGCAGAAAACACTCCAATTCTCGAGGTATGCAGTCCTGTATCAGTATCCCGATACTCAGCAACTGTTGTCAGTTTCGAAAGCAGCTCATAGCTCATCTTCTTAAGCTGCTTGAGGGCATTGTCCAGATCCTTGGTTCTCTGTTTTACTGTCTCTTCAAGAGCTGTCTTGTAGTTTTTTTCCATCTCAATAAGCTTACGATGCCTGACTGCCTTGGACACAGCATGAAGCAGATATTCCGGCTTGCACGGCTTGAGTATAAGATCGAAGGCTCCTTTTTTCACTGCATCAACAGCAACCTCCATCTCTGCAAAGGCTGTCATCAGCAGCACAGGCATGTCAGGATCAAGTCTGTGTATCCTTTCAAGCAACTCTATGCCGTTCATTCCAGGCATTTTTATATCAGTGAGAACTACATCAGGGGAGAAAGTCTTTAAAACTTCGAGGGCTTCCTGACCGGAAAAAGCTGACTTGACTGTATAGCCAGTTTCATTAATTATCATACAGACAGATTCGAGCACAAAGTAGTCGTCATCAACAACCAGCACAGAATTGCTGCCAGAACCTTTCATAAATCAAGGGCCTCCCGAATTGCATGCATTAAGATCGACAGTTAAAATAATTTCAGAAAAAATTCACCTCTTTTCATATTAGCATTACTAAGGCATCAGCGCAACTTAAAATGTTGCGACTTATTATTCAACTATAAAAAGGCCCTGTCTTGGCAGGGCCTTGATAAAGATTGTTTTTTGTTTGAAGCTATTCTGATTTGGGATTTGTAAACTCTTCTTCTCGGAGGAGTCTCTCCCAGTTTCTGTCCACAACTTCCTGAGTCTTCTGGAGCAGCCACTCATTCTCAGGCGCAAAGAGGTGCTTGAACCTGCCCTGAGGCTTGAGAAACTCTACAAGAGGCTTCTTCTCTTTGGGTTTGTAAGTAACCTTTGTTACCCCGTTTTCGATCTCAAAAAGTGGCCAGTAGCATGTATCAACAGCTATCCTGCTAAGTGTAATGGCATCATCTGTCTTTGATCTCCAACCCCTGTTGCAGGGAGCTATTATGTTTATAAACTTGGGGCCTTTGATCTCATGCGCCTTTCTCACCTTCTTCATGAGATCAGCCCAGTTGCTTGGCGATGCCTGCGCAACGTAGGGTATGCCATGCGCAGCCATTATCCTTGTAAGGTCTTTTCTCTCCTGAACCTTGCCTGGATTCTGGCTTCCAACAGGACATGTGGTTGTATCAGCTCCCAGCGGTGTCGCGCTCGAACGCTGGATGCCTGTGTTCATATAGGCTCCATTGTCATAACATACATAAATCATGTCGTGACCACGCTCCATTGCGCCAGAGAGGCTCTGAAAACCTATGTCGTATGTACCTCCATCTCCGCCAAATGCGATAAACTTTATCTCCTGATCAATCTTGCCCTGTTTTTTGAGTGAACGATACATTGTCTCTACGCCTGAAAGTGTGGCAGCAGCATTTTCAAAAGCATTATGTATCCATGGGATATTCCAGGAAGTAAACTGCTGTATGCAGGTGGAGACCTCAAGACATCCAGTAGCATTTGACGCTATAACCGGATAGTCCGTTGCAAGCATCACCATCTTAACTACAATCGGCGCACCGCAGCCAGAGCACATTCTGTGGCCTGAGGTGAGCCTTTCTTCCTTTTTGCTGAGTTCCTTTAAGCTCAATGGTGTCGCCATATTATTCCCTCACTCCTATATATTCTTTTACAGACCTGACCTTGCCTGTTTTAACTGTATCAACAAGCTCATTGAGCACAAGCTCTGCCTGATCAGGCATATAGTCCCTGCCGCCAAGACCGTATATTCTGTTGAACATCAGAAGTCTTTTGTCCTGGATATAAAGACTTGAAGCAATATCCATAAACAATGGTCCAAAAGATGCGCCAAATGCATCAGCCCTGTCGAGCACGCATACAGCCTTAAGATGTTTAAGCGCCTCTCCAACCTCAGCGTATGGGAATGGTCTGAAAAGTCTTGGTTTCAGAAGTCCAGCCTTTATACCTTTTGATCTGAATTCATCTATAACATCTTTGGTTGTACCTGCTGCTGAGTTGAGCACAACTATACCGATCTCGGCATCATCAAGTCTATATGATTCAAAAAGTCCGTATTTCCTGCCGGTTATCTTCTCGAACTCATCCGCAACCTGCATGACCACTCCTGGCACTTTTGACATCACATGCTCATGAGCCTTTCTGTATTCCATATAGTAGTCAGTCAAAATCAACGGACCATAGCTTACTGGATTGTCAAGATCAAGAAGCGGGTTGACCTGCCTGAAGTCGCCAACAAAAGATCTGACCTTCTCATCTTCAAGAAATTCCATTCTTGTTATAGAGTGGCTGATAATAAATCCATCGAGGCATACCATTACAGGCAGCCTTATATCCATATGCTCAGCTATCCTGAATGCCTGGATTGTGTTGTCATATGCCTCCTGGGCGTTTTCTGACCAGAGCTGTATCCAGCCGCAGTCTCTTGCTCCCATGCCGTCAGAGTGGTCCCCATGAATATTGATAGGAGCAGAAAGTGCTCTGTTTACAAGCGGCATGACAATAGGCAGTCTGTCTCCTGAAGCTATCCAGAGGATCTCCCACATAAGCGCCAGACCTTGTGATGATGTGGCAGTAATAACTCTGCCGCCGGCTGCTGAAGCCCCTACACACGCACTCATGGCGCTGTGTTCGCTCTCAACAAGTATCATCTCTGTCTTTACCTTGCCGTTAGAGGCAAAGCTCGAGAATCTCTGCATTATATCTGTCTGAGGGGTTATGGGATAAGCAGCACAAACATCAGGATTAACCTGCTTCAGTGCTTCTGCAACAGCCTCATTTCCTGTAACAGCAACTATCTTTGGCATCAGTTCCCCTCCTCTTCCATTACGATCGCCTTGTTGCCCTTTTTGCCAGGGCACTCGAGCGCACAGATTCCGCAGCCCTTGCAATAGTCAAAATTAAATTCTCCCCTTTTACCGTCCTTTACAGAAATTGCCATGTCAGGGCAGTATATCCAGCAAAAAAGACAATGTATGCAGTTTTCCTCTATCCATCTCGGCTTAAATGCCCTCCAGGAGCCTGTCTTAAACTGTCTGGAGCTGCCTGGTTCAGTTACAACAGCACCTGGCGTAAGCTCTTTCCATCCTTTCTTTTTCATCCCTCTTTGACCTCCTCATAGCCACGCTTTGCAGCATCCAGATTGCCGTCAATAATTTTTTGTGAAAACTTCTTTCCAAAGCTTTTTTTCACATCTTCCAGAATCGTCTCCAGACTCACTATGCCTGTTATCCTGGCGAGTGTACCAACAAGAGGAGAGTTAGGCAGCGGCCTGCCGAATGAATCAATAGCTATCCTGGTTGCGTCAATCGTATAAACCTTCTGATTGGCTGATGCATTAAGCTTTTTGCGCATTTCAACAGGATCCTTGGCTGTATTAACAACAAACACGCCATTGTCCAGAACTCCTTCAGTAACATCTATGCTGTCGATCAGCGTAGAGTCCGCAATAACAACTATGCCTGGATGCAACACAGGGCAGTGCATCCTGAGCTCTGAATCGCCTATCCTGTTATATGCCTTTAGCGGCGCGCCTGACCTCTCAGGCCCATACTCCGGGAATGCCTGCACATATCGGCCTCCACTCAGACAGGCATCTGCAAAAACCTTGGCAGCAGTAACTGTACCCTGGCCTCCCCTGCCGTGCCATCTAACTTCAATTCTTTCCGGCATTATATCCTCCTGTTTTATGCTTTTTGGTCGAACTGTTATTTTAATTCAATGAGCATCATTCATCAAGTCTTGATAAGTAAATAAGAAAAAAATATATAATACTGTTTAAAGCTGTTTAGGAATAAACTTTTCCTTGAGGCGATCCATATCAATTATCGTTGTCCTGCCGTCCTGTTCCATGATGATACCCGCTTTTTTAAACTGCCCGGCAACTCTTATGGCAGTCTCAACAGTAGTACCTGCCATTTCAGCTATGTCCTGCTTTGTCAGCCTCATGTCAATTGTTACACCTGAACCATCAAAAACCCCGGACTTTTCGGCCAGTTTGCAAAGAATTGAGGCAATCCTGGACTCAACCTTATCCAATGCAATACTCTTGAGATTAGCATGAAAGTCACGCACCCTCATCCCGAGATTGGATGTTATGGCATGCATAACCTGAGGATGCTTGTCTATTATCAGATCTAATTTTTCTCTTTTTATTCTTAGTATTGAGGCATCCTCCATAGCATATGCGCTTGCAGGATAAGGAAATCCCCTGATAACTGCAAACCCGCCAAAAAAATCAAGCGGAGAGATAACTTCAATAATTATTTCTTTGCCGTCATGAGAGGTCTTTGTTATCTTCACCTTACCTGAAAGACAGATATAGAACCAGTCAGGTTCACTGCCTTCAGAAAAAACAAGCTCTTTTTTTCGAATATGCCTTGCTTCGCAAAAAGGCTTCACATCAGCCAGCTCAGAGTCTGACAATGATGAGAAGATTGGAATTAAAGAGAGATTTTCTAAAATAGTTTTCATCATTTTATTTTAAATGAGTGGCAAGATTTTGGTCGGGGCGACCCGATTTGAACGGGCGACCACTCGCACCCCAAGCGAGTGCGCTACCAGGCTGCGCTACGCCCCGAACACCTTTATTACTGTTTTTTCAAGAAAGCCTCTGCAGCAGATCTCTCAGTTTGTCCTTAACCTGTATAAGAGTTCTGCGCGCTGAAATGTCATCTGAAGATGATCCAGCATTGTGCTGAGTTGTGCTTCCTGCAAATGAACCGAGCTTCTGTCTTACTCCGTTAATTGTGTATTTCTCGTCATAAAGCATACGCTTTATTGTGAGGATTTTGTTTATATCCTCTGTAGTATAAATGCGCTGTCCAGATCTGGATTTGCGTGGTTTTAGAAACGAAAACTCGGTCTCCCAATATCTCAGAACATAAGATTCCAAGCCGGTTATCTCGCTGGCCTCTCCAATCTTAAAAAAAAGCTTGTCCTGCAAGGGGCTGGCTGGCTGATCCGGTCTCTGGGCATCATGCATCTGCAGCATAGTCAAAGTCTTTGCGCAGATCCTGCGGTATTAAGCTTGAAAAAGACACGACTATTTAACACCTTCCTTCAACTGATCGCTTGCCTTGAAAGTTACAACTCTTCTTGGAGTTATTTCAACTTCCTGCTTTGTCTTAGGATTCCTTCCAATGCGAGCATTCTTTTTTCTAACGCTGAATGTGCCGAATCCGGATATTTTTATAGACTCGCCTGCCATGAGAGTCTGCTTAATTGACTCGAATACTGTTTCTACCAGCTCCTGCGCCTCATTTCTGGGCAGGCCGACCTTCTCGAATACATTGTTAACAATATCAGCCTTCGTCATGACAACCTCTCAGATATTCTTATACTATGCTTGCAGAAGCGTTTAAAAAACACTTGCCATATACGACACATAATTTTATCCCAGCACCTTCCATAAATGTCAAGTATTTTCAAAAAGTTTCCGATAATCTAAAATATATGCATGTCCATTGTTCAGTTGCAGCAGAATATCAAATTGAAGTTTGACTGTCTGGAAGGTTTTTTGATATCATTTTGCTTGCTGAAATACGCACAGTAAAGAGAGGACAATATGAAACAGAAAGAAAAGACAACAAAGACAACATCAAAGCAAAAAGATGAGGCCAAACTCTCTTTGCGTGAAAAAAAGTTTCAGGATATGCGGAAAAAGCTTCTATCCCAGAAGAATGCTCTTTTATCAGAAGCAGGCATTGCTCTTAACCAGCTCCCTGATGAGCAGATATTCCCCGAGCTTGGCGATCAGGCATCAGCTGAGATTGACAGAAACTTTATGCTCAGGCTGAGGGGAAGGGAAAGAAATCTGCTTAAAAAGATTGATGAAGCCATTGACAAGATTGATTCAGGCAACTATGGCATATGCGAAAACTGCGGACAGGAGATAAATCTAAAAAGGCTCGAGGCAAGACCAGTGACAACAATGTGCATTGAATGCAAGACAGAACAGGAAGAAGAAGAGCGCCTGCGCGAAAAGTAACAGAGCAGGTCTTTCATTCAAAGGTTATTTCCTTAAGAATGGGATCATTAGCATCAACAAGCATATCATATATTTTTTTCTCGATAATGACTATCACATCCAGCTCCCAGGCACCTCCATGCTGTATAAGAGCTATCTCCTGTTCTGTGTGATTTATTATTTTGCAGCTTTTTTCCTTGAGCACACTGTAAAGAAACCGGTTGTTGGTCTTAAGCTTCAGAATAAATGGGTCAAAAAGCACTACCACTGTATTTCTTTCGTTCAGATGCTTTTTCAGTATCTCGCCTATTTCATCCGAGTAGCGGTCCTGAATTATAATACCGCGGGTAGGCTCTCCAGATGTTGATGTTTCATAACCCTCTCTCATAAGCACATCAACATCAAGAAATTTTTCACATCCCTTAAGTATCATCTACTGCCTCCTCTGAAGCCTGTCAACAAGAGTATTTGCATAATCAGCAAAAAAATATGGTGTCTGCTGATTTTTTAGACTATTATAGCTCAGCATTTAAAATATTTCAGTATCATTGCACTATATATTGCCTGTTTTAATAATCCTGCCGCCAAGCATGCCTGTGAGGCTGCCGTGGCTGAGCGCTGATTTGCCATTCACAAAAACATGTGCTATTCCTTCAGGTCTGACATAAGGATCATTGTATGTTGAACGATCAGATATTGTTGAGTATTCAAATACTGTCAGATCAGCATAAAACCCTTCCCTTACTGCTCCGCGCCTTGTGAGTCTAAAGGTCTCGGCAGGCAGCCCGGTTATCTTTCTTACTGCCTCCTCAAGGCTGAACATATTTTCATCTCTTGCATATCTGCCAAGAAAGCGCGGAAAAGAGCCAAATGCCCTTGGATGCGGTCTTCCTATGCATGTTGGACCAGAAAATGATCTGGCAGAACTGTCCGAACCGATCATAGCAAACGGTAGAGAGAGGAACTTCCTGAGATTCTCCTCGCACATCACAAAAAAATGTGCAGATGCCCTTGCATGTTCAGATATCACAATATCAACAACCGCCTCTTCTGGTCTTATGCCAAGTTTTGAAGATATGTCACTTATTGACCAGCCCTCCATCCATGCAGACTCTGGTCTGCTTACCGAAGATATAACTATTCCCTGCCAGTAAGCACCTCCAATATCCTGAGCCCTCTGCCTCAGTTCCTCCTCGATTTTTGATCTGCTTTGAGGTGATTGCAGCCTGCGCATCTCCTCTTCAATGCCGCCTTCATGCGCCCACCCGGGAAGTATTGCATCGAGGTCAGTGCCTGCAGCTGTATATGGATATCTGTCGCATGTTATCCTGAGTCCTGAATCAATACCTTTTCTGAGCATGTCTATTGCTGCATCAGCTTTGTGCCAGTTTTCCATACCATATGTTTTAAGATGAGAAACATGGATCCTTATGCCAGAGATGTATGCTATATCAATCATCTCCTGAAGAGATTCAAGAAGCATCTCGCCCTCGCTCCTCATGTGAGAAGCATAGACACCATCCATATCAGCAAAAATCCTGCACAATTCAGCAATTTCATCAGTATCGGAAAAAATCCCGGGTGGA
The DNA here is from genome assembly GCA_034002665.1 of Dissulfurispiraceae bacterium. GTDB lineage: Bacteria > Nitrospirota > Thermodesulfovibrionia > Thermodesulfovibrionales > Dissulfurispiraceae > JAFGXL01. The sequence goes on along the minus strand of JAVFAA010000001.1, from coordinate 507,253 downwards.
TATATGAGGCCGGTAGAAAGACCTGCTATCCCCTCCTTTACCGAACTTTGCGCCAGTTGACGCATTGCAGACATTTGCTCTGGGTCAGGCATGCCATCGGCATATCCAAATACAGAACCCCTTAAATTCCCATGCCCGCAGAGAGTCGCAAAGTTTATGCCTATACCTTTTTGCGAGAGCAAAGAAAAATATTCACCAAAAGACGACCACCTCTCTGTAATACCGTATTCGAGCATGTCTGCTTCTCTGCGAACCGCTGCCTGCCCCGAAAGCGGCGCAGCAGACAATCCGCAGTTGCCGTTTATCTCTGTAGTCACTCCCTGGGCAATCTTGGCTTCTGCCCGGCCGTCAGCCATAAGAGTAAACTCAGAATGAGCATGCGCGTCAATGAATCCCGGACAGAGGCAGAGTCCTGTTATATCCAGAACATTATCAGCTTCAGGCTCTCCAGATCCAATATAAGAGATCATGTCTCCGACTACTCCCACATTGGCATCAAAAGCAGGAGTACCGGTGCCATCAAGAATATGTCCGCCTTTTAACAGGATATCCATTATTCAAAACTCACATGGATATCATTTTCATCTTTATTTTCAAAATACTGCTCAGGGTGCATAATGCTGTCAATAAAAAATGGTACGAGGATCTCGGGGATAAACACCCTGCTGAGACTTGCTGCCTTGGCAACTCCAGTGATCCGGGTTCCATTGTATGCATAATCAATATATCTATCACACTCCTGTTGAACCCTTGATTTGATCTTTGGCAGGCAATGCAGGGTCAATCTCAGGATATTAAAAAACTCATTCACAGGCAGCCCTGTTTTGCCGAGCGGCTGGAATATGATGCTCATTGCAGTAGTCATTTCTGATATTGGCACAAGAGCCCCTAATATGCGGGCTGCATAGATCAGCTCCAGAACCCGTAACGATCTCACAACAGCAACTGACAGCCCTCCGTCAGTTACATGAAGTGATGAAATGGAAAACAGTACCTGACCAGAACCATAAAATATATTTGAGCTGAATGTAAAAAGTATGAATAACGAAATAGGGAAAATACCCTTTCTGATGTCAATGGATGGCATGCATACGGCTGTCAGCAGTACGCAGAAAGAAAAAACCATATGTACTGACGGATGTTTAATAAAAAAAAGAGAGACAGAAAAAACAAGATAACCGATAATCAGTAAAATTGATTTTGATACTGTTATTCTCAATTGTTTTTTATACGGCGCAATTTATTCAAGCTTTTATAGTCAGTAGATGAACTGACCGGTCTCGGAGTTTTAATATCAGATTCAGTGTCTTTGCCTCGCACAATCTTCTGTACAGGCGCTGATTGAAAATAGCTGTTTATTCCTTCCAGAATAGATTCAGCCAACATTGTTCTGTATCTGGAGCTGGAGAGCAGTTTTTCTTCAGCAGGATTGCTTATAAAAGAAATCTCGGCAAGCGCTGAGGGCATTTCAGCACCAACAAGAACATAAAAAAGCGCCTGCTTAACGCCAAGATCATGCACACTGCTGTGCGATGTGGTGACTCTGGCAACAAGTGAGTTCTGAATATAGCCCGCAAGTTTCAGCGACTCATCCCGCTTATTCTCTCTTCTTAAAGATGATGTGATAAAATCAAGCTCTCCCTGCACCTGCTTCATCTTCTTTATCGAAATTCTGTTTTCACGCGCCGCCACCCTGATAGCTTCTTCGTCATTTGTCCAGTTTAGCAGGTATGTCTCAATGCCCCTCGCCTTTCTGTTTGGACTCGCATTTACATGTATGGACACAAACAGATCAGCGTTGTGTTTGTTTGCTATTGCTGTGCGTTTTTCAAGAGGAATAAAAATATCTCTATCCCTTGTAAGAATAATTTCATAATGTGAATAGAGTTTTTCAGCTTCCTGTTTTAGTTTTAAAGCAACATCAAGAACCACATCCTTCTCATAGAGGCCTGTAGGACCAACTGCACCCGGATCATCTCCTCCATGACCGGGATCAACAACAATTTTTCTTTTTAAAAGCTGCTGCACAGGAGGTGCAGCCTTATTCTCCTGAGGCTTTTTCAGGTCTGATTCAGGCGAAGGCTCATCAGCTTTGTCTTCAGCATGCTTTTTCAAAAAAACATCAATAACCAGACGAGCGGGATCTTCAAGAATAAAAACCTTGTATTCATAAGACGGATTGCTGATATCAAATACTATTCTGACAGTAGTAGCATTAAACTGCCCCAGTCTTACTGTCCTGAGGAGATTGTCATTTATATTAAAAACTGTCTGGAGTCCTTTTTTAAGTTTTGCGTTTCTTATGTCAAAAAAAAGCCTTTCAGGATTCTGGAGCTTGTTTGCACTGAATTCGACAGATCCGCTCAGATCGAGCACTACCCTTATATGCTCAGAAGCAGCCCAGTGTCTAAGACCTTTTATCTCCATCTGATCATCAGCCTGCAGACTGCCTGCAGCCAACAGCAGAAACACAGACATCAGCAGCAAATACATAAATGTTTTTGCGTTCAAAAATGTTGGCGCCTGTTGTATGCTTCTTGATGAATAATTATCTGCATTCATATTTAATTACTTCAATAATAGCGAATTAACGGACAGACATTCAAGCATTTTCAGAGATTTTTATGATAAGCTGTTTTAGGGTATAATTTCATTTATGATCAAAACCGGATTTGTGTATGATGATTTTTTTCTTAAACATACTCCTCCTGACGGTCATCCTGACTCTGGAGAAAGACTGCTTGCCATAATCGCTGAGCTGAAGAAGGCTGGACTCTGGGACAAGCTGATTCATATAAAACCCAAAATGGCCAGTTATGAAGATATCGGCAGAGTGCACTCTGAGGACTATATAAACAAACTCCTGGGATTTGGCACAGGCTTTATAGACGAAGATACATATATTTCAGAAGAGACGCTCTCTTCTGGCCTGTATGCGACAGGAGCGGTTATTGAAGCAGTATCCAGATGCAGACAAGGAGAGATCCAGCGCGCTTTCTGCGCTGTTAGACCTCCCGGCCATCATGCTGAAAAAGATGTTGCCATGGGATTCTGTATCTTTAACAATGTGGCTGTCGGCGCAAGATACGCTCAATCAATTGGGTATAACAAAGTATTTGTAATTGATTTTGACGCGCATCACGGCAATGGCACACAGCATATATTTGAAGATGATGATTCTGTCTTTTTCTTCAGCACGCATCAGTTTCCATACTATCCTGACACAGGAAAAGAGTTGGAACGGGGCAGGGAAAAAGGAGAAGGTTTTACATACAATGTAACAATAAAAGCAGGATCAGGCAATAAAGACTTCCTTTATGTTTACCAGGACATACTGCCAGGCCTGATATTCAGATACAAGCCTGATATTGTCCTTGTATCTGCAGGATATGATATTCATACAGCAGATCCTTTCACTGATTTATGGGTTTCAGGAGAAGGCGTCAGAGGGATAGTCCAGAGTATTTTATCTTCCTCAAACTGTCCTGTTGTATTCACTCTTGAAGGCGGCTACGATCCTGTATCACTTGCTGAATGCGTCAGGATAACCATTGAAGAGATGCTTAAAAACAGCCAGCAATGAAAAAAATCGGTTATGTCTTCAGTGATATATTTCTGAAGCATAAGCTGCCGCACTGGCATCCTGAATCAGCAGACAGACTGGAAGCCATAAACAAAACACTCCGTGAAGCTGATCTTCTATCAAAGCTCACAATGATATCGCCAAGACCTGCTGAAGAAGAAGAATTAATGCTTGTACACACCAAAGCGCATATAGAAAAGATAAAGACATTCGGGCCTGGATACATAGATCAGGACACATATATCTCAGAAGGAAGCCATGAAGCTGCCTTACACGCTGCCGGAGCAGTTATCCGTGCTGTTGAGATGTGCGCCGAAGGAAGCATACATGGCGCTTTCTGCGCTGTCAGGCCTCCAGGCCACCATGCAGAATCTGACAGAGCCATGGGGTTTTGCCTCTTTAACAATATCGCCATAGCAGCCAGATGCGGCCAGACGATGGGGTTCAAAAAAATATTCATCACAGATTTTGATGTACACCATGGCAACGGCACACAACATACATTTCAGGATGATGATTCTGTTTTTTACTTCAGTACGCACCAGAATCCATTCTACCCCGGCACTGGACAGCATAATGAATCAGGCACTGGCAAAGGCAGGGGGTTTACAATGAATCTGCCTCTTGAAGCAGGGGTTGGTGATGATGATTTTATACGCATATACAACCAGATTCTTCCTGCTGCTGTAAAAGATTTCAATCCAGATCTTATACTGGTCTCTGCAGGATATGATCTGCATATGAATGATCCCCTGGCACGAATGAATGTGAGCGATGCGGGCATAAAAGGCATAATCAAGGGGATACTTTCAGCTGCATGGTCGAGCAACAATACTCCTGTTGTATTCACTCTTGAAGGCGGCTACAATCTGCATCATCTTGCCCAGTCAGTAAAAATAACCATCGAAAGTATGCTCAACTTTCCTGATTAGCTGTTTCATTGGGATATCCGGCATCAACACCCCTCAATATAAGAAGGCCTAAGACAAAAAATAGAGACAATGCAAGCACAGCCCACCTCTGGCTCTGCATTGTACTGGAAACAATGCCAAACACAAGTGGACCAATCACAGCTGATGATTTGCCCACAAGCGAATAAGCGCCAAAATATTCTGCCTCCCTTCCTTCAGGAATGAACTGTGTAAAAAAAGCTCTGGATGCTGCCTGTACAGTACCCAGCCCAAGTCCAGCTACTGAAGCTATCAGAAAAAAAGCTGTTTTGGACTGCACAAAAAAAACTGCGCAACATACTGCAGCCCATAATATCAACGACTGGCTGAGAATACTTTTTGGACCCTTTGTATCTATGCGCGAGGCCATTGCAAATGAACCCAATAGCGCTGTGCCCTGAACAATAAGATACACAAGTATAAGCTCCTCGCTTCTAAACCCGAGTGTGAAAGCAGCAAATATGCTCGAAAAGACTATTACAGTACTTACTCCGTCTTCATAAAGCAGATATGAGATCATGAATTTCCTGATCCTGTAATCACTCCAAATATGCCCAAGAGTAGAAAGCGACATTTTCATCCCCAAAGCAGCTGCCTTTTGAAAGGGCAGAGGACTTCGTGAGTCAGCTGGAAGATTAATAAAAGCTGGCAGTGAAAACAAAAGAAAAAACAGCGCTGTTGTTGGCCAGACATATTCAATGCTCCAGAACTTTATGATCAAAAGCGCAATAATAAGGGAAACAACAGATCCAGCATATCCGGTGCCATACCCCCAGGCAGAGATCCTTCCCTGATGAGTACAGGGTGCTATATCCGGTAAAAATGAATTATAAAAAACCAGCCCGCCCTCCATGCCGATATTTGCTGCAACAACAAGAAAGAATGCTTCTAACAACAGGCCTTTTTGAAGAAACCAGAATGATGAAACAGCAGCAATGCAGAGCAGAGTATAAAAAATGAGCAGTCTTTTTCTTAGACCTGATGAATCAGCAAGTCCGCCCATAACAGGCGATGTGACAGCAACAAATGCCATGCTCAAGCTAATAGCAGAACCCCACCACAGATCAGCATTGTACCCGGACTCGGAAGCCAGTACTGTTGTGAAATATACTGGGAATATAACAGCAGCTATAACAGCTGAATAGGAAGAATTGGCAAGATCAAAAAGACACCATGAAACAACTTTTTTATCCAGAATCCTCTTTGTCATGGAAATAAATTATTGCAGCAGCACATTATGAATTGCGTTTCTTTGATTTAATCTTGTTAAGAGCCTCTTTTGCAGCTGCCTTTTCCGACTCCTTTTTACTCCTGCCGCTGCCTCTGCCGAGCAGACTGCCATTGACAGAAACATCAGATGTGAAAATCTTTTCGTGTTCTTCACCCTGTTCATTAATTACAGTATAGACCGGCAGACAGCCATAGATTTCCTGAGTAAGCTCCTGAAGCTCGCTCTTGAAGTCAACGCCGCTCCGTATGGATAAAGCACCGGTGATTTTTTCATGAAACAGTTTCAGTACTGTATTCTTTGCAGCTTTGTAGCCAGCATCGAGAAAAGCTGCTCCTATCAGGGCCTCTACCGCATCAGCCAGAACAGACCTCTTCTGCCTGCCTCCTGAGGACTCCTCGCCCTTGCCAAGCCTCAGGTAATCTCCCAGCGAAAGGTTCAGAGCCACTTCATAAAGAACAGATTCTTTTACAATCTGCGACTTCATTTTTGACATCTGAGCTTCAGACAGCGAAGGCTCAAGATAAAAAAGATGTTCAGCCACAACAAGGCCCAGAACTGAGTCTCCAAGAAATTCAAGTCTTTCGTTATAAAAGCATTCCTTGTTCTGGGATTCATGGTAAAAGGATTTATGAGTGAGGGCTTCACCAAGGATATCCCTGTCTGCAAAGGATATCCCCAGCAAGGCCTCAAGCTCTGTTGTATTTCTTAAAAAGCAGGCAGGCATTGGTGCCGCCAAAACCGAATGAATTTGACATTGCACAATCTACCTGCATCTGTCTGGCCTTGTTCGGCACATAATCCAGATCGCACTCAGGATCAGGCGTCTGCAGGTTTATTGTCGGCAGTACCATATTATTATAAACGCTCAATATGGAGAAACCTGCCTCTACACCTCCTGCTGCTCCGAGCAGGTGGCCTGTCATTGATTTTGTGGAACCTACACAAAGCTTATATGCATGCTCGCCAAAAAGCGTCTTGATTGCTGCTGTCTCTGATTCATCCCCATATTTTGTTGATGTGCCATGGGCATTAATATAATCAATATCTTCTTTTTCTATCCCGGCATCCTTGATGGCAGCCTTCATACAGCGCAGCGCTCCCTCACCTTCAGGAGCTGGAGTTGTTATGTGATATGCATCGCTCGACATGCCGTAGCCGATTATTTCAGCATATATTTTTGCGTCTCTCGCAAGTGCATTGTCAAGACTCTCTATAACAAGCACACCTGCTCCTTCTCCCATGACAAAGCCGTCTCTGTCAGCATCAAACGGCCTGCTTGCCCTCTCTGGATCATCATTTCTTGTAGAAAGGGTCTTCATAACAGAGAAGCCTCCCACAGCAAGAGGTGTTATGACTGATTCAGTACCTCCCGCAATCATGGCATCAGCATCGCCTCTCTGAATTATCTTGAATGCATCGCCAATAGAGTGGCTGCCTGTTGCGCAGGCAGTCACTACAGATGAGTTAGGTCCTTTTGCACCATATTTTATAGAAATATTGCCTGATGCAAGATTGATTATAAGCATCGGAATAAAAAACGGGGAGATTCTTTTCATGCCTTTTTCGAGATATATCTTGTGATAATGCTCAATTGCAGGCAGACCGCCCATGCCAGCCCCCACAATAACACCAACCCTTTCAGAATTTTCCGGTGTTACTGTGAGTCCTGAATCATCCATGGCCATGGCAGCTGCTGCCATGGCAAGATGGATAAAACGATCCATCTTCTTTATCTCTTTCAGTTCAACATATTTGGAAGCATCAAAGCTTTTAACCTCTCCAGCTATGCGAACACTCGATTCAGAAGCATCAAAATGAGTTATCGGACCTATGCCTGACCTGCCCTCAAGAGCAGCTTTCCATGAAGCATCAGTACCGATACCCAGAGGCGTAACCAGCCCCAGGCCTGTGATAACTACTCTTCTTTTTGAAATCATCCCAATTTGTTCTTTATATAGTCAACTGCGTCTTTAACTTTAGCGATTTTCTCAGCATCCTCATCAGGAATCTCGATATTGAATGCCTCTTCAAAAGCCATTACAAGTTCAACTGTATCAAGAGAATCTGCTCCGAGATCCTCGACAAATGATGCCTCTGGTGTAACTTCCGCAGCATCTACACCAAGCTGTTTTGCGATAATTTCCTTAACCTTTTCTTCTACCATTATTTCCTCCATAGATTTTGTTCTGAAATTTGAATAGCAAATATGATAGTGGATTTAAAATATAAAATCCACTGCTTACATATACATGCCGCCGTTTATATGTATAACCTGACCGGTAATATAGCCCGATGCAGGTGATGCGAGAAAGAGTATGGCGTTGGAAACATCATCAACCGTGCCAAATTTACCCATAGGAATATTCCTGAACATCTCCTGCTTTACGCTTTCAGGCAGTGCATCTGTCATGGCTGTAATAATAAAGCCTGGCGCGACCGCGTTAACGGTTATATTTCTGCTGGCATACTCTTTGGCAGTAGTTTTTGTAAGACCGACAATACCCGCCTTTGAAGCACTGTAATTTGCCTGGCCAGCATTGCCTATAAAAGCTACTATTGAAGCCACATTTATTATCCTGCCGTACTTCTGTCTTGACATCACTTTTACAGCCTCTTTAGTACAGAGAAATGTTCCCTTGAGGTTTATGTTGATGACAGCATCCCAGTCCTCTTCTTTCATTCTTAGTATGAGGCCGTCTTTGGTGATGCCCGCATTATTGACAACTATATCTACACTTCCAAGATCTTTTACAACTGATTCAAACAAGGCGGCAACATCTTTGGAGTTAGATACATCAACCTTATATGCAGCTGTTTTGACGCCTGCTTTCTGAAGCTCTGCTGCTGTTTCGCTTGCAGCATCCATATTAACATCAACTACAGCTATGTTGACGCCCTGCGCAGCAAATGCAGCGGCAATTGACCTGCCTATGCCTCTTGCGCCTCCAGTGATAATGGCAGACTGGCCTTTCATCAGCTATTGTCCCCCCTCTGTAAAAAGTCGGCTCTCATTTTAGCAAAGAACTGACTGTTATTTCCAGTCATTAAAGTTTCTTGATTGTTAAACCAATCAATATTATCTGTTATCTATAGTTTGAGAACTGCAGGTGTATTCCAAAATCTTTTTCCTTTAGTAGCGAAATAATATGCTGAAGATCATCAATTTTCTTTGCCCTGACCCTTACCTGATCCTTTTGTATCTCGGAAGATACCTTCATCTTTGTATCTTTAATGCATTTGACTATCTCCTTTGCCTTGTCCTGAGGTATGCCCTGCTGAAGGTTTATTATCTGGCGCACAGTGCTGCCTGCAGCCTGCTCAATCTTTCCGTAAGTGAGGGCCTTCAACGCAATTCCTCTTTTAATCAACTTTGACTGCAGTATATCTATAACGCTTTTGAGCTTATGCTCATCATCAGAGACAACAGTAACAACAGCCTTTGCCTTGTCAAGTTCAATAGTACTCTTGCTGCCCTTGAAATCAAACCTCTGGGACAACTCTTTGAGCGCCTGCGTTACAGCATTTGTCACTTCCTGCATATCAATTTCACATACAACATCAAATGCATGTTCATCAGCCATTCATTCCCTCCTATTGCTCAAGTCTTTGTGCCTTTACAGCCAGGTAGTATCCGATCATGAATATAATAACAACAACTGCGGTCACACCTATCTCTATCAGTTTGTCATGAGTTATTGAATCCAGAGCAGATCCCTGTGCTTCAATTAGCAGGATTCTCCTGATTGAGGCAATAACTCCTATGGCCAGAAAAGGAGCAAGTGAAAACTTCTGTTTCTTCAAAAACCTTATAACCGTCCATAAAAGCTCCAGGATAATCAGGGCAAGCAGCACATCGTTAACCAGAGCTATCACAGAGACCCGTGTAGGATCGGCAAGATTTGCTCCAGCATAGTAGAGCACATAACCGCATGCAATGAAAAGTAAAATAGCTGCAATCCCGTGAAAAAACATATCGATTTTTATCAAAAAATCCTTTACAGTTTCGCTAACCTTTTTTTTCAGCATAACCTTCAAGCCTCCTGCAAGACATAATAAAATAGTCAAAATGTTCAATAATTGCTGGTTTATTATACTTTACATATAAATTATACAACTTTAACTAATTGAATAATAATAATAATTTAATCACAGCAATTGTGTTAAAATTTATATTCACATATTTTTTATACTATGTTACGATACATTTATCTAAATGTATCTGATTTATTAAAGATTACATTATTGAGTTCGATAATACAATAACGGGAGACAAATGGCTGTAAACCTTGAACTCATAGATATCCAATCGCTTTCAACAGTCCTGGAAGCTGTAAACAACATGTCAGACATATCTTTTGCGGTCTATGACAACAGCGGACTATTGATCATACCATCAAAACAGGAAGATCGACTCTCCTCCCAGATCAAATCATCATCATTAGGCAGAAAAGAGTTTGACAAATTCATCCAGGCAGGGGTTGAAAGAGCTTTAATAAGAAAAGAGTTTTCAGTCATCAAGGGCTTCACAAATCAGAACCAGCTGTTTATCCCTGTAAGCGTCAACGGCTCAAGACTCGTCTTTGTGAGCAATCCGTTTTATTCAATGCAACAGGACTTTGATGAATTTGTAATAACAAAAGGTCAACTCATGGGGCTTAATGCTGACCAGGCAGCCTTATGGGGCAAGATGATCAAATTTAAAGACCCTGCTGAAATCGAAAAACTTGCGATCAGCTTAAAACCGCTATTTGAGACACTTTTGTGGTGCAGCTATGAAAAGAATCTGAACAGCAGGAGATATCAGTGGGCAAGAACACTTATTGATGTGCTTTACAGTGTACAGCTGCCAGCGCATAAAGAAGAAGTTTACAATCTTATTGTTGATGCAATACTATTTTTATTCAATGTAAATACGGTTTCCATATTTACAAGAGATCACTCTGTATTTTCAGCCTACATGACATCAGGCAGGATGAGGGATGATGTAGGCAGCACGCGGCTTGATGAGAATAACATTCTTGTCTCAAGATGTTTCGACGGGTTTTCTCCTGTATCAACAAATGACATGATCGAACTCTCGAGGATGAAGCTGCCTGAGTCTGTAAATTCTGTTCATCTCTTTCCTCTTTCATTTAACAATATTCAGTATGGGCTTATGGCCATATACAATTCTGTAATAAGCAGGGAAGAGACATATAGCATACTGGAGTTCTGCAAGCTCGCCAGCCTTGTGCTTAACAACCTGTCGCTTCAGAACGCTTATGACAAATGCATTGATGACATGTCTCTGCTGCGTACAGCGGTTACAAGACTTATTCCGCACATTCATAATATTGATACATTGCATGACACCATTGTTGATACTGCAACAGACCTGATGAAGGCAGAGAAGGGATCCCTGCTCATGCCGGATGACGGGGCACTGTTCATCAAGGCTGTCAAAGGCATAAATAAATGGCTTACAAAAGACATTAAGGTCAGAATCGGAGAGGGGGTCGCAGGCAAGGTCTTTCAGGATGGCAAGCCTCTTCTGTCAAAAAATATAAACGCTCTTGATCTGCCATGCATAACGCCTAAAAATCATTATAAAACTGACTCTTTTGTGAGTGTGCCGCTCCAGTTTGCCTCAGAGACAATGGGCGTTCTTAACATATCCGACAAGATCAGCGGCGAGTCATTTAATGAACGGGATCTGCATCTTCTGAAATACTTTGCATCATATGCTTCAATATCTCTCAAGGTGTTCAGCTACTACAGCCTTGCAGAAGAGATGAAAGAGCTGTCCATAACAGACCACCTCACCGGACTGTTCAACCGCAGATACCTGCAGGAGCGTTTTACAGAAGAGATCCACCGTTCAGAGCGCTATGATCTCAATTTTTCTGTTGCAATGTTCGACATAGACGACTTCAAGCTTTTCAACGACTCTGAAGGACATATCGCCGGAGACAGCGTTCTAAGAGACATCTCGAGAATCACGAGAGACTGCCTCAGAACCAATGATGTTATGGCAAGATTCGGAGGAGAGGAGTTTGCTATTATAATGCCCCAGACAACAAAGGAAGAGGCATTTATGGTGGCTGAAAGAATAAGGATAAAGATCAGAGAGGCATTTCTGTATAAATGGAAAAAATTCCCCAAGAACAGCCTCACAATAAGCATGGGAATATCCTGCTTTCCGCAGGATGGAAAAACTGCTGAAGACCTTATCAAAAGTGCTGACATGGCTCTTTATGAAGCAAAAGCATTCGGAAAGAACAAAACCCTGCTCTTTTCCTCCAGACGTTAACTTCCCTGCTCAGTTTGCGTGTTGCGGACTGTTTCACTTTGCCCAATTCATTTGGCTATAATCAGGATAGAACTTTTATGAAGAACACTACGGAAACCCAAAACAACATGTCCGTACCGCTTAATCTCAAGCTTATTTTCGGATGCTGCATCACCCTGCTTGCAGCGCTCGGTATATCATTTTATGTTATAGAGACCAAACAGGAGCGTCTTATAATGACGCAGGTAGAGAATGAAGCCCGCGTCATCTTTCAGCAAATTGTCATAACACGCAAATGGATCGCTGACCACGGCGGAATTTTTGTCGAAAAGATGCCTTGGAAAAAACCGAGTCCTTACATAAAACATTCTCTTATAACAGACAGAGCCGGAGTTAAATATCTTAAAGAAACCCCTGCGATGGTAACAAAGGAGCTCTCCACCTATGCAAAAGATCAGGGGCTCTATTGGTTTCATATAACAAGCCTTAAACTCACAAATCCTGCCAATGCGCCTGATGATTTTGAAAGCAGTGCTCTGAAACAGTTTGAGTCAAGCAGTAAAAAAGAGATCTTCACAATATCTGATATAGACAGCAAAAAATATCTGAGATTCATATCCCCCCTGTTTATTGAACAGCCGTGCTTGTCCTGCCACTCGCATCAAGGCTATAAAATCGGAGATGTCAGGGGGGCTATCAGCATTACAATACCTATTGATAAAACATTGACAGAAATAGCTGAGAATAAGAAGAACATGTTTGTTGCCGGCACAGTCACCATAGGATCTCTTATGCTCGCCCTTTTTCTGATGATGAAAAAATTGGTGCTCACGCCCGTAAGAAAGCTGAAATCATTTATAAGAGCCCTGTCTGAAGGCAGATACAGCAGGGACAAAATCCTACAGACAGGAGATGAATTTGAAGATCTCTCGAGGTCCTTTTCCGATATGGCTGGAAAGCTCTCTGATTATCACGACAGCCTTAATGACAAGATCAGAGCAGCAACAAAGGATATTGAACTGACCAACAAAAAGCTGACTGAAGCCAACACCATGCTTAATGAGCTTAATATCAGAAAATCTGACTTTATAGCGAGGGCATCACATGAACTGAGAACACCCTTGACATCTATCAAGGGAGCAATGGACTTTGTTTCAGCAAGGCTGTCATTTCTTCCTGCAAAATACAATATTGATAAAAACTCGGTAGCTGACATACAGATATTCCTCGAAATCATAAATAAAAACTCTGAACGCCTGATAAGAATGGTGAATGACATGCTGGATCTCGAACGTATAGAGGCTGGCTCATCAGAACTATTTTTCAGCGCTGCAAATATAAATTCGCTGCTCTCTGAAACCCTCACCTATTTTCAGGTCGAGGCAGCACAGAAAAACATTGGGGTCAAACTTAACGCGCCTGTTGAAACTGCTGCTGATATTGATGAGGACAGAATCAGACAGGTTTTAATCAACCTTATTTCAAATGCACTCAAGATCAGTCCTCAAAATTCAGTTATTCAGATATCTGTCTCATCTGACAACAGCTCAGCAACTGTAGCTGTAGCTGATCAAGGCCCTGGAGTGCCGCTGCAGTATCATGAAAAAATCTTTGAAAAATTCTTTAAGGTTGGCTCCAAAAAAGATGGCTCCGGTCTTGGACTTGCTGTATGCAAGAGCATAGTTGAAGCTCATGGAGGTACTATATGGGTGCAAAACAATGAACCTGAGGGAGCAGTATTCTGCTTCAGAATCCCTGTTTTACAAAACAATAAATCAGATAAAAAGGAGATATGCGCTGCTGACGCCGGCATTTAAAACCCTGCCTGCAGTTGCTGACAAGGCATGACTACAACAATACTTGTAATTGATGATGACCCGGATATACTGAAGGTGCTGAAAGCAAATCTTGAACTACACCAGTTCAATACCCTTACAGCAACAAGCTGGGCTGAAGGCTCAAAAATAATAATGGATGTCACGCCTGATCTACTCATACTTGATCTTATGCTGCCTGATAAGGACGGGATAGATATCTGCAAAACCGTAAGAGCCCAATACCAGGGCATGCCAATAATAATGCTTACAGCCAAGGACAAGATATCGGACAAGGTTACAGGTCTTGAGAGCGGAGCAGATGACTATGTTGTGAAACCATTTGAGACTATTGAACTTATTGCGAGGATAAAAGCCTGTCTGAGACGCATTGTGCCAGAGATGAAAGAGAGCCATGTCACAATTGGGAATCTGCATATAGACTATAAAAGAAGAATAGTCAAGATTGATGGCATGGAGGTGCTGCTCACCCCAAAAGAGTATGATCTTTTATGTCTATTATCATCCAGACGCGGGTCAGTCATAAGCAGGGAAGAGATCAAGACAGAGCTATGGAGAGAATCCAACATTTATACATGGAGCAGGGTTATAGATGTGCATATTCAGCATCTGCGGCAAAAGATAGAAAAAAACCCCTCAGACCCGGAATATATACTGACAGTCTCAGGGGTTGGCTATCGCTTCAAACAATAGCTGGTTTTAGAAATCAGTGAGTAAGTTCTGAGCCATCCTCTGCTGCTACATTTTCGTCTGCGCCGTCAAGGCTATAGTAGGCCAGATAGACATTTCTTACTCCATCAATATACTTAAGCTGCTCAAATGCAGCCTTTGCATCACCAAGTGAATCCCTTTCAATAAGAAAGACTATTTTATCATTTTCAACAGTATCTACTTCTACCTGCCTTGAAGCAAGCTCATCTGTAACTGCCTTGATATCATCTGTCGAATTAACTTCCATAAACCCGCTGGCAACTACCATAAGCCCCCTCTGAAAAAAATTATTTTAACGATAGATTAATTCTAAGTATATTACTCTTGTTATTGCAAGCCTCTACGCATCTGCCGCAGAGTATGCAGTTGATGTCGCGAATATTCTTGTCCCCTTTAATGACATATTCGCTCACCTTTACTCCCATATAGCAGACTCTGTCGCATGCCCTGCATTTCTTGCAGAGATCATTGTCAGTAACCCTGAGTCTGAACCTGCTGACTTTGTTGAACAAGCCATACACCTTGCCGACCGGGCAGATAAGTCTGCACCACATGCGGGGAAATATGAGCTCAAGAACAAGCAGCAGAACAATGACGGCAAATGAAAACAACATGACATCCACAGCGACAGGCAGATCCATAATATAAAAATACAGGCCTGTCAATGATCTGAAAAAGTTTGTGAGATGTGAGAAATAGTTTGTGAATACCGGAATGCCGATAGCAAAAGAAGCAACAAGAAAACCAATTGCAATAATATAGCCATACTTTGGAGATATTTTGAAATCAAAGATTTTGCACTTTCTTATCCTGTCAGTAACATGAAACAGATAGTCCATCGGACAGACCCATCCGCAGAATGACCTGCCAAATATAAGATATGCAATGAGTATGGGCAGTACCGAGACAATAGCTATAAGTCCAAAATCTTTTGAAGCAACCATGCTCTCAAGATACGCAAAAACATCCAGAAGATTCACAAACCAGAGCGCCAGTGATCCTGTAAGACTGCCGACCGCCAACTTAACCCTGAAAAACTGAAGGAGAAAAAATACTACCACTGCGAGAAGAACAAATCTTCTGAGTGTTGATAATTTATGGCTCTTGAGCCAGCCTATAAAACCTTTTTTATTGCCTTTGATTAATTCAGAGCATGATGGCTCTTCTTCCGGTGCATTGTTTGTATTAGTCTCTGTACTCACGTTCTATCATCCTCCCTCTTGACATTATCATCGGCAGATTAATTCCGTAAACGAGATTATACCTTTCTTCATTCGACAAGGAAATCGTCTTCCTGAAGTCAGCGAGATACTCATCTTTTACTTTTTTATACTCGTCACGGGTTATAACCTTAATGGCTGAACCACCCAGAGGGCAATATTTAACGCAGAGACCGCAGCCTACGCATTTGTCATTTATCATTGGCTGATTGCCCCATTCACCATTATAAAAATCAAAAATGGAAGCGCCCATTGGACATGCCTTGCTGCATGAAAGGCAGACATCACCGTTCCAGCCAAAGCATATAGACA
Source organism: Dissulfurispiraceae bacterium (assembly GCA_034002665.1). GTDB lineage: Bacteria > Nitrospirota > Thermodesulfovibrionia > Thermodesulfovibrionales > Dissulfurispiraceae > JAFGXL01. The sequence continues at coordinate 491,143 of JAVFAA010000001.1, read as the reverse complement.
GATCAATCAGGGCCATGCCCATCTTCACATCCTCTTTCTTGACAGGCTGCAGAGCTCCTGTGGGACAACTCTTGGGGCACTCCATACAAAGAGCACATGGAAAATCTCGTGTGTCTTTAACATATGGAAGTCCGAAATTCTTGAGATCACCCAGACCCGCAATCGAGAGGGTATCATATTTCATTGTATGGCAAACATTAACGCATACTCCGCAACTTATACACTTTGCCCTGAACTCTTTCTCAGAAAGAGCTCCAGGAGGTCTTATAATACCCCCAACCTTAATATTCGGAAGTGGTTCAAATTCCTCCTTCGTTGGCGCAGCATTGGCATCCTTATCAAAAACAGATATGGCGCCTGACAGCGCTCCGGCTGCACCTGCTGTCAAAGAGAGCTTCAGAAAATCCCGTCTGTCGAGTTCCATCCCGCTACCTTCCTATTATTGTTTGTAGAGTTATTCTGAAATGTGCATATGCACATTTCAGAATAACTCTGTTTTATAAAATATGTCAAGTAAAAAGCTTGTTATTTAGACTGTTTACGCTCGCCTGCATGGCTATTGCCAACAGCATCATCTTTTGGCTTGCCCTTATTCGCTGCATTAACAATCTTCTCAACTTCAGCCTTATTAATATCAATCTTGTACTTTCCCTTTACATCTGTTATATATTTATCAAACATTGCCTGCTGCTTTTCCTGCATCATGACACGCCTGATGTCCTCTTTCAGCATATTAAAATCGAGCGCACTTCCCTGTTTAGCTTCTGTAACCTTGAGTATATGAAACCCCAGCTGACTCTTTACAGGAGCGCTCACATCTCCTTTTTTCATCATCATTACTACCTTGTCCAGTTCAGTCGGAAGGCTTCCTGGTTCGAGCATCCCGAGATCGCCGCCGTTTTTGGCAGACTCCTTATCTTCTGAAACCTCTTTTGCTATCTTGGCAAAATCTTCGCCTTTGTTTAGGCGCTCTTTCACTTTATCTGCCTCAGCCTGTGTCTTAACCTGTATATGGCTGACTCTATAGGAAACTGCGGAACTGAACTGCGCCTTGTTCTGATTGTAATATTCAAGCACATCCCTGTCAGAAATCTTTATATCCTTTGCAACCTCTTTTTCTAACAGCATCTGAATTGCAGTAATCTTTTTGATGTACTCAATTTTGCTGATATAGTCAGGATCAACATCTATTTTCTTGTTCTTGGCTTCAAAACCGAGGGCTTCCTTATTTGCATAATCTTCAAGGAATCTGGTGTAAGTCTGAGCATCCCTCATCAATGTCTGCCTCACCTCTTCCGGCATTTTTTTGAGCTCTTTGTCAAGATCAGCCTTGTTTATCACCACATCGTTGATCTTTATAAGGTAGTCTCCGCCTGAAACTGTTTTAGGCTGATCAGCTCCCTTGCTGCAAGCAACAACAAACAAACAGCTGACTACAAGTACTAAAAACTTTCTCATTGCTCCTCCTGTGCTGTCTTTCCGCTTCTTATGAAACGGATCTTTTTATTTCTGCAATAAATCTGCAATCCTTTCAATTTTTTTCTTCAAAATGACTTGTCCTTTATTGGAAGCTCCGGCAACAAGCAGCCTTGTATCCTGACCTGAGCTTTTGATCCTTACCCATATGCGTTGATGGCTCATAAAAAAACATGCATAAAGACCAGCGCAGAGCGCTGTAAAGCCAAAATATATTATACCCATACCAGGCATGCTGTTCACCTGAAGACCGGTATATTGCACCCCCCAAAGATCAAGAAAATTTATTCTAAATCCATCCTCTGAAATGCCTGTCTCAGGTTTACGCTTGAGTATCCATACATAACCTTTAAGCTTCCCATTATCCCTCATCTCGAGCTGTACAGCAGGGTTGCTCATGCTGTTTTCCCTGATTGAAACTGCTCCTGACGACTGATCAATCGCTATCGATGGATTGAAGTCAACTATCTTTGCTGTAAAACTGGTGCCTGGTATGTTGAATGAATCATTGAATTTCAGCCGTTTCATCTCTGAGCCGGCAGCGCCAGACACATTTAGTATAAACAGTGCGTTCTTCTGAGGGTAAAAACCAAAGTTAGTCTGGTATATTTTTACATCTTCATAAACAAAAGGGTTGTTCACAACGACTTCAGCCTTTTTAATATCACTATCATTTTTTCGGATGGTGAGCAGACTCTTGTACTCTTTGGCAACAAAAGAGTTATCGTAAAAGATGACATCAAAATCATCGCAGCGTATGCTGAACGGCAGTTTTTTTTCAGCACCGTTTTTGAGCAGAATCGTATCTGTTGTTTCGCCTTCAAGAATGTTTATATAGCCGTTATAGCCGTATAAACCATTCAGCATTGCGCCAACAAATATCAGCACAATGCTAAGGTGGGTTACATATACTCCAAGACGGCTGTAGCGCCATTTTTCAGCGCATATGAATTTATTTTCATCTCTGAAAACAAAAATATCCCTGAATCCGGATTTTCTAAGAGATTTAATAACAAGATCCTCTGCATGCTGCTCATCAGCCTTGATGCTCAATTCCATGGTCTCGAGCCTTGATAGCGCTTCATCAGACAGCGGAGTTATCCGTGATTTGACAGCCTTGAAAGCACCAGGCAGTTTATCAATAGTGCATACAACAATGTTTACGCAAAAAAGAAAGAGAAGTGATACAAACCACCATGAACTGTACATATCAGTAAGCCCAAGCCTGGCAACAACAGGATATATATCCTTTGCAAGATCGTTGCTGAATATCTTCTGGAGCGATCTTATTCCCTGTTCATCAGTAGCATTCTGGATAACTATGGTGCCTATGACAGAGACAAGTGAAATAATACAAAAAAGAATCACAGCGAGCCTTACAGATGAAAAAAACTTCCATATCCTGTTCAAATAAAAATACCTTCCTGTGTAATCATCTTAAAGACTTTATGGCAGCAAGAGTCATACTCTGCATATAAAATACGGGACACGGAAATCCGTGTCCCGTATTATGACATACAACAAACTTATGCAACAATCTTAAAGGGCTCGGCCTGTTTGCCTTTTGTTTTACCCTTATAGACCTTCACAGCGAACATCTTGTAGTCAGCCTGGAAGCTGAACGGATCGAACGCGTCTCTCATTATCATGTTGACAAGCTTGTACTCATCAAACCATGGAATAAAGACATAGTCCTGTCTCGGTCCGCCAGTTGCCTTTGTTACATCAAGCACTTTCGCAGGCAGTTCAATCTTGCCTCTTGGCGACTCAACTATTACTGCATCGCCGTTTTTAATCTTGAGCTTCTTGGCAAGAATCTCATTGATCTCGACATATGCACCAGGAACAGCGCGGTTGAGCTCAGGAACTCTGGCGGTCATACTGCCTGTATGCCAGTGCTCGATAACTCTTCCGGTACATGCTCCATACTTGTACTGTGTTGTGTCGATGATCACAAGCTCGCTGCCATCAGCCTTCTTGTATGAGTGTTTGAGGTTTGCGAACTCAGCAGGGCTGAGACCGATGTTTTTGAATGCATCCAGATCCTTGTTAGGATCGCCGATGACATTCACAGTGTATTTTGCCTTTATATCAAAAGGAAGCACACTGTGGACCTCAACCTTTTTAGGGTTAAATACCCTCTCAATGACCTCAACCGTGTTGTGTCTTACAAACTTCTTGCCATCGAACTTACATGCCCACCATGGGTTTGCCCATGCGATAGGACGGCCGTCGATCATTGGGATCTTCTTGCCCTTATCTGTAGGATGGTCGCCGAGTCCGTGAATAAACGGATTGGAGGCATAGAAGCTTACATACCAGCCAGCAGGCACTTTATTGGCTGCATGATATGCTGTATCCTTCTTCTCTTCCTCAATGTTCTTCTCGAGCCATGCGCCATATACAGGGTTAAACACCTTCATACCTGCAAGATAGCCCTTTGTCTTTTCGTCAATATGAGGATCATAAGGATAAGCAAACTGAATCCTTGACTCATACTTGTCGTATCTTGCCTTAACACTCGGATTGGTGTGGTATGAATCCGGCAGAGGCTGTCTGTAGCCGTGATTTTTCTTCAGAAGCATGTCGCGGTGCATACCGGAGAAGTCATAGTATGTGCCTCTTGTAACATCCCTGATCTCTTCCCAGATGTTCGCCGTGAACTTCTGGTTCCAGTCATGGGTCTTGGCAGCATCTATGGTCTTCTTCATCCAGTCTGCTGTGTCATACTCAGCAGGCCAGAACTGTGATGCGAGTCCCTTAGGTATTGCTCCCTTCTCTTCAAGCCTTCTCATGATCATGGCTGTAATTGTGTGGTCAGGGATTGTGTCACCATAAGGTTTAATTGTGTTTTTAATGATCTGGTATCTTCTCTCCAGGTTTCCGTAGAGATACTCTTTCTCACCCCATGTTGATGCGCCAAGCACAAGGTCAGATACCATTGTTGTGGCATTCGGGAATGATTCGAATGTAATAACACATGGCCAGCAGGTTCCCTTGTGAGCGCCGCCCATTGCCAGCCTGTATGGCCATGCATATGGGTTACTCTGTCCAGGGTTAACTGTGGATATATACATTATCTTGACCTGGTCTGAGCCGAGTCTTCTAAAGCTCTCGACTGTATGCGGACCTGGCAGAGGATGTATCTTTATCTTTGCGTTCTCTGCTGCTATTTCAGCATCTGACATGCCTTTTTTCTTGAGATACGCAGCAGTCCTCTTCTTCCAGATATCTTCTATCTGTTTTCTGTGCATCGGGTTGGCAACAAGCCTGCCATACGGAAGGGCGTGGCAAAGCGCTCCAGGAGCTCTTATGCCGCCGCATGCATTAGGCTGTCCTGTGAAGCTGAAGGAGAGTTTGCCTGGTTTGCATGTTTGACCTGTAATAAAATGAAGCATATGGAGTGATGCGTTTGTCCATGTTCCCTGCAGCTTCTGGTTGACGCCCATTGTCCAGCAGGTTACTGTATGGCCTTCAGCAAACCACTTTGCAGCCATTCTGATAGCCTCAGGACCGCTTATTTTTTTCCATGTCCTTGTTGCCTTGTCATAAACAAGCGGGGACTCATTCTCAAAGCAGATCTCATTGATCTTCTCAGGCTTGTAGTCCTCAAGGAATGTGAGATACAGCGCAAAACCCTTGTATAGATCCTGCATGATCTCAGCTTCAGAGTTGTACTTCTTCTTTGGGTTAGGATAAACCTGTGAGCTGTGGCCAGGAAGTGGCGGAGCTGTATAGGAAAGATCCCATGCATCGCCTCTTGTTCCTCCGTAAGATGTCTTTATCCATACCTTTTTGACATCATGGTGTATGCCAAAGCTTACATGTCTCTCAATAAACTTCTTGTCAAGGTACTTCCAGTCTGCGTCAACCGTTCCCTTCTCAATATCATATTTTGCCTTATCGAGTTCATGAGCAATTACATATGCCATTGAGTTAATAAGAACAAGATCTCTTCCTGTTGAAAATGGAAGCCAGAGGTCAGCTATTGTTCCTGACCTTGTCTTTCTCGGGTCAGCAAGTATAACTTTTGCATTTGGATTTTTTGACTTGACTGTTGCCATCCTGTTGAATATGATTGGATGCGCTTCAGCTGTGTTTGATCCTATCAGGAAGTATGTATCAGCGTGCTGTTTGAAGTCAGGATCTGGAACATCGATGTCATCAAGAGATCCCCATGGCTCGTCCTTGCCGACAGCATAGAGATAGCCGACAACAGCTGATGCCATACACATTCTTGGCTGTCCTTCGATAGCATTGTTCTGAATGCCGCCCTTGAAAAAGTCATTCATTATATGTGACTCTTCCGTACCAGCCTGTCCGCTTCCATAGTAGTTAACACTGTGCTTGCCATGATCCTTCATTGCCTTTGCTGTAATATCAGCAGCAAAATCAATGGCAACATCCCAAGGAATCTTAACAAAGTTTTCTTTAAGATCCACTTCTGAAGGCTTAATGCCTTTTGGATCTTTTGAATTTTTGCCCTCAAGAACTCTTGGAGACTTCTCGAGATCAGGTTTGCCTGTTGCTGGATTGATCCACTCTTTTCTTATAAAAGCTCCAAAAGGCCTGTCTTTGTATGCGATGGCCTTGTGAAGGTAAAAACCTTTTGTGCAGAGAACTCCTCTGTTGACTGTGCTCTTAAGGTCGCCCTTAATGGCGATAATCTTTGTAGGATTGCCGCTGGCATCAAGTTCAACATCCGAGATCATTGTACACCCGATGGCGCAATAACGGCATGGGCCGGCGGGATACGACTTTACAGGATTAGCTGCATGGAGCAGTTCAGGCTTTGCGATTCCTGCTGCTGCTGCTGCTGTTGTAATCGCGCTGGCCCTTAAAAAATCCCTCCTGCTTAGTTTCATTAATGTACCCTCCTGAGTTTTAGTTAAAGTCCACTATTTAGACTTTATTGTAAAAGCATTTACGCCAACCTCATCGCCAGCAGGTGAGAAGTCGCCGTTTGCTGCAACTGCCATAACATTAATATTTACATCACCGCCTTTGGCTGGGGCTTTCCATCCAAATTTCCATTTTCTGAACTCAGAGCCCTCTTTTGTATGAGTTAACATAGCATTGTCGCCAATCTGGGTATTTTTCTTGTCCAAAACTACAAAATTGCCTGCATCAGTCTGAAGTCCAAATCCTCCCTGGACCTCGAGATCACTTTTAAGTTTGCTGTCAACTATCAAGGTTAGCTTATAGAGCTTGCCAGGTGTATAAACCTTAGGCAGACCCTCAATTTTAATTGTTACATCGCCTGAGCCACCGATATGGCATCCCATGCATTCAAAATTGGCGCCGCTGTTGTTGTGGCCGCTGCTGACAGATACGCCAAATAAAACAAGTGCTGCAATAAGTACAAAACTTATCATTATCTGTCTTTTGCCCATTTTAACCCCTCTTTGATTTAGTTAAGGGCGGGAGATTAATCTCCCGCCCTCTTGATGACTACTTCTTTGCTGCTGTTTTGGCTGCTATTGCCTTGTTAAGGATGTCCATACCCTTCCAGGCATAAACAATAGACCTTGAGAGGGATGCTTTTGCCATCTCAATATTGTGGAAGCCGTCAGAGTTCTCAGCTGTCCACCACTCCCACATCATATGGGATTTTTCATGGAGAACACGAACTTCGTCAAGTGTGTTTTTATCAACACCAAAGTCCTTGGCTGTCTGGAATCTGCTTACCAGCTCTCTAAGCCATATTTCTGCTTTTCTCATCTGCTGCTTACCATAGAGCTTTACTGACTCTGCTGCGTATTCAGCATCATGAGATGTCCAGTCTGTATGGCAGTTGAGGCAAGGCTGCCAGTTAAAGTCTCTTGGAGACGCATGCCAGTGTGATGAATAAACCTTTCCACCATCAGGTCTGGCACCGGCGCCGCTGCCGCTTACTGTACCGAAGTTTGTTTTAACTTTGCCTGCTGTGTGACAGTCAGTGCACTTTGCACCAGCTTTTGCATGAGGTGAATTGTAATAAGACTCAAGTTCAGGATGCTGGGCTTTCCAGAGCTTTGCGCCTGTTACATAGTGAACAAAGTCAAAATACTTCAACTTCATCGTATGGTTCCAAAGTGTTTCCTCAACAATCTTCTTGTTTACGGTCCTCACAATTGGAATGAACGGGAAGTGGTTTGTTCTTCTGTCTGTAGCAAAATCGAGCGCTACAGGTTTCTCACCATACTTTGTCTTCTCATAGTCAAAGTGGAGACCGCAGTTGTACTCAACATGACACTGTCCGCACATAAGCAGTGAATCATATTTATCGAGTATTGCGATCTTTCTCTCATGACCACGGAGGCCTAAACCTTCCTTGTTGCCATAAACCTTGAAGTTAGCCTTGTTAGGATAACCTTCATGCCAGAGTGTATCCTTCTCAGGCCTTGTAAGAGCATCTATCATGGCGTCTCTTACGATTCTCGGCTCTGCTGAGTGAGGATCATGACAGTTTATGCAAGGCAGACCATTTCTGAGATACTTGTAAGCATTGAATGCAGGGTTGCCTGCTCTGCTTATGTCTGTTGTCTTTGGTGAAGGATCACCCATGTACGGCCATGCGAGATGGTCGTCAGCGGTCTTACACTTCAGACATACAGGAACTGCTGCAGGAGCTGTTCTCTCGAGGAATGCCTTCTTTGGAGCCTTGAGATCTTCTTCTGGATATGCATCAAAAAGAACATCCCATGCCTTTGGAGCCACACCTGTCTTGTCAATAGCATACTGGAAGCCTCTCTTGGACTGGAATCTTCCGCCGTATGCTCTATCATTCAAGAGATGGTCGATAAGCATGTACTTATGGCCTCTTGGTTCAGCATGGCTGACTTCAAAAGCATAAGGTCTCATGAGTACTTCCCAATATGGTGAGCGGCCTTTTGGATCGCCCTTGTCAAAATTGGGTTTCTTTCTGTAGTTGTGGGTCATAAAGCTTGCATGCTGCTCTTTGTGGCATTTTCCGCATGCTTCGTGGTCTGTGTTGCTGAGAGGTCTCTTTGTTACATCCTTCATATGGGTTGCGAGACCTGAATGACAGTTGTTGCAGTTGATATCCTTGTGTGCGCCCCTTGTGTGGAAATCCTTGACCAGGGCATGACAGTCGTAGCACTTTTTTACATCCACAGGCCACTCGTCAGGTGTTCTGACAGCGTTTGCACTAGAGAAGAATGCAAAGCCTGCGACTACGATGAGTGCAACGAATACTGTTGCTAATACAAATTTCTTACTCATCCACTCCCTCCTTGTGTAGGTTTTACAGCTTTTTGAAGATAATCACAATCAACTTCTAAAACCTATACAACCGTTCGTGCTGTATATTCGCTTCTGGCATCACCTCCTGATTTTTTGATTTTGGATTTCAGAGTGTATTTTACACCTTAACAAATCCAAAAAACAGCTATTCAACTGTTAATTTTTTGTTAATCTCATCAGCATTGACATTAGAGATGTATATATATAAACTACACACCTATGGAAAAGTCAATTTACAAAAGCTTAATCCAAATGATACAAAAAGTTCAAGGGATAGGCAACTGTTTCCCTGAAAGCGCAAAAATTGAGATAGAACTTCCGCGGCAGGAGGCATTTGGCGATCTCTCTACACCCCTTGCAATGACGCTATCCAAAATACTGCGCAGAAAACCCCGGGAGATAGCTGAAGAAATTATAAAACTTATTGATAATAAACATGTTTTCGAAAAAATCGAGATTGCTGGTCCAGGATTTATAAACTTCACTTTTTCGCGCACTTTTATTGCTGAAAAACTTGCTGAACTGCTTAATAATGCTGATGACTGTCTTAAAACCAATATTGGATCAGGCAGGAAAATTCAGATCGAATTCGTGAGCGCAAACCCCACAGGACCTCTGCATCTCGGTCATGGCAGGGGTGCTGCACTTGGCGGTGCACTCAGCAATCTGCTGAAAGAAACAGGATATCAGGTTGTAAACGAATACTATATAAATGACGCGGGCAGGCAGGTCAAGTTGCTCGGTTTGTCTGTCTATGCAAGATACAGACAGTTGGAAGATGAATCATATCCCTTTCCTGAAGACGGGTATAAAGGCGATTATATTTTTGACCTTGCTGCTGAATTCGCCAGGACGAACACTAAAAATTCTCATATCCAAAACATTGCTGACGAGTTTGCAAAAAACACCAATAAAGAACTCATCTCATCACTTGATAAGGACGAACTTATAGCTGCGATCACAGACTTTTCCTATAAAAAAATGCTTGAGGACATAAAAACAGACCTTGAATCCTTTGGTGTTGTATTTGATGTATGGCAGAGCGAAAAGGAGCTTTTTCAGAAGACAGAAGACAGACAGCAGACAGCAGAGGACAGCAAAACAATGCAACAGCACGGCAGCACAAGAGCCAGCGCTGATGGAACATCAGAAGTGAAGCGTGCAATAGATGACCTGCGTGAACGCGGATATATATATGAAAAGGATGGAGCGCTATGGTTCAGTTCAACATCATTTGGTGATGATAAGGACAGAGTTATTGTAAAAAATGATGGGGAATACACCTATTTTGCTTCTGATATCGCATATCACAGACATAAGATTGAGCAAAAATATGATGAGCTTATAGATATATGGGGTGCTGATCATCATGGATATATTCCGCGTATCAATTCTGTAATAGAAGCCCTCGGCTATCCAAAAGAGAAGCTTAGAGTTCTTCTTGTCCAGATGGTCACACTGCTCAGGGCCGGAGTGCCTGTACAGATGTCAAAAAGGTCAGGCGAATTTATTACACTTAAAGAAGTTATGGATGAGATCGGACCTGACACAACAAGATTTCTGTTTCTTACAAGAAGACCTGACAGCCAGCTGGAGATTGATATTGAGGTGGCAAAATCACAGTCACAGGAAAATCCGGTCTATTATGTACAATATGCCCATGCAAGGATAAACAGTATCTTTGAAAAGGCCAAAGAGACAGGCGCTGTTGAACTTGGCACAGATGCTGTATCAGGAGCCGGACTGCATTCAGTAAAACTCCCTGATTTTGATCCTGCTCTCTTCAATGATGAAGAGATGAGACTGATAAAAAAGCTGCTCATATATCCGATGATACTCAAAAACGCTGCCATCGCTCATGAGCCGCACAGGATAACATTCTACCTGCAGGAGCTTGCTGCAATGTTTCATCCATACTACCACAGAAACAGGGTTGTGTCTGAAGACAGGGAACTTACTGTTGCGAGACTTAACATATGCAAGGCTGTGCAGATAGTTTTAAGGCATGGGTTCCAGATACTTGGAGTTAATGCACCAGACAGGATGTAGGCAGCACTGACTCAGGCGTTTCTGATTGCATCAACAACCCGTGCCACTTTTACCATCTCATTTACATCATGAACACGAAGGATATCAGCACCCTTCATTATTGATGCTGCAACAGCTGCTGCAGTGCCCTCAAGCCTGCTGTCAGCCGGGGCATTGTCCAGAATTTTACCAATAAAGGATTTTCGGGAAACACCCACAACAATCGGCCTGCCAATCATCTTAAACTCATATAGCCTGTTCAATATCTCAAGGTTATGCCTGACTGTCTTGCCAAATCCAATACCTGGATCGAGCATAATCTTTTTTTCGTCAACTCCTGCATTTAAAGCTGTTGCAATCCCCTGTCTGAAGTATTCTGAGATTTCAGGAATGAGTGCCTCATATGTTGGGTCTATCTGCATATTTTTAGGTATTCCCTTCATATGCATAATCACAAGATATGCGCCTGAAGATGCAGCAACTGTCTTCATCCCTGAATCAGCTCTCAGCCCGCTGATGTCATTAATAATAACAGCGCCAGCCTCAACAGCCTGTCGAGCAACCTCTGCCTTGTAAGTATCTATGGATAATGGGACTGGCATTCTGGAGGACAACGCCTGAATTAAAGGAATTGTCCTGTTAATTTCTTCCTGCAGACTAACCGGTTCTGCTCCCGGTCTTGTTGATTCACCGCCGATATCAATAATATCAGCCCCTTGATCAACCATCTGCAGAGCCCTGTCAAATGCCGAGAGTTTGTTGTTACAAAGGCCATCGCCAGAAAATGAATCAGGCGTGATATTTATCACGCCCATGATTATGCTCTTTTTTGAACTATTTTCAAGAAGATTATTTAACTTATTGATCACTATGCTTCTGAAGGCAACCCCTGATCCGTCTTCTTTTCATGATCAGAGGAAGTGCTGCTTCTCACATTTTTTATAATCTCATCTATCTCTGCTGCATCAATTGTTTCCCTTTCGAGCAGTGAATTAGCAAGTGCATCAAGCAGATCCTTATTAACAGTCAGAAGTTGTTTTGCTCCCATATATGCCTGCATAACTAAATTTTTAACTTCATCGTCTATCTCTTCTGCTGTTTTTTCGCTGTAATCTTTATGCTTTGCTATTTCTCTGCCCAGAAAAATCTGCTCGTCTTTTTTACCGAATGTAAGAGGACCAAGCTTTTCGCTCATTCCCCATTCAGTAACCATCTTGCGTGCAAGATCTGTAGCTCTCTCCAGGTCATTACCGGCACCGGTTGTCATATGGTTCAGCGCAAGCTCTTCAGCAGCCCTGCCTCCAAGCAGCACCTTCAGGGTGTTTACAAGATACTCCTTGTTGTAGGTATATCTGTCATCAATCGGAAGCTGCTGAGTAACACCCAAAGCCCTGCCCCTCGGGATTATGCTCACCTTATGCAGGGGATCTGTACCTGGTGTAAGTATTGCAACCAGCGAGTGACCTGCCTCATGGTATGCTGTGTTTTTCTTCTCAGCATCACTAAGCACCATGCTTCGCCTCTCAACACCCATTAATACCTTATCCTTAGCTGACTCAATATCCTTCATCTCAATGCTGTCCTTGTTCTGCCGCGCAGCGAGTAAAGCAGCCTCATTAACAAGATTGGAAAGATCAGCACCTGTAAACCCGGGAGTACCCCTGGCAATCTTCTCAAGAAGTACATCTTCTGCCATTGGCTTGTTACGAGTATGAACCTTCAGTATCTCGAGTCTCCCTTTAAAATCAGGAGAAGGGACAACAATCTGCCTGTCAAACCTTCCGGGTCTAAGCAGGGCAGGATCAAGCACATCAGGTCTGTTAGTAGCAGAGATTATAATAATGCCTTCATTACCCTCAAAACCGTCCATCTCAACAAGAAGCTGATTGAGGGTCTGCTCCCTTTCATCATGTCCGCCGCCAAGACCGGCGCCTCTGTGTCTTCCCACTGCATCTATCTCATCAATAAATATTATGCATGGCGCACTCTTTTTTGCCTGATCAAAAAGATCCCTCACTCTTGATGCTCCAACTCCAACAAACATCTCGACAAAGTCAGACCCGGATATCGAAAAAAACGGGACCGCTGCCTCTCCTGCTATTGCCTTGGCAAGAAGTGTTTTGCCTGTGCCCGGAGACCCTACAAGAAGAACACCCCTCGGAATTTTTCCGCCAAGCTTCAGGAACTTCTGGGGATCTTTCAAAAACTCTATTATCTCCTCAACCTCAACCTTGGCCTCTTCTATGCCAGCCACATCAGCAAAGGTGACCTTTACAGACTTTTCAGACACCAGCTTTGCCTTTGCCTTGCCAAAAGACATTGCCTTGTTTCCGCCTGTCTGCATCTGGCGCATGAAAAATATCCAGATGACAACCAGAAAAATTATCGGCCCCCATGAAAAGAAAAAGGTTATATACCATGGATTCTGCTCAGGCGGTTTGGCAGTTATCTTCACATTTTTCGACCTCAGCTCCTTCACAAGGTCAGGATACTCAGCAGAATATGTTCTGAATTTTGAACCATCCCTGAGTCTGCCGTTTATGTTGTTTTCCTTGATGGTAACTTCTGTCACCTCACCCTTATCTATGTTTGAGATAAAATCAGAAAAGATCATCTCCTTCTCTGTCTTTGGAGGCACATTCATCATATTAAACAGCAAGATCATGGCCATTACGAGAAACAGCCATACAAAAAGGCTTCTGTACATTGCTGGTTTAGGTTGCTGCATATCGGTTTATCTCTTCTCCTTAATTCTTTATATTCTTAATATTTTAGCATATTGAAAGCCAACAGCTCTTTCTGCATTGATATCAGCTCGATTATGCCCTTTTCAGCAAGATTGAGCATGCTGTTGAGCCGCTCCTTTGTGAATGGATGCGTTTCAGCTGTCCCCTGCACCTCAACAATCCTGCTGCTTTCTGTCATCACTACATTCATATCAACATCAGCTGCAGAATCCTCTGAATAGTCAAGATCCAGCATAGCTTCGCCGCCAACAAGCCCCACGCTTGCTGCTGCGAGATGTTCTGTAACAGGATTATTGTCTATAAGCCCCTTTGAAAGAAGGGAGTAGAAAGCATCAGACATGGCGACAAAGGCACCTGTAATTGAGGCTGTTCTTGTGCCCCCATCAGCCTGGATAACATCACAATCTATCCATATTGTCCTTTCGCCTACCACATCGAGATTAACAACAGATCTAAGCGATCTGCCAATAAGTCTCTGTATCTCATGAGTTCTGCCGCCTACTCTGCCTGCTGATGACTCTCTCGTCATCCTCGAGTGGGTTGATCTCGGTATCATTCCGTATTCTGCTGTTATCCAGCCTTTTCTTTGATCTTTAAGAAAATGCGGAACCCTCTCCTCTATGCTGGCTGTGCAGATTACTTTTGTATTGCCCATTTCTATAAGCACGGATCCATCTGCATTCTGAATAAAGCCCCGCGTGATCTTGACCTTTCTCAATTCATCATTCTTTCTGTTATTACGCCTCATCAATCCTCCATTTTTTATTAAAGCACTGCTATTTTTATATCTGTAATTGTTTTGTCAAGAAACCTCTCGCCAACAGAAACAAACCTCTCTGCCGAGTCTGTAACAAAATATTTAGTGCTATGACTGTTGCCGGTATTAAGCATATCTGATGCAGCAAGCGTCTCTTTTACACACCTGGCCGTCTCTACCGCAGAATCAATAAGCTCCACATCAGGCATCACCTGGGAGATGATATTTTTAAGAAGCGGATAGTGGGTGCAGCCAAGCACAAGCGCATCTATCCCTTTCTCTGACATGCCGGACAGGTATCTAAGCGCAGCAAGTCGGGGCACTTCTCCATCAGTCCATCCCTCCTCAACAAGGGGAACAAACAATGGGCAGGCAAGTCCCTGCACTTCTGCTGAACTGTCCAGCGCTTTTATGGCTTTAACATAAGCGCTGCTCTTTATTGTAGCCTCTGTGCCTATCACGCCTATCCTTCTGTTTGGAGCAGCTGCCAGCGCAGCCTTTGCTCCCGGCTCTATAACACCTATAACAGGAATATCTATCGTCATCCTTATATCATCAAGGCTGACTGCTGAGGCTGTGTTGCAGGCGATGACAAGCAGTTTTATATTGTGCTGCATAAGAAACCTGGCGCACTCGAATGAGTATCGTCTTACTGTTTCTGCTGACCTTGTACCATAAGGAACGCGGGCAGTATCTCCAAGATAAACAATACTCTCAGAAGGCATTAAAGCAGCTATCTCCTTCATCACAGTCAGTCCGCCAATTCCTGAATCAAAAATACCTATTGAACTATAACGATCCATATTGTTTTGAGTATTGGAGTTAAAATGACTGAAGAGTCTTGGCTTCTAAAAACCAAATGTCTCTTTCAATGGATACGACCCGAAAAAATGTCCTCCAAAACTCTCTATTTCCTTTCCCGTGATCAGAACTTTTACATCTTCAGCTCCAGAACTTGCAGCTGTTGTCCTGTAAAAAGCCCTCATAAGATTGTACTCATTATGAACATCCAGATTAAAGCCCCTTAAAAACTCGGGATTCAGATCAACATATACTGTATTGCTTCTGTCTCTGAATACAGCCAGCACCTTTGCTTCTTCAAAACCCTTTCCAATCCCCTTGATAAACTCCTGGAGTGCAGCCTCTGTTATTCTCAAAGGCGAAAAATCACTTTTGACCGTTGCTTCTATCAGGGTTAGTCCTGCTACCTGATATGCCTCAACAGAGTGCAGCCCTTTTACATCAGGAGCTACAAAATCCGGAAGATATATTTTTACTGCGACTGTGTTGTCCTGTCCCAATCGTGGCAGAGGCATGGACTTGTCACTATTTTTTAACTCAATAAGAGGGACTTCTCGCACCTGCTCTACAGTTACAAACTGCTTTGTGATAAGCCAGCCTACAACAACAGCTGTAACAAGCATCAACCCGGCAATGATAAAGGCGCTGCTTCTACTCATTGGTTTTAAGCCCTCTTATAATTGCAAGCATCAACTTTTCCCTGACCTTTTTGTCGTACTTAAAATGATCAGGAGATGGCAATTCAACAATAAACGCAGGCATTGAAGTATATTTCAGCATCGGCAGGGGGACAGACAGGTGCCTTGCATCAATCGCAAGTTCATTTTTTATCGCGATCGCCATATTCTTTGCCAAGACTGACTCTGCATTGTCTTCCGTAAGCACAGAGGCAGACTGACCCTCTTCTGACATCTTGTTGAGGGCCTTTTGATATGTGTAAATAACAAACTCAGGCTTTGATGAGACATGAAAGCTTAGAAATATGTCAGGACTCTTCTTGTTGGCTGTTTTTATGCGATCAGACAGAGAAAGACTCTGGTCTGTCTTGCGGGTCAGAATAGCGGTCTTGCCCTTCCTGGCAACTATCGCTGCCATATCACGGGAAAATGTGAGTGCAAAATCCTTTTCTTTAAAAGTCTGGCCTGTTATGCCGATATCAGCCCCACCATGACCCGGATCTATAACAATCGAATTAAAAAGCAACTGGGTCTCGACAGCTGCAGGTATGGGAGCAACAGCCTGACCTTCCTGTTTTGGCTGCTGGCTACTTTTGACAAAATAGGCATCAATCACTATTCTGGAGGGAAGTCCGAGCTTTGACACACTGATATCATCAAGACCATCAACATTTAAAACATATCTGGCACTACTCCCTGTTATGCGAACTCCTTTAACTAATTCCAGGGGAGTCCCCTGTTTAACAATATCACCCCTGGAATTTGAGACAGTAACAGCAGAAAGAAAATCAACAACTATGGTGTTATTGGCTCCAAACAGAACAGATGTTTTCTGGGTATTGGCATCAGAGGTTTCGAGCACAATTCTAAAGTAATTGTGATGCTTTGCAGCTCTCACAAGAACCTTGTCTGTAAGATCAGCAGCCTTCTGAACCTGCTGAAGATTGATCTTTGTATCCACAGTCTCTGCATAAAGCAATCCAGAGCCTTTGAAACAGTCATACCCGGCTAAGCCGACTGACAGGATAGTAACAAGAAGGATAAAAGGAAGATATATGCTCTTCATATCCTTAAAGATTACTAAACTATATAAGGAAGTTGCAAGCAGAACTATCTGCACCCTCTATCGCCGGAGCAGCCTGAGGAGCAGCCGCTGCAGCCGCCCCTTTTCTTCCATATTGATCTGTAAAGAAGATAGCCTGCTCCAGAAATTATGACAGCTATCAAGACAATATCAATCAAACCCATATGATCCTCCTTTTGTTTACTCAAATCCCAATAATTTACCGCCCTGATAAACAGCAAATGCTGCTATCCATGCCAGAGCGCTCTGGTATGCAAATGCAAGAGCAGACCATTTCCATGTGCCGAACTCCAGCCTCATCGCTATGGCTACAACCATACACGGCATATACAGAAGCACAAAGACCATAAAAGCATAAGAACTAAGCGGAGTAAATTCTTTTTCCAGAATCTTTTTCAGACCACGGGTTTCATTATCCTCTTCTGCAGAAAGACTTGCTACACCAAAGGTAGAAAAAACATTTTCTATTGATTCTTTTATGGCTTTTACAAAAGAGCCGGATATCTCTTTCATCCCATCCATAACTGATGGGACATCGTTAAATCTCTCAGAAGTATTTTCACTTGCAGCATCAGCATATATCTCGCCCATAGTACCAACCACGATCTCTTTGGCAATAACCCCTGTTATCAAAGAAGACGCAGCTTCCCATTTACCAAAACCCAGCGGTTCAAGAACCGGTGCTACAACCTGACCAGCCATTCCCAAGTATGAGTCCTTTTTATGCTCAACACCCCAGGGCAAGTTAAGAAGGAACCATACCAAAACCGACATAGCCAGTATATAAGTACCTGCCTTGATCAGAAAGTGCTTGCCTTTTTCCCATGTATGTATAATCAGGTTTCGAAATGACGGCATTCTGTAAGGAGGAAGCTCCATTATAAACATTGGAGTGTCGCCTTTAAAAATTGTCTTTTTAAATATGATGCCCATCAAAACTGCCAATAGGATCCCCAGAACATACAGCGACCAAAGAACAATGCCAGCATGTGCTGAAAAAAATACAGCTGTAAAAAGCGCATAAACCGGCAGTCTCGCTCCGCAGGACATCAATGGAATAAGCAGTGATGTAAGTATCCTGTCTTTTTTATTCTCAAGGGTTCGGGTTGCATATATCGCCGGCACATTGCAGCCAAATCCGAGCAGCATCGGGATAAAAGATTTGCCATGCAATCCCATAGTATGCATCGCCTTGTCCATAACGAATGCAGCTCTCGCCATATAACCGCTGCCCTCAAGAAAGGTAATAAAAAACATCATTGCAAATATAACAGGAACAAAAACCATAACAAATCCTGCGCCCGCAATAACACCGTCAACAAAAAGAGAGTTTATCCAGTCGGGCAATCCGGTTAAATTAATTAGAACAGCAGCCCAGCTGCTTATAGGTCCTGTTGCCGTTGCCTCTATCCAATCAACAAAGGGAGTAGAAATATCAAAAGTCAGCTTAAATACCAACCACATTGCAGCAAAGAATATTGGTATGCCGATATATTTATTTAACACAATTTTATCTATCTTCTCAGTAAGCTCGATCTTCTGGATTTTTGGCCGAACAAGCGCCTCTCGAACAAGACCGGCAGCAAGTCCATATCTTGCATCAGCCAGTACTGACTCAAGGTCTGAATCATGAGCCTTCTGAAGGTGTGATGTAATATGTTCAACAGCGGAATTATCAAGCTTAAGCCCTAAATCTTCCAGAGCCCTTGAATCACCCTCTATTGCCTTCAGTGCAATCCACCTGAGAGGAATGTCTTTTATATTTTCGACATTATCAGCTCTTAAAGCCTCAGCCATCTTCTCAACAGCTCTATCAATATCAAGACCATAGCTGAGGCTTTTAGGACTCTTTTGATCTTGATTTAATACTGCATCCCGTGCTGCATCAAGAAGTTCTGAAAGACCTGTCTTTTTTGTAGCAACTGTATTCACAACTCTTACACCTAATGTATCCTCAATAATTTTCTGATCAATCTTAAACCCTTTATCTAAAGCTTCATCATACATATTCATTGCCAAGACAACTGGGATATTGAGTTCAAGAAGCTGAATAGTTAAATATAAGTTTCGCTCAATATTTGTAGCATCAATCACATTAATTATCACATCAGGTTTTTCCTGCACAAGATAATCTCTTGCAATAATCTCCTCCTGTGTATATGGGCTGAGACTATATACCCCAGGCAGATCAACAAGCAAAAATTCCGACTCATCCGTATTGAGAATTGCGCTCTTCTTTTCAACAGTAACACCAGGCCAGTTGCCGACATGCAGCCTGCTGCCAGAGAGAGCGTTAATGAGTGTTGACTTGCCGGAATTTGGATTGCCAGCAACAGCAACCACTATTTTCCTTTTCATTCTGGATTCATTTTTATATGCTTTTGCCATTTAGATATCCTGTCCTGTCTGAATTTTGCTATGCAGTATAATTCTCTCTGCCTCAGATTTTCTGAGCGAAAGTCTATAGTTTTTGATAACAACCTCAATTGGGTCGCCCATTGGAGCTATTTTTTCAACTGTGATCTTTTCACCAGCAACTACCCCCATATCCATTAATCTCCTCTTGATTGGGCCTCCGAGGGTTATTTTCTCGATCAGGGCAGATTCTCCTGGTCTAAGCAAAGCTAAGTTCATAATGTCTCCTTGATATTTCTTTAGTCAGTTACATAAAACAACTTGAGTACTGATGAAACAAACAAACCAACAACTGGTCATTATGGTTTTTGTTTAACCATAATCTTCATGGCTACACCTCTGCCGATCGCTACTCTCGACTCATCTATCTTAAGCAGCATTGGACCGCGCAGCTCATTACAAAGAACCTCGACAATCTTGCCCGGTCTGAGTCCTATATCTTCAGTGCGGCAATCGAGACCTGACTTCTTTAATGAACAGCCATGCTCGCGAATGCTAACAATCTCAGCCTTCTCTCCTCTGTTAAGCAGCCCAAGAAGTAGCACTAAAACCTCCAGGTCAGACCAACAAGGACAGATGTGTCAGTTTCAGGACTGTTTAGCGACTTTTTAAGGCCTGCGGAAATATCCAGGGTTTCGCTAACTGCATAAACAATGCCGCCCAGTACAAATGCCGGATTAGTCAATACTTCTGTGTCAGGATTTCTTTCAATGCCAATATTTGCTACTAATTTAAGGTCCTTGATCACCTCAACCCCTGCTGCAGCAGACGCATGCCACAGGTTCTTTTTCTCATCAAGCTTGTTCTCGTTTCGTATGTATCCCAGGTTGACATGAAAATCCAGCGACTTAAACTCCTGGGTAACTATCAGATAAGAACCATATGTTGACCTGCCGCTGCCCAGCCCCTTATCATCATCACCTGTGGGCAGAGTCACAAATGGCTTAAGCGCGAGGCTGAATCCATCCTTTTCATAAAACCTCCACTTCATCTCAAGCGAAATATCTGATATCCCGGAATGCTTTTCAGTCAATGCTCCATCTTCATAACTCCTGTTAAACTGGTAAGGCATCCCGAAAATAATGTCCAGATTCTCAGTTAATCCATAAGAATATACTGCCGTGAACAGGCTGCCCTTGCTTTTATTTACAACTCCATCACTATCTGATCTGTCTTTTGTAAATTCCGCCTGCACCTCTACCTGCGACTTTCCTTTGCCCTGGGTTCCGGTGTCATCAGTAATAAGCGGATGGTAAGCCTCTGCTTTAACTGAAAAAAATAATGTTAATGCTGCGATAATACATACTGAATAAATACCTTTCACTGTTGTCACCTCATATTGAGACTTTATCTCATTTAAAACAAGCAAAAAATTTGCTCGTGTGTTGCAATAAAATGTCTGGACTAAGCGGTTACTTCTGACAATACAGCTAATTTCATTAAATTTTATACCAAAAGATCATATTTTGAGAAGGCACCTACCTGTGTTTTCTTCTTTAATTGAGATTATATCTCAATAATAATCTTTGAAAAGTAAAATGTCAAGACTTTTTTTCACAAATAATTAAGAGAAAAGTGCTTGAAATTCGCATATCATATCCTATAAGATTATTGAGATTGCGATTTTATTTCAATTAACTTTCAATTAATAATACATAAGGACTCAAACTGTGCAACATAGACATAGGCATGGACAGGACAAAGAGTTAGAAAAGATAGCTTTAATAGGAAATCCAAATGTTGGCAAGAGCGTAATATTCGGTCTGCTCACAGGCAAATATGTAACTGTATCAAACTACCCCGGCACAACTGTAGAGATCACACAGAGCAAAATCAGCATCTCAAGACGCAGCCTGCTTCTTATTGATACGCCTGGTGTAAATTCCCTGGTACCTATGAGCGAAGATGAGAAGGTGACAAGAGACATCCTTCTTAATGAAAAACCCACCAATATAGTACAAGTAGGTGATGCCAAGAATCTTAAGCGCACACTTCTTGTCACAATTCAACTCGCTGAAATGGGGCTGCCCTCTGTTTTAGCCCTCAACATGACTGATGAGGCTACTGAAAGAGGGATCAGCGTTGACATCAACAAGCTCAAAGAAGATCTCGGCATCGAAGTTGTATCCACAATAGCTCCACAAAAAAAGGGGATCAAAGAACTCAAAGAAGCCATGCTTGCCCCTAAGCATTCAACCTTGAGACCCAGATATGATTCGGTTATTGAAGCTGCTGCTGATGATATAGCTGCCCTATTGCCTTCAGCACACATTTCCAAAAAATCCCTTGCCCTGATGATACTTTCCGGCGATTGCAGCCTTATGGAATGGTTAAAAGAAAATCTTCCAGAGCCCTCTATAGCGCATATTTTATCCATTAAGGATGCATGCGAAGGAAAGCTCAGAGGTGCAGCAGCATTGCATATTAACAAGGCGCGCCTCGACCTTGCCGCAAAGATTGCAGATATGGCAACAACAAAAACAGGAATTACATCCTGGAAGCTGCTTACTGTTGCGGGTGATCTGAGTATGCATCCTGTATTTGGCGTTCCAATACTTCTGGCTGTACTTTATGCTCTGTATCAGTTTGTGGGTATCTTTGGCGCCGGCACTCTCGTCGATTTTTTTGAAGAAATGATTTTTGGACAATACATAAATCCAGCAGCAACAAAACTGGTACAAACATTTATACCTTGGCATCTGCTCCAGGACCTTCTTGTTGGGCAATATGGAATTGTGACGGTGGCCCTGACTTATGCACTTGCCATAATTCTGCCCATTACGATCACTTTTTTTATCGCCTTTGGCCTGCTCGAAGACAGCGGCTACCTGCCGCGTCTGGCCATAATGAGCAATCGTTTTTTCAATCTGATCGGACTAAATGGCAAAGCTGTACTGCCCATGGTTCTTGGGCTTGGCTGCGGTACAATGGCTGTTATGACCTCCAGGATACTTGAGACCAGGCGTGATCGTGTAATAACAACCTTTCTGCTCGCTCTTGCCATCCCATGCTCAGCACAGCTTGGAGTTATACTCGGCATGCTTGGCGCGCTCTCCATAAAAGCAGCAATTATTTGGACATCCTGCATCATTACGATACTGTTTATATCCGGATTTCTTGCCTCGAAAATCGTTCAGGGCTCCAAGACAGATTTTTTCCTAGAAATTCCACCAATAAGAATTCCCAATTTAATGAATATTGTTATAAAAACTGTTGGCCGCGTTGAATGGTATCTGAAAGAAGCAGTGCCTCTATTCATTCTCGGTACGCTGATCCTCTTTATCCTGAATGAGCTTGATCTTATCAGAATAATAGAAAATGCAGCTTCTCCTGTTATAGTAAACATGCTGAGCCTGCCTCAGGAGACCACCAGCTCCTTTATAATGGGATTTCTCAGAAGAGATTATGGAGCTGCAGGTCTTTTTGATCTTGCACAGAAGGGGCTTCTCACTCCTATCCAGTCAATTGTGAGTCTTGTGACAATTACGCTTTTTGTACCCTGCCTGGCAAGCTTTTTCATGATCATAAAAGAGATGGGCATTAAAACAGCATTTGTGATAATAACTGTGGTATTTACGCTTGCTATAATTTACGGCTCAACAATAAATTTTATTCTCAACAGCATCAACATCAAGCTTTAATGGAGCTTTATATGGCTGAACAGAAATTCAGGACTTTTCTGATCACAAAGGGCCTCAAGCTCACAAAGGAGCGCTTCGAGATTCTTGATGAAGTATTGTCATCAGACAGGCACTTTGACCCTGAAGAACTCTATGAAAGCATGAGGACAAAAGGATCGAAAGTTTCGAGGGCTTCAGTATACAGAACCATACCTCTGCTGGTTGAGGGTGGTATAATACAGGAAGTTGAACGCATATCAAAACATGCTCATTATGAAAAAGTTTTCAATGTCCCTCATCATGACCATCTGATCTGCCTTGACTGCGGAAGTGTTACAGAGTTTTTTTCTCCGACACTCGAGATGCTCCAGTCAGAAATATGCCAGAAAGAAAATTTCAAGAGCATCAGGCATAGCCTCGAGATATTCGGTTACTGCTCAAAATGCTCAAAATTGAACAAATAAGCAAAGGGAAAATATAATCCTTAATGCAGATAATTTTTTTAATAAGCCTCCTTGCCTTTGCGGTTAATTTGCCTGCAGGCTATCTTCGCAGCCGTTCTGTAAAATACTCGATTAAATGGTTCGCCTATATACATCTGCCCATCCCGCTTATAGCAGCAGTAAGGATTTTTTCCCAGATCGAATATGTCTATATACCAATTTTTGTTGCAGCTGCTTTCGCTGGCCAGTTTTTCGGCGGCAGAATTGAGAGATCCGGATGCTGACAAGCTATCTGCTGAGTCCAGGCAACATTGAGCTTAGAAATATCCCGACACCATCACCAGCAGCCGGCGAAGTGCTTGTCAGAATAAAGGCTTCCCTCACATGCGGCACAGACCTTAAAGCATACCTGAGAGGCCATCCCATGATACCTATGCCTGGACCTTTTGGACATGAATTCTCTGGTGTCATAGAAAAAGCCGGGGCAGAAGTCAATAAATTCAGGGAAGGCTATGAGGTCATGTGCGTTCACAGCGCACCCTGCGGCACATGCCCATACTGCATAACCGGCAGCTATAATCTTTGTGAAAGCATTATGAGTTCAAAAATACTCGGGGCATTTGCCGAATACATATTAATACCAGAACATATCGTTAAACAAAACCTTTACATAAAACCTCCATCAGTTTCATTTGAAGAGGCTGCCCTGATAGAGCCTCTGGCATGTGTAGTCCATGGTCTCAATCAGCTCGACATTTCTAAAGGCAGCACGACTGTTGTGATCGGAAGCGGGCCAATAGGACTTATACATCTGGCTCTGCTGAAGATGAGAGGCGCCAGTGTCATAATCGCAGCGCGCAATGAAAGTCGGCTGAAGACCGCTGAACAGTTGGGTGCTGACAGATGCGTTCAGCCTGAGCAGCTGCAGGATGCTGTTAATGATATGACTAACAGACTTGGAGCTGATACAGTGCTTGAGTGTACTGGTCAGCCAGAAGTCTGGGAAAGGTCTGTTAACTATGTTAGAAGAGGCGGCACTGTTTTACTTTTTGGCGGATGCAAAAAAGGTACGCGCGTATCCTTTGATACATACAGACTGCATTATGATGAAATAACACTCAAGGGTAGTTTTCACTTCACCCCTGGAGATGTTGCAAAAGCAAGAGATCTGCTGGAACAGGGCCTCGACTTGTCAGCCCTCATCACTGGAAGCTACCATCTTGCTGATATAGAAAAAGCCCTGATGCGTCTAAGCAGCAGTGATGGATTAAAATACGCCATCATTCCCTGAAACCTCAGCGCAAAAACCATCAGCGCCAGTATCTGTATGGATGATACCTCCACCATGGCCTGTACCCAAAAGGATAATCCCAGGAATCGTACCAAGGATCATACCAGTATGGATAAGATCTTAAATAGTACTCAGTCCTCTCAGGCCACAGATAGATTCCCCTGATCTCAAACAGTGGGAATACATAAGGCATCTGCTGAATGGCTCCCTTCCTGTTCTCAATAAAAATTCCCGCAACTGTAATTTCTCTCTCTTTTTTATAGATCAAAGGGTCAAGAATTCCCTTCTCCCTGTGCAGAAGCGCAAGAAATCTTCTATCAGGACCTTTCCTGCCTGACAGATATCCTCTTGAGTCAACCGGAGTATAAGCGACTTCCAGAAGGGATCCTTCCTCAAGCAGCTTTACATCTATAATCGTTCCGCCAAGCAGAAACAGCCTGCCCTGATATTTACCTGAGGAGCTGATCATATTCTCAAAAGGAGGATCAATGGAAGCCTGTTTCATAATCTCAGGCACAAAGACCGGAGTGCATGCTGACAGAAAAATGAGCAATATAAAAAAAATCATGCTGATCTTCATAGTTATCTTTATCACCATTCAACTGCAGCTGTCAAATGACTCCAACTGCTGCTCAAAATCCATCCTCATATTGAGAACATGGATTCCAGATCATGTCTTGAATATGCCCTGAAGGCGAGCAGTGTATCTGTCTTTTCGATGCCCTCTATCTTTAAGAGCTGCTCAGTCACAAGAGCGGCCAGATCATCATTCTTCTCAACACGCACTATTGCGATCAGATCATAATTACCGCTTACTGAAAAGACTTCGGATATTTCCTTCATTCCTGCCAGATACTCAGCCACATCATTAATCTTGTGTCTTTCAGCATTAATCAGAATTATTGAAGTAACCATAAAAACCTCCTGAAAAATTGTCAGTCTATCATATTCAATGGAATTTTCATAGTAAACACTGACCCCTTGCCCGGTACACTCTCAGCATAAATGCTGCCGCCCAACAGTTCGGAAGCATGCTTTACAAAAGCGAGTCCGAGTCCATAGCCTGCTGCATCTGCATCAGTATAAGAATGAGCGCGATAGAACTTGTCAAATATTTTGGCCAGTGTCGCACTATCCATCCCGACACCATGATCAGCAACAGTCAGAACGAGATTATTTGAGTCAATGCTGACATTAATAAAAACAGCGGAACCTTCAGGACTGTATTTGATCGCATTTTCCAAAATATTGATCATACATTGCCTGAGGAGATCTTCATCGAGCATAACCAGAGGCAGAGCATCTGAAATATCAGAATTTATTGTTATATTTTTTTTGCGGGCAAACGGCTCTACTGACATTATCACGGAATGGACAAACAGCCGTACATCTATCTCCGTCTTCTTGATCAACCGGTCGCCGGATTCGAGATGCGACAGATCAAGATATGTTGATATGAGGCGATTCATACGATCAGATTCCTGACTTATGACAGAAATATATTGCTTTTGAGACTCATCAACATTCATTTCCAGTATGTTTGCATAACCCTGGATTGAGGTCAGAGGAGTACGAAGTTCATGTGATATTAAAGAAACCATCTCGTTTTTCAGAATTTCAAGCTTTTTGATCTCTGTAATATCTGTCATTAAAAACAGAAGATATTTTTCGTTTTCAAACGACATTATTACTGCATCTGTTTTTGCAAAAAAATCAGCACCTGAACAAAGAGTAAATGTTACTGTCTGACCATGATCAGAAAGGGTCTTGAGTTTCTGCATGGACGAGGAACTGCCCATAACCGGATCTAAAAGAGAGTTGGTAAACCTTTCAAGGTCTGAAAGGTCAAGGGCTAATACCTGAGCTATCCTGCGGGCATTTTCATTGGCAATTACAAGAGAACCTCCTGATTCAAAAAGCAGTATGCCGCTCATAGAGTTAGATATAACCGCATCAGCAAGGGCTTTCTCAAATAGCAGCTCACGGGCAAGCTTGTCAGCCATCTCAACCTTTGCATTTATCCCGCCTGCAGAAAGCAACCCCATTATTCCTGAACCTGTTTCATCATGAGCAGTACCAAGATGCGCAGCAATGTCGCTATATTCCTGATTGAGCATGGCAGCAGCCTGATCAAGCTTGACCATGTAAGAGGCGCAGAATGCTGCTATGGCTCCGGCATAAAAGAGAGATGCCTTGAGCCAGACATTAAAATGCGCAAAAAACATATATGAAGCAACAAAAATTGCTCCGATCGCAAGAAACAGGATCAAAAGAGAATGCATTTCATTTATTCGCATGCACAATGAAAATATAACCGCCATGAAAAACAGCCCCGCAATAAACCTGAACAGCTCAGGCACTATATAGATACTGTTATCAAGCAGCAGATTGTTAAGAATATTTGCATGCAGCTCTACACTCGACATCCCTCCGCGCTTGTCGCTGATGGGTGTAAAGAAGCGAGCCTGCATTGCTTCAGCAGTTAGACCAACAAGTACAATCTTGTCTTTGAAGTACGATACTGGATACAAGCCCTCAACAACCTCGTAAAAAGAAACTTTCTGGAATGAACCGAGGGGGCCAAAAAAGTTTATCTGCATGGGGTTGTGCTGGTACAACACATTGAGGCTGATTTCAGACTGTCTCAGAGCCATCACCCTACGCTGGACTCTTTGGCCTGTAGCTACTTCAAAGACTGAAGCTGCAAAAGAACTATATGTATGGCCGTTAAGATATATTGAATGATATATCTGTCTCACCTTGCCATCTATATCCTGATCAACATGAACATGTCCTGAGGACTCTGGATTGAAAATATCCAGTGGAACAACAGGTATGATTTCTGATCCAACATAAGCTGGAAGCACCACCCTGCCATGATGCTGAACAGCAGTTGCCAGTATATTGTCATCAGCTGATGGTTCAGACCAGATAATATCAAAACCAACAGCTTTAGCAGCAGCAGTTCTTGCAAGCAGCTTTGCGTAGTAGCTTCTGGGAATCGGCCATTTGCCGTATTTGGCAAGAGTCTTTTCATCTATGGCAGCTATGACTATATCGCTGCTTCTTGACTGCACCCCGCGCAGCCTGAAATTAAGATCATAGAAAAAAAGATCTATTACATTAAAGGCTCCAATCAGCTCCAGTATAAAAATAACAGACAAAGCTGCAGTAATGGCAACAACGGAATTTAACAGATTTTTTTTAGCTCTGTTCATATAATTTATTATTTTTATCGCAATGCCGGCTAAAGGGCCAGCAGCAGTATAAGAATTGCTCCCCCAATTATAGTAATCAGCTCATATGGCGTTTTTTCTTCTTCCTTGACCGGTGGTTTTATTTCAAAACTCTGAGGTTGGGAAAAATCACCCTCAAAATCCTTGTGGTCTATTGATGATGTGCGCACATAATAGATTCCAGGTTCAGCAGGCTTTGATATGGTTATCGAAGGAGTAGTAATCATTTTATCGATCAATATATTTGAAAAACCACTCTCTTTTGCCATCTGAAAACGATACTGCGCTGCTCTTTGCATCTTCTGCCATCTGATCTGCACCTTCTCGCCTGCATCATCAGGCTTTTCTAAAGGAGGAGCTGGCGGAGGAGGAACAATTGTAAAGCTCTGCACATCAGACCATGCCGCCTCATATCCATCCGATGCTGTTGAGCATATTCTGAAGTAGTATGTCCTGTACTCCAATGGTGATGTTGTATAATTTGTCTGCCTGATTCCTTTCAGGTCATTAAGAATCCTGTTGAATTCCCTGTCTTCTGCTAACTGGAAATGATAGGACACTGCATCAGAAACCTTGAGCCAGGCAAGGCTGACTGTTCTCTGCCTGCTTCTTATTTCAGCCTGGTCAGCAGGCGACTGTGTAAAAGGCGGTACAGGATTGACCCTCAGATTTATCTCGGAAACTACTGACTCGGAGCCTTCCAATCCCCGGGAATCAATACTACTGCTACGCATGTAATAAATACCATCCTCAAGAGTAGCAATACTGAAAACCTCATTAGGTTTTATCAGCGTTTCAGAAACCGGATACCTGAAGTCCCGGTCTTTTGCCAGTGTTATTCTGTATGAAGAGGCTTCCTCAACCTGTTTGAAACTGAGCTCAAGCGGAAGTGTCTTGTAAATAGCATTCAGAGATGCTGGCTCAGGCGCGGGCAGAAGCTTGACAGCTGCAGCCGGAGGCTCTCCTTTTTTAACAAGAGCGCCCTCGCCTTTTGAGACAAGAGTCTTTTTGTTCATTGCATCAAGTTCAACGACACCATCAAGCACCTCTGATCTCATTGAACCGGCAGCATCAACAGATGTCCTGAATTCTGTACCTTTAACCCCGGCCACTGCTGAAGGCGTATGCACTTTGAACCCTGAATCAATGCCCAGTGCTTTTCTTATTCTCGTTATTATTCTGCCGGTTTTAACAGTCAGCCTGCGGTCAGTTATGGTTTCGCCTCTCTTGCCTGAAGCAGCAATGCCAACTATAGTATCAGGCCTGATATAAACAACAGTACCATCAGAAAATGTGAGTTCAGCAGTGCTTGCCGAGCCTCCGGTCTTTATAACAGCACCCTGTTCTACAATGTCATTCAGCAGAAGCTTTTTCCAGTGAATACCGTGTTCATTTTGAAATACAACCTCACCAGCCACAAAAGTGACCTTAGACGGGTCTGGCTGGAGTTTCAAAAGTCTTGCCGGAACAAGGATTATATTGTTGGGAAAAATCCTGTACGGTTTTGAGAGATTGTTTATTCTGGCTACTTCACGCCATTTGGAAGGGTCTTCCAGCAATTTTTTTGAAATTCCGATAAGTGTATCGCGTCTGACTATAGTTATTTCAGCAAGCTCTTCAGAAAAGCTGCTGCTTAGAGGATAAACGACACAACAACTAAATAGTGCAAACAAAACTGTGATTTTTCTCAGCATAGTATGTCTCCTTGTGAAGACCGGAAAATATGCCAGTGTCTTGTGATAATTATACTAAAGGAAGTATGCAAGTGCAATTTTTTATATTTTAATGTCCTTTGATATATTGTATTATTGTATTGAAAAATCAATTTTGCGTGGAGGTCAAAATGCACCAAAGATATCTTGCTGTACTGCTTGTTTTTGCAACAATGCTATTGTTCTCAGCAGGCATCAGTCATGCTGACAATCTTCCTGAAAATTGCATAACATTCGAACAAACAAAATTCTCCTATGCGCCGAAAGGCAACAATCAGCATGGTATTAAAAAAATATGGACGCAATTCACAAATAATTGCGGAGTTAATATTTCTGAGGGCACTTTTTTTCTCAAGGGCGAGACATCAAAAGATTCTCCCCCCTCAAACTGGTCGTATGATTTTACAATTGGCCTTCGTGCTGCAAAAGCGGGGGAAACAATTACTGCAGCAGGACAATATAACGCATCTGATGCTCAACTGCTTCGTATAACAATACAAAAAGATCAAAAAATTATTGGCGAAAAAATATTTGAACTAAAAGATTTTGATAAATTTCGTCTTGTAACACAGCCGCATGGCAAATTAAAAGACAAATCACCAAATCTGCCTAAAAATTTACAAAAGCTTAAATAGCACAGACATATCCCGATCAGGAGAGGCAGTAAATACTGCCTCTCCTTACCTGACACCAGACTTTTTTGAGCAGTTTTCAAAAATCATTTTTATTCCTTCCAATCCAGATAAGTGGGCTCAACCCTTCACAATGTATTGGAATATGAATACCAGATCTTGATGTTATTAGTCACTGCATATGTTATTAACTAATCAAGCCTCTTGTGCCAGACATTCATGCTCTCTATATTCCCCGAAATATTGGTATTATTTTTAAGCCTGCCAGCATATTGATAACGCTGCCGGCTGAATGTGATATTCATTCCATAAGATAATGATCTGGCTATTGTATATGCTGTCTTGATGCCTTCATTGCGCATCTCTGACTCCATAAAAATTAACAGGCGCTGTCCAAGGTTTTTGCCCCTGTATTCTGGCAATGTCGCAAAGTCAGTCATCTCTACATTTAAGTATTCTCTGTCAACCTCTGCTGAAGAGAGCGCAGCCAGCCCTTCATCAGTATCCAGACAGAAATAGGCAACATGCGACTCCATTGTCTTTAAAAGATATTGTTGATCAGATACAGGAAAAGGATAAGAGGGGAAAACATTGCTGTACAGCGACGCCATAATAGGTATATCAGTTTTGTGACATCTGCGAATTATGTTTTTTCCATTCAGTTCGGGCAAATCTTCAATTACTGATTTATTTCTGGATACCTTCAGCACATCTGACATCTTATCTGCTTCAGCCTCATTACTTCTTTCTGGATTTATATAATAAACCATAAAGACAGCAGCCTCTTGTCCATTGAAAAAACCGGGAATACGAGCCTCTTCAGTATATCCTGCACTCGAAAAATCAGACTCCATGCTCGCTGGCACCTTCGCAAATATCTTCGAATATCCTTTGCTTGATGCCAGATCAAGAAGTTCCATAGGGATATCGAAAGAAGCAAACCTGGTCATCTTCATCAGATATATCCTGTCATTGTATTTACCATGCTGAATAACAGCGCCCTTGAAATCCTCTATAACATCATCACAATGGCATGTCATTCTTCCCTCCTCTCGATCCTGTTGTTCTCTTCAGGCACCAGAGCGATTGTATCATCATAGTCAGCAAGCAGCTTCTCTATTCCGACAGCTCTGTATTCAGCAGCATCTTCCATCGGAAGCTGCAGATTGCACTCCTTGCAGTTTCTATCACAAAAATTAGATTCATAGGACTCTGGCTCGGTATACGTTGTTATCACACCCTCATAGTTCCTGAGGATCACCTTATTTGTAGACCAGGATATCAAATAATTAGGCATAATCGGTATTTTGCCTCCACCTCCAGGGGCATCAATAACATAGGTTGGAACACACAAACCGCTGGTGTGTCCTATCAGGCTCTCGATTATCTCTATACCTTTGCCTATAGGTGTTCTGAAGTGGCTCAGACCTTCAGACAGGTCGCACTGGTAAAGATAATATGGACGCACCCTGTTGGCAACAAGCTTATGCACAAGCGACCTCATAATTCTCGGGCAATCATTTACACCCGCAAGCAGCACTGTCTGATTACCAAGAGGTATGCCGGCATCTGCAAGCATTGCGAGTGCCTTTCTGGATGAATTAGTAATCTCCCTTGGATGATTAAAGTGGGTATTAATCCAGATTGGATGATGCTTTTTGAGCATATTAACAAGATTTTCAGTTATGCGATATGGGAGCACAACAGGCGTCCTTGTCCCTATCCTGATTATCTCGATATGTTTAATCTTTCTCAGTTCAGTCAGTATCCAGTCCAGATATTCATCAGACAGGAGAAACGGATCCCCTCCGCTCAGAAGCACATCCCTGATATCCGTATTGCTGCGTATATACTCAATGCCTTTTAGTACCTCATCCTTTGTAGGAATATTATCCATATCTCCAACCCTGCGCTTTCTTGTGCAGTGCCTGCAGTACATTGCGCATACATTACTGATGAGGAAAAGAACCCTGTCAGGATACCTAAGAGTTATCCCGGGCACAGGGCTGTCTTTATCCTCATGCAGGGGATCGCTCATATCAGCCCTCGAAAGTACCAGCTCACTGGCAGAAACCATGGATTGTTTGAAAATCGGGTCATTTTCGAAATCATCAACATCGATCAAAGAAAGGTAATAAGGTGTAATCGACATGGGAAATTTTTCAATTGTCGACTGTAATGCCGCGCGTGAATCAGGAGAGAATGTAATACCTAACATGCTCTCCACTGCATCCAGAGACCTGATTTTATTTGCAGTCTGCCACCGCCAGTCTCTCCATTTTGAATCAGGCACATCAGATCCAATATTATCCATAATTTTTTGTTCATTCTCTGTAAATATCATAAGATCTCCTTTTTACGCAGTAAACTTATCATGTTAAAATTTATGATTATTGACGATTGATTATTGCTTTTATGAATATATGAAAATGCGCTGAAAATTTGTGATAAAGTTGTGCGGTTATTTAAACAGGTACGGATGAGATGATGATCTAAAAGCGAACAGACAGGAATGACTCTATGGTCATAATTAGGCAGCCATACCAAATACACAGGCTGTGCTGAGCCATTTGAATCAAAGATCGTTTACGGTTTTTATATTAATGGAAAACTGAGTATTATGTCAAGAAAATCTATTGAATTTAAAGGATATTTCATGCACTGAAACCCGCAGAGTATAAGTGTGGACTGTACAGCAATTTTTAGACTGCATAAAAGCAGCAACAGGCACATAATCAGCTTTTGTAATCTGTTAAATGAAGCTGCCGGGAATTAACACTCTTTCCTTCAAAAAACATCAGGCAGGCATCGCGAGTTTGAGCCCAACAATACCTGCAATAATCAGGGCAACGCTTATAATCCGTGCTGCATTAACCGGCTCATCAAAAAGAATTATGCCAAGCAGCACAGTTCCAGCAGCCCCAACTCCCACCCAGACAGCATAAGCAGTGCCGACAGGAAGCGACTTCATTGCGATGCCGAGCAACAAGACACTTATTATCATCGCCAGAACTGTTCCCAAAGTAGGCCACAGCCGTGTAAATCCTTCTGTATACTTCAGGCCGATAGCCCAGCACACTTCAAATACTCCCGCAACCATAAGTATTGTCCAGGACATGTTTCTCCTTTTACATATATAAAATTTATTGTTGATGCTTGTAATTCATATATCAAACATCCAGATGCTATCCAACTAAACACTGTCCATATATTTAATCTGGATTCCAGAGCTAATATATCACATTTAATGGTTATATAAATTAACAGCTCAATACTGTGACTGTATTGGTGTTATAAAGCAACTTCTGGTAAAATTTTCCGATGAAGGTTGCAAAGCTCTATTCATTTGAAGATATCAGGATTGAGGAGATGCCTGTTCCAAAGGTTGGTCCTAATGACGCTCTTATCAAAACCAAGGCATCAGGCATATGCTCAGGCGATGTGATGCCCTGGTACATAGCAAAAAAAGCGCCTCTTGTTCTCGGCCATGAACCCAGCGGTGAGATTGTTGAACTCGGCAATGAGTTAACATCATCACACTTCAAGGTTGGTGACAGGGTGGCGGTCCATCACCATGCTCCATGCATGTCCTGCTCCTGCTGCAATCGCGGCGATTATGTGCAGTGCAGCACCTGGAGAAAAACTTTCATCAATCCCGGCGGTATTGCTGAATATATCCTGATACCAGAGACAAACCTTCTGAATGACACTCTCGTGCTTCCTGATTCCGTGTCTTTTGAAGACGGCTGCCTTGTGGAGCCTGTTGCATGCGTAGTCAAATCACTTAAGCGGGCCAACATCAAAAGGGGCGATACTGTTTTGATAATCGGACTTGGCGTAATGGGTCAGATGCATGTGCTGATGTCAAGAGAGTATGGAGCAGGCAGGATTATAGCTGTTGACAAGGTTGAATACAGGTTAAACAAAGCGCTCGAATTTGGTGCTGATTTTGCGATTGATGTATCAAAAGACAATTTGAATGAGAAACTTGCTGATATAACAAATGGACATATGGCAAACATAGTCATCGTCGGACCAAACAGCGCAGAAGCCATGAAGCAGGGAATATCCTGCTCTTCAAGAGGCGGCACTGTTGTACTCTTCACGCCTGCCCTTCCAGATGAAAAACTTTTAATTGATCCGAATGAAATTTATTTTAAAGATATATCTATTGTAACCAGCTATTCATGCGGACCTGATGATACCAAGACAGCGCTCAGTTTGATAGCAAAAAAACTCGTCACTGCTGATAAGTTAATAACTCATCGGTTTGCTATAGAAAAAACATACGAAGCCTACAGGCTGACGATCTCTGCCAAGGATTCGCTCAAATCAGCAATTATTTTTTAACAAGCAGTCTATCCACTTCAGTAAGTATAACTGACGAATCAAACTTGACCATATAGCTGTCTGCTCCAACCAGTTTGGCCTTTTCCTTGTTTTCATCACCACTCAGGGAAGTATTGACGATAATAGGAATGTTCTTAAGCTTATCATTTGCCTTTATATTTTTTGTAAATGTCAGCCCGTCCATCTCAGGCATCTCAACATCAGTAATTATAAGCTGTATATAATCCGTTACAGGCTGGTCTCCTGCCCTCAGAACAAAATCATTCAGCATCTCGAGTGCCTTGCTGCCGTCAAAAGCCTCTATCACATGAAGCCCCGCACCCTCAAGGATGTCTTTCAAAATTCTGCGCGCAACAGCTGAATCGTCAGCAATAAGCACCGTGCCTTTGAATTTGCGTTCAGTTACATGCGCAATCTCTCCTACAGCAGACTCCTTCTTCGCAGACAGCATGCCTATCTCTGATATGACACTCTCAAGGTCAAGAATAAGCAGAAGAGGTGAATCCTCCCTCTCCTCAAGCTTGGTAACCCCTGTAACCCTTCCACTGTGTTTTGCCTGGAGCATTTCCGGCGGCGGCTGAATCTGCGTCCATTTTATCCTTCTTATTCTCTCTACATCATGCACAATCATTCCGATTGTTGCTGCAAGCATCTCAAGAACAACAACCTTGGGCTTGATCTGTATCTGTGCAGGAGGATCTATCTTCATCCATTTGCCAAGGTCAACTATTGGGATAACCTGTCCACGAACATGTGCAAGGGCTTCGGCATATTCAGGCATATCCGGCACTTTTGTCAGAACAGGAATCGGGATGATCTCCCTGACCTTGGCTACATTTATTCCATACTCCTGAGCTTCTATTGTACCGTCAGGCAGAGAACTGTACATTTTGAAAACAATAATTTCAAGTTCATTTGTACCGACCTTCAGTACTTCTGGTAAAGCGCCAACCCCGCGTGACATAAACCCTCCGTATTGATCATGTATGATATTTATTATCGAGGGTATACAGATTTTCTTGAAAACATATGGAACAAAAACCATCTGACACAACTAAAATGTGTTTTAAAACAACAGGTGATTTATATATACTAAGTCATGATCAACAAAAGAAAACCCTCTAAACAACATACTTCTTGCGATTGGGCAGACAACTCACAAAAATCTGTTGATAATAGCTCCAGGATTATCAGACACAACGGAGATCATAAATGGAAAGGTTATAAACCCTCAAAATATAAGGATATTTTAATGGGAGACTGGTCAGACATATCCAGAAATGTGCTGATCGGTTCAAAAGGTGAGAGCGCGAAATTCCATCTGCGTTACTTCGAAATTGCACCTGGAGGAAGAAGCAGCCTTGAAATGCATAAGCATGAGCATGTTGTAATTGTTATCAAAGGATCGGGCAGGGTAAGGCTCGACAAAAAAAACTACAAAGTGAGCTATCTGGATACTATCTACATATCGCCGAATACGGTTCATCAGCTCTCAAATCCTTTTGATGAACCCTTCGGCTTCTTCTGCATTGTAAACGCAAAGAGAGACAAGCCAAGGACAATCAAAAAATAGTGCAGCAAAACACAACTGTAAAGGCTGACGGCCCTGATTATACGAATGAGTATTTAAAAAGGGATAAACTGCTCTCGTTCATGAGTCTGGTTTTGACACTACTAAATGCTCGATACGCTTCAGCCGCAAAACTCGCCGCCTTTGGCTGCTCAGACAGTTGCGGCTGTATTTCGCTTCTCTTCGCATAGTAGTGTTACCAAAACCCAGCCAAAATCTCTCGAGCCAGTCCATCCCTTCTTTATTTTGTATTACTTATTACTTCCTTTACTTTTAATTTTTATTTTTCTATTTTTAGTTTTAACAGAGGTAGAAGGTTTGATTTCCGTAGCTTGTATCAGCGCTTCAGATAGGTAGAGCGTCAGCGCGACAGGAGAGACTGAACGGCAAGGAAGCAGATCAGCTGAAACAATAGTTGATGTACTAATTTTGAATTCTGTGCTTTGTTGTAATACTACCGCTCTTTCGTGCTGCCGAACTGCCGCGCTGATATTAAGCTTAGGAAATCGGGGCCATCTGCCTTTGTGATTTTGCCCTTATTCTTTACCGCAGCATTTTTTGTACTTTTTGCCGCTGCCGCATATACACGGATCATTCCTTCCAACCTTGTGATCCCTATGTACTGGCTGTTGAACACCATCTCCGCTGTCCCCTCTATTATATGAAAGCTGCTGCCTTGGCTGTTTCACCTCTGGAGCCTTCTCCTGCCTCACCTGGATCTTGAAGAGTCTTGAGAGCACCTCTGATGATATACGGTCAGACATGTCTGCAAAACAAGCAAACGCCTCCTTTTTGTACTCAACAAGCGGATCACGCTGCGCATATCCTCTAAGACCAATACCCTCTTTCATATGGTCAATGCCGAGCAGATGCTCTTTCCACTGGTTGTCTATAACCTGGAGGAATACCATCTTCTCAACATATCTGAGAAATTCAGCCCCGGCCTCGCGCTCTTTTTCTTCATACGATTTTGTAAGACTGTCTATGATGTGCGAGACCATCTCATCACGCGACATTGTGTTAGTGAGCCCTATTCTTTTATCGAAAATGCCGTGGATGGTGTCATCAAACACCTTTATGTTCCACTCATCAGATATCTGATCTTCTGGGCAATAGACATCAGCATAAGCCTCAATCTCTCCTGTCATCAGTTCCAGCACTTTATCCTTGAGTGAATCAGATGTGAGCACCATGCGTCTGAATGAATATATCTCGAGCCTCTGCTTGTTCATAACATCATCATATTCAAGAAGATGCTTTCTTATGTCAAAATTGTGAGACTCCACCTTCTTCTGAGCATTTTCAATAGCCTTTGTCACCATTCTGTTTTCAATAGGGACAGTATCATCAATATTAAGCATGCTCATAAGTCCGGTTATACGGTCTGAACCGAATATCCTGAGCAGATCATCCTGAAGAGAAAGATAAAACCTGGATGAGCCGGGATCACCCTGCCTGCCTGACCTGCCTCTGAGCTGATTATCTATTCTCCTTGC
The DNA here is from genome assembly GCA_034002665.1 of Dissulfurispiraceae bacterium. Lineage (GTDB taxonomy): Bacteria > Nitrospirota > Thermodesulfovibrionia > Thermodesulfovibrionales > Dissulfurispiraceae > JAFGXL01. The sequence continues at coordinate 453,563 of JAVFAA010000001.1, read as the reverse complement.
TTCATGACGCTCAGTGCCGATTATATGAAGACCGCCAGCCTCTTTTACAAGCTCCTTTTCTCTTCCGCATATCTCTTTTGCAGAAGCCAGTGCAGCAACATACTCATCTTCTGTATAAGTCTCATTGTCCTTCAGCATATGTCTGGCGAGTCCGTCAGGGTTGCCTCCAAGCACTATGTCCGTGCCCCTGCCTGCCATATTTGTAGCGATGGTAACAGCCTTGTGTCTGCCTGCCTGCGCAACGATCTCAGCCTCTCGCTCATGATACTTAGCATTAAGAACCGAGTGGGGGATGCCCTTTTTCTTGAGCAGGTTATTCAGTACTTCTGATTTTTCGATGGATGTTGTTCCTACAAGCACGGGCTGCCCTTTTTCATGCGACTGGACAATATCCTCAATAATCGCATCAAATTTTGCCTGTTCAGTCTTGTATATGACATCAGCCCGGTCATCCCTGCTCATCTGTCTGTTTGTTGGAATAACCACAACCTCCAGATTGTAAATCTGGGCGAATTCCGGTGCTTCAGTATCTGCTGTTCCGGTCATGCCGGCAAGCTTGTTGTACATTCTGAAATAGTTCTGAAATGTTATTGTTGCGAGCGTCTGGTTTTCACTCGCTATCTTTGCATTCTCTTTTGCTTCTATTGCCTGGTGAAGTCCGTCGCTCCACCTTCTGCCTGGCATCAACCTGCCTGTGAACTCGTCAACTATTATCACTTCTCCATCTTTCACAACATAGTCCACATCTTTTCTAAAGAGATGATGAGCCCTGAGCCCCTGAAGCACATGGTGAACAAGTTCGATATTTGATGGGTCGTACAGATTATCCAGCGACAGCAGACTTTCAACCTTCTGACTTCCTGTTTCAGTAAGCACTATTGTCTTGAGCTTTTCATCTATCTTGAAGTCAGTCTCGTTTTTTAGGCTCGGAATTATTCTATTGATTTTATAATACTTGTCAGTCGACTCTTCGGACGGACCTGAAATTATGAGAGGAGTCCTTGCCTCATCAATAAGTATGCTGTCCACCTCGTCAACAATAGCGTAGTTGAGCTCTCTCTGGGAAAACTCATCAAGGTCATACTTCATGTTGTCCCTGAGATAGTCAAAGCCGAATTCATTGTTTGTTCCGTATGTGATGTCAGCCCTGTATGCCTCGCCCCTTGTACATGGTCGAAGCATTGTATAGCGCTTGTCATGCAGCACATATGTCTGGTCAAAGATAAAAGATGCGTCATGCTGTATTACGCCGACAGAGAGTCCGAGAAAATTATAAAGAGGACCCATCCACTGCGCGTCTCTCTTTGCAAGATAGTCATTGACAGTAACTACATGAACTCCTTTTTGATCTATCGCATTAAGATAAACAGGAAGCGTAGCAACAAGGGTCTTGCCCTCGCCTGTTTTCATTTCAGCTATTTTGCCTTCATGCAGCACCATGCCGCCGATCAACTGCACATCAAAATGCCTCATTCCGAGTACGCGCCTTGATGCCTCCCGAACAACAGCAAATGCTTCATGCAACACATCCTCAAGGGCTTCTCCTGCTGACAGCCGCGCCCTGAATTCCTCTGTCTTTTGTCTTAAACTACTGTCATCAAGACTGCTGATTGACTGTTCCAGGCTGTTTACGGCATCAATAGTTGAGAAAAGATGCTTGAGTTCCCTCTCATTTTTTGTTCCAAAGATCTTTTCGAGTATTTTCATCTAAATATACTAAACAACATATAATATTTTGTGCAACCTCAAGACTATTGGACATTAGACGATATAATATACAAATATTGCTTTAATGTATGTCTGCTGCGTGATATAATGCGATAAGAAACAAGTCCGGGAAATTGTAGATCTTGGGGGAATTAATGGATATTCTTGAGATTATGAGTTCAGCTGTTGATTCTAAGGCTTCAGACATACATCTTGTTGTGGGCAAGCCGCCAATGGTCCGAATATTCGGGCATATAAAACCAATCCCGAAATTCGAACCGCTTACCGCTGAAAGCTGCAAATCGCTTATATATGGAATGCTCTATCAGGATCAGATCGCCCGTTTTGAAGAGAAGCTTGAGCTCGACTTTTCTTACAACATACCTGGCTTGAGCAGATTCAGGGTCAATGTGATGTCACAGAAAAACGGCATTGAGGCTGTCATGAGGCTCATCCCCACCAAAATCCCTAATCCAAGAGACATAAGGCTGTCTGACACTGTTATGAACCTTACAAGGCTGCCAAGAGGCCTCATACTTGTAACAGGTCCTACCGGGTGCGGAAAATCAACCACTCTGGCTACCATGCTCGATACAGTAAACATCGAAAGAAATGACCACATAATAACAATTGAAGATCCGATAGAATTCGTGTATGACCACAAAAACTGCATAGTCAGACAGAGAGAAGTAGGACTCAATACCCACTCTTTTACAGAAGCCCTTAAACACGCGCTGCGCCAGGACCCTGATGTGATCCTGGTAGGAGAATTGAGGGATCTCGAGACAATTTCTCTGGCCCTTACAGCTGCTGAGACAGGACATCTGGTTTTTGCAACACTTCATACGCAGGACGCACCTCAGACTGTTGACAGGGTGATCGATGTATTCCCGCCTCACCAGCAGCAGCAGGTGAGGGTACAGCTTGCAGCAACGCTTAAGGGGGTAATCTGCCAGCAGCTTATACCTCGCACTGACAACAGGGGCAGAGTGGCTGCCAGAGAGGTGATGATAGTTACTCATGCGATATCCAATCTTATTCGCGAAGGGAAAACGCATCAGTTATACAGCTCGATAGAGACAGGTGCAAAAGTAGGAATGATAACTCTGGAGGCATCCATGGCCGAGCTTGTCAAGGAAAAACTCATAACAGTTGATGCTGCATTCTCCAAGTCCAATAATCCTGAAACCCTCAGAATAAAACTATCATCCCTTGGCATCAGGGTCTGATCAGCTGATTAAGGAGAATTAAAATGAACATAGAATTTTATCTCAAAACTCTTGTTGAAAGGGGAGGCTCTGACCTCCATCTAAAGGTCGGCAGACCGCCGCTGATGAGAATAAAAGGTGATCTGATACCAACCGAGTTTCCTGTTGTAGAACGACACCAGATGGAGCAGCTCATAATGCCCATGATGTCAGAGTACCAGAGAAAAAAGCTCGAAAAAGAAAAAGAGATGGACTTTTCTTATCTTCTGGAAGGCATCGCCAGGTTTAGAGGGAACATATTTTTTCAGCTTGGTGAAGTTGGCGCTGTATTCAGGACAATACCGCTAAAGGTCAAGACTATTGATGAGCTCGGGCTGCCTCCTGTCCTGAAGGAGCTGATATTCCACAGACAGGGGCTTATTCTTGTCACAGGTCCGACCGGTTCAGGCAAATCAACAACATTGGCATCCATGATAGATCTGCTGAATGAATCAGTCGCAAAGCATATAGTTTCAATAGAAGATCCGATAGAGTTTGTGCATACTGACAAAAAATGCACAATCAACCAGCGCGAGGTCGGATATGATACCCTCTCTTTTACTGATGCCATTAAAAGGGCTCTGCGTCAGGACCCTGATGTGATATTGGTTGGTGAAATGCGTGACCCTGAGACAATAAGAACAGCGCTCACAGCATCAGAAACAGGTCATCTGGTCCTGAGCACCCTGCACACAAACTACGCAAGACAATCCATAAGCAGAGTTATAGACGCATTTCCCCCTGAGGAGCAGCATCATATAAGAGTGCGTCTTGCAACCTCACTGGTTGCTGCACTCGCTCAGAAGCTGATCAAAAAATCAGACGAATCAGGAATGGCTGTTGTTATGGAGATAATGATAAACACTCCAACAATCAAGAAATCAATTGCAGAAGAAAAGCTGGATCAGATAGACAAGCTGATACACGACTCAGCAGAGCTTTACAAGATGCAGACGCTTAACCAGCACCTGTTCAAGTATATCAAAGAGGGCGTGCTGACAGCTGATGATGCGTTCGCCATATCGAACAACCCCAATGACCTGAAAGTCATGCTCCAGACACAGTCGATCTACGCAAAGGATCTGGACAACAAAGCGGGCTTTCGCACACAGAGACCTGACTGGATGAAGAGCAGATAAGCTCAGAACAAAAGTTACAGAAATATCGGCAAAGCAAAGAGGCTGTGAATTATGCAGCCTCTCTTTTTTCTAAGCCTTGAAAACAAGGCAGGAGAGAGGCGGAAGAGTGATGCTTATGCTGTGGCTGAAGCCATGATGCGATGCATGCTCCGTTGCGGCAACACCGCCTGCATTGCCCATGTTGCCTCCCCAGTACGCGGATGAATCACTGTTCAGAATTTCTCTGTAATATCCCACTCGCGGCACGCCGACCCTGTAGTCATACCTCGGCACAGGGGTAAGGTTAAAGACAAAAACAAGAAAGTCGTCCTGATTCTCTGATCTTCTTATGAATGAAAGCACAGAGTTCTCTGAATCCCTGAAATCAATCCACTGAAATCCATGCCAGTCAAAATCAATCCTGTGCATTGCTGATTCATTTTTGTAAAGATTGTTCAGATCACGCACATACGACAACAGACCGGCATGAGGTTCATTTCCAAGGAGATGCCAATGCAGCCCTTCATCGTGATTCCACTCATGCCACTGTCCGAATTCAGCTCCCATAAACAGCAGCTTTTTGCCCGGATGAGCATACATATATCCGTACAATGCCCTGAGATTTGCGAACTTCTGCCATATATCCCCGGGCATTTTATCTATCATGGAACGCTTGCCATGCACAACCTCGTCATGAGAGAAAGGCAGCACAAAGTTTTCTGTAAAGGCATACAGCATGCTGAATGTAAGCTCTCCGGAATGATACTTCCTGAAGACCGGATCCTTTGAAAAAAAGCTGAGAGTGTCATGCATCCAGCCCATATTCCATTTTAGACTGAATCCAAGTCCTCCTATGTAAGTGGGCCTTGATACGCTCGGCCATGCTGTTGACTCCTCAGCTATTGTGAGCACTCCAGGATGGCGCTGATGCACAACCTCATTAAATGTCTTTATGAACTGCACTGCCTCAATGTTTTCATTGCCGCCATATTTGTTCGGCACCCACTCGCCAGGACCTTTTGAGTAGTCGAGATACAGCATGGATGCCACAGCATCAACCCTCAGTCCATCAATATGATATTTTTCTATCCAGAACAGAGCATTGGAGATGAGGAAATTCCTCACTTCATTTCTGCCATAGTTGAATATAAGGGTGCCCCAGTCCTTATGCTCACTCATTTTTGGATCCATATGCTCATAAAGATGAGTGCCGTCAAAGAATGCGAGCCCATGCCCATCTTTTGGAAAATGGGCAGGCACCCAGTCAACAATTACGCCGATTCCTTCTTTGTGGCACATATCCACAAAACGCATAAAATCATCCGGAGTGCCAAACCTGCTTGTAGGCGCATAGTAGCCAATTGTCTGGTATCCCCATGAACCGTCAAAGGGATGCTCTGACACAGGCAGCAGTTCTATATGTGTATAGCCGAGTTTTTTCACATATGGGATCAGGTTGACTGCCAACTCACTGTATGTAAGAAATCTGTTCCCATCCTCAACAGCGCGCATCCAGGAGCCCAGGTGCACTTCATAAACTGAAATCGGACTGCGCAGCCAGTCTGTTTGTGCGCGATTCTTGATCCAGTCTTCATCCTCCCATCTGTAATTATTTATGTCATAAACAACAGCAGCGCTCTTTGGCCTCACCTCAAAATGAAAAGCGAATGGATCGGCCTTCTGCTGGATATGGTTGTTATAGCGTGATTTGATGTCAAACTTATACAGACATCCCTGGCATAGTCCGGGTATGAAAAGCTCCCATATTCCCGCGCTGCTCAGCATTCTCATCTGGTGGCGTCTGCTGTCCCATCCGTTAAATTCGCCTATAACGCTCACCCTGTTTGCGTTTGGCGCCCACACTGAGAATCTGACGCCAGATACCCCGTCAATCTCGATGATATGAGCTCCAAGTTTTTCATAGCTGTTGTAGTGTGTGCCTTCGCTCAGAAGGTGCTGGTCAAATTCTGTAATAGTTGCTGGAAAACAGTACGGATCAAACGACTCCCTAATCTCATCCCAATGTGTCAGTACTCTTATTTTATATCTGAAGTCTTTTGCGCCCTGTCCCAGCTTAAGCTCGAAAAAACCATTGTCACCGGTTTTGCGCATGCTTGTTGCAGTTACGGTATTTACTGAACTTTTCGATTCTGATTTGTCATCATGGATCAGCCAGGCCTCCTTTGCCTCAGGCAGAAACGCGCGCACGACCACGCCCCTGTCTTCAGCATGCGGTCCGAGTATGTCAAAAGGATTGCTGCATTCTGCCCTGACTATCTGCTTCATAAGTTTAGCCCTGTCCATTAATTTCATTCTATCACATTTGACCGCGTGCTCTTAAGTATCATAAAATTGATGGACAATGATCAGATACCTAACATCAGGAGAATCGCACGGACCTGCGCTCACAGGCATACTTGAGGGTATGCCAGCCGGACTGAAACTGAGCGCTGAGGATATCAATGTCGATCTCAGCCGCAGGCAGAAGGGATACGGACGCGGCGGCAGGATGAAGATCGAGCAGGACAAGGTTCAGATACTTTCAGGCGTGAGATGGGGAGAGACCCTCGGCTCTCCAATATGCCTCCAGATAGCCAACAATGACTGGAAGAACTGGGAAGAAGGCATGTCTGCCGACAAACAGCATTCAGGCTCGATACCTGCTGTAACCAGACCGCGCCCCGGCCATGCAGACCTTTCAGGCGTGCTCAAATACGGTCATAAGGACATCCGCAGCATACTCGAACGCTCCAGCGCGCGCGAAACAGCCATGCGGGTTGCCATAGGCGCTGTATGCAAAAGACTGCTCTGCGCATTTGATATAAAGATTGTCAGCTATGTGATACGCATAGGCAGTGTCCAGGCAGAGAACATGCCTGAGGGTCTTGAAGAAAGATTCAGCGCAGCCGAACTTTCTGAAGTGAGATGCCCTGACAAACAAGCTTCTGATCTAATGAAAAAAATGATTGATGATGCCAATACAAAAGGCGACACTCTCGGCGGGATTTTTGAAGTTGCAGCCATCGGTGTACCTGCAGGACTTGGCAGCCATGCGCACTGGGACAGGCGGCTCGATGCGAGACTGAGCCAGGCAATAATGAGCATTCAGGCGATCAAGGGCGTTGAGCTTGGCGATGGATTTCTCATGGGGCAGAGGCCGGGCTCTGAAGTGATGGACGAAATATTTTTTACAAAAGAAGCAAACTTTTTCAGGACAACAAACCATGCCGGAGGCATTGAGGGCGGCATTACAAACGGCATGCCGTTGTTGTTAAGAGCAGCGATGAAACCTATCCCATCGCTAAAAAGACCTCTCCAGTCTGTTGACATAATAACAAAGGAGCGGTTTGAGGCTGCATATGAAAGATCAGATGTATGCGCTGTGCCTGCTGCTGCTGTAACTGCTGAGGCTATGACAGCCATTGTTATTGCCAGGGCTCTTATCGAAAAATTTGGCGGCGATAATATAGCAGAAGCTTTGGATAATTTTCAGAGATACAAGCAGAGACTTGACAGCTTTTAGTCTTTTTTTGCAATAGCAGCCTATTCTATTGATGATAACTAAAAAACTTAATACAAAATACAAGATCTTCTCAAAGCTCTGCAGCCTGATGCTGCTGTCGCTTTTTCTTGTCGTCTCAGTATCTGCCCAGGAAACTCTTTCAGAGGGATTGACCCAGCTGAAATCCGGCAAAGGTCTCCTTGACAGGCGTGAATATTCCAATGCAGTTGCAGAGCTCTCAGCAGCCATAGAAAAAGTGCCTGACATTGCGGACTACGGATTACTGTGGCGCTCAATGGCCTATGAAGGCATGTATGAGACATCCCTTGCGCTCAACGATATCACAACGATTCTCTCTGAACACAGGACATCTCCACTCATTAAAACAGCACGAAAAAAAGAGATCGAACTAAACAACAAGCTCGGCAGTATAAAAACAACAGAGATTCTTGAAGCTTATGTAAAAGACTACCCTTATGATTGGGATATGAAATTTCTATATGCAGGACTTCTTAAAAACAGCGGCCAAACCGAAAAAGCAGCAGCGATATATAAAAATCTGTATATTCAGCCAACTCCTTTCTCAGGATCAGCCCGAAAAGAGCTGCCTGCGTCTGCAATAACAACAGAAGATATGGTAAAGAGAGGTGAAAATCTCAACAAGGCCTGGTTTTTCCAGTCAGCTGAAAAAATATTCAGGGAAGCATCTGCCAAAAACAGCTCGAATCTTTCCCTTCGAATCAAGGAAGGATTGGCCCTCTCTGTATTCAGACAGAAAAAATACAGCGAAGCTGCTGAGATATACAGACAGCTGAACAACTCTTTCTGGCATGCAAAATCTCTGCTAAGGACAGGCAATATCGAAGGATTTGAAGCAATAATTCCTGACTTAAACAGATTTTCTGATAAAAATACCGCATCTCTGCTTGTGGCTTACGCATCTGTAAAGCGCAGGCAGGGAGACAGTGAAAAAGCTCTTTCAGTATTGAATAACCTGCTACCTCAGTTCAGCTCATCTGAAGAACAAATAACATGGACAACAGGCTGGACACTGATGCTTGCAGGCAGCACAGACAGAGCATCTGAAATTTTTTCAGATCTGTATAAAAAATATAGAGACCCTAAGTATCTATACTGGAGCAGGCGGACAAGTACAAGCAATGGCGCTGAAAATTCATCAAATAACTCTGAATCTTCTGTCAGGCAAGGCGGCATCATGCAGAACTTCTATTCCTACGCCAATATACTTATGAGTGGAAAACCTCTTGCTCAGATTAATAAAAAACCATTAACACAAGATTCAATATGCTGCTCCAGAAGAGCAGCCCTGCTTGCAGAGGCTGGTTTTAAGAACGAGGCTGCAGCAGAACTTGTACATTATTCAAAAAAACCTGACGCTAAAGTATCAGGAGCTGAAATATCAGCATCCCTTCACAAATTAGGCAGCCACAGGCTCGCCATGATATTCATTGCGAAAAGCGGATACTCTGACGATCTTCATGAGCTGCTGTATCCTGCAGCTTATTTTGACGAGGTGAAAGAGGCAGCAAAAGAGACCGGAGTTGACCCCCTTCTTCTGCTGGCAATAATGAGGGAAGAGTCGCGATTTGCCTCTGATGCCAGATCAATTGCAGGGGCACTCGGACTGCTGCAGCTTATGCCTGCAACAGCGCAGAGGGTTGCCAAATCTGTCAAAGTGCCTTTAACCAATACCAATGAACTATGCTCACCTCAAACAAACATAAGATTGGGAGCTCACTATATCAAACAGCTCATAAACAGACTCGGTTCGGTGCCTATGGCTATCGCAGCATATAATGCAGGGGAGCATATGGTGCTTAAATGGATAAAAGAAGGCAATTATAATGACATTGATCTTTTTATAGAAGATATTCCATATAGAGAGACGCGCAACTATGTAAAAAAGGTGCTGACCAGTTATATTGAGTACACAAGATCGCTTAATCCTGAAAACACAGAGGTTCTGCGCAGACTTTTCAACAAAATATAGACTTCTGCTCTGGCCTTATTTTATCATTACTAACATCAATGCATATGAAATGCAACAAGCTTGAAAAGGAGGCAAAAAGTGGATCTTCTAAAGACATTTGACGAAAAAATAGCAGCTGCAGTAGAAAAGGTGAAAGCGCTGAAGGATGAAAACGGAGAACTTAAGCTTAAGCTCAGGGAATACGAAACCCTGCTCGCAATAAAAGATGAAGAGCTGCAGAAGCTCTCTGGTGAAAAAACATCCATAAGGGACCAGATTGAAGAACTGCTTGAAGAGCTTGATTCAATAGAGATAAGTTAGGAGCAGCATGGGAAGCGTAGAGGTCTTTATACTCGGTCAGAGATACCTTGTTAAAGGAGATGAAGACCCTGAATATATAAAGAAGCTGGCTGAATATGTTGATACCAAGCTGAAAGAGGTGCATAATTCCATGCCAGGGATTACGCCTCTTAAGGCCTCTATTCTGGCTTCTCTGACAATAGCTGATGAGATGCATAAGATTAAATCAAGGTATAATTCAGTATCTGAGCGGATTAAAAATATTGAAGACCGGGCAGACTCGATAATAAAACTTTTTGACTGATATTCAGACCACTCTTTGATCGGTCTTAAAACAGCATCCGCCGCACATTTTTGCGAACTTTTTCATTTCAGAAGCAACTTCAGCCATCTCGCCATAATGCTTAAAACAACGGTCGCTGTTGTGAGTTATACCTATCGACAAGCCCATTATGGGGAATGTCCTGTGTACACCTTCGCGGTCAACAGACTCTATATATCCCCTTGCCCTGTCATCAGCATCATAAAATGTCGGAATAATATTTTTAAAATTATCAATCAACTCCTGGGCAACCTCCTCCATGATTTCATGGTTGACGATAAAAACAAAATCATCACCGCCAATATGACCAACGAAGCTGCCAACAGGCTGCTTCTGCCGCACAGTGTTGAGCACCAGCCTGCCGAGCATCTTGAGCACCTCATCACCGCGAGCAAATCCGTATTTATCATTAAAAGGTTTGAAATAATCAACATCTACCCATGACATCGCAAAAATATCGCCTGATTCAATGCGGTTCTGAATCTGCTTCAAAATCGTTATATTGCCGGGGAGTCTTGTGAGCGGGTTTGTCTCTACAACCCTGTCAGCTCTGGCCAGGCAGATTTCAATTCGCGAAAATACTTCTTTTTCATCAGCCAGACTTCTTATGTAATCATCAATGGGCAGAATTCCATTATCCGGTATTTCCTGGCTTTCGCCGAATAGTCCGATAACAGTAACCTGACCAAAAATTGAGTCTGACTTCAGGTCAGATATAACTGCATATGCAGCAGAATTTTCATGAAAAAAATCGACTATGAGAAGATCAGGGATTGAGTTGTATATATAATCAAGAGCATGATTGAGGTTGCTGAAAATTATGATCTTGTGTTTCTGCCCAAACAGTCTCTCTGTCATGGTTGTAAAAGCAACATCACGGGAGACCACAACAACAGACTTCAATCCTGTTCACCCAGAAGAAAATCATCAGCATGCGAAAGCGCGGAATCCATCTCAAGCACAATGCCAGAGAGTTCAGATTCCGAGATATTTAGAATCTGCCATGCACCTGAATTAAGGGCAGGAACAAAATTGTCGCCTGCAAACCCAAGACCTTTTGCGCGGACAAGAATGTCTGAGAGATGAACTATCGCGCTCTGCACAAGCATGGTCTTTGAAAGATTAGGTTTGTGATGGTATTCAATAACCTCAACAAGACTTCTTGGGAAATTCCATCTCTGAGCGATCCAGCTGCCTGCCTCAGCATGAGTTACTGAAAAATGTTTCTTCTCAGCTTCAAAGATAAATATCCCCTCTTTTTCTGCATCTGCTATAACTCCAGCGTACTCATCAGGGAATTTGAGGCTCAGAACAACCTTGCCGATATCATGCAGCAATGCAGCTACGGAAACCTCTTCAGGTTCAGGAATGCCTTTTTGCTGTGCAATTATGCGGGCAGTAATGGCTGTGCCTATAGAGTGCTCCCACAAACCGATCATTGACTTCTGCATTACTTCAAAAACAGAAACTCCAAGCAGAAGTCCCCGTACAACATTCATTCCAAGAAGGATAAGCGCCTGACTGACTGAAGATATCCTGCCCGGGAACCCATACACCGGAGAATTAACCAGCTTCAGCACTCTTGAGGTCAGTACAGGATCACTTGATATGAATGAACCAATTTCATTAAGCGAAACCTTGGGATTCTCAATAACTTTCAAAAGTTTTTTAAGCACCCCCGGCATAGTAGGAAGTGTATCAATCTTTTCGATCTGGAGTCTTAGCGCCTGGATGTCCATTTATTTGTACAACTCCTCTATTCTGGATTCAAAGATTTTTTTCAGCATCAGCATATGTGGTTCGTTAATGGTTTTGCTGAATCTTGCTTCGAGTTCTGCAAGCACTTCGTCTTTTGGCCTGTCAGGGGCAGACTCGCCTTCAATATAAACAGCCTGCACATTCATATTCAGCAAGCGGTCGATATGAGCAGCTTTTATCTCTGTACCCTGAGCAAGAAGCACCATGCCAGCTTCGTTGAGTACAGGCTTTGCGAGAACCACGCCAGGCATCAGCTTGTCAACCGGAATTTTAGGCATAAACAAGAAGGCTCCTTTTTTATTTATTATATCATATGATATTAAAGCGTATGCAGGATCATATGCCAATCATTTTTAATTATGACATTTTTGAATGCAGGTTGTTCGTAATTGTTAATCCAATAACCGGAGGCACCATATGAAAATCCGCTTTCTCGGAGCAGCCAAAACAGTAACAGGATCATGCTTCCACCTCTTGATCAATAATATGCAGATGCTGGTTGACTGCGGCATGAGGCAGGGAGAGGATGCAAAGAACTCAAAAGAGAGCGAGTTTGACTTTGATCCTGCTGAAATTGACTGCCTGTTTCTCACACATGCCCACATAGACCACTCCGGCATGATTCCAAGACTCGTCAAACTGGGATTTAAAGGTGATATCCTGCTTACAGAAGCAACCGCTGACCTTGCTGAAATAATGCTTTATGACTCAGCCAATATTCAGGAAAAAGATGCGCAATGGGCAACAACAAAGGCTCTCAGATCAGGAATTGATACTGAGATAAAACCTGCTTACACAGCTATGGATGTAGAAAAGACTCTCCAATTTTTTAAACCCATTCCATACAACAAAATCACTAATCTGGGTAATGGAGTGAAGTTCAGACTGCTTGATGCCGGCCATATACTCGGATCAGCCAGTCTTGAGCTCTGGTATCAGGACTCGGCAGAAGAAAAGAAGATGGTTTTCTCAGGGGACATTGGCAAAAAAAGCAGTCCTGTCATAAAAGATCCGCAAACATCATCAGATGCGGACTATATTGTCATTGAATCAACCTACGGAAACCGCCAGCATAGAAGTATGAAAGAGAGCATTGATGAACTTGTTGATGCTGTTAAGACAACATTTAACAGGGGCGGCAATGTCATAATCCCTTCATTTGCTGTCGGCAGAACCCAGGACCTGCTTTATATTTTTAATCAGCTTGCAAAAGAAGACAGACTGCAAAAGCTTGATGTTTATATTGACAGCCCTCTGGCTGAGAAGGCCACGAATATCTATCTTTCACACCCTGAACTCTATGATGATGAAACAAGGAGACTGATAAAGACACAGACTTCAAAAGGCATCAGAATACACTTTACGCATTCAACTCAGGAATCAATGGCACTCAACAGGATCAGATCAGGCATCATCATAATAGCTGGCAGCGGCATGTGCGAAGGCGGAAGAGTAAGACACCATTTGAAGCATAACCTCTGGCGCAGGGAATGCGCATTATTGTTTGTCGGTTTTCAGGCAAAAGGCACTCTGGGCAGGCGCATTGTTGATGGATCCAAAAGCGTAAAAATCTTTGGAGAAGATATTGCCGTTAAGGCAAGCATACATACAATAGGCGGGTTTTCAGCACATGCTGATCAGAAAGAACTGCTTGAGTGGCTCAGCAGCTATGCTGATCATCCAGAGATATTTGTCGTGCATGGCGAAGGGAGCACAGCAATGGATTTTGCTGCGCTGATAACCGAAAAGTACGGATTCAATGCTGTGGCGCCATCAACAGGAGATGAGTTTGAAATATGATTGTCAAGCAGGATGGAGCCGGGGAAGGGATTTGAACCCTCGACCTGCTGATTACGAATCAGCTGCACTACCCCTGTGCTACCCCGGCAAAAAAACGAGTAAAAACAGGAAGTAAATTATATACTTTGCAAGCGGAGTTTATCAAACTCTGCCAAAAAGAAGTTGTATGTCTCCTGATCAAATAAACAGAACTCCAGCGTCCTGAGGCTCGATTCAGGATGCCCTGCCAGAAATTCCGCGCTTGTGCGCACGAGTATCTGCGCGCATCTGTCTTTTGGAAATCCATAAATTCCGGAGCTGACAGCAGGTATTGAAATACTTTTAAATTCATGCTCAACAGCTATATTGAGTAAACTTTTAACAGCCTTGATCAGCTTGGAGTCCTCATTACCCTCCCCCATTCTTGGCCCAACAGCATGAATAACAAATTTTGCAGGCAGACTGCCGCCGCTTGTAACAGCTGCTTCGCCAACAGGTACATATCCTATTGCATTGCTCTCTTTCTGAATAATGCTGCCTCCTTTTTTAACAATGGCAGCAGCCACTCCTCCTCCATGCTGCAGATTTGTATTTGCGGCATTCACAATAGCATCAACATCCCTTGTTGTAATATCTGCCCTTACAAGCCTCATCGTGCAGCTGCCTGCTTTGAGTTCAACTGTCATGATAGACCTCCTTAAATCAGCTATTCCTAAAAAATTAATATTTATGGTTGTATAATAACAGGATGAGAACAGCATATCTAAACTGCTTTTCAGGAATAAGCGGCGACATGTGCCTTGGAACACTCCTTGATGCTGGAATCAGCAGCAAGGAGCTGACTGAAGCTCTCAGGGCAATACCTGTTGAAAACTACGCTGTTACATCTGAAAAAGTGCAGCGTGCAGGTATTGCAGCAACCAAAGTTGATGTCCGGATAGAGAATCATGTTCACAGACACGAGACAAGATGGCGGGATATTGAAGATCTGATCAACAGATCGGCTCTGCCTTCTCACATCAAGGATAGCGGTCTTGCTGTATTCAGAGAGCTCTTTTCTGCTGAAGCTATCGTGCATGGGAGCAGTTTTGATGAAGTGCATCTGCATGAACTGGGAGGGATAGACTGCATTGTTGACATATTCGGGACAGTCATCGGATTTGATATGCTCGGCATAAATGAGATTTTCGTCTCTCCCATAAATCTTGGATCAGGCACTGTAAAAACAAGCCACGGAATACTTCCTGTGCCTGCTCCTGCCACTGCTGAACTGCTTAAAGCATATCCGGTCTATTCAACTGATTCAGGTTTTGAGCTGACCACTCCGACAGGAGCAGCCATACTCAGGGGACTTAACGCCAAACCAGGACCAATACCTGTCATGATTATGGATATAACAGGATATGGCGCTGGAGGCAGGGAGATAGAGAGCTTACCCAATGTCCTCAGACTTGTTGCCGGAAACCCAAATATATCAGGAAATAGCGATAGAATTACTGTTCTGGAAACAAACATTGATGACATGAATCCACAGCTTTATGAAAATATTTTTGACAAGTTATTTGGCGCAGGCGCGCTCGATGTTTTTTTAGAGAATATAATCATGAAAAAAGGCCGTCCAGCTCATAAGCTGACTGTTCTGGCTGACAAAAACATTAAAAAGATAACAGAAATCATATTCAGGGAAACAACAACCATAGGGTTGAGAACATACACAGCAGACAGAATTATACTTGAACGCGAAATTAAAAAGATGCAGACACGCTTTGGCAGCGTAAAGGTTAAATTCGCGCGGCTCGATGCCGGGACAACAAGAATATCTGCTGAATACGAAGACATAAAAACCATCTCGGAGGATACCGGGCTGTCAATGAAAAATGTGTTCGAAGCTGTAAATATTGATATACAGAATAATAAGCCAGCTACAAAGTAATCAAATGCTCAGGGTGGATTATGAAGACTAAAACAAGCATATGCATCACATTCGGGGTTTTTACTGTTTTTTTAATTCTTGCGGCCTGTATTACTGCATCAGCGCTCACTCTTGACCAGGCAATAGAGCTTGCCCAGCAGAATCTGCCTTCTTACAAGGCTGCTGAGCTACAGATCAGGGCAAAAGAAGAACTCTACAAGGCAACTTTTGGAGACTATATCCCCAGACTGGATGTATCATCAAATCATCGCAAGTATTTCAATTCAGGCAATGACTATACAACAAGATCATACGATGCTGCACTCTCCTACACACTCTTTGATGGCGGTAAAAGAGATGCAGCGCGCAACATATCAAGACTTAATCTTGATATCCAGAGATTTGAGCTGAAAAAGAGCTATATTGATCTGTCATATAATGTTAAAACAATATTTTTCATGGCATTGGCAAAAAATGAATCTGTCCAGCAGCGTATTGTTCAGCTGCAGGATGCACAAAAAGATTATGAAGTAGCTGAAGGCAGGTACAAATTCGGTGTTGCAAAACTGTCTGATGCACTCCAGGCATCAGTTCGTCTGGAACAGGCCAGATTTAACCTTGTTGAAGCTGAGAATAACCTTAGAAAGGCTGTTGTACAATTAAACTCTATAATCGGGCGGACACTGGATACACCATACGACCTTGTCGGCAGCCTGTCTGAAAGCTATCCTGATGAGAACAGAACAGCACTCGAACAGTCTGCATTACAGAAGCCGGAGATAAAGCAGGCTGAGCAAAAGCAGAGTATCGCAGAGTTTAACAAGCAGAATGAACTCAGCATATTTTATCCGACATTCAGTGCTGAGGCAGGATATACAAAGACCTCAGGAGGCAGCAGATCCTCAGCAACAATAAGCGGTGAAAACAAGAGCGGACTGATTGTAGCAAAATGGAATATATTTGAACTTGGAAGATATCATAAAGTAAAAGCAGCCAGACACGAGATTGATGTATCTGCAGAAAATCTCAAAGAGGTCAAACGGCAGGTGCTGCTCACTCTTGGACTCGCTTTTGAAGACTATACAACAGCTGTCAATAATATGAAAGTTGCACAGCAGCAGCTCAAGCAGGCACAGCAGAATTATGACCAGGCATTTGGAGAATATAAAGTTGGCAAGGCAGATATCCTCTCTCTGGTTCAGGCTGAAAGCCAGCTCGCATCTGCGAGGGAACAGCTTATAAATACAAAGCTGAATCTTGTTAATTCCAGAATTGAACTCGAGAAAGTTTCAGGAACAGAATTATCTTGGAGATAACATACATCGACATATATTGGAGGAGCGCTAAATGAAAAAAATACTGGCTGTTATTGTTGTGCTGATACTCGCAATAACAGGATATTTTGGATACAAAGCATTTTTTAAAAAACCGGCTACCCAGATACTTGAGACAACAGCAACAAAAAGGGGCAACATAAGAGGCATCCTTGTTGAGACAGGGATAACCAAATCTCAGGTAGGGGCTGTTGTTAAAATTGGAGCAAGAGCAACAGGAACTATTATTGATATGAAGGTTCGTGTTGGCGATAAGGTAAAAAAAGGAGAGCTGATTGCACTAATTGATGACAGGGAGATCAAGCAGTCGATAGAACAGACACAGGCCTCTCTGGAAGCCGTAAAAAATACCTTGTTGCAGCATGAGCAAACATACCCAGAAAAGATAAGGGAAGCAAAGGCAAACTATGAATATGCATCTGCTGCTTATAAGAGAGAAACCGAACTATTAAAGAATGATTTTACTACTAAAGATGCGGTTGAGAAGTCGAAAAGTCTATCTGACTCGACCTCTGCCATACTCGAAAGACTCAGATCAGAATATAAAACACAGGTCCAGATTACAAAAGCAAATATAGATGACAAGGAAGCACTTTTACAGCAGCAGAATACAAAACTGAGCTACACAAAAATATATTCTCCTCTCACAGGCATTGTTTCAGAGGTGACTGCCCAGAAAGGAGAAACCATAGTAGCAGGGCTTCAGGTAGCCAATCTTGTGACAGTTCTTGATCCTACAAGGTTAGAAATGTGGATATATGTGGACGAGACTGACATTGGCAGGGTTAAGCTCTCGCAAAAGGTTGAATACTATGTGGACACATACCCAAATAAAACCTTTCATGGACTAATCAGCGAAATATATCCTCAGCCCGTTGTAAAAGATAATATTGTTTACTATCTCGCCATAGTGAAGATACCGGTTGAGGATTCCCTGCTTCTCAGACCTGAAATGACAACGCATGTGAAGATTATCTTCAAGGAGAAAACCGATGTACTCACTGTTGCAAATGCTGCAGTCAAATTTGAAAAAGGAAAACAGATTCTCTATCTTGTCAAAGAAAAAAATCAGGTGCAAAAAGTTGAGATCAAGACCGGTATCAGAGGAGAAGAAGTAACAGAGATCATTTCAGGAGCTGAAGAAGGAAGTATTGTTGCTTCTAAACTAATTGTACCTTTTACGCAGGGCGCAGAAAATAAAGTTCAGGGGCAGCCTGGACAGGGCAGTGGAGCCGGAAGATAAATATGAACCTTTGCGAGCTTAAAGATATACGCAAAACATACAGAATCGGTGATGATGATATTGAGGTGCTTAAAGGCATAACACTGGATATTGAAAAAGATGAATTTCTGGCCATAATGGGGACATCAGGATCCGGCAAGACAACGCTTATGAACATGATAGGATGCCTTGATGTGCCAACCTCAGGAAGCTACAGGCTCTCCGGACAGGAGATCTCTTCACTGTCTGATGATGAACTCTCGAGAATCAGGAATGAACATATTGGATTTATTTTTCAGAGCTTTCATCTTCTTCCATATGCAACTGTACTTGAAAATGTCCTACTTCCAACTCTTTATCTTGAAGACCATAAGGACAATCTGAAAGCAAGGGCTCTTAAACTCCTGGAGCTGGTAGGTCTGCAGGACAGGGCAAAGTTTAAACCAAGCCAGCTTTCAGGAGGCCAGCAGCAGAGGGTTGCCATTGCAAGGGCTCTTGTAAATGAGCCTGAGCTTCTCCTGGCTGATGAACCAACAGGACAGCTTGACAGCAGCACAGCAGCAGAAATAATGAAAATACTGAAAGAAATGAACAAGAGCGGTACAACTGTTGTTCTTATAACTCATGATGAAAATACAGCATCGCACGCAAAACGAATCATTAAAATCAGCGACGGCATCCTGGGATAGCAATGCTCGAAAGGTTTTTGAAAATATTTGCACAATCAGTTAAGGCTGTAAAGGCTTTCAAGCTGCGGACATTTTTTTGCCTGTTCAGTGTAGCGCTCGGCATTGCTGCTATAACAATAATAGTTGCAGCAACAGAGGGTGCCTATAAAAAGGCCTTTGAACTTGTAGCAAGGTTTGGTCCAGACTCCATTCTTATTGCGAGCGGAGGCGATGAGGCGCGCGCAGTCGGCAGATTTGAAAAGACTTTGACAATGGATGATGTGCAGGCTATTAAAGATAATTTTGATACAGCCTATCTGGTTGTGCCTATGTCAGCCACGCGCGGAATAAATATCACCTACAGAGATAAAAAGCACCAGACCTCAATATTTGGATCAACAAATGACTACAGCAGCGTATGGACCTGGCCGGTTGTTGCAGGCTCGGACTTTACGGAAGAAGATGTAAAGGGTCTGCGCAATGTTGCCCTCATAGGCACATATATAGTTGAACAGCTCTTTGGCAGTGAGGATCCAATCGGCAAAAATATCAGAATTAGAAATATCCCTGTGGAAGTTGTTGGTGTGCTGTCAGAAAGGGGGACAACACCAATGGGCGCAAGCCTTGACGACAGAATAGTGATGCCGATTACAACACTGATGAGAAAGCTTCAGAACGAGACAAAATATGTGGCAACAATCAGGGCCAGATTCCTGGACCATGAGAGGCTTGCCGAGCGCCAGCAGGAAATGAAGCAATTTTTAAGGGCAAGGCATAATCTCAGGCCTGCTGATCCTGATGACTTTCGTGTGATTACACCCCAGGAAGTAGTAAAGTTTCTGGTAGCAATGACAGGCAGCCTCACTGTTTTTCTTGGTGTTGCAGGAGTGATCTCGCTTATTGTCGCCGGATTTGTCCTCGCTAACCTCTTTTTGCTATCTGTGAAAGAACGATCAAAGGAGATCGGGATACGCAGGGCAACAGGCGCAAAGAAAAGCGATATTCTGATACAGTTTTTAAGTGAAGCAGTCATTATAACCACTGCAGGTGGATTGATAGGCTTTTTCCTCGGATACGCATCATCCGGACTGCTTAAAATGGTTGCTGAGTTCCAGATGCATTTTTCATGGAAGGCCTTTGCTGCCGGTCTTGTACTTGCATGGGCTGTTGGAGTAGGTTTTGGACTGCAGCCTGCCAGAAAAGCTGCCAATATGAATCCTATAGATGCGATAAGAAAATGAACAGGATACTGATTAACCTTAAAATCGCCCTCGGCTCGCTTGCAAACTACAAGCTCAGGACCGCGCTTGCTGTGCTCGGCGTGTTTCTCGGCACATTTTCCCTGATTGTTGTATCAAACCTTTCATCTTCACTCGCAAAAAAAACAGCTGCTGAGATTGAAACCCTCGGAAAAGACCTCCTCATTGTGCGCAGCGGGATAGTCAGAAGATTCGGACCCGGCACATCTTTATTAAGTGAAGCAGCAAACCTCACAATTGCTGATGCAGAAGCAATCAAGCAATCTTCAGTACATGTGCTTAAGGTTTCTCCTTCATCAAACAAATCTTTTCCTGTGCGCTACGGCAGCACAACGCTCAGAAGCGTGCTGGTCATAGGCGCAACGCCAAACTATTCAGAGGTAAGGAATTTTTTTGCTTCTGAAGGCAGTTTTATTACAGCTGAGGACAATCTCAACCTGAACAATTCTGCGGTCATAGGGGCTGCAGTTGCCAAAAAGCTTT
This sequence comes from Dissulfurispiraceae bacterium, assembly GCA_034002665.1. Classification (GTDB taxonomy): domain Bacteria; phylum Nitrospirota; class Thermodesulfovibrionia; order Thermodesulfovibrionales; family Dissulfurispiraceae; genus JAFGXL01. Next base: position 432,962 of record JAVFAA010000001.1, on the reverse strand, counting down.
TTCAGGATCAGAACGCACTGGGCAAGTTTTTAATGATTCATCGCGCTCCTTTTCAGATTGCGGGGATAATGGAGGAAAAGGGGGTTGATCTGTCTGGCGCTGATCAGGATAACACCATATTTGTTCCACTGAATACATACCTTGCAAAGCTCGTTAACCAGGACTTTATCAGCAGTATAAATGTTCAGGCAGTAAATTCACGATCAATCCAGGCTGCCAAAGCTGATATTGAGAGTCTTCTGCGCAAGAGACATAAAATAAAGCCTCCTGCAAAAGATGATTTTGCTGTAATAGATCTAAAAGATGTCACTCAGCTCAAATCACAGGCAATGTCCATGATAACAATACTCGGCAGGATCGCTGCGTCAGTCTCATTTCTGATAGGCGGACTCGGAATCCTATCAATAATGATACTTATTGTGAGCGAGCGCAAAGTTGAGATCGGAATACGAAGAGCCATAGGGTCAAGAAAGCGTGATATTATCCTTCAATTCCTTACAGAATCATCCTTTATTTCCATAGCAGGAGGGGTGATAGGCCTGGTACTGGGATTGCCTGTCAGCCTTCTTGTATTAAAGCTCTCTGATCTGCCATTTGCTGTATCTATTCCCGGGCTTGTCGTGGCTGTAATAGCTTCAATTGGTATTGGAATAATAGCAGGAATATATCCCTCCAAAAAAGCTACGCTTATACAGCCTGTCGATATAATGAGAATGTAGCTTCAGTTTTTGTAATGCTCTATTTTGTTCCTTACCATTGTGAGCCATCCTGAAAACAGTATTATCATGCCGCCAAGAACAGATTTTATTGTTATGCTTTCTCCCAGAAAAATATAGGCTAATACTATCGCGCATACAGGCTCCAGATATCCGATAATTGCCGCACGGTTGGCTGTAACATCTTTTATGCCTCTGAAGTAAAGAAGCGGCGCCAATGTAGAATGAACAAGCCCCATAACGAGTATCAGGATTATTGATCCAGAAATATCTGTCCTGAAATCAACAAAAGGGGCCAAAAGCAAGATAATCATGATATTCTGCACAAAGGCGACAACTACCACATTCATGGATGCCGTAACAGCCCTGAGTGTGATTATAAGCACAGCATAACTCAGGCCTGAAAATATTCCTGCGGCAATTCCAACTGCATTGCTGTCTCTGCTGAACTGTGAGGAAGCAAAACCTACTACAGACATGTCCAGCATTATCCACATGCCTGCAGTAGCAGCAGCCACTGAAAATATAATCCTTAAAGTCAGTTTTTCGTGCAGAAAAAACGGAGCCAGGACAGCCACAAAAAGCGGGGATGTATAATGAGCTAATATCGCATTTGCTATGCTTGTTTTCTTGTATGCGTAAAAGAACAGGAAGGTATTGACAAGACTGACCGGTCCGATCATCGTAAGCTTTACAAGATCTCTGCCAGCAGGAAACTTCTGTCTGAAGATTCTTTGCATAACTATAAAACTGAGCAGAACACTTGACAGCAAATTGGAATAGAATATGAGTATGTGAACAGGCAGTGGAGACATTCTTATAAAAATGCCGAGAGAACTCCATAATATTATTGCAGTCAAAATAAATAACATTTCCTTGTCTTCTGTTCAGCAAATTTAATTATATATAAACAGCTTCATTGAGACATATGAAATATGCGCCTTGCAAAATGATACTGAAAAGTCATAAATTAATATACCCATGGCGATAAAAAGAACTCAAACCGACTGGGGATCTCACAAGAGCATCCCTGTAGAAATGCTTGTTGTTGGCGAAAGACTTCCATTTGATCTATATGCAAGGGAGAAAGGTGTTCTTAAACCGCTTTTCAAGCAGGGCATGGTCTTTACCAACATGGCAAAAGAGATACTCCAGGAAAGAGGTATTTCCGAAACCTTTGTTGAAAACACAAGCTCGGGCACAATCGATGCCTATCTCTCCAAAGCAAAGCAAATGGATGACGCTACTTTAGACAAATCGCCTGTATTTAAAAAATACTCCTTTCACAAGGATCAGCACTACCAGATAGACAGAAAGCTCATAATTCCGGGTACGAAAATCAACTTCAACATCTACAGCCTCGACAAATTCGATCTTCTCCAGATTATTGAAGCTGACATTGATTCACCATCTGTTGTTGAGGCAGACATGGCAAGTCTGCCCGGAGACCTTGTCATAAACAAATCACAGATTCATATGTATAACGAATATATAAGCAGCCTGCTTAGACATCCTGACTCAGCAAAAAATTTGCCCCTGAATGTAAAACCAGTTGCCATGAGAGTAAAGTCCAAGATGGTTATAAAAGACCTTCTGGATGATCCAAGAAGCGGCGAAGCCATTAAAAAATCCGAGGATGTGGTCACAAATCTGGTTGACTGCATGTTAGAGGACAATGATGCCATATATGACCTGCTTTCACTCAGCAACTACGACTATTACACATACACGCACTCTGTTAATGTCGCTGTTCTGTCGATTGGACTCGGCAATGTAATTAACATGAGCAGGACAGAGAAGGAAGAGCTTGGGCTTGGGGTGCTTCTTCACGATATAGGCAAAAGCGCGATCTCTCAGGAAATACTGAACAAGCAAGGCAAGCTTGATGATATTGAGTACAGAATTATTCAGAATCATGTCATAGAAGGCCAGAACATTCTAAAGATTCATAAAAATATTTCCGACAGGTCAATGATAGCTCTTATGCAGCATCATGAAAAGCTGACCGGCAAAGGCTACCCGTTCAATCTCACCGGCAGGGATATACAGATCAACGGCAGAATAACCGCTATTGCTGACTGCTATGATGCTCTTACAACAAACAGGCCATACAAGCAGGCCATATCACCCTTTAATGCACTTTCCATAATTGCAAAAGAGACAGGCAATTATGATCCTGATCTGTTGAAGGCGTTTATAAAAATGCTCGGCAAAATAAAGTAACCGGATGGACCTCTTTTCAAAAGAAAACGAATCAGATGAAAAGGCGGTCAGACCTGATGCACCTCTTGCTTTCCGCATGGCTCCGCGCAGTCTCGATGAATATATTGGTCAACAGCATATAATTGGAGAGGGCAAACTGCTAAGAAGAGCGATTGAAGCAGACAGGCTCGGATCTGTGATATTTTACGGACCTCCGGGCACTGGCAAGACCGCGCTTGCAAGAGTAATCGCGTCAAAAACAGGAGCCCATTTTGACTGGCTTAATGCTGCAACAGCAAATCTTGATGACCTCAGAAGAGCTGTAAGCTCGGCACGCGCAAGAAAAGCCAATAACATTAGGACAGTACTGTTCCTTGATGAGATACACCGCTTCAATAAACTACAGCAGGATGCGCTGCTTCCTGATGTTGAAGAAGGCACAGTTACGCTTATGGCTGCAACAGTTGAAAATCCCTTTTTTTATGTTAACAATGCCCTGCTCTCAAGAAGCCAGGTCTTTGAACTCAAGCCGCTGACAAGCGCTGATCTTGTAAAAATAATAAACAATGCCTTGAAGGACAGTGAAAGGGGTCTTGGGAAGATGCGGGCGACCATAGATGATGCAGCACTCGAACATCTTGCTGCCATGTCTGACGGTGATGCCAGAAAAGCGCTATCTTCACTCGAGATCGCCGCACTTACAACTCAGCTGGATAAAGACGGAAAAATCAATATCACTCTTGAATCTGCCCAGGAATCCATACAGAAAAAAGCTGTTGTGTATGATAAAGCCGGAGACCAGCACTATGACACAATATCAGCCTTTATAAAGAGCATGCGGGGCTCTGATCCTGATGCAGCTGTATATTATCTCGCAAAGATGCTCTATGCTGGTGAAGATCCCCGTTTTATTGCAAGAAGGATAGTAATATGCGCATCTGAAGATGTTGGAAATGCCGATCCAATGGCCCTTGTGCTTGCAGTATCCGCGCTCAGAGCTGTTGAATTCGTGGGTATGCCAGAGGCAAGAATCCCTCTTTCACAGGCAGCAACATATATCGCGGCTGCTAAAAAAAGCAATGCTGCATATGCTGCAATAGAAGAAGCCATGCAGGACATAAAAACAGAGGCAACCCAGGAAGTACCTGATCATCTTAAAGACAGCCACTATAAAGGCGCTGCCAAACTTGGCAGGGGCGAGGGATACAAATATCCTCATGACTTTGGCGGTCATGTTGAGCAAGAGTATATGAAGCAGAAGAAAAAATATTACAGACCCTGATTGACATTCTTATGCCTGCTCTTAAAAAAATAAACAGACTTTTTTTACTCATTCTCACAAGTTTCATCATGCTTTTTCCTGCAATTTTTATAAATCTTGCCCTAAACTTTTTTTATACGCGCAAATCGCGTTATATTGCCGGGCTTACTGCTGTATGGGCTAAACTCTGCTGCAGAATACTTGACATCAGGGTACAGGCCTGTGGTCAATACAATGTAAAAGAGCCGGGATTTATTGCCTCAAATCACATAAGCTATACTGATATTTTAGTACTCGCCAGCATAGCGCCCTGCTCGTTTTTATCCAAGAAAGATGTTAAAAAATGGCCGCTTGTCGGACTCCTCGCAATACTTGGAGATACCGTCTTTATTGACAGAAGCACAAGATCAGGCATACCAACGGCAATAAAAGAACTCGATAAAAAGCTCATGGCAGGAGTAAATGCTGTCGTATTCCCGGAAGGAACAACATCAGACGGTACAGATGTTATGCCTTTTAAGAGCAGCTTTTTTGAACTGCCGCTCTTAATAAACTGTCCTGTTATTTCTGTCACAATAATATATTCAGATTCAGATACCGACCCTGATGCCAAAACAACGATTGCCGCATGGTATGGTAATGAACCTTTTATAAAACATTTCTGGAGACTTCTGGGCTGTCCTGTATTAAGAGTAAAAGTACACTTCAATACCCGTATTGAAACAGGCAATATCCAGACACGCAAGGAACTTGCTGCACTCACCCACAAAATTATAAGGAACCGCTACAAAAATATCGCTCCCTTGTCCTGAGCTGCTGTTTGCATTTATTGCGTTTTTCTGTTTAAATCAAATATACAGCATATTTCTGATCATCTTTATAACCCCAGGAGAAATGCCATGATAAAACTCGTGCTTCTTCGACACGGTGAGAGCATATGGAACAAAGAAAACAGATTTACCGGCTGGACAGATGTTGACCTTTCTGAAAAAGGCAGGGAAGAGGCAAAAAAGGCCGGAGAGCTGCTTAAAGAAGGCGGCTACACCTTTGATATAGCCTATACATCTGTTCTCAAAAGAGCGATACGCACTCTATGGACAGTGCTGGATGAGATGGATCTTATGTGGATACCTGTAGTGCGTTCATGGAGGCTGAATGAGAGACATTATGGCGGCCTGCAGGGCCTCAATAAATCAGAGACAGCTGCCAAGTATGGCGAAGACCAGGTTTTGATCTGGAGGCGCAGTTTTGACATCCCTCCGCCTGCACTTATAAAGGACGATGAGCGTTATCCTGGAAATGATCCGAGGTACAGCAGTCTTTCGGATAACGAACTGCCGCTGGCAGAGAGCCTCAAGGACACTATTAACAGGTTCATGCCCTGCTGGAATGAAACAATAGTCCCTTCAGTAGTATCCGGCAAAAAAGTCCTGATTGCAGCGCATGGCAATTCGCTTCGCGCACTCGTAAAATATCTTGACAACATATCCGAAAAAGATATAGTTGAGGTGAACATACCAACAGGGATTCCGCTTGTGTACGAGCTGGATGACAATCTCAAGCCCCTTAACAGATATTATCTTGGCAACCCTGAAGAGATGAAAAAAGCCATGCAGCAGGTAGCGAACCAGGGCAAGGCAAAATAAAAGGAGGTATCAAATGTCAGTAAAAAAAGTTTTCACAACAGAACAGGCTAAAGAGATCGGCGAAAAACTCGATATAGACTGGTCTCTTTTTGATGTTGAGCAGTTCAGGATGGGAATGGATGTTGAGCTTGAGCATGGCAAGGAAAATCCGATCACTAATGTCACAAACGACGACCCTTTGTTGACCGGAAAAATAACCTTGGCTCATCTTAATGAATTCCCGGATTACTATACAAGGCTCTACGCAATGGAAGAAGAGGCAGAGGAGTTTCACAAAAACAAATAACAGACTACAGAGGCGGCAGCTACAGTCTGCCGTCTCTGTATAAAACAAGGCGGCGATATGCTTAATCTGCAGAATTTATGCTTCAGTTCAGACAACAGGCAAATTATTGATGACCTCTCGTTTTCATTTCAAAAGGGTAAGTTTTATGCCATAACAGGCCCTAATGGAAGCGGCAAAACCACCCTTTCAAAACTCATAATGGGCATACACAAATCAACATCAGGACGCATCATTTTTGATGGCCAGGATATAACCGGGTATTCTGTTACAGAACGGGCAAAAGCCGGCATTGCCTATGCTTTCCAGCATCCAGCCCGTTTCAAAGGCATAACTTTAAGAGACCTGCTGAACATCGCTCTCGGAAAAGATCATAAGTCTGACATGAGGGACATAGTCGAAAAAATCGGCATATGCTCTTTTGAATTTCTCGACAAACAGGTTGATTCAAAGCTGTCAGGCGGAGAGATAAAAAAAATTGAGATGGCTACAACAATAGCACTCAATCCAAAGCTTGTAATGTATGATGAACCTGATACCGGCATTGATCTCTGGACAATAGATCCAATGGTTAATCTTTTAAAAAGAGAGCAGGCTGAAAAAGGAACTACTACAATTGTGATAAGTCATAACAGAACATTTCTCGAGGCAGCAGATACTGTCATACTCATCAAATCGGGCAAAATCGCCTATCAGGGGGATACTCGCGGAGCATTGCCAATGTTGAACGACCTCAGCATATGCAATCAAAACTGCAAGGTACATGAAAATGATGGATGCTTTAGATAAAGAACTGCTTAAAGCTGTTGCAGACCTTGAACAAATACCAAAGGGCGCATACAATATCAGAAAAAACGGCAAGCTGCTTAAAAGAAATGTGTCTGCAAACATTGATATAGAATCGCTTGAGGGTTCCAAAGGCATAAAAGTAATAGTAAAACCAGGAACAAAAAATGAGTCGGTTCATATTCCGGTAATACTTACAGAGGCTGGACTTTTTGATGTTGTATTCAATGAATTCATAATAGGCGACGACTGCGATGTTACAATTGTCGCCGGGTGCGGCATACATTGCGGATCTTCAGAATCTGAGGGCCACGAGGGAATTCACCAGTTTACAATAGGTAAAAACTCCAGAATGAAGTACATAGAAAAACACTACGCAACCGGCGAAGGCACCGGCAAAAGAATACTCAACCCGACCACAAAGGTCTTTCTCAATGAAGGCGCTTCTGCTGAGATGGAACTTGCGCAGATCGGCGGAGTAGATGATACAAAAAGGGTGAACGAGGCTGAACTTGCAGCAAACTCCCTGCTTCTGATAACTGAACATGTGCTCACAGAGCGTAATCAGCAGGCAGTTTCTTCAAACACCATACTGTTGAACGGAAGCGGAAGCAGGGCAAACATGGTCTCCCGGTCAGTTATCAAGGGCAGTTCCCGCCAGATATTCAATGCCTTGATGGAGGCGCGGGCAAAATGCTTTGGTCATATTGAATGTGACGCGATAATAATGGATAATGGCGTAAATGAAACAGTACCCGCACTGAAGGCCCTGCATCCTGATGCTGAACTGACTCATGAAGCTTCCATCGGCAAGATAGCGGATGATCAGCTCCTAAAGCTTATGTGCATGGGCATGACTTATGATGAGGCTGTAAACACAATTATTCAGGGGTTTTTGAAATAAAGACATTTCACAGGGGCTGCACCAAGCAGCCCCTGAATTTTTAGTTATGCAGAAACATTCATCTTCCTCAGATATAACTGCCGGCAGCTTATGGTCAAACATATGGCATATGTCATGGCCCATGTTCATTGTCATGCTGATGCATTTCAGCATCGGGTTTATTGATATATATGTCGCAGGGTTTCTGGGTCCTGACATCCAGGCAGCAGTTGGATATGTCAGTCAAATATATTTCTTTGTAGTAATAGCTGCAAACGCCATAAGCATAGGCACCCTTGTACTGATATCAAGGGCGGTCGGTTCAAAAAACTACTCAGCAGCAGCTGATATTGCAAAACAGTCATTATACTTTGGTGCAGCAACAGCTGTTGTTCTGAGCATTATTGTCTGTCTCTCTGCTGATTTCATAATAAGCATCTCCGGCATACCGGATCATCTTCATGTCCCTGCCGCTGACTTTCTCACAATCTTCGGACTCGCGCTCGCTCCAAATTACCTGCTTATCATTACAGGAGCCATATTCCGTGCAGGCGCTGAGATGAAGAAGGTGCTTATTACAATGGGTATAGTCAGTCTTCTTACCGCTGCTGGTGATTTCGCACTTGTCTTTGGATTTGGCCCTATCCCTGCTTTGGGATACAAAGGCATAGCAATATCAACAGCCATAGCTTTTGCAGCAGGCCTTGCAGTTTCACTTATATTTATGCATGCCTCAAAAAAATGGAATCAGATATTCAGTAGAGGCATCATACTATCCAGGGAGATTATAAAAAAAATAATTATCATTGGCTGGCCGTTAATTCTGCTGCAGCTCACATGGAATTCCGGCAGTATATTTTTATATGCAATCCTGTCGTCACTCGGAACAGAAAGCGTAACAGCTCTGGCAGCACTCACAAACGGACTCAGAATAGAAGGAGTGGTCTATCTTCCTGCATTTGCGCTTAATATGGCTGCTTCAGTCCTCATTGGACAGAACATGGGGGCTGGAAACGCAAAGAGGGCCTCGGAGCTGGGCTGGAAGATCGCATTTGCCGGCATGGTGATCATCACTCTTCTGTCTGTCATTATATTTATCTTCGCAGGACAGCTTGCTGGCATTGTGACAGACAATAAGGCTGTTGCTGAAGAGACCACCAGATATCTCAGAATAAATATGCTTGCTGAACCGTTTATGGCGATGAGCCTGATATTGGCAGGAGCGCTTCAGGGTGCCGGCGATACCAGGAGCGTTCTTCTGAATGTCTTTACAGGGACATGGATAGTCAGACTGCCCCTTGCATATCTTCTTGCGATAACTGCCGAACTTGGAGCCACGGGAGCCTGGATAGCAATGATAACTTCAATGACGATTCAGAGTATACTAATGGGTATAAGATTCAGGAGAGGCAGATGGAAGCATATCGGCTTTTGATCACAGATAATTGCTGAACATACAAAACACTAACAGGAGTCTATGATGCTGAAAATTTATAACACGCTGACCCGCAGAACCGAAATATTCCGACCTGCATCGAATAAACAGGTATCCATCTTCACATGTGGTCCTTCTGTATATCAAAGATCACATATCGGTAATTTCAGAACATTTCTATTTGAAGATATCGTGCTCAGACATCTGGAATTTCTGGGGTACAAAGTTATCCGGTGCATGAACTACACAGACCTTGAGGACAAGGCTCTCAGGGAAGCATCCATCAGAAAAACCACGATCAGAAAACTTACGGATGCAAATATCAAAATATTCACAAAGGACATGAAACTGCTCAACCTGAAGGTGCCTGACTGTTTTCCAAGGGCATCAGAACATATTAAGGAGTCAGCAGAAATAATAGACATGCTGCTTAAAAAGAAAGTGGCATACTGGCATAACGGCAATGTCTATTTTGACCCTCTGAAGTACAATGGATTCGGAAAACTTTTTGGACTTGATATGTCCAGATGGCCAAAAAAGAGAAGACGCTTTCACAAGGATACATACCCTGGCATACAGTGGAATATGGGCGACTTCATACTATGGCACGGAGCCAGAAAAGGAGATACTGTATTTTGGGATACAGATCTGGGAAAAGGGAGGCCTTCATGGAACATCCAGGATCCCGGTATGATAATTCCGTATTTTAATGAGACTCTTTCCATATATTGTGGAGGCATAGACAATTTATACAGACACCATGACTACAACCTGGCTATTCTCGAGTCTATCCGTCCATATAAAATGTCTAAATACTGGATGCATGGACTGCATCTCTATGTCAATAACCGAAAGATGTCCAAAAGCCTCGGCAATATAATATATACCGACGATCTTGTCAAAAAAGGCTGGTCAGGCCAGCATATAAGATTTTTTCTCTTTTATGGACATTACAGAAAAAAATTAAACTTCTCTTATGAAAAAATGGCCGGCGCAGCAAAAAATCTTGACAGTTTTAAAAGCAGGGTCAAACTGATCAACAAGAAAGCTTCAGGATGCAAAAAGTTTGATAAAGCTGACATGATAATTTCTGCATTTACAGAACATATGAATAATGACCTTGATATCAAGTCAGCATTCGTCTCGGTCAATGAGATTGTATCATCAATAGAACCAAAAGATATAAAATCTGCTGAAGCCGGAGCAATTATCAAAGCTCTCAAGAAAATTGATGCGGTAATGCAGGTAATCTTTTAAAAACAAAGGAGAGTTTGGTATGAATAAAAAGTCCGGGATAAAAAAAGTCTGGAATCTAAAACCTCTTTTTGAAAGTGACAATGACCCTAAAATCGAGCTTGAACTAAAACTCATAAAAAATAAAAATACAAAATTTGCAAGAAAGTGGCGCAGCAGAAGCGATTGGCTTCAGGAGCCTGAGGTGCTGAAACAGGCTCTTGATGATTATGAACAGCTGAAAAGAATTTACGGCACTGACGGTAATGTCGGCTACTATTTTCTGCTCAGATCACAGCAAGATCAGACATCGCACATCATAAAAGCGAAGCTAAACATGTCTGAAGCAAATGCAAGAGCCATTGAGAATGAGATACGATTTTTTGAACTTCAGCTTGCCAAGGTGCCTGCCAGACAGCAGAAGATTTTTCTTGAAAGTGCTTTTTTGCAGCAGTACAGGCATTTTCTCTGCAGGATATTCGCCAGGGCAAAGTATCTGCTCTCTGATGATGAGGAAAAAATACTAAATCTGACCACAGCCACATCCTATGCAAACTGGATACGCATGACATCAGAATTTCTTTCAAAAGAGGAGCGCAGGATTTATGTTGAAGAAGGCGGCAAGGCCATAAAAAACTTTTCAGAGATTACGAGTCTGCTGAACAGCCCTAAAAAGCGGGTTCGGGATTCAGCAGCGGATGCCATGAATGAAATACTCCAGAAGCACTCTGACACTGCTGAATATGAACTCAATTCAATACTGTGGCATAAAAAGACAGAGGATGAACTGCGCAAGGCTGAACGGCCCGACACCCTGCGGCATGTAAGTGATGACATCGAAACGCCCGCTGTTGATATGCTTGTGAAGTCTGTTGCAGAAAGGTTTCACATACCCGCGGAATATTACAGATTGAAAGCAAAACTGATGAAAGTAAAAAAGCTCGAATACCATGAGAGAGGCATTGAGTACGGGAGGATTGATACAAGGTTTTCATATTCAGAATCTGTCAGGCTTGTGAGCAGGGTATTGGGTACGCTGGATCAAGAGTTTGGCATCATCTTCAACAACTTTGTCAATAGCGGCTGTATTGATGCATACCCGCAAAAAGGCAAGGCTGGAGGCGCATTCTGCATACATCAGCTTCACACTCAGCCGACATATATTATGCTTAACCATACTGACAAGTTTTCAGATGTGCTTACGCTCGCGCATGAAGCAGGCCACGGAATAAACAATGAGTTGATGCGCAAAGAACAGAATGCCCTGGCATTCGAGTCTCCAACCTGCACAGCTGAGGTGGCCAGCACCTTTATGGAGGATTTCGTGCTGGAGGATATTATTAAGGGAGCCGACGACCGCACAAGGCTCTCTGTAATGATGCGCAAGCTGAATGATGATGTCTCGACCATATTCAGGCAGATCGCCCTCTACAACTTCGAGACAGAACTGCATAGTGAGTTCAGAAAAAAGAACTATCTTTCCAAAAATGAAATCGGAAAGATATTCAAAAAACATATGTTCTCATATATGGGCAAATATGTTGAGCAGTCTGAAGGCTGTGAAAACTGGTGGATATACTGGAGCCATATACGCTATTTTTTCTATGTATACTCATATGCGAGTGGGTTGCTTATCTCAAAAGCGCTCCAGCGATCAGTAAAGAACGACAGCACATTCATCAACAAGGTCAAGGGATTTCTATCAGCCGGTTCATCTGATTCGCCTGCAAACATCTTTAAAAAGCTGGGCATTGACATACGCGACAGAAGATTCTGGAATAATGGACTTGATGAAGTCGAGACGCTTCTTGACAGGACAAAACATCTGGCTAAAAAACTTGGTAAAATATAAAAACAGCAGAGTGACAACAGGATAATACTGTTGTCACTCTGTCCAATTTAAGTTTTTTATCTTCCGAATTTTTCCTTTAAGGCGCCCTCAACAAAGGACGGAACAAGCCCTGATACAGATCCGCCAAAAGACGCAACCTCTTTCACTATGGTTGATGACAGAAACGAATACTCTTCCGACGGCATCATGAAGACTGTCTCGATACCTGCATCGAGCCGCCTGTTCATCAAGGCTATCTGCAATTCATACTCAAAATCAGACACAGCCCTTAGTCCCCTGAGTATTGCTGCACCTCCCTTTTGCCTGACATACTCGACAAGCAGGTTGCTGAATATATCTATGCGAACATTTGCAAAATCAGATACAGACTTTTTAATGAGCTCTATTCGCTCCTCCAGGGTAAAAAGCGGTTTCTTATTTGTGCTGGGAGCAACAGCTATAATCAGTTCATCAAAAATTCTTACACCGCGCGTCACAAGGTCAAGGTGGCCATTGGTGAACGGGTCGAATGTGCCCGGATAAACACCAAGCTTCATCTCACTCCTCCATGGAATCTGTTTTTAAATATAAACTGAGCGAAGTATCGCCATATTTATACCTCTTCTTGAGTCTGAGGCATGACCGATCTTCAGGCATCAACAGCTTTGATGAGTGTTCAGCAATTACAACAGCACGCGGAGCAAGCATCCCGCCTGAACACAGCATCTCCATAACAACATCCCATTCATTAATCTCATAAGGAGGATCCATGAATATTATATTAAAACAATTCCGCCTTGAAGGTCTGCTGCCTCTGCTAAGAAATCCTGTAACTTTTGAGCAGACAACTGATGCATGCTGTGCAAGATTGAATGATGCAATGTATCCGGATATAAGGTCAGCCCTTTTTGCATCCTCTTCAACAAATACAACATACCCGGCCCCTCTGCTGAGGGCTTCTATGCCGACTGCCCCGGTTCCGGAGTAGAGATCAAGAACTACGGCATCCTCTACGCGCTGTCCAAGTATATCGAATATCGCCTTCCTGACTTTTGCAGGAGTAGGTCTTAGATCATGGCCTCCATGAGACCGCGTGAACGCTTTTTTACTGCCCACCAGTCTGCCCTTTGCATTGCCGCCGGTTATTCTCATGATTCAGATTATATCAGACAGCCATGGGATTAATAATGCAGCCTGCATCATTTTCAGGAGAAGATAAGAGCACCCTTCTGCCTTCAACCCTGAGCCTGCCCTCAGAATATAATCTTATCGCCTCAGGCAAAATTATATGCTCCTGCTTGAGTATCCTGGCTGAAAGAGAATCCTCGGTATCGCCGGAACATACCGGTACAGCTGCCTGAATTATTATCGGTCCTGTGTCCATGCCTTCATCAACAAAGTGTACTGTGCATCCGCTTATCCTGACTCCATGCTCAAGAGCCTGCTTCTGGCCGTGAAGCCCCGGGAATGAAGGCAAGAGTGCGGGATGAATATTTATTATTCTGTTTGTGTAGGCATCGATAAGCGGTTTCTTCACGACCCGCATAAAGCCGGTCAGCACAACAAGCTCAACACCGCGCCTCAAAAGCTCATCCCGTACTACAGAAAAAAAGTCTTCCCTCAAAGGGAAGACTTTCGGATTTATAAAGATATGTTCAATGGAATGTTTTTTTGCCCTCTCTGCAGCGTAGGCATCTGCCTTGTCAACAATCAGAAGCTCTATCTTTGCCTTCAGCCTTCCTGATTCTATCGAGTCAATGACAGCCTGAAAGTTTGAGCCTCTTCCTGAAGCCAAAACGCCAAGTTTCAGCATTTATCTCCCCTTGGAACTCACCGAATGAACAGCCTCTACAAGCGCCTTTGCATTTTCAACAGGAGTCTCAGGCAGGATGCCGTGGCCGAGATTGAAGATATGGCCTTTTGCAGCAAAACCCTTTTTCACGATCTCTGCAGCCCTGGATGAAACTATTTCCTGCGTGCCGAACAATGTGCATGGATCAAGGTTGCCCTGCACCACCGTATCTGAACCAAGGGCATTAATTGCATCACTCATATCAATTCTCCAGTCAAGACCAAGCACATCAGCACCTGATGCCTTGACATGGCTCAGCATGGCTCCGCAGTTAAAGGCAAAATAGATTCTGGGCAGTCCGGGATTTATTGATGATATTATCTTCTGCACATATTTGAGGACAAACTCATCAAAATCAGCTGGAGAGAGAATACCTGCCCATGAGTCAAATATCTGCACTGCATCAACACCAGCATCTATCTGTGCGTTAAGATAGCTTATGACGCAGTCAGTTATCTTGTCCATAAGCCTGTGGAACATCTCGGGCTCTTTATACATCATTCTTTTTGTGTTCACATAATTTCTTGAGCTGCCGCCCTCAATCATGTATGTAGCGAGAGTAAACGGCGCGCCTGAAAAGCCTATAAGCGGCACCTTGAGGCTCTTTTTAAGCAGTTTTATCGCCTCCATGACAAATGGCACATCCTCAGCAGGATCAAGCGTTCTGAGCTTTGAAATGCCGACGCTGTCCCTGAGCGGATCATAAAGTATCGGACCTTTTGATTCTGAAAATTCGAGCTTCATGCCTATGGCTTCAACTGGTATCAGTATGTCTGAAAAGAGTATTGCAGCATCAACGCCGAGTATATCCACCGGCTGCAATGTCACCTCTACCGCAAGTTCAGGAGTTTTACACAGAGTAAGGAAGTCAACCTTGCTGCGCACCTTCTGGTACTCTGGCAGATATCGGCCTGCCTGTCTCATTATCCATACAGGCGTATAATCTGTCTTTTCTCCTCTGCATGCCTTTAAAAAAGTATCGTTCATGTCTCCTCCGTAGAGTTAATAGCAAAAGCCTTGAACCCGGCTATGATTAGAATAAATTATAAGATCAGCTATTCAGGTTTGACAGCAGCTGCTCTCTTGAGCTTCGCAGGCACATAACTGCAAAACGGCTCCTCTTCAAGGTAATCGTCTTTTACAGCATAAGCACGCGCCCTGCAGCCTCCGCACACATTAATATATTCGCAGGATCCGCATGTTCCCTTATATTTTTTAAAGTCGCGCAGATCATGGAACAATTCTGAGTTTTCCCAGATGTCCTTAAATGTCTTTTCTCTGATATTTCCAGCAGACATTGGGAAATAACTGCATGGCAATACATTGCCGTCAACATCAATCAAGCAGATGACCTGACCTGCAATGCAGCCCTTTGATCCTCCAGTCGAAAACTTGAGTGTGCGCCGTTCAAAACGCTCTCCATCCGCTTTTGCCTTCTGAAGAACAATCCTGTAGTAGTGAGGTGCGCATGTAGGCCTCACAAGGATATCATGCTCATCCTTTTCCATTCTGTAGTGCCAATCAAGTATATCTTCATAATCTTCTTTTGATATGAGCTCGCTCATTATCTCTTCACCACGGCCTGTTGGCACTATCATAAACATATACCACGCAGTTGCACCGATCTCTTTTGCAAGCTTGTAAACTTTGGAAATCTCTTCCTGGTTTCTTTTTGTAAATGAAGAGTTGATTATAAATTCAATTCCATGTTTTTTAAAGAGCGCGGCAGCATTGAGAGTACCTTTAAATGCGCCCTTCTGGCTTCTGAAATCATCATGAACATCCTCAGTAGACCCATCCAGGCTGAGAGAGACAATTTTGATGCCTGATGCCTTGAGATTTTTACAAACCTCATCATTAACCAATACGCCGTTTGTAGCGAGGCACATCCTGAGTCCCTTGTCAGTGCCGTACCTGGCTATCTTGAACACATCCCTGCGCATAAGGGGCTCGCCGCCTGAAAGCACTACAACGGGCTTTGCGTATGACGAGATGTCATCAAGCACCCTGAATGCCTCTTCAGTAGAAAAATCAGGATGCTCATTAATTACCATTTCTGAGGATGATCTGCAATGCACACATCTGAGGTTGCATCTTCGGGTTATTTCCCATGCTATCCATTTAGGCGTAAATTCCATAAGCGTTATTATAGCAGATCAGCTCAGGCTGATTCCCAGATTCTGCTTTCCATATCCTGCAGAATACCCTGGAATGTTTCCGGCCTTAAAGCTGAGACTGCCCTGCCTCCAAATCTGTTAATTATATTTCGCATCTCAGACTCAGAAACGAGATCTGATTTGTTAAACACAAGCATTTTCGGTTTGTCAGACAAACCTATATCATCCAGTATCTGTCTTACTGACTCCATCTGCTGTTCAAACCTCGGATTTGACGCATCCACTATATGCAGCAGCAGGTCAGCATCTTCAAGCTCCTCAAGCGTTGACTTAAATGCAGCAACAAGGTCTTTTGGCAGATCCCTGATAAAGCCAACCGTGTCTGTTATTATAACCTCTCTCTCTTTTGGAAAGCGGAGCCTCCTGCTCGCTGTATCGAGTGTGGCAAAAAGTCTGTCCTCAACCAGAGTGCTGCTCCTTGTCAATGCATTCAGAAGCGTTGATTTTCCTGCATTGGTATAGCCCACTATGGATATAATCGGTATCCCCCTGTCAACGCGTCTCTGTTTGCGCTGCCGCCTCGCCTCAGCAAGTGTCTTCATCTCCCGTTCAAGGTGCGCTATCCTGTCCCTTATCCTGCGTCTGTCTGTCTCAAGCTTGGTCTCTCCCGGCCCTCTACCGCCAATGCCGCCCATGAGCCTTGACATTGCCGTACCCTTGCCTGTCAGCCTCGGCAGGGTATATTTCAGCTGTGCGAGCTCAACCTGCACCTTGCCATCTTTTGTGTGGGCTCTTCTGGCAAATATGTCAAGTATGAGCTGAGACCTGTCTATAACCTTCAGCTCTGTTGTTAATGATATCGCACTCACCTGCGAAGGTGAAAGATCCTGGTCAAATACCAGCAGTGTGGCGCCTTTTTCCATGGCTGTAATTATCACTTCCTTTAATTTGCCCTCACCCAGCAGAAAGCGCGGATTAACCTCTTTAACCTTCTGGACAACCGTATCAAGCACCTTCACATCACTCGACTCACACAGCTCCCTAAGTTCTTCAACCGAATCTTCCATTTCATATCTTGGCATTGTGGAAGCACTCACAAGAATAGCTGCCTCACGGGTATCATTGCGGTCCAGTACACGCATACGATTCATCTCAGACTCAAGGTTCTGGATAAAGTCCCCGAAATCAAGATCATGACTATAAAAATCCTGCGTTTCAATCGCATATTTTGCCTGACTGCCTGCAGGCAGCAGATGGGCTGCGTATATCATGTAGGGCGATCCATCATTAGCAACAGTTATCGCTGCGAGCATATCGAAACGGAGCAGGCTCAGGTCTGTAATATCCTCATTGCTGAGCTGCTCATCTTTTTTAAGATGGGTATGAATAAATCGAAGCCCCCTGAGCGGTCTTCTGCCCAGGGGGAATTTGTCCAACTCAGGGATAAATACGCTTTTCGCATCACCCACTATAACATGGGTAATAACTCCGCCGCGTTCAACAATTATGCCTATCTGCCTCTTTATCTCAAGTGAGAGCTGGGCAATATATCGGGCAAGCTCATGCGAAATCAATCTGTCCGCAGGGATCTTTCTCCTGTAGATTTTTTCCAGAGAATGAAGCGTTCCTTTTCTGAGGCCTGATTTATTGCCGTATATTGTTGCTATCTTAAATTACCCGCATCCTATTTGTTAAATTTTTGCAGTACAAACTCTGCTATTTGCATGGCATCCTTGTCCGGCAAGGTCTCCTGATCGATTTTTGTCATTAGCGGACCAGGATTTCTTATTAAATTAACTATGTCAGCAGTTGTTTTTACATTATTGGCTTCCATGTCAGCCTTTGACAATGTTTTATTGGCCTTAAACACATTGCCGCCGTTTGGATGGCATGCAGAGCAATGCTTGCCAAAAAGCCCTTCCCCTGCCTCCTGCGAAAATGCGACCAGTGACAGACTTAAAACAAATACTGCAACAGCCACTACAATCAGAATTGACCTTTTCATTAACTCCTCCTTTATATATCAGAATTGCCCCAGCCACCGGCTAAATGTATCATTGCATGATGTGGCTGAAGCTTTCAAAGCCCTCTAAGGCAAGGACTTTCAAATATATTACCTCAGAAGAACCTCAAAATTCTTCTGAATATCACCAAGCAGAAACCTGTTTCTTATAACAGAAACATTTATTTTTTCGCCGGCTGTCCTGTAAAAAAGCTCTATCTTGAGATCATCTAGATCCTTTATCTCTTTTCCACCAGCTGATACAATCAGGTCTCCTTCCTTAAGTCCAGCCTCCTCAGCACTGCTGCCTTCAGGAAATCCGGTTATCTGGAGACCTTTTTCTGTCTCTTTAAGCATCACCATCATCACGGGACTTTTTTGATAATAAACGCTGTCAGGCATAATCACATAATCAGCAATGCCTGGAGACATATTCTCTCCATTCAATATTATTGCATATGGCAGGCTGTTCCTTCTGTACGCCCTCCTGGGTATTCCAGAGCCGTAGCTCAGGTGTCCTCCGCCTACAATCACCACCATTGTATGATCCGGGTTTCTGCCGATGAACATATCAACTGACTCGGCCATATATTCATCCCACAGCACTTGTGCCTGAAAAAAGTAGTCAAAACTTCTTTTCGCAGCTCCACTGTGAGTCTCGAGTATTGCGGCAAGACGGGACTTGTAGTCCTCATCACTGTAATCCATATAGGATGGAAGTTGAGACCTCTCATCAGGACTTAATGAATCAATCCCTGATGCTCCAACCTTGCTGACGATCTTTCTTGGCAGGTTCAGGGCAATGATTCTGATGCCATGCTTTCTTGCGTAATCGAGTATTGGCTTATAGAGCGAATAATCAAACCCCCACTGCCTGAAGTAGGCGGATCTTTTTAAAAACTCCCTCTCATCTATCTCCCCTGATGTATAGGCATCAAGCGCTGACTGGGATGTTCTGTAAAACATCTCCATGCCTATAACCACCTTTTTGCCTTGTTCATGCAGCGTCCTGATAACTTCGAGCTGGGTGAGATGATGCGAAAATTTATTATGCTCCTCACCGACATATATAATCTTTTTGTCCTTGACCTGAAGAACTGTCTCGCGTATCGACAGGACAGCTGGAAGCGGAACCGCATTTTTTTCTGACTTTATCATCAGCACAACTCCATTGGATGATGCTGTCTTGTTTTTAAGGATATTTCTTCCGCCTTTAAAAGCGAGTTCACTGTATTTGCCGTAATGCTGAATTCTCCTGAACCCTGAATCAGCCTCATCCATATTCAATGCGTCAATAAAAATCATCACATTTTCTCTGCTGTACGGGGTCTTTAATGCTTTTATATAAAAGCCTGCTCCTGATTCATTGTGTTGCATGCCTGAAGCATGCCTGTTTGTGTGATCCAGAACAACAACAGAAGCCTCTGCAAAACTTTTTCCTGCAACATCTGATTCAGACATCAGAACAGCGCCGGACTTTTTATAGTTATCAATAATATTTTTATAAGTATCAATATTTTTGTCAGGCAATGCAACTATGATCTTTCTTGCGCCAAAGTGCGCTGAAAAAAGAGGAGGCATCTCCTCAGATGACAGATCCCTCAGCAGATCATAATCCTGATCAACCACAATTTTATCAGGTATTTCATCAAGAGGCATCCCTATTCTGGTAACCTTGCCGTTAATCCTGAATATCTGATGCTTGACTCCTGATGATGTATAAAACGATACCGGAAGACCAAACCTGAATGCCTTGCCTGACTGAACCAGATCAAACTCAACATTATATATTCCCTTATTGTATTTAACTGAAGGATTCCCAAAGCTGAAAACCGGTAAATCCCTTGAATCAAGCCACTGGCTGAAAAAAACCGACAAATCCTTTGATGCAGCCTTCTCAAATACTGATCTTATATCCTCCCACGAGGCTTTTTTGCCTCCATATAACTGAATGAAATTCCTGAGCGCATCATTAAATCTGCCATCTCCAAGGTCTTTTCTGAGCATATGAAATATCATCGCAGCCCTGCTGTATCCTGCAGCACGGGAAGGTCTGTCCTGGGCATGACTGAATTGTCGCACTGTAATTCCGGATCCCTGTTCATAGGAACGGATGTCAGTCAACATTCCCTTTCTGTATTCAGCTCCCCTACCAGCAAGTTCCTCATACAGATGATCAGCAAGATATGTTGTTATCCCCTCAGACCAGTTTCCCTTTTCATAATCAACCATTATAAAATTGCCGAACCACTGGTGGAGCAGCTCATGTCCGAGCGATGTATTGATTATAAATGGGAGTCTTATTACATCCCTCCCAAGCAGGGTGTATGTTGGCATTGCATAGCCGGTTGGATAAATGTTTTCAACAACAGAAAATCTTTTATATGGAAATTTGCCAAGCATCTTTTCATACATTGATATATAATCCTTGACCCTGTTCAGATAATCCTTTGCAATAGCGGCATCTTCCCTGAAAAAATATGCGTATAAATCTATATCTCCATACATATCCTTTGATACAACAAATTTATTTGATGCAGAGAGGGTCAAGCCATCAAGCCCTTGATTGAATTCAAAAGAGTATATTGCCCTGCTGCCCTCTTTAAAGCTGGTTACCTTTTCTGCTTCAGACACTGCAATATAATCTGCCGGCAGATCAGCCCTTAGGATATATCTGCATCTTTTTTCAAGCCTGGGATGCCATAGACCGGCAAGGAATATGCCCTCATTGGAAATATAGCTTTGATGTTTTATCTTATAATCTTCCTGTCTGAATACACCCGAAAAGTAGACAACAACAGTCCCGCGAACATGTCCATCTGTACTGACAATTCCATTGTTGATCTCAAAGGCTGCCTGACTGCCGTTAACCGTAATCTTTTCAACAGCAAGATTGCCTGTTAAAAGCCTCAGATCTTTTTCTGAACCTGCCTCGAACTCCATTGAACCGCTCAGAGATGACAGTGAAGGATCAATGGTTACAGTTATCCTGCACTCAGTGCTTTGGTTAAAAGCATATAATGAAGTTGAAAAGCATAGAAGCATAAACATTGCAGAAAAAAGGGTGGCAAGGTTTTTCATATTTTTGATACAAGATCTCCCTTTTGGCATTCTTTTGCTAAAATTGATTATAACATGCCTGCATTCCAGAGCATGAAGAGCGGTCTTTTCATCAGTATAAATAAAGCATTTAAGAGGTTGAAGTCATGGCAAAAGTATTTTATGCTTCAGCAAGAGCAAGAAAATGGAGGCACAGCGACAGCATGCCTGGAAAGCTGGAGAGGCTTCTTGCATCCAGAATAAAAGAAGATTATTTTGAAAATGGAGAATGGGTCGCTGTAAAGACACACTTTGGCTCTGAAGGAGCGCACAGAATAGTTAGGCCGGTATTTCTGAGGATTATTGCAGACGCCATAAAAGCCGCAGGTGCAAAACCTTTTATAACAGACACAGTAAGAATCAAAGGGCTGGACTACCTTGAAGTAGCAAACAGAAACGGCATAAATCATCTGTCAGTAGGCGCTCCTGTTGTGCTTGCTGACGGTCTTTATGGCAATGACAGCATTCTGATAAAGGCTGGAGAGATACTTAATGAGGTTGCTGTAGCTTCTGCAATACATGACGCAACCTCAATGGTAGTCTGTTCTCATGTAAAAGGTCATATAAACTCAGGATATGCAGGAGCAATTAAAAACTTAGCAATGGGCGGAGTGAGCGGCAGGCACCGCACCTGCGGATGGAAATGCGGCAGGGGATCAATGCATACTCTCGGCGAAGGTCTTTTTGAATGGGATTCTGAAAAGTGCACATTCTGCGGCCAATGCGTTGAAATATGTCCTCTTGACTGCATTGAGTTTAAAAATAAGAAATTCACTTACAATGCTGAAGTATGCTGGAGATGCGGCAGATGCACAAGGGTCTGCCCTGAAGCAGCACTTACATTTCCCGGTGATGACCAGCTCTTTCTCAAATCCCTTCCTGAAGCTGCAAAAGCAGTGCTCAGCACATTCAGACCGCGCAAGGTTCTATATATCAACTTCCTTACAGAAATTCAGCCTGAGTGCGACTGCATGCCAGCTGCTGATGTGCCTTTGGTACAGGACATAGGTATACTGGTCTCTGATGACCTTGTTGCTGTTGAGATGGCTTCAATAGACATGATCAGAGGGCAACTGCCGCTTCCGGCATCACTCGCATCTGATCAAAATATCAGTGCAGGCCAGGATATTTTAATGACCATTCATAATAAAAACTATATGATTACTATGGAAGAAGCTGTTAAACTTGGACTCGGGTCAGAAAAATATGAACTCGTCGAGATTTAGCTGGCATCTAAAAAAGACTGCTGTCCAGATAAACCGGACAGCAGTATAAGGGAGGTAACGAGGCTTCTGTACTTACGATATCAAAAAGATTTATTTATGTCAAGATTAAATTTATTAATATCTTAACAATTCCCGAATTAAACCAAAGGGAATAAAATCAATATTATTCAAATACTTCCATCAAAAAATAATCTTTTTTTTCACAATGACTTTAACAAAACTACAGGGGTTAGCACCTCTTTTTATGCTCTCTTTCTCAATGGCGCTGCAATATCCGGAAGCTTGCAGCATATGCCAATATATTTCATGGTTGCCAGGTTGCATCTGTTTCTGTTATATATATAGTGTATCTAACAAAAGCTTTCTGCCCTGCTCGTGGCAGGTGGAATCGTTTGATCCGGCAAGTTAGATATTTTAGGGAACCAGATTTGGGTATCTGGTGTGCATGTCTCTTTCATCAGAGAAAGCCTAAAGTACCCTGGAGGTGCCCACCTGTGTAAACAGGGATCTGACTTCCACTAAAACGGCAGGGCGGATTTCTACTAACAGTTAGAGACAGGTGATAATAAAAATTATCATCTATCCGTAACCGTTAGTATGGTTAGGGCAGACACATTTACAAGACATTTGAATTATAAAGGTAAACTGGAATTGAAAAAGACTATACAAATAAGAATAGAAGACTTGATAATCAAGCAGATGCAGTCAACCTCCATCAGTCCTGGTGCAATTAAGCCCGGGACATCTTCTATATAGTCTTTAATCTTCCGGCTTTCTTTTGTCGCCTGCCCTTGGAGCATTGCATGATGCTTCCCTGTCAAGCATAGCTATTGCCACCACACCGGTTACATGAATATAGAGGAGGTGTGTTAACAATGGAAATTAACGCAGTTGTAATAGCAATCGGGGTTGGATTAGGCATCCTGTCCGGAATAGTTGTTTCAGTGATATACAGAGCAAGCCTCAGGTCCGAAAAGATTGCTCTTGATCAAGAGCGCAATAAGATGATCGAAGATCTCAGGCGCGAAGCAGAGACCACAAAAAAAGAGGCTTTGATTGCTGCCAAAGACCAGGCCTACCAGGCAAAGATTGATGCAGAAAAAGAGATTCGTGAAAGAATGCGTGACCTGAACCAGCTCGAAAAAAGAACCCGTCAGAAAGAAGAACAGCTTGACCGTAAACTTGATCAGTTCGAAAGAAGAGAGCAGGATCTCTCAAGAAAAGAGCGTGAAAGCACAAATAGGGAAGAAGCGATTTCTGATAAAGAAGTCCAATATGAACAGATTATCAGGGAGCAGATTCAGACGCTGGAAAGAATATCAGGCATATCATCTGAAGATGCAAAAAGAGAGATCTTCTGCCGTATTGAAGAAGATACCAGATTTGAAGCTGCAAAGATGGGTAAACAGATAGAGGATGAAGCCCGCGAACAGGCTGAGAAAAAAGCAAAGCATATAATCAGCGTTGCCATACAGCGCTACTCAAGCGACTATGTTGCAGATGCAACAGTATCAGCAGTAAGCCTGCCGGGTGATGAGATGAAGGGCAGGATCATCGGCAGAGAAGGCAGAAATATCCGCGCCTTTGAAGCTGCAACAGGGGTTGACCTCATGATTGACGACACTCCTGAGCTGGTCACTCTGTCAGCGCATGATCCTGTGCGCAGGGAGATCGCAAGGCTTGCCCTTGAAAGACTCATTACTGACGGCCGCATACATCCTGCAAGGATAGAGGAGCTGGTCGAGAAGGTGACAAAAGAGGTTGACGCAACAATCAGGGAAGAAGGTGAAAAAGCTGTATTTGACCTCGGACTTTCAGGTGTTCATCCTGAAGTAATCAAACTCATAGGCAGACTCAAATACCGCACATCATACGGCCAGAACATTCTGCAGCACTCAAAAGAGGTGGCTTACCTTGCCGGCATGATGGCTGGAGAGCTGAATGTGGATGTCAAGCTCGCAAAAAGGGCTGGCCTGCTGCATGACATAGGAAAGGCAGTTGATCACGAAGTTGAAGGCTCGCACCAGGAGATCGGCGGCAATATTGCCCGGAAGTACGGCGAGAATGAATATGTTGTAAACGGCATTGTTGCCCACCACGGAGAAGTGGAATTCAACTGTGTTGAATCAGCGCTTGTTGCTGCCGGAGACGCGCTCTCTGCAGCAAGACCCGGGGTGAGAAGAGAGAGCATTGAAAATTACCTCAAGAGGCTCGAAAAGCTTGAAGAGCTCGCCATGTCTTTCACCGGCGTTGAAAAGTGCTACGCAATACAGGCAGGCAGGGAAATAAGGATAATTGTAAAGCCTGAACAGGTGCAGGATGAAGCCTGCGCACTGATATCAAAAGACCTCGCAAAAAAGATAGAGTCAGAGATGACATATCCGGGGCAGGTTAAAGTAACAGTGATAAGAGAGTCGAGGCATACTGAATACGCAAAATAGATCATGAAAACACTCTTTATGGGCGACATAGTAGGCAAGACAGGCAGGGATGCGATAAAAAAGCTCCTGCCTAATCTTGTCTCAATGTACAAAATCGACCTTGTCATAGCCAACGGCGAAAACTCTGCCGGCGGGTTTGGCATAACAGAATCCATTGCTGAAGAGCTGTTCGGATACGGCATACATGTTATAACAACAGGGAATCATGTATGGGATAAAAAAGAGGCTGTATCATATCTTGCCAAAGAGAACCGGGTGATCAGACCGCTCAACTATCCAGGGGGACCAGATGGAGCTCCGGGCTATGGCAGCGTTGTTATCGAGACATCATCAGGCAAAAAAGCAGCTGTCATGAATATCTCAGGCAGAGTATTCATGAACCTTTTTGATTGTCCGTTCAAAACCGCAAAAGCAGAAGCAGAAAAACTTAAAAAAGAGACTGATATAATATTTGTTGATCTTCATGCTGAGGCAACATCAGAAAAAGTCGCTTTTGGATATTATATGGACGGACTCGTGAGCGCGGTTGTCGGCACTCATACTCATGTGCAGACTGCTGATGAAAAGATACTGCCACAAGGCACGGCATACATCACTGATGTCGGCATGACCGGCCCCTATACATCTGTAATAGGAATAGAGAAAGACCAGATTATTGAGAGATTCTTATACCATATGCCAAAGAAGTATGAAGTAGCAGGCGGCAAGGGTCTGCTCTCTGCAGTTGTGATAGAGACTGACGACAAGACCGGCAGGGCATCTGCCATACAGAGGCTGATGCTGACGAATTGATAAACTAACTTTTACTTTTGATAAGCTGGCGCTGTTTTTTGTATTTTCTTAGTTCATCAATACTAAATACGATATTTCCCCCAAGCCTTCCGGATTTTAAAATACTCCTAATCATTCTCCTGATCTGACCAGTAATCAGCCATCACCTCTGCCTGCTTCAGAACAGTAACAACAGCCTTTTCCTGCTTGTCAGGCGGATACCCATACTTGTTCAAAGTGCGCCTTACTATAACCATCAGCCTGGCACGGGCACTCTCCTTCATTGTCCAGTCTATCGTCACATTCTTACGCACCTTGTCAGCAATCTCACAGGCTATCATCTTCAGCGCATCCTCGCCCAAAACCTGTACTGCACTGTCATTAACTTCAAGAGCAGTATAAAAAGCAAATTCATCCTTTGTGAGCTCCAGCTTTTCAGCCATGCCGTCCACAGCCTTTATCTGCCTTGCCAAAACAATCAGCTCCTCAATAATCTCGGCTGTTGTCAGCAGATTGTTCTGGTACTTCTTTATTGAGGCATCAAGCATATCTATCAGTTTTTTGCCTTCAGTAATATTAAACTTCAGCCTCACCTTTATCTCATCATTGAGTATCTTCTTCAGCAGCTCAAATCCGAGGTTCTTATGCTTCATACTCCTTACATCCTGCAAAAATTCATCAGACAGCAAGGAGATATCAGGCTTCTTTATCCCTGCAGCATCAAATATGTCGAGCACCTCAGTAGATGCGACTGCCTGATTCACTATCTGTCTTATGGCAGAATCATAATTCATCTTGCCACTATTTTCACTGCTGCTATTGAACTTAAGCAGCCTCGCCCGTACTGCCTGAAAAAATGCTGTTTCAGCTGAAAGAGCAAGCGCCTCTTCATGCGGCACAGCAAGGGCAAACAATTTCATCAATGCAGAAGCCTCCTTTATGAAACGCTCCTTGCCCTGCGGCTGCGCAAGAACAAACTCTTCAGACTGGAGGATTACCGAAAGCCGTCCTGATGTTCCCACACTGAAAAATTGCATATAATCGAATCCATGAAACATCCGGCGCACTATCTCCATCTTTTCCATCAGCATCTCGAGCGCCTTTTCCTGAGTCTCTACAGCCTTTCCCTTTCCGCCGGAGCCTGCATAGAATGCCATGGCATCCTTCAATGCATTTCCTATACCGATATAATCAACAATCAGCCCGCCCTTTTTGTCATCACCATAGACCCGGTTTACCCTGGCTATTGCCTGCATAAGGGTATGTTTCTTCATCAGCTTGTCCATATACAGTGTATGCAGACAAGGAGCATCAAATCCTGTAAGCCACATATCGCGCACAATAACAAGCCTGAGCTTATCTTCAGGCGACTTCATCCTGTCTGATATCCTGCGGCGACCCTCTTTATTTGTCCTGTGATATGCAGGGATGACCAGTGCATCAGGATCTTCAGGATCAAACTCAAGCTTGTCAGAGGAGGATGATGTCATTATTATCTTGAGCACACCCTGATCAGGGTCTTCACTATGCCATTGCGGCCTCAGCTTGATAATCTCATCATAAAGGGCTACTGCTATACGGCGGCTCATTACCACTATCATTGCCTTGCCGTCGAGCACTTCAGCCCTCTTTTCATAGTGTGTAACAATATCGCGCGCAAGATTTTTGAGTCGCTCCGGATGCCCGACAATCGACTCAAGCTTTGTCCACTTCACCTTTGCCTTCTGTGTCTCCGGCAGATCATCATCAGACATCTCTTTTTCGAACTCCTCTATTAACTGCCTGCCTGCTTCGGTCATGCTCACCTTTGCCAGACGGCTTTCATAATAGATACTCACAGTCGCGCCATCTGCAACTGCCTGTGCAATATCATAAATATCTATATAATTTCCAAATATGGCAGGTGTATTGATATCTTCATTCTCAACCGGTGTTCCTGTAAAACCTATAAAAGTCGCATTTGGAATCGCATCGCGCAGATACTTGGCAAACCCATAAGCAATCTGCTTGCCTTTTACATTGCCGCTTTCATCTTTTGTATCAAGCAGCCTCGCCTGAAATCCATACTGAGTGCGGTGCGCCTCATCTGCGATCACAATGATATTGTAGCGATCAGACAGCCTGTCGTATGATGCCCTGTCTCCCTCAGGAAAAAACTTCTGTATTGTTGTAAACACAATGCCGCCTGATGCCACCTTGAGCAGAGACTTCAGATGCTCGCGCGACTCTGCCTGCACCGGGGCCTGTCCAAGCAGACTTGCTGATCCTGCAAATGTATCAAACAGCTGCTGATCAAGATCATTCCGGTCTGTAATGACCACAATCGTTGGATTGTCCAGACTATGAATAAGCTTACCCGCATAAAAGACCATTGAGAGGCTCTTGCCTGAGCCCTGCGTATGCCATATTACGCCTGCCTTGCGGCTGCCCTGTTCTGCTGCAGCTGTCAGAGTATTGTCTATGGCCTTATTCACTGCATGATATTGATGATATGCAGCAAGCTTCTTAATTGTCTCAATCTGAGTCAATCCTGTCTTTACATCCTTTCTGCTCTCTTTTTCAAAGACTATAAAGCTGCGTATCAGGTCAAGCATGGTCGCCTTATTCAGCATGCCCTTTATCAGCACCTCAAGCTGGCTTATATGCGATGCTGTCTCTCTCTCACCATCAATCGTCCTCCATGTCTGAAACCTGCTGAATGCAGATGAAATAGTCCCTGCCCTTGCCTCCAGCCCGTCAGAAGCAACGCAGAATGCATTATAAAAAAACAGAGAGGGAATAGTTGCCTTGTATGTCTGTATCTGATCATATGCAGTGCGTACAGTAGCATCAGGATCAGCCGGATTCTTCAGCTCTATAACCACAAGCGGCAGACCATTTACATACAGAACAAGATCAGGCCGCTTATTCTGTTCGCCCTCAACTACAGTAAATTGATTGACCACAAAAAATAGATTCTTCTCAGGATTACTGAAATCAACCAGCCAGACTCGCTCGCCCCTCTCCTGCCCGTCCTTCATTACAGTTACAGGCACGCCCTCAGTAAGCAGCCTGTGAAAGGTCTCATTAGCATCAACAAGCTGGGGAGAATATATGGCCAGCACAACTTTCAGCGCCTCATCAAGCACAGACTCGGGCAGAGCAGGATTCAGAAGCCTCACAGCATGCGCCAGTGTATGCTTCAGAACAACATCGTTGTAGCTCCCCCGCTTCTCTATGGCATTATAAGCAGCATCAGATTCAGCAATCAGTTCGTTCTGAAGAGGATCAGCATCAGGAGCAAGGGATGGACCTGGAACATATGAGAATCCAAGCTGCCTCAGCTCGTCAATTGAGAAGACTTCGATTTCAGATTCAGTGAACTTATTCATTCCATTTAATCGTCAGAGATACTCCATTCCTTGAGATAATCTAATATATATCTTTAAACCCAAACTTGTTCGTCAAGATAAATAGT
This sequence comes from Dissulfurispiraceae bacterium, assembly GCA_034002665.1. Lineage (GTDB taxonomy): Bacteria > Nitrospirota > Thermodesulfovibrionia > Thermodesulfovibrionales > Dissulfurispiraceae > JAFGXL01. Next base: position 403,721 of record JAVFAA010000001.1, on the reverse strand, counting down.
ACAAAGGAACAGATTTAAGCGCAAGTAAAAAACTTTTTATCTTTTTGATTATTATTTAAAATTGCTGAAACTTACACTAAAACAGGTGACTTAAGCACTTTGATAGATTCAAAAAAATCAAGCTCATCTGAAAAAATTAAAATTTCATCGCCTACTCTGTTTGATGCAGCCTGTGAGAGCGTATACACCACTTTACTTTGCCCCTACCTGCTTCATTTTACATATTTTAAATATTTCATCCCCTCTTTAAATAGATTCTTCTTCTCTTTACCTATCGTAATCAATTCATTTAAATATAAACGAGTTATTTTATAATCTTTAAGAATCATTGCTTTCAAAAATTGCGGCATAAGGAATTCGTGGTAAACCCTGTCTTTGAATATAGAGAGCATGACGCTGTTGAACTCTGTTAATATATGGTGGAAGTAAACGACCAACTCGATTAGCATTTAAGCTTCCCCATTTTTCTATACTAAATTCATTAAATTTGAATTCAATAATTTTCCCATCATCAACAAATGCCACTATGGCGTGAGAAGGCTTTTCAAGATATTGACCATTATTAAATGATATATCTTTTATCTTTCCTTTCTCATTCTGTTCCAAAACATATCCAGAAATAACAAATAGTTCTGGATCATTATTCCTAACCAGATCACATTGTGCACGAATATTTAGGTAGTATCGATATTTGGTTTGATCTCCATCCTCATACTTTTTCTTAAACAAATCTCCAGTTCCGATATCGCCATCGTGAAGACTTTCTGATTTAAGAAACATCTTTCCTTCGAGTACTTTTCGCAGTTCGTCTTTTGGGACTTGGGAATCTTTGTTAAGTATTTCATTATCGAATTCAAAAGGAATCATTCGAGACTGAAGGTTTCTTGATATGAGTTCACCCATTTCCATTGATTTATTTGCGCCATCTGTTTCAAAATTTTTCCATATGATTGTTGGCCAAGCTGGGTTTATTGTATGAAACTCTGAAAACAATTTAGTTTTACAATTCTGGTATTCTCTTTCCCATTTCTTAAGTACATATACCGATGGGTTTGCATGAAGCCATTCAAACACTTTATTGAATAAATTATCCTGAAGATTTGACTTTGATTGGACAAACAAATTGGAAGGGTTATCTTTTACAATCAATCCATGTTCAATCAGTAAGTCCTGTATAGAGGCGGTATCTTCATTTGTGAAAATGAAGATTGGACAGAAGCATTTTTCATTCAGTTTTTTAATAAACTCGATATTTTCTGTGGTCTCATACTCTTGATGGGTATCAGGAATTCTCACTGCTTTTTCAATTTCATCACTTATTACATCGTTTTTTATCAATTTCCAGTCCAAGAGTAAAAAAGAGAGATTCTGAAAATGACTAACTACATCATCCTCAGGCAGAGAAGTATATTTGAGAACAGGAAGCTTTTTTGATTCAATCTGTTTAATAATATTGCAAATATTTGCATTTAAATCATCTATCTCATCATCTATAATAACTGCTACTCCGTTAAATAATTCTTTCATATCAATCACTCCTCTTCTTTGATTAAAGTTACAACAAGATTTGCTCCTGATAGCAATTTTTCCGACTTAATTTCAGCAATATTAATTGAGTATTCGTTTCTCTCAAGTAGCTGCTTAGCAATATACAATCCTAATCCTCGCCCCTCATCACCTTTCCCAGAATAAAAAGGTTCGAAAATATAAGGAATATCGTCTTTATCAATACCAGGGCCGTTATCAGAGAAAATCATACGCCCTTTGTTTCCATCTAGAAGAATTTCAATTTTTTTATCCTCTTTAGATGTTTGTTGCAGCCAGTAAACAGAGTTATCAAAAAGATTTAATAAAAGTTGGAGAAGAACGGCATCGGTAGTTCTGGCAACAAGAGGAGAGCCAATGGAATTTATAGTAAATTGTATTTCTTCTTTTTTCAAAAGGCGTCTATATATTCGCTCTACTTTTTCTATAATATCCTTGACCCTAATAGATTTTCGCCGCTGTTTTGATGATTTAAAGAGCAACTGAATATCTTTCAGCTGAGCCTCGATAAAACTTATTCCACCCCGTGTAGATTGCAATTCCTTTAGGAGCTCCTCTTTATCTATTTCATCAACAGACATAAGATCGCGAATAAGTCCATCAATATTTATAAGAACCTTACCCATGATTCCCATTATGTCGTGGGATGCAGTCTCAACAGATAACCCTACGCCAGCAAGGTCTTCAGTTGTCTCCGCCCTTCGAGTAAGATATTGCCTTTCCGCTCTATAGCTGTTTTCTGTTTTTGAAATTATTTTAAGTGCTTTCTGATTGCTGCCAACAATAGATTTTAATTCATCAAAGTCCTTTTGAACTTGTTCCACACGAAATATATCTTGATCTTTCTTGCTTTCAATGTCTTGACGATAGCGTGCATACGGTTTTTGCCGTATATAAGCAAGAAATGCTTGCAATATTGTTATAAAATCTTCAGTCGCATTTCCTTCATCAATTAGTCCTTCACGATTGGTTTTATCCTTTAACTTTGGGTTGTTTTTCTGTGTAATATTTATAAAACCAACAACCTGATCGTTGCTGAGAAAATGGCCTGCACTTATTGTGCCTCTATAAACATCTATCTGCAGCCAATCATCTTCCGGCTCTCCATAAGGATAAACGCGTATATCATCTCTATATAAATAAATTCTGTGTGATTTCAGAATTTCTTTATCTTCTTTATCAAGCTTATACTTTGCAGGTGCCCTAGAACTGAAATCAAATATATAGAATCCAAAATTAAAACTACCACACTCCAATTTCCGTTCATTAAGAATTTTCCACCCATCATCATATTTATCTCGAATCTTTTTTGTGATCGGAATCTGTGCATCTGTTAATGTAATAGTTTTTGGGATACCATTCAATTTAAATCTGTATTCCATTTTATCAGCATCAAAAAAACCTTCTTCAACCTTAATCACTGATCTGTCACTCAATAAAATTTTCAGCTTTTCTATATAATCCTCTTGAAACTTCTGATGTTCTTGATCCTTATAAATGCTAACTTCAAAGTCATTAGCCTCTCTTTTTGCAAATATTGACTCTAACTTAGTTAGATCGCGATATACTAACTTTACTTTGTTTTCATTCCACGTGCCCTTTAAATTGATGATCTCTATAATTGTTCCGTGGGTTGGTCTAGTCTTCCTGCGAGAACCTAGTAAAACAATCGAATCAACAATACGTTCAGGAATACGGTTAACAAAGGAAACCCTTAGATCATCAATAAAGAGATCTTTCTCTTTTCCATTTTCAGTCAGAAAATCATCATCATATTGAGAAAAATCATAAGAAACGCAATGTTCCTGCTCATCATCTTTTGTCCGGCTAATAACATCTATCTTTCTGCCAAGTTTAAATATAGCAAAGCGACCAATTCCCTTTTCGCCCTGTATAAATCTTCCCTTTTTAGTCGTCCCTTTTACCTTTTTTCTTCTCTTTTTTTCAGGAGTTGCAGGATTTAGCCAATGGTGTTCAATAATATCTTGGCTCATCCCCTCTCCATTATCCTCAATTATAATTTTTGATCCTGGGAGAATTTTGTAATTATTTCCAAATCCCTGGAAAGTTATTTTTACCCAATCAGCATCAGCATCGTAAGAGTTTTTAATCAATTCTATAAGCGCAATTCGTTCATTTTTTATCAATTGCTCTCCGAGCATTGTTATTAACCGAGCATAAGGTCTAATTTTTATTTGCTTTACGTCGTTCATCTTTCTTTTCTCCCAGTAATTATAAACTCCTCACTATATACTTTTCGTCCAGATGAATCTGAAGAAAACTTGCCTTTTGCATCTCTATAAGGTGTGAGTATTTTGTTGCTAATTTTCCGTTTTGTAACACTTACCCCAGAAAAGCCTGTATTGATCAAGGATTCTGCCAGATGTTTTGCATTATCTATTCTTATGTTTTTATATTCTGTATTTCCAATTACAAAAAGAACCGTTCCTTTGTTGTTCAGGATGGAAAAGGATTTTTGAGCAACAAGTTGCATATCTAAAAAATATTTCGCAATTGACTTGGCCTTTGATTTATGCTGATCAAGTAAACGCAAAACTATCTTCAAGCCAGTAGAATTAAGGCGTTTCAATTCTTTGTTGAAATTGTATTCATGATGAAGACTTCCAATTGTTCCGTCTCTTAATTCTTTATAATCATCGACATATCCCAGCCATAAAGATGAAAGCTGATGTAAATCAGCATATTCATATGATGTTACATATGGTGGGCTCGTAATAATCATATCAATGGAGGGGATCTTCCATGAGTCATCAAGAAAATTTCCCGTCACTATATCTGATTCCGCATTACTTAGACCCTCTACCTCTTCATTAGCCAAGAACATCATTTTGTATTGTTCGTTAAATGCATCAATGACTTTGGATGCCTTTTTATTTGGATCAATCTGAGGCTTAATGGATTTTGTGAGCCAGCGAGATGTAGCTTTTAATATATTTGAGAAGCCACAGAGGAAAAAAAGTCTATAATCACTATTATTTGGCGTTGAACCATAAATTGCTTTTTTTAGATGCGCTAAAGCATTGTATTGTTGGGGCATAAACCAATATTTCAAACGTTCTGAAGCAGATTCAAAACAGTCTTCATTTTTTTCTTTTGAATACTCTTGCAGTATCTTCTCGTAATAGTTTTGAAGTCTACTGGATTGATACTTACGACTTTTTGTTTTTGCAATAAGCGTAGCTACCGGATTAATATCACATCCCCAGAAATCAATAGAATTGCGTCTGGCTTCAAAAGCAGTTGTTCCACAACCACAGAATATATCAGCAATTCGTGTAGGTAGTTTGCTATTATTTTTTTCCCAGTATTCCAAGGCCTTTGTAGTGATAAATGCAGGAAATTTAGCTGGATATGTGTGAATTCTATGCATTTTTTGTTCACGTTGATCGCCAATATTCCAAAAGGGATCTATTGGTATTTTTTCAAAGTCAAAACTTGCTATATCTTTAATTACCTTCATTTCTTTACCTCCACTTCGACATAATTAATGCGACTTGTTTTTCATTCATGCGTTTGTAAAGATCAGAAGTGATCATTAGTAGTCCTCATAGCTTTTACTATATTTTTGAAGAACTATATTAGATATATTTTTTATTAATCCCATATCTCTTTTCCCGTTGTATGAAAGCCTGATTTCCACCCTCTAAGATATTACAAATCCTTTCTTTAATTCCCAATGCCTTTGTTGCATTTGTGTTTTCTATAGATCCTGAAACATAAGAAAGTACTTCATCATTATTATTTGCTACAATAACTTGTTCTGCATCTGCATTAACAACTAGGTTTGCATTATGAGTAGCAATTATTACCTGACGGTACTTCTTTATTTCTTTAAAAATTGGAACCAACTCTTTCATAATAAATTCATTGTCTAAATCATCCTCAGGCTGGTCAAAAATAAAGGGACTCCCAAAAGGATCTGTAGCTAATTTCATGCAGACGTAGAATGTACCGCGTTGACCAACAGAAAGTTTGTCGGGTGATTTATTCATATAAGTGATTATGGGGTTGATATTTAAATAAACTTCCCTATATGAAAAAAGATATAGATATTGGTAAATATTATATGATTCTTTTAAAAAATAATCTTTTTGATCGTAGAACTCATTAAGGGATATAAAATCATCACCATTACTAATGATTTTCTCATTTTTAAGAAGCTTTATATAATCTTCAAAGGTACTGACATTAAATTTATTCCTTATTCTGCTTTCATGTGATTCTGTGTTTGTAGCACGAAATTTTGAACCATTTAGAATTTTTGAAAGACCCTTGTAAAATACTTCTGTGTTAAAATGAATTTTGCCTTCTATAGTAATATTAGAAAGCAGATTTTTAACAATATCTTTTTGTTTTTCACTCCATCCGTCTTTACCTTCTGCTATTATTTTAAAAGCATCATTAATGCTTTTTATTTCATTATTCAAGTATTTATCTATTTTATCTACCAACTGGATTCGATGGTTTACATCTGCATTGATAGTCTTAATTTTATCATCATATTCAGCAATCTTATCTTTTGCTTTATCTATTTCTCGCTGGTATTGAGTGATTTTCTCTAGTAGTCCAGATATATCTTGATTGATTCCTTGTTCTCTGAAGCTACCTTCAATTTTTCTGTTTGCCTCATTTAAGTTCAAAATATCTGAATTCAGTTTTTCTATATTTTTTACAACAAGTTTCTCTATCTCTGTGAAATCAGCAGAAGGCAATGATTCAATATCAAGATCGTAATTATTAAGCTCCTCAATGTTCCGGTTTATTTCTAATTTATGAGAAGCAAGTAATGTTTTAAAATTTGTAAATTTGTTTATTGCAGATTTTCGTTTATTGATCTTTTGTTGATTTTTTTGATACATCTCAATGTTTTCTTTGTTTTGTTTTGTTGAGATCGTTTCTATTAATTTTTCATTTGATTTGATAACATTTTCATTATATTCTCTATTATTTATTAGAGGTCCATCCACAATTTTAAAGTCAAACCATGCTAAAGAACTTTCAATCCTATTAATTATTCCAGCCATTTCCTGATCATATTCAGGCACTCTGATAGAAGTGTCAATACCAAGCAGTTTTTTTATAGCACCGCTAAGTTTTTCTGGATTTAAGGCTATTTCTTTAATTTCACCTTGTCTTACATGTAGATATTCAAGTTCTCCTTTTTTGCTATCTTCATATAAAAAGTCAATCTCTGTACCATCAGATTTCGAAAAAACTATTTTCAAATTTTTAGGTTCAGTAACCTCCAGTTTCTCATCCCCTCCACCAACATTTTTAAATAACTTATAAACACAATCAAGAAGAATACTTTTCCCAGTTCCACGACCTCCAATTAATGCAACTAGCCCAGGATTTAAAGGTAACAGTTTCTTTTCAAATGACGGTACACCACCTTTTATTGCTTGACCACTTATAGAAATAGACTTGAAGTAGGGTTTTTCGAAATCTTTGGCAGGATTTGCTTCTTGAATTCTTACTCTTTCATTTGGTTCGAATATAATCTGTTTTAAGCCCTCAAATGTTGGGTCTGCTTTTATCCATGTTACACAATTATATTTTTGACTTTTTAAATATTCTCCATTATCATTTTTGTTTGCAGTATCTAAAAAAGCAAAATCATGAATGTCTCCAGAATGTAGGACCTTTTTTCCTCCGTATTCATTAAGCCAATTCTGGCTATTTTCTATCGTTTGAAAATTACTAGTAAAAAAGGCACCAACCCTATTATAAAGGTCTTCTTTAAGAGGTTTTAATTGATTACATTTTTCTAAATTTGACCACTCTTTATAACCTAAAAATGTGAATACTTTATTCTTCCAAGTACTGCTTTCTAAAAGGTCAAAAATTGTTTCTGTTGGCGGTATAAAACTATTAAATCCATTATGTAAATCATTACCCCCCTCCAATGTCAGGTTCTCTTTCGATAAACTCTTCGTTTTATGCTTTGCAAGCCTAGATATAGGAATTTTCTCTATAAATTCGTTTTTTACTTTAGCTATTTGTGTTTTTAAACTACTCTCATCAAGATCAAATAGTATGTGGAGATTAATTTTTTGGAGTTTGTTTACATTTCCGCTACCAAATGTATCAATTCTAAATTCAAGTATTGGAAATATTTTATCTAAATTTGCCAACCTTCCTTTTGCTCTATATTCCATTACTTTTTCATAACCATCAATAAAATAGTAATCTGTTATTCCTATGACTTTTACTTCAGATGGTAATTTTTCTAATGCTTCAATAAATTTATCCCAGTATGGTGGTCCGCCATAATTTTGACAAATAGACTCTGGTGTATGGATATGTAAATCCCATTTTCTCCATTCTGAACCTCTTTCATAATTAGACATTTTCAACCTCCTTGTAGCTTTCCACCCTCACTTCACCGCTCATGAGTTTAGGCAATAGTGTATCTCGGAGTTTTTCTATGGTGCGGATTTGGCTATAATTTGATATTTTTTTGTCTATAATAGGATTCATTATTTCTGTCATTTCATTAAGCTCTTGGGTCGAAGGAATTAAAACTAAAGCTTTATCCAAATCTTTTCGTTTTATATGTCCCATTGTTGTTGCGTGACTTTCTGAAATTGCTATAAATTCGTCAAGATGATATTTGCACCAGTATAGATAAAACCATTTTGGATAATTATTGGAGGTTACTTTAAAAAGATGCTGATTTACAACACATTTTTCACCTTCCCATATTTTAACCATTAAAGATGCAGACCACGAAAAAATAACATCCCCTTGCTCTACAATATATTCGTTGTCTATATCACTTGTTATCCAATCTGAATCTTCTGACAATCCGTTTCTAAGCTCTCGAATTTTTAAGACCGGAAGTTTTTCAATTTTATTTTTGGGTGGATATTTTTGACACGCTAAACCATTAAGAAAATCAGCAATACTGCTAAGCGGTTTTTCTTCCCATTCTTCATCTGCCTCCTCAACAAACCACTGTCTAAACAGAGTCTCAGCCATTGCTTCGAGGGTTTTGTTTTGTCTATGCAGGAGGTCTATTTTGTCATCAAGGCTTGAAAGTACAGATGCGATGGCGCGTTGTTCAGGGAGAGGTGGTAGGAGGATGTCTAAACTTTCAATATCGCTTGGTTTTAATGATGGATAAGCTGATGTAGATGCTTCCGCTATAGAATGCAAGTATTCTGTTGTTTCATTTTGGATAAGAAAATAATACAAATATTTAGGAGTAATTTTATTTTTATCACTCTCAATAACAGCAAACCCAGTTGAAACAACTAAATTTTCTTGGGGATTTTCAATGTACCCATAATGTAGTTGGTTAGGTCTAACTGTAGAATAAATAATGTCATCTTTTTTTACTAACCGTTTTGCTCGACTTGGAGCTTTTATTAGATCTATTTCTTGTAAAGTTTCGATTCTATTGCATGTAATTGACCCAGTATCAAGATATAATATCTTTTCATGATTAAAATCTGAGTTAAGACTTAATGTATTTGTACTTGCCACATCCCCCAGCTTATACTCTTTCCAATCTTTCATAGCACCCCTGCTAAATATTATTTAAATAAATCCAGGTAAGGCGAAAACAGAAAAAGACGATTGCGCTGTTTCCCGCTTATTTCCTTCAATATACCCTGTGTCATGAAAAGGCTGACAAGATCATTTGCTGATTTTGTAGTCAGATCGCACACATTCGCTACATCTTTTACACTTACAATAGGCACTTTAAACATATGCAAAAGCAGGGTTAGCGCTGAGTGTGTACGACGCTTTGCGGAAATACGCAATTTATTTTCAAGCTGCTCTTTTAGTTTCAATATCTCAGAGAGGGTTGCCGAAGCCTGCTTAGCAGTCTCATCCAGACCTACAAGAAAATATTTCAGCCAATGGGTCAGATCATTTTTTTCACGAACGCGTGTGAGATTATCATAATAAAGATTTCTGTTTTTCTCGAAGAATGCTGACAAATACAGTAATGGCTGATTCAATATCTTCTTGCTGACCAGATAAAGCGTGATCATCAGACGGCCGACCCTTCCATTTCCATCAAGGAATGGATGTATGGTCTCAAACTGGTAATGTGCAATGCCTATCCTTGCCAATGTTGGCACATGTATATTCTGATTATGCAGAAAACTTTCGAGGTCGCTCATCAGCTCATTCAGATAGGTATGCGCGGGCGGTATAAAGGCAGCCTCGCTCAGGTTTGCACCGCCGATCCAGTTATGGCTGGTTCTGAATTGACCAGGCATTTTATGCTCGCCTCTTACGCCCGTAAGCAGTATTTCATGGGCTTTGCATAATAAACGCGATGAAAGAGGAAGCTGGTTCAGGTCATTTATTGTTCTGTTCATGGCTGATGAATAGTTGTTTACCTCAAGCCAGTCGTTTCTTCTCTCAGGGCTGACTTCATCTTTAGGCATAAGCGCCTCATCTATATTTGTCCGGGTGCCTTCAATTCTGCTTGAAACAACAGCTTCTTTAACAACATGCAATTGAATAAAAAGATCGATATTCGGAACCAAACGCGCAAATGAGTTAAGTTCACCAAGACTTATGCATGCCTTTTCAAGCAGCGTGCTCAGCTGAGGGTCTTTCCATGTCCATTGCCGGTTAATCGGCTCAGGCACAAAATAGCTGAAACCTGCGCCCTTTTCGAGTCGGCCTGCTCTATATTCCGCAATGTCCATATTTACTCCCTAAAATAAACTTAAATTCTCACTAATTTACTTTAGCATGTTAAAGTAAATTAATAAATACTATAATTTACTTTAAGCCTTTATACTAAATTATACTAATTTTATCTTTACCTTCGCTCCTCTAATCAAATTAATATCAATAGTGCGATTAATATCTGCACATAACGCCTGCCGGAGCAGCCTTGCCTGAAAAATAACCGGCCTGGGTGCGCATGCCCGGCTGATGCCGGCAGAGGCAAAGCAGGTGTTATTCAGAACAATTTGCATTATGGTGACAAAGGCATTCATAATCCGTACGCTGACTTTTACAGCAGTCTCACTTCTTAACACTGCCGAGAGCATGGCAACTCCCTGCTCGGTAAAGACATATGGGAGATATTTTCGATGTTTTCCACATCCGCTTTCTAAGGTCGCAAAATGCGACCTTAAAGACTTTGCTTCTTCGGCAGTTAACTGGAAGCAGAAATGCTCTGGAAAACGTTCTTTGTTCCGCCTAACCTGCTCGTTTAATCTTTTCAGTTCTACGCCATAAAGAACTGCAAAGTCTTCGTCTATCATCACCTGTACAGTTCGGATGGTATATATTCTTTTGTGAATATCGTCAGTCTTTATCAGTCCAGCCGCGTTCACTTGACCTCCAGCTTTGCCAGGTTTTCCATAATAAGCTTATTCAGGACTGCTTCCTCTTTCATTTGTTCTTCAAACTCAGCTTTTAGGCTGGTAAACCGTTCTTTAAAATCAAAATCATCCTCTTCATCAGGCAGCCCAACATATCTGCCAGGAGTGAGCACATAATCCAGTTCTTTTACCCGCTCAATACTTGCAGAGTTGCAAAAGCCTTTTATATCCTCATATTTTCCTTTTTCTTTTCTCCATTCATGGTAGGTTGAGGCTATCTTTCGGATGTCTTCATCTGATAGTTCCCGTGTACGCCTGTTGATTAAATGACCTTCATTACGGGCATCAATAAACAAAATCTCATCAGTCCTGTTACTGTGGCTGCCGTTTGCTTTATTTCGGGATAAAAACCAGAGACAAGCCGGTATCTGTGTATTGAGAAAAAGCTTTGCAGGAAGATTCACTATGCAGTCAACAAGACGCGCCTCTATTAATGCCTTACGGATATCTCCCTCTCCAGATGTTTTTGAGGTTAATGAACCTTTTGCAAGTACAAAACCAGCCATGCCCTTTTGTGAAATGTGGTATATAAAATGCTGTATCCATGCATAGTTTGCATTGCCGGTCGGAGGAACTCCATACTTCCATCTTGCATCATCCCTGAGCAGCTCTCCTGACCAGTCTGAATCATTGAAGGGAGGATTCGCGATAATGAAGTCAGCCTGCAGATCTTTATGCGCATCATTGAGAAAAGAACCTTCGCTATTCCACTTTATATTGGAGCTGTCTATGCCGCGAATTGCGAGATTCATCTTGGCAAGCCGCCAGGTTGTCTGGTTGGATTCCTGTCCATATATAGATATCATGTCAGCAGGATCAAAACTTGTGCAGCTGCTCTTTTTTTTGTAGTGGTCCTGATGAGCTGCAATGAACTTTTCACTCTGCACAAACATGCCTCCTGAACCGCAGCATGGGTCAAAGACACGGCCTTCATATGGTTCGAGCATCTCTACAAGCAGTTTCACAACACTGCCGGGTGTGTAGAACTGACCGCCTTTTTTGCCTTCAGCCAATGCAAACTGCCCAAGAAAATATTCATATACTTCACCAAGAACATCCCTGCTTTTTGCTTCATCAGTTCCAAGTGCTATTGTGCCTATAAGATCAATAAGACTGCCGAGGCTTGAACGATCAAGGTTCTGCCGTGCATAAACCTTTGGCAGCACACCTTTCAAGGATGGGTTAATACTTTCTATCGTCTCCATTGCTTCATCAATATATCCGCCGATATCAACCTTTTTGCCATTCTGAAGCAGTATCTCTGTCTTTCTTGCGTTGTCAGAAATGGTTTTCCATCTTGCTGCTGAAGGAACAAAAAAGATCTTTTCAGCTGTATATTCATTAGGGTCTTCAGGGTCAGCCCCTTCATATTCTCCCTTGCCTTCAACAAGCTTTGCATATTGAACTTCAAATGCATCAGATATGTATTTGAGAAATATCAGGCCGAGTACAACATGTTTATATTCAGCAGCATCCATGTTCTTGCGGAGCTTGTCAGCTGCCTGCCAGAGTGCAGCTTCTATGGATTCCTGTTTTTTGTTCTTCTGCTTTAACTGTTTTGCCATTTTCTGATATAAAGGCAGGCTGATGCATAACTGCCTGCTTTCAAGCACCTCCTGTTAAATTCTTGAAATCAATAGATATGCACAATTCCTTAAATTATATACTCACACAGTAAGGGTGTAAAGGCAGGCATGTCTGTTTTACGGATTTTTATGTTAATTGATTAGAGAAATGAGACCGGGATTTTCAGCTTCTGAATTTGTAGTATGCTGCACAGCTTCCTTCTGTGCTCACCATGCATGCGCCTATAGGTCTTTCCGGTGTGCAGGCCTTAGCAAACAGGTTGCACTCTGACGGCAGTTTTACGCCTCTGAGTACAAGTCCGCACATGCAGCCCTTTGGTTCAGGATAATCAGGCACTTCAGAGAGGTCAAACAGTACCTCAGCATCCCTTCTGCGCCATTCATCACGAATGCGGAGCCCGCTGCCAGGCAGCGTGCCAATACCGCGCCAGTATGCATCAACAGGTTCAAAATATTTTTTCATATACTCAACAGCATTTGGATTGCCAATCTCATTAACAACCTTTTTGTACTGTATCTCTACTGAAGCCCTGCCTGATACTGTCTGAGACATGAGCATTGCTATGGAAGCGAGTATGTCAGGAGCATCAAAGCCTGTGACAGCACAGGGAATATCGTATTTTTGCGGTATAAAGTTATATGGTCTTGTGCCGATTATTGTGCTCACATGGCCGGGGAGTATAAATCCATCAATCCTTACATCATCTGACTGCAGAAGCAGCTCAAGAGCAGGAGGCACAACCTTGTGAACTGAATATAGATAGAAGTTTTCTATGCCGAGTCTGTCAGCTTCTGCAAGAGTGCCGGCAGCAGCAGGGGTTGTTGTCTCAAACCCTGCTCCAAAAAATACAACTTTTTTTAATGGATTCTCTTTTGCTATCTTCAGGCTGTCGAGCGGGGAATAGACTATGCGGATATCAGCGCCTTCTGCCTTAATTTCTGATAGGGAATATTTTCCCCCGGGCACGCGCATCATATCGCCGAATGTTGTTAGTATGGCATCTTCCTGCTGAGCTATGGCTATCGCCTTGTCAACATCCTTTATTGATGTAACACAGACCGGGCAGCCTGGTCCGCTCAAAAGTCTTATGCCCTGCGGCAGCATTGATCTTATTCCATGCTTGAATATAGCGACTGTATGAGTTCCGCAGACCTCCATAAAATTAAGCGGCCTGCCTATCTTTTCACTCAGTTTGTTTATGGTTTTGATCATGGCGTTAAGTATAGCAGATCAGTCTTTAAAACATCCTGACTATTGTCTCTTCTCCTGCCTGAAGCCCGAGTTTTGGTCCGGGGATAATAACTATCCCGTCTGCTTTCACAAGTGTTGTTATAAGTCCTGACTTGCCAAGCACAGGAGCTGCATAAAGCACTCCGCCTTTCAGTTCAAGACTGACTCTTATATGATCTTCCCTGCCTGCTGCCGATGCAATGGATTTTGACATCACTGCCCTCACAGTGCCGCTCTCGACTGTATTATCGAGCATGCCGCATATTCTGCGTAAAACAGGTTTTATAAAAATGTTAAAGCATACCACTGTTGCAGCAGGATGTCCCGGCAGCCCGAATACAGCAGTATTGTTCACAACAGCCCCTATCATGGGCTTGCCGGGCTTTATTGAGACGCCATGAAAGAGCACTCCCGGACTGCCTATATCATTAATTATTTCTGATGTCATGTCTTTTGTGCCTGCTGATGTCCCCCCTGTAAGAAGTACCATGTCTGATTCAGCGAGCGCACTTGCCATTGCATTCCTGATTGTATTGTAATCATCCTTGAAGATGCCCATTCTTTTTGGCATGCCGCCATGCCGCCGTATGAGTCCGGAGAGTGTGTAGGAGTTGATATCCCTGATCTGCCCGGGTTTCAATGATTCTGAAGCAGGCACTATTTCATCACCTGTTGATATTATCGAGACAACAGGCTGTTTGAACACCTCGACTTCTGTAATGCCTATTCCTGCGAGAGCCCCGACATCCTGAGGTTTGAGTCTCCTGCCTTTATCAAGAACGAGTGATGAAGCTGTAATATCATCGCCTCTTCTGATCACATTTTCATATAGGGAAACAGAGCGCAGCACCTCTATAAGTCCGCCTGCTGCATCCTGCACATGCTCGAGCATCACAACAGCATCAGCGCCTTTTGGCAGCATTCCGCCGGTAGGTATTTTGGCTGCAGCGCCTTTTGCAAGAGTGAAATCCGGCTCATCACCCATGAAAACCTCATGACTCATCTGAAGATACGCAGGCATTGTCTCCTTTGCTCCAAATGTGTCTGAAGATGCTACTGCATAGCCGTCAACAGTGGAACGGTCAAATCCGGGCAGATCTTCTTTAGATATAATGTCCTGAGCAAGCACCCTGTCATATGCAGCTTCAAGCCCTGATATCTCCTTTTCCGGATATTTTGTTGATAACGCATCAAATACCCGCGCAAGCGCATTGTCAGACATCAGATAATCTTTATCAAACATGAGCCCTCCTTTTGCCGGCCATAGGGTTTCTGCCTACAACAGAAGCATCCTTGCCATTTTGGAGCAGGTCAATCATTCTTGCCAATGATTCCTGCTGCAGCCTGCTTATCTGCCTCTTGTTAAGTCCAAACAGTCTCCTTTTATTCAAAAAGGATAAAAACACTATGCTCTTGAAAATCAGTCTGCTGGTTTTCAGTGAAAACATATAGCTTTCGAGAGATGTCTCTAAAAATCTGTCATTTCTCCTCTGCACCTCTCTGCTTATTGTTACAGATTTTCTCCAATAAATTTTGTCCATCATGCTGTCAACCTGCATCTCAATAAGTGCGTGGCTGATATTCTGTCTGTACTCTGTTAAAATTTCATGCGCTACCGTGTCAGCAGCAAGGTGGCACAGATAACCGTATATAAATGCCTTTTCCGACCCTTTGCGAGACTGCCTCAAAAATGACAATCCTGATTTCCAGTCATGTCCCCGCTTTGATTCAGGAAGATATTTTTTACCGAATATCATGTCAGCCATTATGTTTCCGTAAATGAAATCCTGCGGATACTTTCTCAGCACAGCAGCAACCGCAGCCGGCAGAATCGGAAGCATGTCCAGCACCTGGCTCGCCAGATAGACATGCGTGAGCGGTCCCCACGCAAAAGCATCGGACGGCATCCAGAATATTAAAAAAAGAACAGCTATAAACAGCATTATTTTTCCAGGTCCCTCACAAATTTCAGCAGCAGTCTTGCTCCCATGCCTGTTGCGCCTTTAGGAATATAAGGCTTCTCCTTTTCGCACCAGGCTGTGCCTGCTATATCAAGATGAGCCCAGGGGACAGAACCAGCAAACCTCTTTAAAAATGCACCTGATGCCATCAATGATCCTGATCTTCTACCAGAATTTTTCAGATCAGCGATGTCACTGCTCAGGTAATCTGAATATTCTTCAAAAAGAGGCATCTCCCATACTCTCTCAAAGGTCTCATCAGATGCTTTTTTTATCCTTGTCATCAATTCCTGATTATTTCCCATCATGGCTGCTGTCTCAGCACCAAATGCTATGTCGCAGGCTCCTGTAAGCGTTGCTATATCAATCAAGGCCTTTGGCTTCAGGAACTTCACCGCATATCCAATAGCATCCGCAAGCGTAAGTCTTCCCTCCGCATCAGTACTGATCACCTCAATTGAGGATCCATCAATCGCTTTTATAACATCACCAGGCCTGAATGCCCTGCCTCCGGGCAGGTTTTCGACAGCAGGGAGGATGGCTGCAATATTAACCTTAAGTTTCAGATCTGCTGCTGCTTTCATCACTCCGAGCACAGCTGCACCGCCGGCCATGTCATATTTCATCTTCTCCATACCCTCAACAGGCTTCAGCGATATTCCACCGCTGTCAAAAGTTACTGATTTGCCTATAAGGACAACCGGAGAGCCTTTGCCGCCTTTATACTCCATAATAATGAATTTCGGATTTTCCCTGCTTCCCTGTCCAACACTTAGAAAAGCATTCATGCCGAGTTTTTTTGCTTCTTTGGATTCAATAACCCTTATATTGACACCGGATGATTTAAGCGATCTTGCGCAAGATGCCATTGCAGAAGGAGTCAATTCATTCGCAGGAGTATTCACAAGGTCTCTTGCAAACAGTGACGCTGTGACAGCTGAACGCAGATATTTCAGCTCACCCGGGTTTAATGAAGTGATTGCACTTAACTCTTTGAGGCTGCTTTTTCCTTTATTATTTTTTTTGTAATTAGTAAATTTATAACTTGCCAGCAGAGCACCTTCAATAAGATAAAATGCAGCTGAAAATTCATTTTTGAGATTTATTGAATCAAGTATGGAGGCAGAAAATACCAGGCCCGAGATATTCTGTTTATCGAGCTGCCGCACAGCAGCAGCGCCTGTCTGCCTGAGCCTTTCCGCAGTAATCTCTTTTTTATTGCCTGCTCCAACAAGCATGAGCATATCAAAAGAAGAGCCGGGGGTATGCAGCAGTATTGTCTGCTTTAGATCAGCCCTGAATCTGCCGGACTTTATAAGCCTGCTTATAAGACCACTTGATGCAGAGTCAACGCCTCTGTATGCTGATGGTTTTGTGTCAGTAAAAAAAGGCAGGATAAGACACTCGGTAGTAACCTCTGCCTCATCCGCCTTGATAGTTTTCAATTTAATCATATCTATTGCTTCAACCTCTGTTCTGCGGATTAGTCTTGTTAAATTTATTCATGGCGCTTTCTGCACCTTCTGTTATTATAACATTCACTGCCTCTGTTGCTCTTTCCACTGCATCTGTGATAACAGCTTTATGTTCAGAACCAAAAGGTTTCAGCACATAATCCTCAGTAAGCATTGACAGGTCTCTTGATATCCCGATCTTGATGCGTATAAAGTCTTTTGAACCGATTGAGTTGATTATTGATTCAACACCCCTGTGTCCGCCTGATGATCCGCCCCGCCTTATCCTGATCAGACCAGCCTCAAGATCAAGATCATCATGAACAACTATAAGATTATCAGGTGATGTGTAGTATTTGTCCATCATCCTTCTGACAGCAGCTCCGCTTCTGTTCATGTATGTCAAAGGTTTTAAAAGCAGAGTCTGCTCGCCTGATATTAGCGCTTTTCCTGATATGAACATCTCTTTTTCGAACATCTCTGAATTGTATGTATCTGACAGGCTGTCTATAACCTTGAAGCCGATATTATGACGGGTTTTAGAGTATTTTCTTCCTGGATTGCCGAGACCTGCGATTATCCACATTGGATGAGAAACCAGACCTTAGACATGGGGGCCGGTGATATTCATTACCGGCCCCACAGCTAAAATCACTTGCTTGGAGCCTCTTCAGGCTTCTTTCCCTTTTTTATGACTTCAGGTTCGGCTGCAGTCTCTTCTTCGCTCTCTACAGGAGCAGCAGCCTCTTCCTTGACTGCTGTTACAGTAACTATCACCTCTTCAGGATCTGTAAGAACCTTGATGCCGTCCTGAAGCTTCAGGTTGGATACATGGATTGTCTGGTTAATCTCAAGGGCAGAGACATCAATGTCAATATGACCAGGCATCATATTAGGAAGACACTCAATCTCGATCTCTCTGAGAACATGCTGGAGAATACCTCCGTCACGCTTTACTCCTATTGGCTCGCCTTTTAAAATAATATGAACATTAACCTTTATTGTCTCAGTAGCGAGAATCTCCTGAAAATCAACATGGAGGAGCTTGCCGGCAACAGGATCAACCTGATAATCCTTCACAATAGCCTGTTTTGCTCCATCATTGAATTCAAGATTAACAATAACCTGCTCTCCTGCTGATCTGCTGATAAATAGTGCGAGTTCTTTTCCGGGCAGCTGAATTGCAGTTGATTCTCCAGCCCTGTATAAAACCGAGGGTATCATGCCTTCTCTGCGCAGCCCGCGCGCCACGCCCTTGCCTGTGTTATCTCTTTTTTCAGCCTTAAGTTTTGTTATCTGCATTATTGCCTCCTTATAAAACCTATAATCCTGTCATCCGGTATTGCCGCGAACCGGCATGCGAGCAAAACATGCGCAGAGCCGGATCAATGCATATCAAACGAACAGTGAATTTACTGAAGTCTCCTCATGGATCCTTTTTATAGCCTCAGCAAGCAGCGGAGCCACACTCAGCACCTTTAGCCTGCTGCACTGTTTCAGCTTGTCTTCAAGCGGAATCGTATCTGTAACAATCACTTCTTCAAGCACGGAGTTGTTTATTCTGTCTATTGCCGGTCCTGAGAGCACAGCATGCGATGCTGCAGCGCATACCCTGTTGGCGCCCTTGGCTTTTATTGCGGCTGCAGCCTGTGTTGTTGTGCCGGCAGTATCAATCATATCGTCAAGAATTATTGCATCCTTGCCCTCTACATCGCCGATCACATTCATTATTTCACACACATTTGCAGCTTCGCGTCTTTTGTCTATAAAAGCAAGAGATGCATTCAGTCTCTTTGCGAATGCCCTTGCCCTTTCAACGCCTCCTGCATCAGGAGACACAACAACAAGATGATCGTCATTCCACTTCTTGAAATAATCAAGCAGCACCGGCGCTGCAAAAAGATGGTCAACCGGAATATCAAAAAACCCCTGTATCTGTGCTGCATGAAGATCCATTGTGAGTATTCTGTTTGCACCTGCTGCAGTTATCAGGTCAGCTACCAGCTTGGAGGATATCGGGACTCTGGGCTGCACTTTCCTGTCCTGTCTTGCATACCCATAGTAAGGGATAACTGCTGTTATCCTGCTTGCAGATGCCCTTTTAAGCGCATCTATCATAAGCAGCAGTTCCATAATATTATCATTGACAGGCGTGCAGGTAGGCTGAATTACAAATATATCAGAGCCTCTTACATTTTCATTAATCTGCAGCAGTATTTCGCCGTCGCTAAAGGATGTGACTGTTGTATCTGTAAGAGAGATTTTTATATATTCGCTCACCTTGGTAGCCAGTGTCTTATTGGCATTGCCGGTAAGAATTTTGATCCCGTTTGACATCTTTATCCTCCGTATTTATGTTCAGCCTAAACCTCAAACAGCATGAGCGGTCTACTGGGGCGCCAGGATTCGAACCTGGGAATGGCAGATCCAAAATCTGCTGACTTACCGCTTGTCGACGCCCCAAACGATCCGACGCGCTTCACATACCATTCATACATCAGCCTGCGGCATCTCAGCAAGCGATTCAGATGTCCTGCACCAGTAGTGAGCTGACATCGCCTCTTCAGCTGACAGTGCTGCAGCCATATCCTCAAAAATACCAAAAACAGCAGATCCGCTGCCGCTCATAAGTGAGACGCAGGCACCATGTTCTACCAGTTTTCTCTTAATCTCTCTTATAACAGGGAAGTGTTCAATTACAGCATCTTCAAAATCATTTGAAGCGAGCGAGCTGAATAAAGTGAAATCACCCTGTCTGATTTTTTGATAAATTAGCTTGATATTATCTATTTTTGCATGCATATTTGTCAATTCCTCTGATCTACGGAGCTGGGCATAAGCCCATGGCGTGGAAACAGACACTTCAGGCTTGACAACAACAACAGGATACGAAAATGCGGGAGCAAGCTGAGTCAGGATCTCTCCTCTTCCTTGAGCTGCTGCCAATGGTCCTGCAAAAAAAAATGGCACATCAGATCCGATTTGCGAGGACAGGGCCATCAGACCGGCATGATCCATGCCTGCAGACCAGAAGGTGTTTAACCCTTTCAGAACAGCAGCAGCATCGCTGCTTCCGCCTCCAAGTCCGGCTCCTGAGGGTATATTTTTTCTGAGCGTTATTTTCGCGCCCTCCTTAACATCAGCATGCGCTTTCAGCAGTGCGGCAGCCTTATACACAAGGTTCTGCTCCATGGGGATATCAAGGTCAGATGAAACATCAATAGTGTCAGACGGCTCTATGCTTAACTCATCGTAAATGCCTATGCACTGCATAAGAGAAAAAATATTATGATAGCCATCGCCTCTTTTGTTTAGTACATAGAGGCAGAGGTTAATCTTTGCTGGTGTCCTGATCTGTATCATTCAGAATATGATCTGCCTTATTATTCAGCAAGAGGAGATCCGGCTGCCCTTATCTTTTCCTGCACTCTCTCTTTAAGTCCTTCTTCGTCCTTATGCAGTTCAAGCGCCTTGTGCCATGCATCAAGCGCATTTGTCAGATCACCCTTTTTATGGTAAACATCTCCAATATGTTCGTATATTGCAGGATCGCCTTTAACCATCTTTGCAGCCTTGAGCAGCTCAACCAGCGCTTCATCCAATCTGCCGAGCCTGAAATATGCCCAACCAAGGCTGTCAATTATATATCCGCTGTCAGGCCTGAGCTCAACAGCCTTCTTGATAAGCCTGAGGGCCTCCTCAAGATTTTCATTGTTATCCGCATAAGTGTAACCAAGATAATTTAGGGCATCAGCATGGTCAGGATTTATCTGGAGAGTCTTCTTCAGAAAAGAGATCATCTCATCATTATTTTTCAATTTCTCATACAGTACAGCTGTCTGAAAGTTCATCTCATCATTATCAGGAAATTTTTGCAGCCCTTCCTTGAGAAGCACCTGCGCCTTGTCAGTCATCTTTAACTGCATATACAAATTGCTCAGATATATGTAGATTTCAGGTCTGTTCCTGTCAAAGCTCAGCACCTCCTCATATACAGCGGCAGCTTCCTTGTTCCTGCCTTTTCTTGCATAAACCATCGCCATGCTCAGAAAGGCATTTATATTTTTCGGATCTGCCTCGATCACTTTTCTGAGTTCAGCAACCGCCTCATCAGACCTGTCAAGTTCATCAAGGGCCAAAGCCAGGTAGTATCTTGTGGCGATATCTTTTGGAAATTTATCCAATAGAATTCTGAACTCTGACACAGCCTTTTCATACTCCCTCTGCTGAAGATAAAGAAGCCCCAGCCTCTGATTGATCAGCATATTGTCAGGAGATTCTCTGGAAAACTCCCTGAGCTGCTCAATAGCCTTGCCATAAGACTTGTCATTAATATAAAGCTGGGAGAGCCGCTCTCTTGCCATAAAATTTCTTGGATTGATCCCTATGGCTTTTTTGTAATGATCTTCTGCTGACTTTATGCTGCCCTGAGCCTCGTATATGACCCCAAGATTATAGTATGCAGCATCAAAACCCTGTCTCAGTTCAACAATCCTGAGGAAACTTGATTCAGCTTTTTTATACTCTTTTTTATCAATATAAATTGTGCCCAGATAATAAAGGGCCATTACATTATCCCTCTCTGCATTGACAACGGTCTCGAATATATCTTCTGACCTGTCCAGATCACCCTTGGACAGATACAGGACTCCAAGCATCAGCTTTGGCTCTGCACGCTGTGGCTGCAGCGCAGAGAGCTTCTCGTATATTTTTATCGCTTCGTTATAATCCTTCTGGGCATTGAATATCTCTCCAAGCAGACCGAGTGCGCTTGTATCATCAGGATTGCGCTTCAGTATGTCGGTCAGCATCTCCTGGGCCTCAAGAACCTTGCCGGTTCTTATCAGAAGACTGCTCATACGTGTCTTTAAATAGTCTGATGATGAATCAATAGTGGCAGCGTTTTTGTAATGTCTGAGCGCAATATCAAATTTGCCCTCCAGTTCTGAAATGGAAGCCATCATATATTCATAGTAGGCACGAGACTGGATTATATGCTCGATTTTCCTGTAAAGGTCAGCTGCATTCACCTTTTTTTCATCAGCAGGCGCAGCAAATACCTGACCAGAAAGACAGAAAAACAGGAGCAGAGAGAAAAAAAGCGGTTTCACAAGATTTTTTTGCATCATTTCACCATTCTTACTAAAAATAAAGGGGGTCCCTGCCCCCTTTATAGGTTATTATTCTGGTTTGTACCAAAAGAACCTTTGAATTTGCATGTTGTAGCAGACTTTCTGACATTTTCCTGATTGTCATTTTTGGCTTACTACATTACGCAGGGCTTCAGTCTATTGTTATATATTCATTATAATTGTATGTCAGGTATTTGTAAACATCCTTCAGTCAGCATAAGCTGTTATGATCAGCACAAAAATCATGCTGCCAACATAATAAACATATATTCCTGAAAATAACTTTTGCGGTTTACAGGATACAATTTTTTCTGTTTTTGCAGTAACCCCCGGAAAGAAGGATTAAAAAACAAATCTGGTAAGAACTCTCCGCAAAAAGGTTTTTGTTCTCTCTGTCTGGGGAGATGTAAATATCTGCTCAGGGCTACCAGACTCTACTATGTCGCCGTTTTCAATAACAATTACTCTGTCTGCCATTTCTCTGGCAAAATGCATTTCATGGGTGGCTATAAGAGTTGTCATGCCCTCTGAGCCTTTAAACGGGACAGCCTTTAAGCCTTTAAACGGGACGGTTCTATTTAGCCTTTTAGAACCGTCCCATTTAACCACAGAAGCTATTCCCGGTCTACTCGATGCCGCTGTTAAAAATTAATTTTTAAAATTTCTTCTCTTAAATCTTCAAATATTTTTGGAGCATCCGCTACAAGCGGTTTCATTCGTTCCGGATATAATTCGAGGGCGTAGGCATGGTTGAAGAAATGTCTGAAAGCAAGAAAACGCTTGAGTTCTTCTGAAAGTGATTCCGAAATAATTTTTTCTGTAATAGCCGCTAAAATTAAATCGCGGTGCCATGATTCACCTGAAGGGAGTTCAAGATTTTTAGCAAAAAATACTTGTTTTAATATATTTTCAATGCCATTATAAAAATTGTGAAGAAAAGCAGCTACCCCGGCAAGTTCAAGTTCAGAAATTTGGGATAGGTCTTTTGTAGGGAATGCGGAAAGTATTTTTTCTATGGCTTCGTATTCAGCTTCAATATTTTCCTGATAATCAGCCATAGAGAGGAATTCCTTTTTTGAGTATTAACTTAATAAATTTAGATTTACCGGAAATATCGATTATATCAACAGGTTTTGATAAAGAAAACATAAGGTCACCATAATAACTGAAAAAATCCTTTGCAGAGACACCTTCCACGCCAATATCAATATCCCGGCTTTCTTTTTTAGGGTCTGTGCTGGACCCAAAAAGTAGTACCCGTTTAGCACGATATTTTTTGGATATTTCATAAATTGTTTTTTTATCGGTTTCAGTAATCATGGGTAAATTATAGCATTTTAAAAGGTTTTCAGGATAAATTTTTCAAGAAATATAGATGTTAATTTAATCTAACTAAACCACGCCTATCTGGAATGCTGGTTATACTAAAAACCATTCATGAATTCCAACGTGCGTACGATTACATTTAGAACCATTTCCATATGACCTCGGTTGTCAATTGTGGACACCAAAACACTCATAGCCTTTAAATGGAACGGTTTACTATCACACTAATTTGGAGTTTATCCGCCTCAGCGGACAAGTCACAAGGCGTTTCATAATTCAATCCTCCATGCTTTCTCAGGTGATTAAATTCAAATAGAAAGTTCCCTATATTTATTAAGATGTTCTGAGAACCCTTCTGAGAAATGCCCTGGTCCTTTCTGTCTGGGGAGATGTGAATATCTGCTCAGGGCTGCCTGACTCTACTATGTCGCCGTTTTCAATAACAATTACTCTGTCTGCCATTTCTCTGGCAAAATGCATTTCATGAGTTGCTATAAGAGTTGTCATGCCCTCTGAGACCAGATCCTTGATTACGCTTAACACCTCTCCAACCAGCTCAGGATCAAGGGCTGAAGTCGGTTCATCAAACAACATGATTTCTGGCTTCATGGCAAGAGCTCTTGCTATTGCAACCCTCTGCTGCTGCCCGCCGGATAGCTGAGCAGGAAAACTATCAGCCTTGTTGGACATATTAATGCGTTCAAGAAGCATGCGAGCCCTCTGCTGAGCTTCTTCAATACTGAGTCCAAGCACATGAACAGGGGCTTCGATTATATTCTGCATTGCTGTCATATGCGGAAAAAGATTAAACTGCTGAAAAACCATGCCCGCCTTCAGCCGCACCTCCCTGATAGCCTCTTTTTCCTGGCTGCTGAGTCCTTTTGACGGAATGGAGTGGAGGGAAATTCCGCAGACATCGATCTCGCCGCTGTCAAAGGTCTCGAGTCCGTTAATGCATCTGAGCAGGGTGCTCTTCCCGCCTCCTGATGGACCGATAAGAACCAGGGCCTCCCCCTTGTTTACATCAAGATTTATGCCCTTGAATAGCTGATGAGTACCATATGATTTTTTCAGATCCCTTATATGTATCATTTATGCCCCTTGAGCCTCTCCTCCAGCCTTGAAGCCAGAAGAGACATCGGATAGCTCATGACAAAATAGAGCAAGGCAACTATAATGCCGAGTTCAAAAAATCTGAGTGTGGTTGCAGCAAGGATGCTGTATGTCTTTGCGAGTTCAACCATCGCAATAATCGAGACAAGGGACGAGTCTTTAAAAAGAGCGATAAAATCATTTGTTATGGCAGGAAGGGAGACCCTTAAAGCCTGCGGAAGCAGTATGCGCCTTATTGCCACATTGCTGCTCATTCCCAGAGACATCGCTGCCTCCATCTGACCTTTTGGAACAGCATTGATACCCGCCCTGTAAACCTCTGCCTCATAAGCGGCATAATTCATTCCAAGCCCGATAAACGCTGCTGCAAGAGGACTGAGGGATATGCCTATATTTGGAAGTCCGTAATAAAGTATGAAAAGCTGGATAAGAAGAGGAGTGCCTCTGTAAAATTCTATGTACGCAGTGGCGAGAATGCGGACTGACCCCCGGCCATACATTTTCATAAGCGCAAGAAAGAGTCCCAGACCAACAGCAAGAATCATCGAGACGACAGAGATAAAAACCGTTACGCCGGCGCCTTTAAGCAGTGTGGGAATAAAGGTATACAGTGGGGCCTCTTTCGACTCTTTCAGGCTTGCTGCTGCTGAAGCCTTCTCCCCCATTATCTTCAGAAGATCAGCCTGGTCAGCATTCCACATATCCCATTTTTCATATATCCTTGCAAGCTCTCCATTGTTGTAGAGCTTCAGGAGTATCCGGTCGAGTTCTTTTTTGAATTCAGGGTTGTTTTTTCTTACTGCTATGCCATAGTAGCCTCTGCCTATCGGATCTCCTGCATATCTGAGCTTAGGATTCGGTTTTGCATAATATGCAGCAATAGGCAGATCAAGAAGCACTCCGTTTATTCTGCCGAGCGCGAGGTCTTCATAAGGCTCAACCTGGCCCGGATATATTTTTACAATTATGCCTGTTTCTTTTTCGAGAATGGTCTGCGCAGCTGTGCCTGAGAGTGTACCAGCCTTTTTGCCCTTGAGGTCCTGAAGGTTATGAGTTGACATGTCATCTGACCGCACAACAAGCTGTTCAGAATAAATATAGTATGGAGCTGTGAATATTATTCTCGACTCGCGCTGTTCTGTTATCTCAATGCCGTTCATGGCGATATCTGTATCCCCTCGCTCAAGAGCAGGGATGAGGCTGTCCCAGGCATTCTGAATATGTTTTGCCCTTACCCCAAGTTCGCGCGCTATTGCATCAGCAATATCAACCTCAAAACCCATCATTTTGGAAGGATTGACAGGATCAGGGAATATGTAGGGTGCGCCGCCTTCTGCATCAGCTCCCCACAGCAGATAACCACGCTCTTTTATAAGCGAAAGCGCATCAGTATGCTGCCTGCCGCCTGTAACAAGGTAGAGGGCAAGCACTGCAACTACAGCAAATAAAAGAGCGCTGATTTTCCTGTTCATTATTTTATCTGACGTATAAACTAAAGCATATATGCATCAGCGGTCAAGGTTTACTTAAATTAACAGGATATATATAATTTCAACTTCTGTTGTATAATTTTGATTTGAGGCATACAGCATTTCATGAGGATCCAAATTGTCTGAGCTAACACCACTTATGAAACAGTACTACTCCATTAAGGAAAGCCACCAGGACTGCATCGTCCTGTTCAGGCTCGGCGACTTTTATGAGATGTTCGGAGATGACGCAAAAACAGCATCAGCAATACTCCAGATCACTCTCACCAGCCGAGATAAGAGCAGCGATGAACCCATCCCGATGTGCGGAGTGCCCTACTTCTCGGTTGACGCTTATATAACCAAACTGATAAAAGCCGGGCTTAAGGTAGCTATCTGCGAACAGACCGAAGATCCCAGAAACGCCAAAGGCATTGTTCAGCGCGATGTTGTAAAAATAATTACCCCCGGCACGCATACTCCTGAAGAGCCCAGGGAAAATTACTATATAATGAGCATATTCCCTGAACGGTCCGGCTGCGGCATCACCGTAGCAGACCTCTCAACAGGCGAGTTCATGGTTTACGAGACGCTGATGCAGGCCTCTGATGAAGCCGGCAGGTTCAGTCCACGCGAGATTCTATGCCCTGCCAGTTTAAAAGACAATATCCATTACCAGGAATCTCTTGAGGGGTACTATATAACTTATGTTGATGACTGGGACTTTGACTATCCTGAGGCATACAAGACTGTTCTGAAGTACTTCAGGGTGGCATCACTCGAAGGATTCGGGTGCCAGGACATGCCTGGTGCTGTTTCATCCGCAGGAGCGCTGCTGAAATATCTCGAAGAGAC
Source organism: Dissulfurispiraceae bacterium (assembly GCA_034002665.1). Classification (GTDB taxonomy): domain Bacteria; phylum Nitrospirota; class Thermodesulfovibrionia; order Thermodesulfovibrionales; family Dissulfurispiraceae; genus JAFGXL01. The sequence goes on along the minus strand of JAVFAA010000001.1, from coordinate 376,669 downwards.
ACAAAAGGTGCTGACCTTCAAGAAGATTGATGTCATGCGCAGTTCATCATATATGTTTCTGGATACGACAACCCGCAGAAATCTCGAACTGACAGCCAATCTTGCTGACGGTTCAGACAGCGGAACCCTTCTGAATGTTATTGACGAAACAATAACCCCAATGGGCGGCAGGTTTATGCGCAGCGCAATATCAAGACCTCTTCTTTCTGTTGACGACATCAATAAAAGACTGGATGCCGTAACGCAGCTTGCAGAAGACTATGTAATGCATGAAGAAATCAAGTCTTCACTCAGAAAAATGCATGACATTGAGCGCCTCGCTTCAAAACTGATAGCCGGAAGCATAAACCCGAGAGACCTTATAAGCCTGAAAAATTCAGCAGAATATCTGCCTAAACTCAGAAAAATCTGCACTGCATGCCAAAACACTCTTATCAATGAACAGGCTTTGTTGATAGGAGACTTCACAGAAATGACAGAGCTGATCACTGCCTGCATAGATGAAAATCCCCCAATGAATCCGCGCGACTCCGGAGTTATCAAAAAAGGATACAGCACAAATGTTGATGAACTTCGCAGCATCTCGACAAGCGGCAAAGACTTTATCACAAAACTCGAGGCAAAAGAAAAGGAGCGCACCGGCATTTCATCGTTAAAAGTGGGATTCAACAAGGTCTTTGGGTACTACATAGAGATCACAAAAGCCAATATGCATCTTGCTCCTGCAGAATATACAAGAAAGCAGACTCTCGCTAACTGCGAAAGATTTATCACTCCGGAGCTTAAGGAATATGAAGGCAAGGTGCTTGGTGCTGAGGACAGACTCAAGGAGCTCGAAAACGATATATTTAACAGGATTGTTGCAAGCCTGCAAAAATACGGGCCAGAGCTTCTTCAGGCATCCTCTGCAGCTGCAATGCTCGATTTTCTCACATCACTTTCTACGGCTGCCAAGAGACATGACTACAACAGGCCGGAAATAAACAGCTCTGACATAATCGAAATTACAGACGGCCGGCATCCTGTTATTGAACGAATACTTCAGCAGTCTGTAGGCTCTGAATCGAGATTCATTCCAAACAGCGTGCTTGTTGATTCTTCTGAAAACAGCCTGCTGATGATAACAGGTCCAAACATGGCAGGCAAGTCAACATTCATGAGACAGACAGCACTTATTGTGCTTATGGCCCAGATGGGTTCATTTGTACCGGCGTCCTCTGCAAAAATAGGGATCGCAGACAGAATATTCACCAGAATTGGCGCATCTGACCATCTCGCAAAAGGACAGAGCACTTTTATGGTCGAGATGATAGAAACAGCAAACATTCTTAACAATGCTACAAACAGAAGCCTTATACTGCTCGATGAGGTTGGAAGAGGCACAAGCACTTTTGACGGCATAAGCATTGCGTGGGCTGTTGCAGAATATATCGTCAAAAAAATCAGAGCCCGCACGCTATTTGCTACTCACTACCACGAACTTACTGATCTGGCGCTCACTACTGACGGCATAAAAAACTATAATGTTCTGGTTAAGGAATGGGGAGACGAGATAATTTTCCTCCGCAAAATTGAAAAAGGCCCGGCTGACAAGAGCTACGGCATACAGGTAGCCCGTCTTGCAGGGCTTGCTGATGAAGTTATAATAAAAGCAAAAGAAGTTTTAAGCGAACTCGAAAAAAGGGAGTCAGAGACATTCAGGCACAAGCCAAACCAGATGGATCTGTTCTGTCAGGGCGATCCGCTCAAGGCAGAGCTTATGAAGCTTGACACGCAATCCCTTACTCCTCAAAAAGCTGTTAAAATTCTTCAGAAACTCAAATCAATGGCAGAAGGAAGTTAAACGAAATGGTCATAACAGGGCTTACAGGCAACTATGGAATGGGGAAAAGCACGGTCTCGCGAATGTTTGCTGATCTTGGCGCAAAAATTATTAATACAGATGAGATAGTGAGAGAACTTCTCTTGCAGCCTGGTGTGATAAATCAGATCAGCGAGACATTCGGACCCGAATCTGTAACCGACGGAGCAGTAAATAAAAAAGAACTTGCAGACGCTGTATTCAAATTTCCGCATTTAAGGATATCGCTCGAAAATATTCTACATCCGCTTGTATTTGAGAATGTGGACATGCAGAAGAAAGGCATATCTGAATCAGATCCTGCTGCTGTTGTAGTAATTGAAGCGCCTGTAATCTTTGAACGGGGATATCAAAACAGGTTTGATGTGATTATAACTGTATTCACTACTGAAGATGTGGCCATAAAAAGACTCGTTGCAAAAGGTGTATCAGAGCAGGAGGCAAGAAGCAGGTTTTTCAGCCAGATGCCTATAAAAGAAAAGATCTTGAAATCTGACTTCAGCATTGACAACAGCAGCAGTCTTGATGTCACAAAAAAGCAGGTTCAGGATATTTACCTTAGACTGCTTTCATTATGAGAGGCAAAACTTGCTGATGAAGATATTTCACTCAATCCCGCGCAGGGGAACCTTCAAAAATCCGGTTGTAACAATAGGCAACTTTGACGGCGCTCATGCAGGACATCAAAAAATATTCAGTGAGGTTGTGAAAAAAGCTGAAGAGACCGGAGGCACGCCGGTTGTCATAACCTTCTGCCCTCATCCTGCTACTGTACTGTCGCCTGCCAAAGATCTGAAGCTGATATCATCATTCGAGGTAAAATGCTGCATTGCAGAAAGAATCGGGATAAAAGCTCTTATATGCATACCCTTTGACGCCAGGTTCGCAAACATTGATTCAGAGGCATTCATCAGCGAAATACTTGCGGATAAAATCGGGGCCAGATGGGTTATAGTGGGCAACAACTGTTCATTCGGCAGGGCAAAGCAAGGCAGGCCTGCCCTGCTCCGCGCCAGAGGCAAAAAGTTCGGATTTAAACTCAAGGTGGTCAGATATGCAACAGCACTCGGCAAAAGAATCAGCAGCACAAGGGTGCGCAGTCTGGTATCAAAAGGAGATGTGCAGGAGGCTGCCTTGGCGCTGAAGAGGGCATATCATATTGACGGAACAGTTGTTAAAGGCAAAGGCAGAGGAAGCAGGATACTGAATACTCCGACAGCAAACATCATTACTGAAAACAGACTGATACCAAAAGAAGGAGTCTATGCGGTAATGGCAACAATTGATCCTGAACCATGCGGCCATGCTCCAAAAAATGAACAGACCACATTCAATGCTGTTGCCAACATAGGCAAAAATCCCACTTTCGGCAGCGCTGATATTGCCTATGAGGTGCATCTTCTGGACTTTAACACAGATATCAGAGGCCGCACACTGCGTATTCATTTTATAAAAAGAATCAGGGATGAGAAAAAATTCCACTCCCCTGCTGAGCTGGGCATCCAGATACAGAAAGATATTAAAAAAACCAGGGCAATACTGAAAAAAACAGACATACAGCTATATCTTTAAAGGATCAACATCTACTGTATAGTTCAACCGGATTGAATCAAGCCTTTTGATCGCCATTAATGCTGCCTTGTGCAGTCTGACGCTGTCTCTGGACTTCATAAAAAACTGAAGCCTGGAGCCCCTGCCTGTAAACACGGGGACAGGTCCGAAAAAAAGCACGCTGTTTCTTCGCCCGCAACACTCGGATGATATCTCGGAAATCACTCTTTCAACGCCAGCCCGGTCTGAGGCATTATTCACGCTAAAGAGTATTATGTTTGAAAATGGAGGATAGTCCAGAGCCCTCCTGTCAGCAAGCTCATCAACATAAATGCTTCTGAAATCATAGCTCCTTATATTTCTAAGAAAATTCTGGCCTGGCCTGTATGACTGTATATAAACAGAGCCTCCTGCCTGAACAAGCTCTGAAGCCTCCATAATTTCCTGAAATGCGCGCTCCTTTGCCCTGAAGTCAGGCCTGCTCATCATTGATTCAGCAGAAATAAAAACAACAGAATTCAGTGAGTTATTCCCAATCTCACGAACAGCATGTGCAGTACCCACACAAAATGAAAGCACATCGCTCTGCTGTTCATCATTGCTGCCGTCCCTTTTTCCGCTGGTCTGCGGAGCGCTTTTATGCAGCATAACCGCATCCGTACCCAACAGCTTATCAAGCTCTTCCTTTATTCTTTCGACCCCTGAGCCGAATGGTTCAAGCTTATAGCCGTTGCATGAAGGACATGTCTCAGGGATCCCCTGCGCAGCTCCACACAAACCGCACCTCGTCCTTGCTCCTGATTTATAAAAAATATAGGGCACACCACAGTCTGCGCAGTTTAAGGTCTCTCCGCATTCTTCACACCTTATAAGTGAATATCCCTTGCGGTTTATCATAAAAAGCATACTCCCGTTTGCCCTCAATACATCGCCTGACTTTTTGACAACCTCATGGGCAAAGCATCCGGAGCGGCGGCTTTTTGCAGAAAGCTTAACAACCTTTACCGCAGGCCTGCCCTCTCTTCCCGGAAAGCTGAAATCCGTCATATCCTGGCTGCTGCTTCCCAAAAATCTGTATTTGCCTGTAATGCAGTTATGGATAGATTCCAGTGAAGGGGATACAGATGTAAGAAGCACAGGGGCATTGTTCATATACCCTCGCATAACAGCAACATCACGCGCATTGTACCTAAGGCCTTCCTGAGCCTTGTAAGAGGGGCTATGCTCCTGCACCGTTATTATCAGCGAAACCCTGCTCATGGGAGCCAGCACAGCAGAACGGGTGCCGACCACAATATCAGCCTCTCCCTCTGCGATCCTTCTTACTGCCTCGGCTCTTTTTGCAGGAGTCAGCCTGCTGTGAAGTTCACAAACCCTGCTGCCCAGAATATTCCTGAGATTCGCAGCAACATGCGCCACGGTTCTGAACTCAGGCATCAGCACTATGGCATTGCTTATCCTGCTGCATGATAAAAATATATCGTTAATAAGGCAATGATTATCAGTAAAGCTTTTCAGACAGGCAACAGAAGCACTGTACTGTTCAGACCTGATCCTGTCCAGCGCCTCAGAAAGAAGGCTCTCATAGCCTTCAGTAGTACATGCAGACACTTCTGAAAGAGGCGCCTCTTTTTGTGAGAATGATCCGGATCTGGTTTTTCTGGAGCGCCCAAAATAAGCCTTTGTAAAATCATCAAAAAAACAGCTCTTGAGAGCTATCCCCTCAGCTGTCAGATAATACTCTGAAAGCCATTTGATCAGCTTTAGATACTGTTTGTCAGCAAACGGCATGCAGCACTCAGAAAGATCTTTCATGCCTTTGTCTATCCCTGCCGGAGCGGTTCTTCTTACATCGGAAACAATGCCGTAGGCTTTTCGCCTGCCAAGCTGCGCCCTGACAACAAAGCCTTGAATATCAAAGGGAAAACCTTCTGGTATTCTATAGGTCAGAGCCGGCAATTTAAGCGGGAAAAGGACATCAGCATACATATTAAAAAAAGCATACAGGATACCTGCTCAAAGATACAAGACAAAGATTATTTTTAATCTGCCGATAAGTATATAAACCATTCATAAATATTTAAAGCTGTCACACTGCTCGTGTTGACAAGGTTTCTCCAAACCAATTACAATTTTTTAGAGGGAAAACAAGGAGAAAATGATGTTTGAGAAATTCACAGAGCGCGGAAGAAGGATAATAATATTTGCAAAGGAAGAGGCAGAACGCAGAAACAACGACTACCTCGGCACTGAGCATCTGCTTCTGGCTATTCTTCGGGACGAAGAAAGTCTGCCCCACACCATACTCAAAAAAATGGGGCTTTCGATAGATGAAGTCAAATTCGAGATAGAAAAAAATCTTCCTGTCGGAACAAACCTGCTCACATTCGGGGAGATTCCATTTACTCCGAGAGCCAAAAAGGTTCTTGAACTGTCCATTGAAGAAGCAAGGCTTCTTGGTCATAACTATATCGGCAGCGAGCATCTGATGCTCGGCCTTATACGCGAAGACGAAGGCATAGCAGGCAAAATATTGCGCGACCTTGGAGCAAACCTGCTCGGCGCGCGCCAGCTTGCGATTAATCTTGCAATTAAACCACAGTTTCAGCATACGCAGCATAAAGAGCGGAAAAAGACGACCACGCCTGCTCTGGACGAGTTTGGCAGGGATCTGACCCTGCTCGCGATCGAGGGTAAGCTTGATCCTGTGATCGGCAGGGAGGATGAGATTGAGCGCGTACTACAGGTGCTTGGCAGAAGACTCAAAAACAATCCAGCCATTATAGGTGAACCCGGCGTAGGCAAGACAGCCATTGTTGAGGGGCTTGCACAGAAGATTGTCGCAGGAGATGTTCCTGACAGTCTTATTGGCAAGCGCATCATATCTCTTGACCTCGGCGCGCTGATAGCAGGCACAAAATACAGAGGCCAGTTTGAAGAGCGCCTGAAGGCTGTTATGCGCGAGATATTACAGGCAGAGAACTCCATCCTCTTTATCGATGAATTCCACACACTGATAGGAGCCGGGGCTGCAGAGGGTTCTGTTGACGCATCCAATATGCTTAAACCTGCGCTCTCGCGCGGCGAGCTGCAATGCATAGGAGCCACTACTCCTGATGAATACAGGAAGCATATTGAGAAAGACGGCGCCCTCGAAAGAAGGTTCCAGCCCATTAATATCCAGCCGCCAACAGTTGACACAACTGTTGACATACTCAAGGGGATACGACCCAAGTATGAGCAGCACCATAAAGTGAAGATCAGCGATTCTGCAATCAATGATGCTGTCAAGCTTTCTGACAGGTATATGACAGACCGATACCTGCCTGACAAAGCCATCGATGTTATTGATGAGACAGGCTCAAGAATAAAGCTGAAGAGATCCACGATTCCCCAGGAGCTCAGAGACATGGAAAACGAACTGATCCAGCTTTCAAAAGAGAAAAACCTCTACGTCAGGCTGCATGATCTCGAAAAAGTCCAGTCACTGAGAGCCCAGGAAGACAAATTAAAAAGAACCTATGAACTTCAGTACAGAAAATGGAAAGAGTCACTCGGCAAGGAAGTGCCTGTGATATCTGAAAATGATGTTGCATACACAGTATCAAAGATGACAGGCATACCTCTGCACAGGATGGGTGAAACAGAAACAGAAAAACTTCTGCGCATGGAAGAGACTGTGCATAACAGGATAATTGGCCAGGATGAGGCTGTTAGAGCCGTGTCAAGGGCTATCAAGAGATCTCGTGCAGGACTCAAGAACAAGAACAAGCCCATGGGCACCTTCTTCTTCCTCGGACCGACCGGGGTCGGAAAGACTGAACTCGCCAAGGCACTGGCAGAATTCATGTTTAATGACCAGAGTGCACTCATAAAAGTCGATATGTCCGAATACATGGAGCGGTTCAATGTATCGCGCCTCACAGGAGCACCTCCCGGCTATGTGGGCTATGAAGAAGGCGGACAGCTGACAGAAAAGATACGCAAGCGTCCCTACGCCGTCATATTGTTTGACGAGATGGAAAAAGCGCATCCTGATGTATTCAATATGCTTTTACAGATAATGGATGAGGGCGTGCTTACTGACAGCTACGGCAGGAAGATAGATTTCAGGAACACAATTATAATCATGACATCAAACCTTGGCGCAAGGATTATTGAAAAGGCAACGCCTCTCGGTTTCTACAGGAGTGCATCTGCTGATACTTATGACAAAATCAAGGACAATGTGATGTCAGAGATGAAGAAGACATTTAATCCCGAGTTTTTGAACAGAATCGATGAGATGGTTGTGTTCCACCAGCTCGAAAAAGAGCAGCTGCTCTCCATAATCGACCTGCTGCTTGCAGAGACAAACAAACAACTGACTGACCATTCCCTCTCGATCGATGTAGCGCCTGAAGTTAAGGAGTGGCTGCTGACAAAGTACTATCAGCCTGCTTATGGAGCAAGGCCTATGCGCAGGGCCATACAGCGCGAGATAGAAGATCCGCTTTCCGAAGAGCTGATCAAGGGCAGATTCAAAAATGCAAGCGTTATAAAGGTCGTTCTGAAAGATTCCAGACCGGAATTTATTGAGACCGGCCAGGAATCAATGCTGCTCTCTGTAAATTGACAATAAGCTGGAAAAATATTCATGCTGATCCCGCAGGATCTGAAAGACCCTGCGGGATTTTATAATGGCAATATTGCCAATGGAGATCTGAATGAACAAAAAAAGTTTCATGCTTCTTGCGCTTGTTATCACCGGACTTGCGATTATTCTGCTGACAACCTCCAAAGAAAAAAGTTCAGACTCAAAAGCAGCAGCAGGACTAAAGGCTCCTGAACTGAACCTCACAGATCTTGACGGAAAAACATGGAAGCTTTCTGATCTGCGCGGAAAGGTTGTGTTCATAAATTTCTGGGCAACATGGTGCAGCTCATGCAAACCTGAAAAAGAGATGGTACAGGAGCTGGTGACAGCTGAAAAGGACAATCCTGATTTTGTCTTTCTTACTGTTCTCTATAATGACAGCCCTGACAGAGCAAGGGATTTTATGAAACAGCACAACTATACATTCCCCGTGCTTGTTGACAATGCATCCGTCTCCGGTTCTTATGGAATAACCGGAGTGCCGGAGACATTTATAATAGATCCTTCAGGCATTTTAAGGGACAAGATTATAGGACCTTACAGGTGGAACACTTCTGAACCCCGCCTTGCAATAGCAAGACTGTTAAAGGGGTAATATGGCAAATATAAGACAGCCAAACAGGGTGCTTCTTTTTGCGGGTCTTTTATACAGCGTGAATGACATGTGCGAAAAGGCACTCGGGATGCTCGAATCCTATTTTGGTGAAATCATTGCGCAGAGTCCTGTATATGACTGGGAGCATACTGACTACTACAAAGATGAACTCGGAGAGAATATCAAAAGACGCTTCATAATTTTCAGAACTCCTGTTGATCCCTCAGTGCTTTCAGAAGTCAAGATCAGAACTAATGAACTTGAACAACAGCTCGCTTCCAATGGAAAACGCACTGTCAATATAGATCCGGGCTATATCACTCCAGCCAAAATTGTACTCGCTTCAACAAAAGACTATTCACATCGCATATATCTCAAGGATGGAATATACGCTGAGGTTACGCTCATATATACAAAGGGCAGGCTTACTCCCCACACATACACATACCGTGATTTCAAAAAGCCTGACATCATAACCTTCTTCACAGCATCAAGACGCCTGCTCTGGGCAATGAAGCATGAATTTTCTGCTAAAAAATCAGCACCACTTTAAGAAACCCTGTCGGAATGACACGCTATTTAAAGCTTTAATTCTATCTTCTGGATACTACAACCCTTCACACTCCCGGGTAATAATTAACAAATCTGCACAATATAAATATAAGGGCTGCCGGTGTGCAGATTGCATATATCCCTTTCAGTTATAATAATCACGAGCATATCAATAAACAGGACTGCATAAACATTTACAAAGAACAATCCATTCAGTATGAATAATATGCTGAAACTATCTTCCGGAGGGTCTGCCATGGATGCCATTGAGTGCATTAAAACAAGAATGAGTGTGCGCAAGTATAAACCTGATCCAGTACCCGCTGATCTGCTCAAAAAAATCATCTCTGCTGCGCAGAGAAGCCCATCATACAAAAACAGCCAGCCATGGGAAGTTGCCATAGTATCAGGCGAAAAAAAGGAGCAGCTCTCAAATATACTGATAGACCTGCTCGAAAGCGGCGAAGCACCTGCACCAGACATACCAGAGCCTCAGTCATGGCCTCAGGAGATTGATGCGAGAATACAGAAAACTTTTCTTGAGAAAAATGCAAAATTCGGCGTAGACATATATGACCCTGATCTGCTGAAAAAGGCAAAAAGAGCGAATTTCAGATTTTATGGAGCTCCTCATGGACTGCTTATCTTTCAGGACAGGGATCTGCCGTTATGGTCGCTCTTTGATGCCGGACTGTTCTGCCAGAGTATTATGCTCGCTGCTCATGCTGAGGGAGTAGGCACTGTCCCACAGGCATTTGTGATAGACTATTCAGCTCAGATAAGGAAATTCATCGGGATACCTGATACCAAAAGACTTGTGCTTGCCATTTCTGCCGGATTTCCAGCTCCTGTTGATCCTGCAAAACTCTATACAACAGGCAGGGAGCCTATGGATGCGGTAACCAGATGGATTGAATAGTTATTTTGACAATTCTTCGAAGGTTGCGTTAAACTTTTTGTTCTAATTCAGCTGGGTTGGAGAGGTGGCCGAGTTGGCTGAAGGCGCACGACTGGAAATCGTGTGTGGGGTAATACTCACCGAGGGTTCGAATCCCTCCCTCTCCGCCATTAATACTCTTTCCCTGGAGGTTAATATTTTCTGTATCCGGGGGCTGGCCCTGCGCAGCAGGCAGGTGTGAACCCCGCCAGGTCCGGAAGGAAGCAACGGTAAGCATTTTGTCTGGGTGCCGCAGCAAGCCGGCTCCATAAAACAAACATTCTGGTCAGCCGCCGGATACAGAAAAACATTAGAGAAAGACCATGTCATATCTTGTACTTGCGAGAAAATGGAGACCTCAAACCCTTGATGATCTGATAGGGCAGGAGCCAATTGCCCGCGTTTTGAAAAACGCCATTACCCAGTCAAAGATTGTACATGCCTATGTATTTTCAGGTCCGCGAGGAGTTGGCAAGACATCTACAGCCAGAATACTCGCAAAAGCCCTGAACTGTGTTGAAGGCCCGGTAACAGATCCCTGCGGCAAATGTGAATCATGCATCTCCATTTCTGACGGCTCATCATTGGATGTCTCCGAGATTGATGCTGCGTCAAATACAGGCGTTGACAACATAAGGGACCTGAATGAAAAGGTCCGGTATGCTGCAACCGGCGGAAGATACAAGATTTACATTATCGATGAAGCGCATATGCTCTCGATCTCGGCATTCAATGCCCTGCTGAAGACACTTGAAGAGCCGCCTTCTCATGTAATATTCGTTCTTGCCACAACTGAGCCCAAGAAGATACCAGCTACTGTACTGTCCAGATGCCAGCATCTTCCATTCAGGAAGATCACAACGCAGAAGGTTAAGGAAAGGCTAAGACATATATGCTCAGCTGAATCTATCAGGATAACGGATTCAGCGCTCGAGATGATCGCCCGCGCAGCAGACGGCGGAATGAGGGATTCCCTCACCATACTCGACCAGATAGCATCATTTTCTGAAGACATAACAGAATCCGAAGTAAAAGATCTGCTCGGCATAACTGACACACAGACGCTGGCAGGACTGACTTCAGCCATGCTAACGGGTGACACCAAGACTATTATTGAACTCATCTCAACTCTCGCTGACGCAGGGTCTGACCTCAAACTTTTTACCAAAGATCTGCTCCAGTTTGTTCGCGATCTGCTTATAGCAAAAATTGTTGACAATACAGACGGAGTGCTCGATCTTGGTGAAGAAAATCTCGCTGCCATTGAGAAGCTGAAGCCGTCAGTCAGTCAGGAGCTTGTCGCGCTCATGCTGTCTGATCTCATCAAAGCAGAGCCAGCGGTCAGAGCTGCGCTCTACCCTCGCATAGCTCTCGAGATGGCTCTTATAAAAGCTGCCATGCTCAGCCGGCTCAGTTCTGTGGCTGACCTGCTGAAAGGACTGCCTGGTACACCCACTGCTGACCAGCAGCAGAAAAAATCCCCAGTCTCTGTTGCAAAACCAAAACCAGCAGAAACGCCCAAAAGCACTAAGCAGGATGTGAAGCAGCAGACTGCCAGCGCATCGTCTGAAGAACATCCCGCAAAAACAACTGATCTTGGCACGGCCTGGCAATCAGTAATCAATGACATAGATGAGGAAGATCATTTTCTCGCATCTCAGCTTCGCGCTCCGGAAGCACTGATCGAAAACAATGAAGTAAATTTGGTTTTTAATGGCGGACAGTCTGTATATGCTGACAATGTGCAGCAAAAGATGAATCAGTTAGTCAGGATGCTTAAAGAAAAATCAGGCAGAACAGTGTCCATAAAAATAAGTTCCAAAGAGTCCAACTCATTGTCAAAAAAAGAACTCAGGGAAAAAGCTCTCGAAAACCCGATAATCAATGAAGCTCTCGAACTGTTTGAGGGCAGGATAACCGATGTAGTCCCCAGACAGGAAAACGACAATAAAAAAAATGAATAATAAAGGAGGTTTTTATGTCAAAGAAGATGCTGGGTGATCTGATGCGCCAGGCGCAGAAGATGCAGGAAGAGATGCAGAAGATGCAGGAAGAGGCAAAGACAAAAACAGTAGAGGCTACAGCAGGCGGAGGAATGGTCACTGTTGTTGCCAATGGCAGCGGAGAACTTGTATCAATAAAAATTGAGAAAGAGGTTATAAACCCTGATGATGCTGATATGCTTCAGGATCTCATACTCGCTGCTTCAAACGAGGCAATAAGACGCGGACAGCAGCTTGTGCAGGATGAAATGTCAAAACTCACAATGGGCATGCCGGGTCTTGGGAATCTTGGCGGCATGTTCGGGAGATAATTTGGCGCAGGGAATAATAGACAATCTTGTTGCAGAGCTTACGCGCCTGCCTGGCATAGGCCGAAAATCAGCGCAAAGACTCGCATTTTTTATACTTAGCATGCCGGCTCAGGAGGCCAGGTCAATAGCTGAAGCAATTACAAATGTGAAGGAGAATGCAAGATTCTGCTCCAGCTGCTTTAATATAACCGATACTGATCCATGCTCAATATGTACTGACTCATCAAGGGACAGATCCCGCATATGTGTTGTTGAAGAGCCGAGCAATATAATCGCGATTGAACGCACAAAGATATTCAATGGCCTGTACCATGTGCTGCTTGGCGCCCTGTCACCGCTCGACGGAATAGCTCCTGACAAACTCAGGATAGATGAACTGCTCCAGAGAATCAGGGCTGATGAAATCAAAGAGGTTATCCTCGCAACAAATCCGAATACAAAAGGCGAAATGACAGCAAAATATATCACAGAGCTGATAAAGCCGCTCGGCATAGGGGTCTCAAGAATAGCATACGGCCTGCCGATAGGCAGTGATATTGAATTTGCTGATGAAGTTACATTGTCTAAAGCACTTGAAGGCAGAAGGGCTCTCTAATCAGAGAGCCTCACTTTTTTGTAGAAAAAGGGCTTGAGCATCTTGAGTCCTGCAACTGACAATACCGGCTTTACCATCCAGCCAATCAGTGAGGTGCTTCCAAGGCAGTGTCTGCAGTATGGATGTACAAGCCTGAATTTGCTGAATCCATCCATAATCCTGCCAAACTCATCAGAAGATAGTATCTCTTTCAGGCTCCTGTCCTTTGCATTGCCAATAACCGTATTTCCGTCAAAATCAACACAGCAGAGAGTCACATCACCATTATGCAGAATCGCAAAATGATCCCTCATGCCAAAGCAGTACCCGGCCCATGCCTTTCGCACCTTTTTGTCGCCGAATGCATGCCCCCAGTCCTCGAGCATGTATGTTTCGAAAAATACATTCGGCGCAACCTCAACAACATTCCATTTGTAAGCGGAAAGGCTGTCTATAATGCTGAATGCCTTGCTCCGCTCTTCAGCAGATATGCCTGTTATGTCATACACCCTGCCTGCCCAGTATCTGAATGTAGAACGAAGTTCTGATGTGGATGATATTACTGAAACAGGGCCGGTCTTTTTTTCCATGCTCTTTTTTCTGAAGCGTGTGTTGAGAAATCTGAACTTGAATATCGTGTTTTTGTGGGCGCTGTAATATTCACAGAAAAAGCTGAATATGCCTTCGAGATAATCTTCAAACCTGAGAGCTCCTGCCTTGCGAAGTTCGAATGATTTTTCATCTGGAGTCTGGAGTGATATATCCACCTGGTGCATTGGATACGCAGCCAGCTTTCTGCCAACCTCCCTGCCGAGTCCTCCGCCGTTTGTTGTGAGCCCGACCTTTACTCCCTTATCAAGTGCAAACTGAAGTATCTCAAAAAAATCTTTATGAAGGGTCGGCTCTCCCATCACATGAAAGGTTATCTTGTCGCTTATCCCGTTGTCTCCTATTTCCGTGATCAGCTTCTTCGCCAGTTCTGTGTCCATGTATCCGTAGCGGCGCTTCATCTCTGACTTTGGACAGAATGTGCAGTTGAAATCGCAGACATTCGTCAACTCTATATGCACCCTCTGGAGCGGGATATCAATATGTCCGTATCTCATCAGTTATCTCTTGAGCGCTTCATCAGTCATCTTTTTTGCGGCCTGCATAATGGCATCCTTTGCTCCCTCAGTTCTTGCCTCTATGTAGAACCTCACTTTAGGTTCTGTGCCGGAAGGTCTTATCATAAACCATGAGCCATCATCAAGGACCAGTTTTGTTCCGTCAACTGTTATTGCATCAACAATGGTGCGCTGGTGTTCACCAATCATTACAGTATTACCAACCTTGTACTCCTCCTTTATCCACGCAAGCTTGTTAAGCAGCTGCTCACCGGCAAAAGACCTGTCAACACTTATACCAGCTCGGTCAGTATGGTAATGGCCGTATCTGTCCATCAGGTCATTCAGATAGGTGCCAAGATTTTTTCCTGTATCAGCTACCATCTCTATTGCGCAGAGCAGTCCAAAGAGAGCATCCTTTTCAGGAGTATGGTTGTATGCAGAGATGCCGTCAGACTCCTCAAATGCAATTATCGCTTTCTTTGATGAATCCGGCAGCAGATAGGGTCTGAAGTTCTTGAATCCAACCTTTGTCTCGACTATATCAAGCCCATGCGACTCAGCTATTGCATTCACAAAATTGCTCGTGCCTACGGATTTTACTGCCAACCCATTAATGCCCTTGCGCGTATGCAGAAAGTGCAGAGCCATAGCCCCAAAGTAGTTCATCGGTATCTGTATTGTATGATCAGCATGTCTTATCCTGTCTCCGTCAGGATCCATTATCGCGCCTATTCTGAATCGGGCGCTGCCTGACTGCAGCACGCGCATAACATCTGTCATGTTAGCCTCTGAAGGCTCAGGCGCAACTCCTCCAAAAAGGAAATCATCCTCTGTCCGCAAGTAAACAATTTTAGATGTTTCGCCTATTATGCGCTCGATCCTGCCCCTTGATGCTCCATGCACATTGTCAACGCATACAAGACAGTCCTGCTTATGGACAAAATCCCTTATCTTCCCGAGATCGAGAGTTGCCCTCTGCTCAAGGAATTTTATGTAAATGTCAGTAAGATCTATTGATTCGATATTTTTTGGAGGAACCGACACAGGCTTTGCTCCTGACAGCATGATAGAGTTTGCAGCCTCTTCGATTTTTGATGTTATCTCTTCACCAGCCGGTCCTCCGTCAGAAGGATTGAACTTGAAGCCTGAATAGTTGGCAGGATTATGGGATGGAGTAAGATTTATTGAACATGCAGCATTCATCATCAATACACCGGCAGAAAACTCCGGAGTCGTGGCTTCTCCTGCGTACCATGTTCTTATGCCCGCATCCTGCAGCGCACCGATAACCTCCATAGCGAATTCCCTGCCGAGAAACCTGCTGTCATGCCCGACAATAACGCCGCGCTCAGACATCTCTGCAAAATTCTTTACTCCCATGGCTGCCATAACCTCTTTGTTCTGCGCCTTCATCACCTCTATTATTGCAGCTGCTACAACCCTGAGATTCTGGAATGTAAAGTCACTGCCTGTTTCGCCGCGCCAGCCTGATGTGCCGAACACTATATGCGTCGGGTCCGTATTTTCCCTTGCGAATATCTCTATATCTTTGAGCAGACCTCTCTTGCTGGAATAATCTGACAGTATCTCTTTCCAGCATTCAGCTGCATTATTGAATTTATTTGGCATTGTCATACCTCCTTTATCATCATCCTGTTATCCTGCTTCCCCACTCCTGTGCCTTTGCCAGTATATCTTCCTCAGACGCATGCACAAGCTCCCTGTTTCTGAGCAGCAGCTCTCCATTTATCATCACATCCTGAACATCAGATGCCTGCGCTGCATAAACGATATGCGAACAGATGTCATAAACAGGCATGAAATGCGGTTTATTTAAACTGATTGTTATGATATCAGCACGCTTTCCAGGTTCAATGCTGCCTGCTACAGAGCCGAGCCCCAATGCCTCAGCACCCCATCTTGTTGCCATAAGCAGGGCAGTCTTTGCATCCAAAACTGTAGGGTCCTTTGCAACTGCCTTATGCACCTTTGCAGCAGTAGCCATCTCGCCCATTATGCTCAGATCATTATTGCTCGCAGCTCCGTCAGTGCCTAATGACACCTTGACCCCTGCCTTTAGCATGGCAGGAACAGGGGCTATGCCTGAGGCAAGCTTTAAATTGCTCTCAATGCAGTGAGAAACATTAACTCCTCTCTTTGACATCAAATCTATTTCAGCCTCATCAAGCCAGACGCAATGCGCAGCAATAAGTCTTTCATTAAGCAGGCCTGCATTATCAAGATGCTGCACAGGTCTGCTGCCGTAGCGCGATACGATTTCAGAGATCTCCCACTCTGTTTCAGAAAGGTGTGTGCATACAAAAAGGTCGAGCTTTTCAGCTGTTTTACAAACTTTTTTCAGAGTCTCAGAAGAGCATGTATAGGATGAATGGGGAGCTAAACATGAAGATATCAAATCATCATTTTTATACTTTTTTGCAAATTCTTCGGCAGTTTTGAGATAGTCTTCAGGAGATTTACCTGTTTTTGTGGGAAAATCCAATATGCCGTTTCCAATAACTGCGCGCATACCCATCTTTTTTGCAGCCATTGCAACACTGTCAACATAAAAATACATGTCATTAAAAAGTGTGACGCCTGCCATGATCATCTCCATACAGGCGAGTTCCGCAGCATCGCACACAAACTCAGGACTCAGCCATTTTGCTTCAGCAGGCCATATATGATTTTCCAACCACTCCTTGAGCGGCATATCATCAGCCAATCCCCTGAAAAAGACCATAGATGCATGCGTGTGGGTATTAACAAAACCGGGCATCAATACCTTGCCTCTGCAGTCAATTACTTTATCAGATGAAAATTCATTCATAATCGCATCAGCAGGTCCAACTGCAGCAATGGTGCTGCCTTGAACAGCGACAGCGCCGTTCTGAATAACATCCAGCCCGCTGTTCATTGTCAACAGATACTCTGCGCATATTACGGTATCAGCTCTGTTCATACTCTAAAACCTGCCTCCTCTTTGATCTGCCTTCAGGATTAAATATTGTTCAGGACAGCAGAATAGCCAGAAGTGTAAAGAAAAATACGGTTATACTTATATAGCCATTCATATTGAAAAATGCCATGTCAAGCCTTGAAAGATCATTATGCTTTATCAGACTGTGTTCATAAGCGAGCATAACTCCAACTATGACAAGACCTATCCAGTAGATACAGTTAAGATCAAACAAAATGCCATTCAGTAAAAACATGAGCCATGCCACAGCATGAAAGATTCTTGCCAATACAAGAGAAAGCTTTTCACCAAACCTGGCAGGGATGGAGTGCAGTCCCTCTATTTTGTCAAAAACAAGATCCTGGAGCGCATAGAGCGTATCAAATCCAGCAAGCCAGAACACAACTGCAATGCCTAAAGGAATAATCTCGGGATCGAAAGTTCCTTTTATACCTATCCATGCACCTAACGGTGCTGCTGAGAGCGCCATACCGAGCACAAAATGCGACATCCATGTAAATCTTTTTGTGTATGAATATCCAATGAATACAAAAACAGCTATCGGAGACAGCATCAAACATAGAGGGTTGAGCTTATAGGCTGCAAAAAAAAGAACCAGGAGCGCTGTAATGCTTAAAATAAGCGCTGATCTGATCGAGACCACTCCTGTTGGTATTTCCCTGTTTTTTGTCCTCGGATTAAGGCTGTCTATTTTTCTGTCGATTATTCTGTTGAATCCCATGGCAGCAGTACGGGCTCCGACCATTGCAACCACTATCCATAGTAGTTTTTCAAAATCAGGAATGCCGTTTGAGGCGAGCAGAGCTCCAGTGAACGCAAAAGGCAAGGCAAAGACCGAGTGTGAGAACTTGATCATGCTAAGGTATCTTGAAACAGGACTTATAACTGAATTCATATGTACTATAATAACATAGCCTAAAAGATTGACAAAGCCCTTAAACTATGTTAATTAATTCAAAAAGAATACCATATGGAGGCGGTCATGACCCCGGAAGAACTTAAATATCATAAAGAACACACATGGATCAAGGTGACAGGCAAAAAAGGGACAATAGGAATCACCGAGTACGCACAAGACGCTCTCGGCGATATAGTATATATTGACCTCCCTGAGCCGGAGACAATAGTTGACAGCAGCTCAGAGATCGGTGAGATAGAGTCAACAAAAGCCACCTCAGCGATAATTGCACCTGTAACCGGCACCATACTGAAAGTTAACGAGAAGCTTGCTGATTCACCCGAAATAATCAATGACGACCCTTACGGTAAGGGTTGGATAGCTGTTATCGAGATTGAGGATGATTCTGAACTCGACAATCTTATGGATCACGATGAATACGAAAGATACATAGAAGAGGAGTCTCGATGAAGCTTGTCATACTCGGGGCAGGCCCTGGCGGCTATGGAGCGGCTGCAAGGGCAGCGCGCCTTGGTGCTGAAGTTACTGTCATAGAAAAATCACAAGTCGGCGGCACATGCCTCAATTGGGGATGCATACCGACAAAATCGATTGCAGCATCAGCTGCTGCATATGACAGGGCAAAAAGACTCTCTGATTTTGGAATACTTCTCAAAGGAGATTTAACTCCTGACATGCGCCAGATAATTGAACGCAAAAACAGGGTGGTCTCCACTCAGATAAAAGGCATTCATGCATTTTTCAAAAGCAAGGGAATAAAGATTATCGAGGGCAGAGGCAAAATATTGTCGCCAGACAGGCTTTCAGTGGAACTGGCTGATGGAAGCAGGCAAGAGCTGCATGCTGACAAGATAATCATAGCAACAGGATCCAGGCCTGCTGCCCTGCCGGGCATGGAATATGACGGTGAAAAGATACTCTCGAGCGACCATGCTGTAAATATGGAGTTCATTCCTGACAGCATGGCAATAATCGGAGCAGGAGTGATCGGGTCTGAGTTTGCCTGCATATTCAGGCAGCTCGGCGCAGAGGTCACCATGATCGAGATGATGCCGAGGGCATTGATGACAGAGGATGAAGAGATATCCGGCATATTTATGCGTGAACTCAAGAAGATGAAGATCAGGCTCATCACAGGAGCAAAAACAGAAAAAATTACAAAGAATGACAATACTGTTTCTCTTGAGCTGAGCAGCGGAGATTCTCTAACCGTTCAGAAAGTGTTGGTATCCATCGGCAGGGCTCTTAATACTGCAGACATAGGACTCGAAAACACAGACATAAAACCTACGCCCAAAGGCGTAATCCATGTTGATGAGCATCTCAGAACAGCTTCAGATAATATTTATGCTGTTGGTGACATTACCGGTAAAATGATGCTTGCGCACCTGGCAACAAGGCAGGGTGTAATAGCAGCAGAAAATGCCTGCGGACTGAACCCTGCGATCAGCTATACCTGTGTGCCTGCAGGTGTTTTCACATCTCCTGAAATCGGATCCGCGGGTCTGAGGGAGGAAGAAGCAAAGGAAAGAGGCCTGGATATAAAAGTGGGCAGATTCCAGTACAGGACTTTGGGGAAGGCACATGCCGACGGCAATATAACAGGGCTTATCAAAATCATATCAGATGTGCATACTGACAAGGTGTTGGGCATGCATATTATCGGAGCCCATGCAGCAGACCTTGTTCATGAAGGAGCCCTCGCAATAAATGCAGGACTTAAAACCAGCGACATAGCAGATACAATACATGCTCATCCAACACTGGCAGAAGGAATTATGGAGGCTGCATCAGATATCGCAAGCCAGTAAAACTCTTCGGACTTTCTTTTGTCAGCCATAAATTGTGCAGGATATTTTATAATTAATCCCTGAGCATAATTACTTATATAAAAACAGGAGGAAAAGATAATGAGCGAAATAATCGATGTATATGCAAGAGAGATACTCGACTCCAGAGGCAACCCTACAGTGGAGGTTGATGTTGTGCTCGAGAGCGGCGCGATAGGCACGGCAATGGTTCCGTCAGGAGCATCCACTGGCAAGAGAGAAGCCCTTGAACTCAGAGACGGAGACAAAAATAGATATTTTGGAAAAGGAGTGCTCACAGCAGTAAAAAATGTGCTGGATGAGATTGGTCCTCATATCATTGGACTTGATGCCTTTGACCAGGCTGCCATTGATGCTGAAATGATAGCCTTTGACGGCACAGAGAACAAAAGCAGGCTGGGCGCAAACGCGATGCTCGGCGTATCAATGGCAGTATGCTATGCTGCTGCGACTGAGGCAGGCTCAGCGCTTTACAGATATATCGGCGGATGCAACGCAAAAGAGCTTCCAGTACCGATGATGAATGTTATCAACGGCGGTGCTCATGCTGACAATAATCTTGACATTCAGGAGTTCATGATAATGCCTGCCGGCCTGGGGAACTTCTCTTCAGCACTCAGGGCAGGAGCTGAGATATTCCAGAAGCTCAAAAGCCTGCTCAACAAAAAGGGACTCAATACGGCAGTTGGCGATGAGGGCGGCTTTGCGCCAAATCTCGGTTCAAATGAAGAGGCAATAACCATGCTAATGCAGGCGATATCAGACAGCGGATATGAGCCGGGCAAAGATATACTTATTGCTCTTGATGTCGCATCTTCTGAATTTTATAAGGATGGTAAATATGAATTTGAAGGCAAATTGATAAGCCCTGCAGATCTTGTTGACTATTTTGACAGGCTCGCTTCAAAGTATCCGATTCTCTCAATTGAAGATGGAATGGCTGAAAATGACTGGGACGGATGGAAGCTGCTGACAGACAGACTCGGCAAAAAAATTCAGCTGGTTGGTGACGACCTCTTTGTAACCAATACATCAATACTCCAGGAAGGCATTAAAAAAGGCATAGCCAACTCCATTCTTATAAAGCTCAACCAGATAGGTACTGTGACAGAGACTCTTGATGCCATCGAAATGGCAAAAAAAGCCCGATATACCGCAGTAATTTCTCACAGATCAGGAGAGACGGAGGACACCACAATAGCTGATCTTGCTGTTGCGTGCAACACAGGATTTATCAAAACAGGCTCTCTGTCAAGAAGCGAGCGCATAGCAAAATACAATCGTCTGCTCAGGATAGAAGAGGAGCTTGGAGATACAGCCAGGTTCAGGGGAACAGAAGCATTTTATAATCTTGGCTGAAACAACATTGTAAATTGCAGGGCTCTGCATCTATAATTTATTTATGAAGTATGAGATAAGGCCCAAAAATCTGAGACAGCAGGTTGCTGTAGAGCGCAAGAGGCGCAATATTGTATTTTTTACCGCAATATCTCTTGCGTTTATTTACCTCGGCATCAACCTGTTGTTTGGCGATATGGGTCTTATAAAATATATGCAGCTCAAAAAAAATAAAGTAAAACTCGAAGCAGAGATCGAAACAATTATACTGGAAAATAAATCAATAAAGCAGCAGGTAACTTCTCTCAAGCAGGATCCTTTTTATATTGAAAAGCATGCCAGGGAGGAGTACGGACTGGCAAAACCTGATGAATATATTTTCCAGTTTCAGAAAGATGGCAGATAATCCTCTTCATGTAGCATTCCTCTGGCACATGCACCAGCCGTACTACAAAGATCCCTGCACAGGCCTGTACAGCCTTCCATGGGTCAGACTCCATGGTGTTAAAGACTATCTGGATATGCTTCTGCTTCTTCACGACCATCCAGATATAAGACAAAACTTCAATCTTGTACCCTCTCTCCTGATGCAGCTTATTGATTATACGGATAATGGCGCACAGGACAGGCATATGCAGCTTACCCTTAAAAGTCCTGATGAACTGACTGAAGAAGATATCGCATATATTGCAGAAAATTTCTTCCTTGCGAACTGGGAGACTATGATCAAACCATTTCCAAGGTATTATGAACTCCTGACAATGCGAGGATTCAGATACTCCAAAAATGATATAAAAAGGATAGTAAAATACTTCAAGCCTGAAGATATCAGGGATCTTCAGCTGCTTTTTAATCTCGCATGGATAGATCCGGCTTTCAGGGAAAAAGACACTGACCTGGCTGAACTTGTAAAAAAGGGGCGTGACTACTCAGAAGATGATAAAAAGTTAGTAATCAAAAAGCATCTCGAAATCCTGGAAAAGATACTGCCTACATACAAATCAATGTGGGATGCCGGCCAGATCGAGATTTCGTTCACCCCATTCTACCATCCCATCCTGCCTCTGCTGTGCGATACTGAAATAGCAAAGACCGCAATGCCGTCAGTCAAAATGCCTAAAAAGAGATTCTCATTTCCCCAGGACGCTGATTATCAGATAAAAAGCGCGCTTGAATACGCAGAGATCCTCTTTAACCGAAGACCTTCCGGAATGTGGCCTTCAGAAGGTTCGGTAAGTGATCAGGTTTTATCCATAATGCAGGCAAACGGCATTAAATGGTCTGCTACTGATGAGGCTGTGCTCGCAAACTCACTCGATACATGTTTACGCGACAGCAGCGGACGCGCATGCGGTCCTGCGGCATTATACTCGAACTATTCATGCAGTGAGGTATCCATGTTTTTCAGAGACCACAAGCTCTCTGATCAGATAGGCTTTGTATATTCAGGATGGGATGCAGGGGACGCTGTAAATGATCTGATGTCAAGATTAACAGAAATTAAAAAGAGCCTTCCTTCCGGAGCAAGGCATATCGTACCGATAATACTTGATGGTGAAAATGCCTGGGAATACTATAAAAACGACGGCAGAGACTTTCTTTCTCTGCTTTATCAGAGACTCGGCAGCGATCCAGGCTTCCGTTCAGTCACATTTTCTGAATACATTAATGAAAACGGTTCAGGCAAAAAGCTGCCCGGCATCTTTCCCGGCTCATGGATAAACAGCAATTTCGGCGTATGGATAGGTCATGATGAAGACAACACTTCATGGGATTATCTGACGCAGACAAGGGAAGACCTGGCTGCATTCGAAAATGCAAATCCCGGATACGACACCACAGAAGCGAAAAGACATCTCTATGCTGCAGAGGGAAGCGACTGGAACTGGTGGTATGGGGATGAGCACTCCACAGAGACAGCAGATATTTTTGATGACCTCTACAGAAACTCACTCATGGCTGTATATAAATCTCTTGACCTGGATCCGCCGGCAGCCCTGCATTTGCCCATACTCAGAGAAGACAGAAATATCCAGCCCGGCATTGGCATACGCGGGTTCATCTATCCTGAGATGGACGGCATTGTTACTGACTATTTTGAATGGCACGCAGCAGGCAGCCTTGATGTCAGGCACTCTGGCGGAAGCATGCATAAATCAGAAAGCATCTTTTCAAAAATATTCTTTGGCTTCAACAAAGAGAACCTCTATATCAGGCTTGATGCTTCTGAACCCTTTTCCGAGCTTCTGAGGCAGGATGATCTATGCATCAATATAGATCTCGCCTCAGACTCAACACATAAAGTTTCATGCAGGCTCGGATCATCCGGATATTCTGCTCTGCTTTATAAAAAAGAGGCTGATATCTGGCAGGACAAACATGCTGAATTAAAGTGTGCTGTTGAGGACATCTTTGAGATCAAGATACCTTTCAAAGATATAGGAGCAGCTGTTGGCGACAACATAAATATATCAATAGAAATAACGCGAAACAGCTGCATAGCTGAACGGCTGCCATCAAGAGGCCATATTACCGTTGCTGTACCTGTAGAGTATTTCGAAGACCTTATGTGGTACTGAAAAAATAATGGGCAGTGCTGCTGTTGCAGCACTGCCCATTATTTGAATCTTTAATTCTAATCCTTGTATGCGTCAGGATAGAGCTTCTTTATGCAGACCTTGAATGACTGAACCATCTTGTTCATATTCTGGGCAAGAGTGCCTATCTCGTCATTGCTGTTGTAATCAATCACAACCCCGAAGTCTCCGCTCACAACTTTCTGCACCTTCTCTGTCAAGTATGTGAGAGGTGCTGTTATCTTCTTTTGAGCCAGCATCCATATCAGAAGCAGAAGAACAAGGTTAATCATAAAGATAACAAGCTGCACCATTTTGAGTCCGTCAACTTTTACCTTTGAATACTCCTCAGCAGCTGAGACCATCTTGTTTGTGAGATCAAAATAGTTTTCACTAAGCTTGATCAGCTCTTCCTTTGCTTCAGGATTCTGCCTCGCCTTCATTACACCCTGTTTGAGGCCTTCCCATGACTGGGAGACCTGATTCATCATTGCGAGGTAGTTCACATCTGTAGCAGGGGGGAGATTAAGCTCTATATCTCCGTTTATGAGACCATTAACTATCTTGTCAAGCTTCTGCCTCAGGTCATCAGCCTTTTTGCCTGAAACCTCGAGCTTGATGAATCTCTGGGTCATTCCCCTGACTATGCCTGAATAGTTAACAACCCTGCCATCCATGGTCATATCACTAACCTGATGATAAATAACCACATTTCCAATAATTCCGAAAAAGAAGAGCACCAAGACAATGATCTTCAACTGCGTAACGATTTTCATAGACTTCCCCCTTACATTAACCTAATAGTAATTATTGAACAAATCATTTCGAAATTCAAGTTTTTAACAGACTTAGTATATATCGGCCATATTGATATAAAAGTTTAACATTGACATTAGCTCGACTACTGGTATAACTTTCATTCATGCTGAATCCGCTGTTGTCATCACTCATAAACTTTATTTCTTCAAAAAACCTGACGGACAGCTCTTTTTTTGTTGGAGGAGCGGTCAGGGATATAATCTCAGGCACTGCTCTCAAAGACATTGATATTGCTGTCAATGCTGATGTTATCAGTCTTGGAAAGGAATTTGCCAAGCTCACAGGCTGCACAGCAGTGCCTTTTGAGAACAAAACCGACACAGTACGGATTGTTAAACATAACAGGCATATTGACATATCCCGGCTAAAAGGCAGCGCCATTAATGAAGACCTTGGTCAAAGAGACATAACAATAAACTCGATGGCATTACCCCTTTCTGCTGCATCCGGACAGCTCTCATGCAGCGCTGAACTTTTAGACATTATTATTGATCCATTTGGAGGCAGAAGAGATCTGGACAACAGAATAATAAGAATGATCTCTGAAAAGAATCTGCTGAATGATCCCCTGCGGCTGCTCAGATTGTACAGATTTGCCGGAACTCTAAATTTTGCACTCGACCCTGAAACTGCTGCTGCTGCAGCAAGGCTTTCGCATACGATAAGCAGATCAGCCCCTGAACGAATTGTTGAAGAACTGAAGCAGATATTCAAGCTTGATAATTCAGCAGAAGTGATGCACCAGATGTCAGCAGCAGGGCTTCTGGAGTCAGCCATTCCCGAGATCAACGGTAATTCAGACAAATCACTCATCAGATACACAGCAACAGAAGATGCCCTTAGAGCCTTTTTAGATGCCGGCAGACCTGAGGAATTTCCGCTGCTTATGAATATAGCAGAGCTTCATAATATATTCTGCCTCAAATTCTCATCCCTGATGCCTGATTCTTCTGCTGCTGCTAAAGCATCAGAGAGGCTTAAGCTCTCAAACAGCGAGGCAGATCTCATAATATTTCTCGCAAAATCGAGAAAAGAGATAGTTTCACTCTATAAATCAGCACCTAAAAACCCTGGTGAAACAGAAATGGTATGCCTGATACTCTCTGCAGGAGGATCTCCTCTTGGAGCATGTATAGCAGGACTTGCGGAGCTGCAGGCAGAGGAGGGGCCAGAGGAAACTGCTGATTTCATTCAATTTATCGGTCTAATAACAGGCTACTTCCAGAAAATATTTCTTCCCAGGGCAGCGCTGCTGCCTCTGGTGACAGGAGAGGAGATTATGAAGAAATTCAGTCTCAATCCATCTCCTTTTATTGGAGAATCTATTAAAAATATAGGCAATCTGGTGCTTTTGGGCAGCATCTCGACCAAAGAAGAGGCTTTCATGGTAGTAGAAAAGCTGTTTGCATTAAATAATATCCAGCTAAATCAATAAGTTAATCCTTTCATAATTCCTTCATCTTTTATTGCTAATCTATATCTAAGAAACATTGTGTATAGGGTTTTACAGCTTTTGAGAGTATGAATAGAGAGCAGAGTTTTGCCACTCAATCGCCGTTCCGCTAACCCCCTCCAGCGGAACGGCGGCCCCCTCCCTCTAAGAAATGAATAATTGACAATTAATGCAGTTTGACTTTTCGCAGACCCTTGAGATGCCCTGGTGGCAGAGTGAAAAATCATACTTAAGAGGATCTTCTGGATCGAATTTTTTAAGTTCAGATGTTATCTCAACAGCTGTCTTCCAGTCAGCAGCCCCTCTTTTTGTCAGACCTATGCATCTCGAGATTCTGGCGATATGGGTATCAAGCGGAATTATCAATCTGTTTTTTGGAATCCCCTTCCATATTCCAAAATCAATGTCTCTGTCCCGCACCATCCATCTTAAAAAGAGGTTCATCCTCTTGCATGCGCTGCCTTTTGATGGCAGCGGAAAAAACTGGAGAAACCCGGGCGACGAAGCTGCGCGTGATCTCTTTATCAGCTCCCCTGTCATGCCCTCGAGTCCTCTGCTGACATTCAGGTCATCAGGGCTGAAATATTTTTTAAAGAGTGATTCAAGGCTGCCGTATTTTAGATATGTTTTAGAGAGTGCAGCAATCAACCCTGTGATGTCAGATTCAGTATTGAACCTGTACTTAATGCCTGAAAAGAGCTTCGCGTCGCGCCTGCGCTCAAAGCTGAGCAGAAACCTGTACGGACTGCATCCCATCAGGGAGAGAATGGATGAGATCACAGGCTTGAAGAGCTCCACCCTGCCATAAGCAAAACAGGATGCAATGAATCCAGCCGCCTCTATGTCGCGTGCATGCTTGAATGACTTTGGAAACTCAATGGGATCATGTTTTATCCGGCCTTCAAAGTCGTATTCGGAATACAGCTGATCAAGAGCTTTTTTGAGCTGAACAGGGCTTCGCTTCATCACTTGCCAGCCATGCCGAGCACAATCTCGCGCTCCTCGATATCCACTCTGTCTATCCTCACATTCATACTGCTGCCGATGGCAAAGCGCCTCTTTTTATGAAGCCCGGTCAGGCATATATTTTTTTCATCATATTGGTAGTAGTCATCATTCATGTAGGAGACATGCAGAAAACCCTCTATGTAAAAATCAATGAGCCTGATCTTCAGACCATGCTGCGCAACAGATATAACCCTGCCCTCAAATTCATCGCCAATCTTGTCGCGCATGAACCAGGCCTTCATGGCTGCAACAACATCCATTTCAGCCTCATCAGCCCTGCGCTCTGCCATTGATGAACTTGAGGCAATATCAGGCAGTATGCTGGCAAGCATTCCTGAAGATTCCGAATCGAGCCTGCCTGATCCTATCAGTTCTCTGAGTATTCTGTGCACAACCAGATCAGGATATCTTCTTATTGGTGATGTGAAGTGCGTATATGATTTTGATGCGAGTCCGAAATGGCCGACATTCAGAGTGGAGTATCTCGCCTGCTTCAGGCTTCGCAGTATTATGTGGTTCAGTATCTCTTCCTTGACTGACCCTGCAAAATCTTTTTTTCTGCGTGCAGAGCTCAGAATCTGCGCAAAGTCTTGCGGCTTTAGTCCTGTGGCTGATACAGATATGCCGAGAGGCCTCACAGCCCTTGCAACATCCTGCATCTTGGAAAGATCAGGCTCCTCATGTATCCTGTACAGTGAAGGCACACCCTTGCTCTCGAGATATTCAGCAACAGCCTCATTTGCCGCTATCATGAACTCCTCTATAAGCATATGCGCAAAGGTTCTCTCTGCTGCCACTATTGCCTCAGGATTGCCCTGTATGTCGAGCAGCACCTCCGGCTCAGGCAGATCAAAATCAAGACTTCCCCTTTTAGAACGCTTATCCTTTATCAATCCCGCAAGCTCAGACATGAGATCAAGATCATGCGTGATATGCTGGTATCTTTCACGCTCATGAGCATCGCGGTCGAGTATAATTTTTTTTACGGAGGAGTAAGTCATGCGCTCGTTGCTTACTATAAGACTGGGATAAAACGAAGCATCTGTTCTTGAGCCTGAAGAGTCAAAATCGAGTTCAACGCTGAATGCGAATCTCTCAACTCCCGGCTTCAGGCTGCAGAGGTCTTCTGAAAGCTCCTTTGGCAGCATCGGGATAACATGGTCAGGAAAATAGACACTCGTGCCCCTTGCCCTGGCATCTTCATCAAGCAAGCTGCCCCACTCGACAAAATACCCTACATCAGCAATATGCACCCAGAGAGTCCATCCGTCTTTTTTCTTTCTGATTGATACAGCATCATCAAAATCCCTGGCGCGCTCGCCATCAATAGTCATTGTCACAATATCGCGCAGATCTTTTCTGGCAAGGCTTCCGGGCTTCTCTGTCATTGACAGAGAACGCGCCTCTTTGAGAACTTCTGCTGAAAATCTTTTCGGCAGATGCAAACCCTCAATAATTGCCTCCACATCCTCGCGCGGAGTCTCCGGGCTCTTCAACACCTTTATAATCCTGCCTGCAGCCGGCCTCGATTCTGTTGGATAAGAGACAACCTCTGCTATGACAGGGTCTCCATCCTTTGCCCTGCCCTTTTCTGAGGCAGGGATATAGAGATCAAACTGGACTGATCTCTTTTTTGGGCGCACATAAAAACCTGTTCTGTCTGACTCAAATATTCCTGTTATCTTTGTATGCGCCCTCTGTATTATCCTGACAACTCTTCCGTCACGCTTCTCAGCATTTTCGATTCGCGCTACAACTCTGTCGTTGTCCATGGCTCCAAGCGTCTTTCTGGCAGGAATGAAGATGTCGCGCTGTCCAGGCTTATCCTGTATAACAAAGCCAAAGCCATCCCTGTGCGCCTCGAAATGGCCTGTGATAAGGCTCATCTCCTGCGGCAGTCCGTAAAGTCCGCTCCTCGTCTTTACCATGTCCCCTGACGCAACAAGCTGCTTCACAAGCTTTCTGAGCAAACGGCGCTCAGGACTGCTCAGTTTAAGCTTGTCGCATATCTCCCTGAAGCTGAGCGGCCTCATGGCTTTAACCCGTAAAAAGTTCAACAAATCTTTTGGTGAAAGCATATTGCTCCTGTTCATTGATGCTGAAGAATATTATTTTCTGAACCCTTTTAACAGGGAATCAGCATCCATACTATTATGCAGGGCAGCGCCTTTAGCTCCGGCATAATCTTTTGCCATCTTCCTGCTGAACCTCCCTGTCCGTTTATCTATTGCTGAGATATCCCTCTTTGTCTTTTCAAAATATGCAGAATGTTTTTTATACTGGATAGGATCTGCCTTTATCGTAAAATCTCCGGGCACAACCCACTTATCCCTGAAGAACAGCCAGGATGCAAAATCCTCCAGCTTATATCCATCCGCAGGCACTATCCTTGAATCAGCTGCAAGATTCTCTATCCTGAGGCTCTTTGAATCAGCAACTATATTGTACCCGCCCCTGAACTGCTCAAGAGCGCCCTGATCATCCATATACTCCCATCGTGACATTGATTTCTGGAGAGTTGAAGCATGACAACTTGAACAATCCCTCGGTCTGCCGAATGGATGAGCTGCCTGCTGCATCTCCAGCCAGAGCAGATGTCTGTTGTTAGCCTTTGCATCAAAAGTGCCCATCACATAATATGCATCTCTTGTTTCTCCGCCTGTAGGTCTGAACATCACGCCTGATGAGGGCTTAACCTCATTTTTTATATTTCCAACGCTGTGCGGCCAGACCTTGACCGGCATCCATTTTCCTTTCTGGTCTTTAAACAATATCGGCGGGCTCTGAATTCCGTAATAGAGCGAATATTTTTTGAATGGATTAGGCTGGTCAGCCACCTTGCCGGGCCCCCAAATAGTTATCTGGTACCCCCGCAGTTCTGAGATATGGCATGCAGCACAGTCGAGATTTTTATGAACACTCTTTTTATGAGCCTCCTCTATTTCAACATGGCAGTCCTGACAGGTTGCCTTGCGCTGTTTATCACCCATGCCCTTTGGACCTGTCATATGGCATTCAACGCAATGTACGCCTTTCGTGTAATGCACATCAGGCTTCATGCCGGTTGGCAGCGAATAGTCTCCGCCTATGAATGTTTCCCCCCTGCGGCTCTGCATAGCTCCGGGATGGCATATATTAGTGCCTCTGCCGTAGCCTCCGCAGCTCTGAGCAGGCGGCTTGTTCACAAAGTGGTGCACACCCTTTTCCTTGTCCGGAGCATAGTGGCAGTCGAGACATCCTGTATGGCATACATTGCATGCCTTCTGCTTTGCCATTGCCTGCTCTTTTGTGAATGGTACATTCAGATTATCAGCGATCCTTGATGTATTCTTAAAGTCAAAACCTGTCTTTTTAAAAATCTCTACTGGCGGCAGATCAGCAAATGAAGGTCCGCAGTTGTGAGGCCCAAACTCTCCTGTCCATGTCTTCATGCTGCGCTGCCTCATATTGCCGCCCATATGTGTTTTGCTGAACTGATCAACCATCTCCGGATGGCAGTTGGATGTGCCGCATGTCTTCTGAGCTATTTTAGGATCATAACCCAGGGTAACCGGATCCCTGTCATGCCATAGCACATTTTTCACATCAGGATGAGTAAATGTCTCTCCATCCTCTGTAACCACCGGGAGCATCTCCCTTATCTTGTCATCACCTCTTGGCATCATAGAGTCAGGGGCTGTTGTCTTGCGGTCAAGCACATTATAGTCGTAGCCAATAAGCATTGCCTTGAGCATACCCTTATGAGCTTCATCCGCACTCTTTGCCCTGCCATTGCCGAGATGACACTGGTGGCACTTCACATTCGGATGCCTGCTCTGTTCCTGAGCTGCCGCTCTTGTAACAACAAACTGGGAATAGCCAAGCAGCTCCATCTTTTTTGAATCTGAGTGGCACCTTACACACTCAGCGTCAGAATTGCGCCAATGCCTGTGTCCAAGAAATGCGGTAATCAGGAAGAATTGAAGAAAAAAGATGATAAGAGTCTTTTTATTGATAAAGTCGCTAAGTCTGCCGGCTTTCATAAGACAGACTGTCAGTCGTGTACTGGAACGCTGGCCTGACTGCCTGGCAATAAAGGCCTTTCAGCAGACTGCTGAGACTCTGGTAGGGTCAGATACACAACCTCTCCCTTGGCCCCAAGAGGTCCGATCTCTCTGCCATTAAAACTAAACCTTACGCCTGCAGCATTACCAATCTTGATCTTGAATTTACCATCTGCTCTGAAGCTCTGGGTCTCTCCAGCATTCATGATGATATCGTTTCTGGTCTTGTCATCACTATTTATCTCGAGCCAGACCTGATCTGTTGCACTGACAACAAGATTATACTTTGGCTTTACGGTCTGGGGTTTTGCTGCATCAGCCTGATTTAAAGAAACTGAAGCAGAATCCTGTGCAGAAGCACTTTGAGGAATACTCTGCTTTGCAGGCATAGACTGATGATCTGCCTGAGCATGCGGCTGTGCAACCAGCGTCTCAGCCGGAGGCTGCATTGGCTTGGGCATCTCTGCCACAGTATCCCTGCCCATAACCTGCCAATTGTCCCTGACAAAAACATATATACCAAACAAAATGGCAACTGAAATGCATAATATAAAAAGTTTAGGAAGAAACAGGGAAGGTTTTGATGTTGATGGAACATAGCATTTGGAAGCATAGGAGCCAACAGGATTATATGACAGTGCAGCCAGCTTGTCTCTGGAATCTTCAAGATACTGCTGATATGCTGACACAGCATCAGCAAAAGGCACATTCAGATAGCGGGCGTATTCGCGTAT
Source organism: Dissulfurispiraceae bacterium (assembly GCA_034002665.1). Classification (GTDB taxonomy): domain Bacteria; phylum Nitrospirota; class Thermodesulfovibrionia; order Thermodesulfovibrionales; family Dissulfurispiraceae; genus JAFGXL01. The sequence continues at coordinate 344,841 of JAVFAA010000001.1, read as the reverse complement.
GTAACCTTTAGCGTAAACTTCAGCAGGAAGCTTCTCAAAATTTTCTTCCTCTATCGCCTTGAGATAGGTTGTTCTGATACGCACCACCAGAGAGATATCCCTGAGTTCTTCGCCAAGCTCTTCCCGTTTTTGCTTGAGAATCTTACCCATCAGGATTAACTTTATCACAATATAACAAATAATTAAAGAGCTTTTTGATAATCAGGTCGCAAAACCCTGTCATCAGAAAAGCAAATAGTCCAAAAACCGCTGTTTCAGGTATGCAGCTATGATTTTTTGCTGGTTTTAGCGAAAAATCCTGATATTCTTCTCACAGTATTATCGCTTTCGCAGTGAGGGCACTTGATTCTTGGATTTGAATCAAACTCCTTGAGGGAGAAAAAGACCATAAAAACCTTTTTGCATTCCTTGCACTCATACTCATAAGCAGGCATAACACACCTCCTTGACAGGCATATTCACCAACCAGATTGTATATGAACAATTATAGCATGGAAAAGCTGAGAAGACATCTTCAGACAGGTTCATATCTACAATAGTAGAAATTCATTAGGTGCTTTAGGCTCCTCCTAAGCTTGTAATTAGCCAGCAAATCTACGATAGTAGAAATTCATTAGGTGCTTTAGGCAAAGAAACCTGATGAACAACAGCAGGAGAAATCTACGATAGTAGAAATTCATTAGGTGCTTTAGGCGGCCAGTTAAAGAAACGCATCAAATTATCTACGATAGTAGAAATTCATTAGGTGCTTTAGGCGTTGAGCGGGATCACATGATCAAGTTATCTACGATAGTAGAAATTCATTAGGTGCTTTAGGCCATCAGTGCAACGCATGCACTTAGCGATCTACGATAGTAGAAATTCATTAGGTGCTTTAGGCTCCTCCTAAGCTTGTAATTAGCCAGCAAATCTACGATAGTAGAAATTCATTAGGTGCTTTAGGCAAAGAAACCTGATGAACAACAGCAGGAGAAATCTACGATAGTAGAAATTCATTAGGTGCTTTAGGCGGCCAGTTAAAGAAACGCATCAAATTATCTACGATAGTAGAAATTCATTAGGTGCTTTAGGCGTTGAGCGGGATCACATGATCAAGTTATCTACGATAGTAGAAATTCATTAGGTGCTTTAGGCCATCAGTGCAACGCATGCACTTAGCGATCTACGATAGTAGAAATTCATTAGGTGCTTTAGGCTCCGGGAAAAATATACAACCCCAAGAGATCTACGATAGTAGAAATTCATTAGGTGCTTTAGGCATACGAATATGGGCACATAGCACATTTAATCTACGATAGTAGAAATTCATTAGGTGCTTTAGGCGCGACTGTCTGCCAGTCCTCAAATTCATCTACGATAGTAGAAATTCATTAGGTGCTTTAGGCCTAATGCAAGCGTTCCCCTCCCGGTAGTAAGATCTACGATAGTAGAAATTCATTAGGTGCTTTAGGCGGGGTTACTACCTTTGGGCAGCCGATAGAATCTACGATAGTAGAAATTCATTAGGTGCTTTAGGCTCGAATTCAGCGAGGTGGCAACAAAGGAATCTACGATAGTAGAAATTCATTAGGTGCTTTAGGCTTTGATTGCAAGCTACTTAATGAATAAACCATCTACGATAGTAGAAATTCATTAGGTGCTTTAGGCTGCGACTGTCAAGCTGATAACCAGCAGAATCTACGATAGTAGAAATTCATTAGGTGCTTTAGGCAGGTGTTGTCTAAAAAGCACCCATTTTTTGCAGAAAAACTCAGGTTTTCTGACATATTTTTTGACACTTTATGTTTTTTGTACTGGTTTGCAGCCATTAAAAGCACCTTTTAAAACATTAAGACTGAGGTTTGCAGATCAGACAATCAAAAGATCGGTCTCGTCATTTTTTGCATAACCAAAGCGGGTAATCTTGCACTGCTTGCTAAGCCTAAAGATCATTATGCTGTCAGTTTGAGAAAACTTTTTCTCAAAATAGTGCGTAATGTGCGTTGTGATATTCTCAAGCACCCTTTCGCTGTTTCTGATTTCAAAGACCGAGTATTGCAGCCTTCCACCAAACTTTTTCAGATATTTGGAAAATTCAGTCCGCAATTTGTTATCAGATATATCATAAGAAATAAGAAGCATAAAAACAATCTAATCTTTTATCCTGAAAACAGGATACTGGTCAATCGTCTTGTCTCGCATAAAACAACGATAATAGTCTTGAACATAACTAAAGATATATTCTTTGTGTTCAAGAATATTTTGTATAAGCCAGCGTGTATAATCTTTGTTCTTTTCTATCTTTAAAAAAAATTGACCTTTTTGCTGCCTAAAGTCATCCGGTTGGAGCTGTTTTAAACCATATGCTCGTTTAACCTGCTTATCAATAATGCATCTGAACGGCTCAACAATATCGCAAACCAGAGATTTCCTTTGATAAAAAGATTGATGATAAACCCCTTTATACAAATCAAAGCCATACAGATTTAGCAAGCATTCAACAAAATTGAATAGATATGTATAGCCAATATCCAGCGTAGTATTGATAATATCCATCTTTGCTCTTGGTTTTCTGCCTGTCCAGGGCATATCCACAAACCAATTGCTGAAAAACAGACGGGAAGATACTCCCTCAATGCCAAGAAGCTGATGCAGATCTTCTGCCTCAACTGCCATTTCTGCATATTTCAACATTTGACCAATGGCTGTCTTTGTTATATTTTGCTTATTACGGATGCTTCTAAGCAGTTCGGTCTGATTAAATATTTTATTATTTACCAGATGTCTTGCTATATCCAATTCTGAATAGTCATATTGTTTTTTGCGCAATACAAAGTTACCCTCAGTAGCGCTGCTCCATAATCCATATGGCCTGCAGCTGTTTGATAGCATATAGATCGAAAATCCAAATTTCTTACTCTTCTCCAAAATTCCTGATGTTAGGGATATATTGCCCGCAAGCCACAAAGAGAAGATTTTGTGACAGGTTGTTTGCAAAACAATCTGCTCTTCAGCATCTTTAATGACAAGATTATCGTTCTTGAATGACACCTTCTGCCCTTCAGAAGCAAAGCAGATGACTATATTCTTTTCTCTAAAGTCAGGCAGACTCATCATAATCCATAATCACAAAGGTTTGAGTATATACAATTGCTGCACTTTGACTGATTAGGGCAAAAATCAGATGCATACATGTCAAATCGGTTAATTTTATCTATAAGCTCTTCAAACTTCTGCTGCATTTCAGGGCATGATTCCGGCAGTGCAACAGCATGGCTTTTGTTATGGCTTATATCATACAGATCTATAGTTTTAACCTTATATCCCATCTCAACAAGTGCATGATATTGAGCATAAACCTGAAATATATATCCATCATAAATAGTCTTTATCTGCCGTTTTCTTTCGACCAGTTTTCCGATATCAACATCAAAAGTGTCTATTTTGCCGCATATTCCGTAACGCTCTGAATATATCTCAACACCTTGTAATATATTTCTGCGCGTTGAGTATGTTTTGCCATCAATTGCAGCGTGTGCTGCCTTGCCAGATATTTGAGGCTTTTGCTGGTATAGCTGTGTGTCAAGCTTGCCATACAGCTGATGAAAATATATTGACCTCGGGCAAAATATATAATCATTCAAAAACGATATCGGTATGTAACTCTCCATTATTTAGATTTATATGCCTTATCCTGAACAAAGTCATACCATTCCTTATTGCTTATAGCCAGTTTGCTCTCACCATTTTTAATTTTGTGCATAAGCAGTAAGCCCTTCAAAGCAATATGATACGCTCCATTTGCATCTGCATCTTTTGGTTCGGCGTTTAAAGCTTTTTCAGAACAGAAGAAATTTCCATCAGCATTTGCAACCGGAGAAAGTATAAAATCCCTGCCCTGACCATCTGTGTATCTCATTTGCAAAACAAGTTTAAGGTAAAAAACAAGATTTTTGTAGAGCTTCGTGTCGCCCAAATTTACAATGCTGTCTTGTATATCTTTACCGATTTCAAATTCTATACCCTTATTTGAAAGCAACGACTTAATCTCAGTGGTAACATCAACACTCTTGTATTCTTTTGTTGTTGGATAATACTGAAACCGTTCTTTTCCAATGGTACAGATTGTCCATATGCTGTTTTTCAAACTCTCTGCACCATTAGTTCTCACACTGTTGTAATCAATTTTAAATTCAAAATAGTCTTTACCAGAATTATACTTTATGCCCTTAAATTTGCTGAAGAAATCCTTAGCCTGTTTTTCGTTTTCATATTTAGGGTATAAAAGGTTTACAAATCCGGTAGCAAAATCTATTTTACTGGTATTAGCAGCAGGCACATAAAAGAGAAATCCGGTCTGTTTACCTATTGCTTTGAAACTATCAAATTTATTTGCAAGCTGGTAGGCATTTAAAATGCCCCCTTTATTTCTATGCTCTCTATCCTTGAAGACGAGGTAGTTCAGCTTGTCTATCAGCATCTTTTCGAGCTTCTGATACACTTGTCGTTCAACCTTCATTCTGCCGCGTTTAAACCCAAAGTTGAGGTCTTCGAGAGCAACAACAGCATTATGCTCAATCATCAACTTAGCGATTTTATGCACAACCTGTGAGAGATACCCCTCTTTAAGCTCTTTGATTGTTTCGATCGCACCCCAGGACTTTCTATTTTTATCTCTTTCTTCTTCTCTGGCAACAAGACTTGCATGGTAGTCGGTTCTGTATTTAGCGCCTTTAACCTCATTCTCAATAATGTTAAATGAATCTTGTTTGAGTATCTCTCCTTTAGAATTGATAAGTGAATAGTAAGCAAGATGCCTCTCCCCCCTGTCTATGCCTATTATCCTTAAATCATCAACAGGCAATTCGCCTATAGCCTGCTTAACCCTGTCGTTGAATTTGTACTCATCTCCTGCTTTAAAATTAAGCGTTATAGACACATGAAAAGCAAACTTATCCTCAGTGTATCTCTTATCTTTAATGATTTTGTATTTAAATACGCTCTGCTTCTTGGGATTATAGGGGCTTTTGTTGTCGATAGGTATGTTTTCTGGATGCACTGTTTTTAGCCCTTCTGGTATTGATGCTTGTCTGAAAAAGACCTCTGCCTCACCATTTAGTTTGACAACAACATCTTGGAGGTTTTCAGGATCAAAAACAGCTTTCCAATAAAGAGTATATAGGCTTGGTTTGCCCTTGCTATAAGCTGAAAAGTCTTTATTATAAATTTGAAAGAGATATAATTTGCCTTCAGCAACAAGCTGATCCACATATTTGGCAGATACCCTATTAAAAGTGATCTTATATCCTTGGTGTGCTACCTCTTTGTAAAAATCGCTAATGTCACGGTAGGCACTGGTAGGAGAGAAATCAAAATTGAATTGTTTCCAATCTTCATGTTTAGCTATTGATGATTTGAAGAAATCAATAAGGGCATGACAGTCGCTGAGTAAGAAATTATCTCCTTTTTTATGAGTGCCAGCCTTATATTTATTTAGCAGCTCTGCAGATGGCGCAAATTCTTCAATCCTGCTGCTAGAAAAAAACACCTTTGGCAGCATTTTATTTGGACCCGGCAATAACTTGTAAAACATTTTTTCGTAACATTCCACATCATCAGCAGTGCTCTTGATGTCCCGAAAAATACTGCTATGTTTTTTATCCATAATAGCCAAATAGTAGCAGCTGTCTTTACACAGAATAACACATGTATTATCAGATTCTTTGTTAACATCCCAACCATCAAGCAGAGTGACATTATCAAAGTTCAATTTATACTTTTCTACTGAATATGGCTTTTGAGTTATAAAGTTTCGTACTTTGTTATAAAGCGGCACAACGAGTTGAAGTTGTGATAACAACTCCTCAAATTCAGCGTAGAGTGCATCTTTTTCAACAAGATCCATCTCTTTGTCTGCGACAGACGGAACAGAAAGCGCTTTGATAAAATGCAGTACAACATTATAGCTGTCAAGATAATTCTTAATTGCAGCGATATGTCCTTTGTCACTAAGGAGTTCACTATTAGACCGATAATCTTTATCAAGAACATTGTGTATATTTTCTTGCAGGCTTCTGAAATGTGCAATAATATTGACTTTCTGTTTTTTGCCATCTATCTCGACATTGTTAACAAGTGCATTGAGATAATATATAATTGGATTTGCCTGATCTAAAATTTCTTTTGTCTTTTGTTTGTTATCAATTTCTGTATCCTGAACATATTGTTTTAATGCTGCCTCAATTTCCTCAATGGTGTAGTATCTTCTTTTGTTCTGTTTTTCTTTTTCCTTTTTAGTTTTGAATGTACTTTCAATATATGCGTTTAATGCATCTTTGATTACACTAAAATCTCCAAACAACTGATGCGAAAGAACAGTTAAAAAACTGCTTTGTAGATGAACTTTAGATAGATCGCAATCATTAGGATTAAGTTTTTTGGCAAATAGGTTCTCTATTTCATCCATCACATTACTTTTTTGTCCATCTTTTATAAACCCATTAATGCCTTCTGAATAAAAATCTCTTATTGCGGCAACCAATTCATTTGCTGATTTGAACTTTTCAGGTAAAAAAGAAAGACTTACTCTATCACTCAATATCTGTTTATAAAGCACGGTTAAAAGTGGAGCCTGTTTAGGAGATAGTTTTTCTCTCTGTCTAAAAAGATTTATTTTTTCATTTATTCCTTGAATTTTCTTCCCGTTGAAATCAGTTTTACCGCCGATTACAGCATTGTAGCGGTCAATTCCTTTTTGAGTAAGACAATAATTGAAATATGCGATAGTAAAAACATCTTCCAATTTAGCGCCACTAAATTCTGTCTCAATCAGACTTTCAACTTCTGAAAAGTCGATCTGGTGATTTCTTAAACGATCATTAAAGGTATAAAGATTTGCTACAAATCTTGGCAGATTTTCATCAACAATCCTATATGCAATAGCAGTTGACTGTTCTTTATTTGTATAGATATTTTCTCTATTTTCATTAAAGCCTTTAAAATATGTTGTAAACCCCTTAAAACTTAACAACACCTCTGCATCTTCATCTCTCCCCTGGTTTCTTAAAAACTCAGGAACTATTTCCTGAATTAGCTTTTTTTCGTCTTTCAGAGGGTTATCTTTCAGCCATTCTCCAATCTCCTTACGCATAGCATCGTTAATACCAGCGAATTTTTTTGAATCTCTTTCTCCAATGGGCTTAGACATCAAACTCGTATATTCTTCATAATATTGTTCAAGGCTGGATAACTTTTTATCAGAAAGTGCCTTTTCTATAAAGTCCTTATGGTATTCATCAATAAGTTTTTTTGCTCTCTTATAATCTTCTGCTCTTTTATAGTCCCTATCCAAAAAACCTTTTGCTTTAATAGTTTCTGCTGTTTTACCCTGTGGTTTAAGCTCAAAACGAAGCGTTTTTGAAACTTGGTACTGATTTGTAAAATTGTCAAAAAGCCCCTTGTTATCCATGCGTTATCTCCTTTTACTATATAAGATATATTGATCAGCTAAAACTTGTTAGGCTTTAGTTCTGCTGCTTTTTTCATTCATCTCCACCTCATCTCTTCCAGCCTACCACACCCACTATGCCAATTTATGTCAGGGCTGTTAAATATTTTTAGCCATCTTTAAAATCTCGTTTTCAATGTCCTCTCTTACTAAAAACAAGCTTAAACTACTTAATCCGTTTAAACCGCTATACTGCTTGAGCAGTTATTCACTACTTCTTTCTCTCTATCCTCTTCAGCCTTTCCGTCTCAGTCAAATAGTTCTCTGAAGAAACAACCTTTTTACCGGTCTTTTTTTCAAGGTCTTTCTGTGCAGTGCCGGTCACTTTGCTGCTCTTATAGACTGGTCTCATTCTTCAACCTCACGTTTAAAGCCGATTTTCTTTTTCTTCGGCTCCGGAGGTATCATGAGCTGCCGGATCGCGTCAAAGACTGCCTTGAACTGGGAGTCGTATTTCTTTTCGAGCGTATTGAGCCTGCGCGCCAGTTCTGCATTGGACGAGAGCATTTGTCGGAGCTTCACAAATGCACGCATGATCTCTATGTTCACCTGCACGGCGCGCTTGCTGTTCAGGACACTGGAGAGCATGGCAACTCCTTGTTCGGTAAAGGCATACGGAAGATACCGGCGGCCACCCCAGCGGCTTGAGGTGCCAAATTGGAACCTCAAGTTGTCGAACTCGTTCATATCGAGCTGGATCATGAAGTCTGCCGGGAAGCGCTCGGCATTCCTCTTAACTGCTCTGACGAGCATTTTGGTCTCTACCCCGTATAACTCTGCAAGGTCGGCATCGAGCATGACTTTTTCTTCCCGGATGAGGAGTATCTTTTTCTCGATGACCTCAGTAGGAAGCGTGGTAGTCATAATGTTCTCCTTCCATGAATAGCCAACGTAAGATCAAAGACCGCTTTAGGTAATGGCACAGACTGGATTATTCGGAAGACACCCTCGGTATTGGCACAGTTAATCTTTTGCCTGCCACCAGATGTTTCCATTGAAAGGAGGGTGACAATTTGTCCCCACCCTTTGGCTAACTCCTCATCACGAAGACGTATTTTCTTGATGTAATCTGTCGCGTTTCTGGTGTCGGTCAAAGCTTCCACAATGTCAGCAACCGAAAACCACCATTCATTATTGTGAAGTGTCCGCCTTATCTGTCTGCCTTTAAATACTGCAAGATGTGTATCCATATTTAACCTCGTTATTTTAGAAACATTTCTTATTAATGCTCGTCTGCTAACAACAAGCTCAAACTGCGGCAAACGGTTCTTTAACTAAAATCCTATCACATCCACTATGACATTTTATGTCAGGGCAGCTAAATATTTTTAGCCATCCTCAAGATCTCGTTTTTAATGTCCTTTTTGAGTTCTCTGGGTTCCAGCACTTCTATATCAGCACCGTAGCTCAGGATGCGGCGTCTTATTTCTCTGAAATCACCGACAGGCAATGAAAGTTCGATTGAGCCGTCTTTTGAGTATGTCATCTTCTGCTCAGGGTGCCATATCTGCTCACTCACCCAAGCTGCTATGGATGATGATATTTTTAATCTTACATTTTGCGTTCTACCGCCCTGCATTATGCCAAAGTGCCTTCGTATATAGTTTTTTATTGAACCAATGGATTTAGGAACTTTTATTATCCTGTCTGACAACTGTATGGATTTTATTCTGGATATGCTGAAATTACGCAGATCTTTTCTGGATGAGCAGAAGGCTATGAGATGCCAGCTGCCCATATAGTGCATCAGATGGAGCGGCATTATGGTACGCTCTGTTGTCTGGTTTTTGTGCGGCGAGTAATAGGTTATGCTGATCGGGCAGGCATCGAACAATGCTTTTACTACTGCATGAAATATTTGTTCGTCAATAGCTGCGTACTCTACATTTTTTACTGAAACCTTTTCTGAGAGCGCCTCAGTGTTAAGCCCTGTTGCGCTGCTGAATATGCAGAGGACTCTTTGTATTATTCCTGAGAGATCATTTTTTATCTCTTTATCAGGGATTGTTGAGGCGAGCCTGGCAGACAGAGCGAGGGCTATTACATTGTCTTCATTAAGCCAGCAGGCAGGGAGTGAAAAGGTCTCATCAGTGTAGCAGTAGCCGTTTTTTGACCGGTTAAAATGCAGCGGAGCGTTAAGATCATCTCTGAGATAACCAATATCTCTTTGTGCGGTTCTTAAAGACACCTCAAAGTGTGCAGCAATATTACCTGCATTGGGATGCCTTTGGTGTTTTACCTGGCTGTCAAACCAGAGCACGCGTTTAAATTTATCATGATGTGTCATAAGAGTCGTAAGTATCGCGGCAATGTCCTAATTTTACTCTTAAACATGCTGATTGGCAATACATTCTTATGCTGTTTTGTGAGCCGGATGTTATTATATCTGTCATGAAAAGGGTTGTTATTACAGGCATGGGCGCAGTAACTCCATTGGGCAATTCATTTGCAGAATCATGGATCGCGATAAAAGAAGGGAGATCAGGCATTGATGTTATCAAGTCATTTGATGTTTCTAAAATGCCATGGAAGTCAGCAGGACAGGTTAAGGGTTTTGATCCACTGATTTTTTTATCCAGAAAAGAGTCTCTTCATCTTGATCCATTCATCCATTTTGCTGCTGCTGCTTCTTTAATGGCTGCTGATGATGCTGAGCTAATAAATCATGATAATCGAAAATCAGCAGGAGTGGTTATCGGCTCGAGCAGAGGCGGCATAAGCAGTCTCGAAAATACAATTGCTCTGAGAACCAGAATATCTCCTTATCTGATGCCTGCAACAACCATAAGCATGGCTGCTTCTGTTTCTGCATACAAACTGGGAGCAAAAGGAATCTGCATGGGCATATCAAATGCCTGTTCATCAGGCACAAATGCTGTTGGCGAGGCAGCCAGACTAATAAGATGCGGGAGCGCTCAAATTGTTTTTGCCGGCGGAAGCGATGCGCCTGTCTGCCCGATCTGTCTTAAAGGATATGGAAGTGCAAAGGCACTCTCCAAACATTCCGGAAATACTGCAAGCAGACCTTTTGATAAAAGACGCGATGGCTTTGTGCTTGCTGAAGGTGCTTGTGTACTTGTACTTGAAGAGATGGAACATGCAATAAACCGCAATGCAGGAATTTATGCCGAGATAATCGGATATGCAAATACTACTGATTCTTATCACCTTACAAAGCCTCTTGCTACGGGTGAATCTGCAGGGATTCAAAGCGCGCTTGCTGATGCCGGTAAAAATCCTGCGGAAATTGATCTGATAAGCTGTCACGGTACATCAACGCCAATTGGTGATGCAGTAGAGGCAGAAGCAATAAATTCTGTGTTCAGCAAACTTTATCCTGCAGCCTGCGGCATAAAATCTTCAACAGGACATATGCTTGCTGCTTCAGGCGCTTTTGAGACTGCATGCGCTGTTATGAGCATGATTGAGGGGATTGTGCCTGCTACAATTAATAGTGACAGACCTGATCCTGATTGCAGGGTCAACATATCAGACAGAATGAGAACAGGACTGACAATAAACAATGCTCTTATAAATTCATTCGGATTTGGCGGGGTGAATGCTGCGCTTGTATTAAAAAAGTTTTAGTTGAGCTCTTTTTCGTACATTCTGAATTTTTTGTAGAGTTTTGAGCCTATCATTTCAGTTATATTTATTACAGGCTGATTTTCCTCAAGTATCCATGAAAACTCTACCTGCTTATACTGTTTTTGGTTGATGAATCTGTTGCACTCCCTGAACATCAGCGCCTCGACACCTCTGTTTCTATGCTCAGGCTTTACACCTAACAACATGATTCTGAGTCCTGATATTTTTCTTGAGTGCTGAAGCGCCTTTATAAGTGTTATTGGGTTAAGCCTGCCCTTCATATGTTTCAGCACCTCATTAAAGTCAGGCACCATGCCGAAGAAGCCTACCGGATCACCATTCTTTTCTATTATAGATACAAACTCCGGTACAACAATCTGCTTGAGCCTGCCTGCGCTGTAGATCAGCTCTTCATCAGTAATAGGAACAAAACACCAGTTGTCATGCCATGCTGCATTATATACTTCCTTGAATATCATCATATCCCTGAGAAAATTTTTCTTTGAAATATATCTTGATGTGTAACCCTTCTTTTCTGCAATTGCAGCAACGCGTTGTATCTTATCAGGAAGTTCAGGTCTGAGCTGATGAAGAAAGGCGAGCAGGTCCCTGGACTTGGCAAGTCCGCACTTCAACATCAGGTCATTGTAATAGTATGGATTATAAGGAGTCATAAGCATGGGATGAATATCAACTCCTTCTGCCAAAAATCCGCACTGCTCATTTGTTGACATATTCATGGGGCCTATCATCTTTTTAAGAGAAGCCTTCTTCAGATCAGATGCAGCTTGGTCTACAAGTCGGCAGGCAACTTCAGGATCATTTACAGATTCAAAAAGTCCGAAAAAACCTGTTGAATCTCTATGAAACTCAAGATGATTTTTATTGATTATTGATGCGATGCGTCCAGCCGGCAGGCCATCTTTATAAGCGATATGAAATTTAACATCAGAGTTGAGGAAAAAAGGATTTTTTACAGAGAAGTGTACTCTCAGGTCGCGCATGAGTTCATGCACATAAATACTGTCGTCCTTATAAATATGAAAAGGGATGTTGATAAATACATCAACATCCCTTTTTGAAATTACTTCCTTGATAACTATATTGTCAGGCATCACTTCTGTTTATCAGGAAATGATCCCGAGTTTTTTGCCCACCTTGCTGAAAGCGTTAAGAACCAGATCAAGGTGTTCATCTGTATGAGTTGCCATATAGCTCGTTCTGATCAGCGCCTTTCCAGGAGGCACTGCAGGCGACACCGCAACATTCGCGAACACTCCCTCTTCCTGGAGCATCATCGCAAATTTGAATGCTGTCTCATCAGCTCCGACAATTACAGGAATGATCGGTGTCTGCGTAGGTCCTATTTCAAAGCCCATTGATCTGAAGCCATCAAGCATCTTGTTTGTATTTTTCCAGAGATTTGCAATGCGCTCAGGCTCGCTGTCTATGACATCAAGTGCAGCGCTTACTGCTGCAACTGATGCGGGCGGCGGGCTGGCGCTGAATATGAGAGCTCTTGCAGTATGCTTTATGTAGTGCACGACATCCGCATCTCCGGCAATAAATCCGCCGATTGATGCGAGTGATTTGCTGTATGTACCCATTATCAGGTCAACTTCGTCTTCAAGCCCAAAGTGTTCGCAAGTACCTCTTCCTGTACTGCCGAGTACGCCTATGCCATGCGCATCATCAACCATCAGTCTTGCGCCGTGGGCCTTTGCAATTTTGAGAGTCTCGGGCAGATCAACTATGTCTCCCTCCATGCTGAAGACTCCGTCAACAACTACAAGCTTGCCCCTACCGTTGTTGTCTCCAAGCACGCGGTCAAGGTCTGCCATATCATTGTGCCTGAAGCGTTTGACCTCACCAAAAGAGAGCCTGCATCCGTCAACAATACTGGCATGGTCCATCTTGTCTATCACAACAACATCATCCTTGGCAACAAGTGCTGATATGACGCCGAGATTAACCTGAAAGCCTGTTGAAAACACAATGGCAGCTTCCTTGCGCATGAACTCCGCGAGCTTCTCTTCAAGCTGCACATGAATATCAAGAGTGCCGTTAAGAAATCTTGAACCAGCGCATCCTGAACCATATTTTTTAATCGCTGCTATTGCCGCTTCTTTAACTTTAGGATGGTTAGTAAGTCCAAGATAGTTGTTTGAACCGACCATAACCATCGACTTGCCGTTCATTGTAACAACAGGCTCCTGAGCACTCTCTATCATTCTGAAGAATGGATATATGCCAGCCTGTTGAAGTTCTTTGGCTGTGCTGAATTTGAAGCACTTGTCGAATATGTCAGTGTTCTTCTTTACAGCCATTGATGAGTCCTGTACCAGTCTGCTGTCCATCTCACCCCATCCTTTAGTTTTACTTCAGGCTTGAATCCAGTAAGCCTGACCGCCTTCGCCGAATCACAAGTCCAGTTCTTGTGTTTTATCTCTCTAATCTTGTCTGCGTTTATTATAGAACAACTCTTGAATCTCTCTGCAAACGAAGCTATAAAAGGCATCACGAATTCGGGCATCCTGATTCTGAAAGGATTTTTCCCGAGTGATGCAGCAACCTCTGAAAGAACCTGATCAGACGAATACATATTACCATCTGTAAGAAAAAAAGTCTCGTTCACAGCTCTGTCTGAACGGGCTGCAAGTATTATACCACGCACAAGATCCATGACATAAATAAAGGAGTAGTAGGACTTTCCCCATACCGGAGCTATGCCGAGTTTTGCCATCTTGAACAACACAAGCATGTCTCTGTCTCTCGGACCGTAAACAGCCGGAGGCCTTATTATTGTTACAGGAATTTTATCTGCATTCTGTGCAACATACACTTCGCCGGCAAGTTTTGTTCTGCCGTACACAGATACCGGATGAGGCTCCATGTCTTCATTGACAGGCAGACTGTCCATGCTCGGACCTGCAGCTGCAAGGCTGCTGACATAGACAAACCTTGAGAGGGATCTGTTATTTTCAGCAGCAGCTTCAACAACATTTTTAGTACCGAGCGCATTCGCCCTGTATGCATCTCTTTCGAATCTGACCTTTGTCAGCCCTGCAAGATGGAAAACATAATCAACATCAGATACTGCTTTATTTATAGTCTCCCTTTCAGCACAATCGCCATATATTAATTTGACATCAAGTCCGTCAAGCCTGCTTGTATCAGAACTACTCCTTACAAGACATTTTACAGAAAAGCCATCTGCGAGTAATGCCTCGACAAGATGGCTTCCGATAAATCCTGTTGGACCTGTTACAAGGGCCCGCATAGTATGTTAGTAGCTGCTCATTGATTCTAATTTTGCGATGCGCTCCTCGATTGGAGGATGAGTGCTGAACAGCTTTCTTAACCCACCGCCTGTCAGCGGGTTAACTATAAACATATGGGCTGTCGAAGGTGAGGCATCCATCGGAATCTGTCTGGACGCTGCATCAAGCTTGCGAAGGGCATTGGCAAGATATCTTGGATTGCCAGCTATCTTCGCGCCGCCTGCGTCAGCAGCATATTCACGGGAGCGTGATATAGCCATCTGTATCAGCATGGCTGCAATGGGAGCCATTATCATCATGGCTATGGCGCCGATCGGATTGCTGCCTCCATCATCATCACTGCTTCTGCCGCCGAATATTGCAGCCCACTGCGCCATATGTGCCATATAGCTTATTGCTCCTGCAATGGTTGCTGCTATTGTGCCTATCAGAATGTCTCTATGCTTTACATGAGAAAGCTCATGCGCCATCACACCCTCAAGCTCCTCATTGGTGAGTATGCGCATTATTCCTGTTGTAGCAGCAACAGCAGCATGCTCAGGATTTCTGCCGGTAGCAAATGCATTGGGCTGATCTTCATTGATTATATAAACTTTTGGCATGGGCATTGATGCCTTTGCAGCAAGACGCCTCACCATTGAATGGAACTCAGGAGCCTCAGCCTCAGTAACAGGTTTTGCTCGATACATTTTGAGAACTATCTTGTCGCTGAACCAGTAAGAAAAGAAGTTCATTGCAAGCGCTATGAACAGTGCTATTGTTGCACCCTGTTTTCCGCCGATGGCATTGCCTATAAATATAAAAAACAGAGTAAGTCCAAAAAGCAGGACAAATGTTTTAAACATATTCATTTTTTACCTCCTTCAAAACAGCGGCTCTGAAATACATATTCAGAAGCCGCTCATTCTTAACTATTATTTTAATTCACCAATACAGAAATTATCAACACAGATTCAAAAAAACGACAAAATATCAGAACCTTTTAACTTTAACTCTCAACCCTTCAACAGATTCCACAATAATCTTTGCATCAGCAGGTATCAATTCTTCAGAATATGCAGACCATATCTCACCCTGTATCATCACCTGTCCGCTGTCCCTGCCTATGTCTGATATGGCTGCTCCATGAATACCCACCAGCCCTTCAACTCCTGTTACCGGCCTTCTCCTGAAAGCCCTGAATGCAAGCCTTATGGTGATCCCGAAAAAGAGGGCTGTCACCAATGCCGCAGGCAGAACAACAGAGAGAGATAATTTCATGATAGGATCAGGAGAATCAATCAGCATTATTGAACCAAGCACAACACAGCCTATGCCGCCTATAGAGAGCAGTCCGTATGAAGTCACCTTGATCTCGAGTATGAAGAGTATGATTCCTATGACTATAAGCAGAAGGCCCGCATAGTTTACAGGCAGCGTCTGGAATGCATAAAAAGCGAGAACCAGGGATATTCCTCCGAGAATACCCGGCACAAGTGAGCCAGGATTTGTAAGTTCAAAAAATATACCGTAAAAGCCAAGCATCATTAATATATAGGCCACATTTGGATTGCTCACAAAATCCAGCACCTTATGCCTGAAACCCATCTCAACCCTCTCAATATCAGCATCAGCTGTTCTGAGAGTCACTTCCCTGAAGGCTGTTTTAATCTTTTTACCGTCCACTCCGGCAAGAAGTGCTTTTAAATCACTCTGCACCATATCTATAACATTTAACTTTAAAGCCTCTGCCTCTGTTATTGACACGCTTTTACGCACAGCAGATTCTGCCCATTGAATATTCCTTCCCCTGCTCTCTGCTATTGACTTGATATACGCAGCTGCGTCATTGGCAGCCTTGTCAGATGTAACCTTATCCATCTTTTCGCCAACAGCAACAGGGTGAGCAGCTCCCATGTTGGTTCCCGGAGCCATTGCGGCAATATGCGCTGACATTGTGATAAATACACCTGCTGATGCAGCACGCGCTCCAGAGGGAGAGACAAATACTATAACAGGCACTTCTGAAGCAAATATGTCTTTCACGATCAGACGCATTGAGGTGTCGAGACCCCCTGGGGTATCCAGCTCCACAATCAATGCCTCTGAACCGTTTGACAGAGCCTTTTTTATGGATCTGTGTATATGCTCTGCTGCAACAGGATTTATAACCCCATCAACTGTTATGACAGTAACCAGGGGCCTCTTTTTCTCTTCTTTTTTTGAAGGAGCGGAAAAAGATACTCCGGATATTAGAAACAGGGAGGCAATCAGCAAAATAAAGGTAAATAATCTTGTTTTCATTTAATCAAATTATATCATATAGCTGTTCAATAGAGCGGTAATAAACCAGCACGATGGAATAACAGCAATTGCAAAATAACAAAAACAACCCGATAAAAAAATTAAAAGCAGATAATGCAATTTTAGGTTCATTGAAAAATAAAAGAAAAAAAGATGCAATGGAATAAATTAACCCTGGAGAGCTATTTATGAATGCTTACAAGCATATTATCTATGAGCCTCACCTCTCCAATCCTGAGCGCAATCGCAAGCAGGTTCTCTTTCCCTGTTTCAGAAAGCTCATCCAGAGTAACAGGATCATATATAGAGGCATACTGGACCTCTGACACAAGCGGTTCTGAACCGAGCATATCATTCATCTTCTTTTTTACAGCAAGGGCATTTCTCTCACCTGAATTTATAATATCTGCGCCAGCCCTAAGAGCCTTATAAATAACAAGTGCGGCTTTCCTGCTGTCATCAGCAAGATAGGCGTTTCGAGAGCTCTTTGCAAGACCGTCACTGTCCCGGACAATCGGGCATACCACTATATCGCAATCCATATTCAGATCAGTTATCATTCTTTGTATTATCACTGTCTGTTGAAAGTCCTTCTGACCGAAATATGCCCTGGCCGGCTTCACAATATTAAGAAGCTTGCAGACAACAGTCGCAACACCGCTGAAGTGTCCCGGCCTGAATGCTCCGCACAGCTTTGAATCAATATCTTTAACAGTTATGTTCGTTACAAAACCTTGCGGATACATCTGTGATGCATCCGGCAGAAACAGCATGTCAACGCCAGAGTCCCTGAGCTTCAGGATATCTGTTTCTGTATCTTTGGGATATGTGTCAAAGTCCTCATTACGGCCAAACTGTGTGGGATTGACAAAAATGCTGACTGCTGTAATATCATTTTCTGACTTTGAACACTTTATCAGACTTATATGGCCTTCATGCAGCGCACCCATGGTAGGCACAAGCCCGATCGTCCTTGAGCTGAGCCTGTGCTCCTCTGCGGTCTGCTGCATTATGATGGGAATTCGTATTATTTCCATATAAATAATCTAAAAGAGAGGCAGTCAGTCAGTCAATAATAAAAACCATCGCAACAGAACGACAGCAAGGCAAAACAATCTGACAACAACTTAAAAAACAATGACGGATCAATGGAGCTTGGAGCCAGGTGCAGCATTCAGCTATTCACAATGCCGGCATTACCAGTTGAGGAATTCATACAAAAAATGCATTGATAAATCATAAAATTTGAAGCCAGACAGCCTCTTCTGTCAAAATAAAGCCTTATGCTGATATTAATATCGGAGGACAGAGGCTATGGCAGGCCGTAAAAAAGCTGATATCGTATTAGACCTTAAAGGCTCTGCACCTGCGCTCGCTGTAATTAAGGTCAGGCGTCCGTTTATTCTTTTGGAGCAAGATGAGGTCCTTGAGGTGATTACTGATATTGAAGGAGTTTATGACGAAATTTCAAAGCTTTGCGACCTTTTAGACGGCAAGGTGCTCAGTTCACCCGGCAAAAGAAGGGTCCAGAGGATAAGGATAAAGAAAAAATAACCCTTTTTGTGATATCTTTTCTCTTTCGCCTCAAAACAATCATTTAAATATACATCCGGAGGATATGATGGCAAAAAAGATTGTACTAGCTTATTCAGGTGGTCTTGACACATCGGTAGCAATAGCATGGCTGAAAGAGACATACAATTCTGAAATCATAGCGTTCTGCGCTGATCTTGGACAGGGAGAAGAGCTTGATCCGGTAGAAGCCAAGGCGATCAGCACAGGAGCTTCAAAAGCCTATGTTGAGGATCTGCGCGAAGAGTTCATACGCGACTATATATTCCCGATGCTCAGGGCAAATGCGGTTTATGAAGGCGTATATCTACTCGGCACATCAATAGCAAGGCCGCTGATAGCAAAAAAACAGATTGAAATAGCTATAAAAGAGGGTGCTGATGCTGTATCACACGGCTCAACAGGCAAGGGAAATGACCAGGTCCGTTTTGAGTTGTCATACTACGCTCTCAAGCCTGACATAAAGGTTATTGCACCATGGAGAGAGTGGCCATTCAATTCCCGTGAATCCCTGATCGAATATTCGGAAAAACATGGCATCCCTGTAACAGCAACAAAAGCAAAACCATACAGCACAGACAGAAATATCCTGCATATAAGCTATGAGGGCGGGGTACTCGAAGATCCCTGGGCAGAGCCTACTGAGGACATGTATACAATGATGGTGCCTGCTGAAAAAGCTCCGGATAAACCAACTTATATAGAAATAGAGTATAAAGAAGGCAATCCGACAGCTCTCAATGGAGAGCAGCTCGGCCCAGTTGCACTTTTTGAAAAACTGAACAGGCTTGCAGGAGAAAACGGCATAGGCCGTGTTGATCTTGTTGAAAACAGATATGTTGGAATGAAATCAAGAGGAGTATATGAAACACCTGCAGGCACAGTGCTGCATACAGCGCACAGGGCTGTTGAGTCTCTGACACTCGATCGGGAAGTGATGCATTTCAGAGATTCCCTGATACCAAAATACGCGGAACTTGTTTATTATGGCTACTGGTTTGCTCCTGAACGAGAAATCATGCAGTCAACCATTGACAACATACAAAAAGATGTTACAGGAACAGCGAGGCTCAAGCTATACAAAGGCAGTTGTTCAGTAGTCGGCAGAAAGTCTCCAAATTCGCTTTACCATCAGGAGCTCGCAACCTTTGAAGCAGAAAAAATATATAATCAGCGGGATGCTGAAGGCTTTATAAAGCTAAACGCGCTCAGACTGAAGATGCGTAAACTGCTCAGAGGATAATCGAAAATCTTCATAACCATTAATCTGCAGGACAGCAGCGGCAAAACTGCTGTCCTGCTCAGGAGCAGAATATGTACACACCTGTTGACCATGCATCCAGTGAGCTCCGCTGTTCACTCGCAATGGTCTTTGCCAGAGACATCGGCATATCTTCATACAGAAAGCTGCTGAGCAGGTTTCATAGTGCTGAAAATATTTTCAATGCAACATATAAAGAGCTTGCTGCCACAGTCAATATCGGAGCATCAAAGGCAGAGAGCATCAGGTCATTCAGCAGATGGGATATTGTTGACAGAGAGATCGCAAAAGCTGAATCAAAAGGCGTATCAATAATCCACTTTCTGCATCCTGACTATCCTGAGCAGCTACGCAATTTTGATGATGCTCCTGTTGTCATTTATGTTAAGGGCAGAATATGCCCCGATGATCTGAACTCAGTAGCTGTTGTAGGCTCAAGACTTATGTCTGAGTACGGTAAAAAGGCTGTGCGCGAACTTTCAGGCGGACTCGCTGCCGCAGGACTCACAATAATAAGCGGCATGGCCCGCGGCATAGACACAGCAGCGCATGAGGCAGCACTTAACGCTGGCGGCAGGACAATAGCTGTACTCGGTTCAGGACTCGATATTATCTATCCTTCTGAAAACAGACGATTATTTAATAAAATCACTGAATCAGGCGCTGTTATAAGCGAGTTCCCGTTTGGCACAGGTCCGCTGAAAGAGAACTTCCCGAGGCGCAACAGACTTATAAGCGGCCTCTCCCTCGGTGTGCTTGTAGTTGAGGCAGCGCCAAACAGCGGCTCGCTTATAACAGCATCATATGCCCTTGAGCAGGGCAAAGAAATATTTGCAGTACCTGGCAATATCGGGCAGAAAAATTCAGAAGGAACAAACAGGCTTATCAGCAGCGGAGCCAAGCTGGTGCTTAATGTCAGTGATATAATTGAAGAGCTTGCGCCAAAGATAAAAAAGCAGCTTGACCTGTCAGGTTCAAAAACCGGAACAGACATAACAGCCAGGATTGAAGCACTTGAAATTAATGAAGATGAAAAGGCAATATGTACTGTTCTTGCCTCAGGACCACAGCATATCGATCAGATTTTGAGACAGCTCAACATACCATCTTCAAAACTATCGGGTATTCTGCTCAATCTGGAGCTTAAGGGCATAGTGAAACAGCTTGACGGCAAAAAGTTTGAAATTGTTTAGGAGGATGCTTGGCTAAAAGGATTATTGATGTGCTACGGATTATGGCAAAAGACCTGTTCGAAAAGGGTTATGAGGCTGATGACACTCTTAAGAGCATAAACAGCTTTGATCTCGACTTTCCCATGATAAAGGATGAGCTCTCATCAATGGAGACCTCCAGCAGCATAGACGAGGCTGAGCTTGACACAATACGTGCTCTTCTGTCATTTATTTTAATAAAAGATTCAGAAATAGACATTGAAGATATCTACGCCTTTGTCTTCGGCAGAGGGCGACAGATAACCTGGAACTGAAGGAGGCCGCTGCTTGAAATCGCTTGTAATAGTTGAATCGCCGGCAAAAGCAAAAACAATCAACAAGATACTCGGTAAGGATTTTGGGGTAAAGGCATCAGTTGGCCATATAAAAGATCTGCCCAAAAAAGAGCTGGGGGTAGATGTGGACAATAATTTTGAGCCGAAATACATGATAATTCCAGGCAAGGAAAAGGTTGTCAAAGAGCTTAAAAGCGAAGCAAAAAAAGCAGATACAATATACATAGCCACAGACCCTGACCGCGAAGGCGAGGCAATCGCCAACCATATTGCAGAAGAGATCACTCCTGCAAAAGGCAAGAAAAAAATATTCAGAGTAACCTTCAACGAAATTACAGAAAGGGCTGTGAACGAAGCGATTAAAACACCCGGAGAAATTGACATCAACAAAGTTGATGCACAGCAGGCAAGGCGCATACTCGACAGGCTGGTCGGCTATAATCTGAGTCCGTTTCTCTGGAAAAAAGTGAGGCGCGGGCTGAGCGCAGGCAGAGTGCAGTCTGTTGCCGTGCGACTTGTTGTTGACAGAGAAAGAGAGATCAGCGCATTTAACAAGGAAGAATACTGGACAATAGAGGCTGTAATGGCTGCTGCTTCAGGCGGCACTCAGCAATTTAATGCAAGATTATACAAATATAAAAACGCGCTGGTGGTCAACAGAGATGCAAAAAAAGAGGATGAGCGATTTCTGATCAAAGATGGAAAAACAGCTGAAGCTGTCTCAGCAGATCTTGAAAAGCAGGAGTTTGTTGTCACATCCGTTGAAAAGAAGCTGCGCAAGAGATCTCCTGCAGCGCCTTTCATAACAAGCACTCTCCAGCAAGAGGCCTCAAGAAAGCTGCGTTTTACCGCAAAAAAGACAATGATGACAGCACAGCAGCTTTATGAAGGAATTGAACTCGGCAAGGAAGGCTCCGCAGGTCTTATAACCTATATGAGAACAGATTCTTACAGAATAGCCCCTGAAGCACAGGAGTGGGCAAAGACATATATTGAAGAAAAGTTCGGCAAAGAATACCATCCTGGCAAATTCAATGTTTACAAAAGTAAAGGCAGTGCTCAGGATGCCCATGAGGCTGTAAGACCGACATACATGGATAAAACCCCTGAATCTGTAAAGTCATATCTCACAAAAGATCAATACTCTTTATATAACCTTATATGGAACAGATTTATAGCGAGCCAGATGAGCCCAGCGCAACTGGATCTGACCACTATTTTGATAGGCGTCAAATCCTCGCCCAAAACCAACCAGACAACAGAGTTCAGGGCATCAGGCACTGTGATAAGATTCCCCGGCTTCATGGCACTATATACCGAGACAAAGGATGAGATTGAAGAAGAAGAAGGCGGCCTGCTGCCAGAGCTTGAAGAAGATGCTGATGTAAACATGAAAGAGCTCAACAAGATCCAGCACTTTACGCAGCCTCCCCCAAGATATACCGAAGCAACGCTTGTTAAAACACTTGAGGAAAAAGGCATTGGCAGACCGAGTACATATGCAGCCATACTCTCAACCATTCAGGATAGAAAATATGTTGAAAAGAATGATGGCAGGTTCAGCCCAACAGAACTCGGCGTTGTTGTAAATGATCTGCTTGTTGACAAGTTCCCTGAGCTTATTGATTTCAGCTTCACAGCAAAAATGGAGAATGAACTCGACTTCATCGAGACTGCGAAAATGAAATGGCCCAAGGTTGTAAAAGATTTTTACACTCCCTTTAATAAAGATCTTCTGAAGGCTTCAAAAGAGAGCGGCAAGGTGAAGCCTGAAGACATAGCAACTGAACAGAAGTGCGACAAGTGCGGATCTCCGATGGTGATCAGGTGGGGAAGGCATGGCAGATTCTATGCATGTTCAGGCTACCCAAACTGCAAAAACACAAGGCCTCTTGAGGACAGCACAGGCCAGACTCAGCAGGAAACAGAGGCAACAGACGAAAAGTGCGACAAGTGCGGATCTCCGATGATAATTAAAAAAGGGAGGTTCGGCAGATTTCTGGCCTGCTCAAAATACCCTGAATGCAAAAACGCAAAACCTCTTGCAACAGGCATCAAATGTCCTGTTGACGGCGGCAATATTGTTGAGCGAAAGACAAAAAAGGGCAAACCATTCTGGAGCTGCAGCAACTATCCCAACTGCAAATTTGCAACATGGTTCAGGCCTGTTCCAAAAGAGTGCCCTAAATGTAAAGCACCGCTGCTTGTTGAGAAGAGGTCAAAAGCAGGCGATCTGTCATACGCCTGTGTAACAGAAGGGTGCGGTCATACAGAAGATTCAGAATAAACCTTTTATTATTGGCATAGGCAGCAGCCAGAGCGGTGCAGGCAAGACCACTCTGGCTGCCGCACTGCTTAAATTCCTCACATCAGACATTCATGACAAAGGGAGTTTCTCGCACTATAAAAGATGGGGTGCAGTCAAGTTTACGGCTGCGAGGTTCAATTCAGAAATAATATCTGATGAAAACATACTGCTCGAACAAGGCAAGGACACATATGATCTTAAGACATCAGGTGCAGAGAAGGTTTTATGGGTCAGGGCGCGGCGCGAAGACCTTGCCGATGCAATGCCAAAAGCCCTCAGCATGCTGTCTGATATGGATGCGCTGATAGTGGAAGGAAACAGTGCGATTGAGTTTTCGAATCCTGATATAGTAATATTTTTAGTCAGTCGGGATGAAGAAGGCATGAAGCCTTCGGCTGTCAATCTGCTAAATAAAGCCGACATTATTGTTTCAGCCTCTCATCTTGATATCAAAACTGACACTGAGCCGGTCTCAGGCAGGCGAGTTATCAGATTTGATCCTGCCGAAACATCAGCTCTCAGGTTAATGGTAGGTATGATGGATAAGACAGCAGTAGACAGCAGACTTAAAAAAATGCTGGAATCAACAGCTTCTGACGGCAAAATAACCTGCACTGCTGCCAGACAGATAGCTGAGAGCCTTGGAGTGCCGTACTCCGAGATAGCAAAAGCAGCAAACGAGCTGAAGCTCAAAATAACAAACTGCGAACTCGGCTGCTTCTGATGGCAACCCTGCTCTTTGAACTTGCGCTCACCTTTTACTTCGCAGCAGCGATAGTAAGCCTTTCTGAGCTTTTCAGAGAGAGCAGAGGCGCTTCAAAGATGATGTTTGTATTTGCATGGGCCGGATTCGCACTTCATACTGCAGGAGTTGCAGCAAGGTATATTGAAACAGACCAGCTTCCGATAACAAGCATGCATGAAGCATCATCATTCTTTGCATGGTGCGTAATGCTTGTATTTTTTGTAATAAGCAGACGCTACAAAATCGGAATAATGGCATCCTTTACCATGCCTGTGATATTCCTGCTTATGCTCTCCGCATCAATCATGCCAAGAGAGGCCAATCCGCTTGCACCTGCGCTCAAAAGCTACTGGCTCGGTATACACACCCTGCTGGCATTTCTTGGCAACGCGGCATTTGCTGTGGCTTTTGGAGCGGGTATAATGTATCTGATCCAGGACGCAAACCTGAAATCAAAAAGACTTCATGGAATATTCCAGCGGCTGCCCAGCGTGCAGACGCTGGATGATATGAACTATAGACTGATCAGCGCGGGATTCCCGCTGCTGACTCTTGCGATAATTACCGGAGCGCTATGGGCAGAGAGCGCATGGGGCAGCTACTGGAGATGGGATCCAAAAGAGGTCTGGTCTCTGATAGCATGGCTTATATACGCTATTGTCATCCATGTGAGGCTCGCTGCAGGATGGAGGGGCAAAAAAGCTGCCATGCTCTCAATACTCGGATTTTTAGTGCTTCTGTTCACATTCTTTGGGGTAAATTATTTTCATAATACGCTGCATAGATTCCCATGAAAATACTTGTTATAGGCGTTAATCATAAGACTGCGAATGTTGAGGTCAGAGAAAAACTGGCATTTAACGGCGAAAAGCTCTCTAAAGGCATCGCAGGACTGCGCTCGCTTAAAGATGTCAATGAAGTGGTTGTGCTGTCAACATGCAACAGGGTTGAACTTTATGCGTCAGCAGCCGATGCAGATGCTGCAATAAACAGAATAAAGATCTTTCTTTCTGAATTCCATGCCATACCTATCGAGACATTCGAGACTTCACTATATGTGCTGCGCGGCACAGATGCTGTGCGTCACATACTCAGGGTGGCATCGAGCCTCGACTCAATGGTGCTGGGAGAGCCCCAGATACTCGGGCAGCTTAAAGATGCTTTCAGCACGGCTCTTAAAGAAAAATCTTCAGGCATTCTCCTCAACAGATTGATGAAAAAAGCCATATCAACAGCAAAACGCACGAGAACAGAAACAAAGATAGCTGAAAATGCAGTATCAATAAGCTTCGCTGCTGTAGAGCTTGCAAAAAAAATATTCAATGATCTGTCAGGCATGTCTGTCATGCTGCTCGGAGCTGGAGAGATGGCTGAGCTGGCTGCCAGACATCTGCTGAACTGCGGCGTGAAAAATGTGATGGTAGCAAACAGGACTTATGAAACAGGATGCAGACTGGCTGAGGAGTTCTGCGGCAAGCCTGTACGATTTGAGGACTTCAAATCAGAGATGCTCTATGCCGATATTGTTATATGTTCGACAGGAGCCCCATCATATGTACTTGAAAGGGATGATATGCAGTTGATCATCAAAGCGCGCAGACAGAAGCCTGTCTTTATAATCGACATATCTGTTCCGAGAAATATTGATCCTGAGATAAATAAACTCGAGAACATCTATCTGTATGATGTTGATGACCTGCAGGAGGTTGTCAATTCGAACATGAATGAACGCCAGAAAGAAGCTGATATGGCAGAAGCGATTGTTGAAGAGGAGGTCGAGAGCTTTGTGAGATGGATAAGCTCTCTCAAGGCCGTACCGGCTATAATGTCTTTGCGCCAGAAAGCTGATATGATCAGATGCGAAGAATTCATGCGTCTTAAAAACAGACTTAAACATGTATCTGAAGCAGATCTTGAGATTATTGAATACATGGCAGCTGCAATAACCAATAAGCTGATTCATGCGCCAATGGTTGCTCTGAAAGATGACTGTGAAGACAGGCAGGAGCTTATAGCGCTGATAAAAAAACTTTACGGAATCAACGGAGACAGCGATGACAAAAAATAGGATTGTAATAGCTACCCGCGGCAGCAAACTTGCGCTGTGGCAGGCTGAATGGGTGGCATCACAGATAAAAAAACTGAACCCTGAGCTGACTGTGGAGCTCCTTAAGATCAAGACCACAGGAGACAAGATACTTGATGTGCCCCTTGCAAAGGTTGGAGGCAAGGGACTCTTTGTGAAAGAGATTGAAGAGGCGCTTATGCGTGATGAAGCTGACCTTGCTGTGCACAGCATGAAGGATGTGCCTACAGAACTTCCGGATCAGCTTCACCTTGCTATTGTATGCGAAAGAGAAGATCCGCGTGACGCATTTATCGCTCCTATAGGCAAAAACACGCCCAAATGCTTTAATGATCTTCCTTACGGCGCAACAGTCGGAACAAGCAGCCTCAGGCGTTCATGCCAGCTTCTGCATATGCGGCCAGACATCAAAATCGGGCAGCTCAGAGGCAATTTAGACACGAGGCTGAGAAAGCTTGACGAGGGTGTATATGATGCGATAATACTCGCTGCAGCCGGAGTAAAAAGGCTTGGATGGGGCGATCGCATAACAGAAGAACTCGATTATAATGTCAGTCTGCCCGCAATAGGCCAGGGAGCTGTTGGAATTGAGTGCAGAAGGAACGACAGCTTTATAAATGAACTGATCAGACCTCTTGACCATTTTGAGACATCAGTCTGCGTAAGGGCTGAAAGATCGCTGCTCAAAAAGCTCGAGGGCGGCTGCCAGGTACCGATAGCCGGCCATGCAAAATTTGAAAATAATAAAGTAAGGATTGAAGGGCTTGTAGGATCTGTTGATGGCAGCCGTATTATAAAGACCACAACAGAGGGGCTGCCTGAAGATGCTGAAGCGCTTGGGATCAATATTGCAAATGAACTGCTGAGCATGGGCGCAAAAGAGATACTTGACGATGTCTATAAGAACTCCTGACAACAAACCGCTTTCTGGACAGGGAGTTTTGATCACAAGAGAGTATTCCGATGAATTTGACCGGCTCAAAGATCTGGGTGCAGAAATTTTTGAGTTCAGCACAACAGAGATTCAGCCTCCTGAAAACTATGATGATATAGATGCTGCCATAGAATCCGTAACAGAATACGACTGGATAGTGGTAACAAGCAAAAATGCTGTTGCCCATTTCATGAACAGATTTTTAAGCACAGGGCACAGCATCAGTGAAATGCAGAACATAAAATTCTGCGCTGTCGGATCTAAAACAGCAGAGGCTCTTAATGCTTTTGGACTGAATGTTGATCTCATACCTGATGAATACAATGCCGAGGGAATAGTCAGATCATTCATTGGCAATGCTGATCCTGATTCTGAACCGCTTAAAGGCATCAAAATACTCCTTCCAAAGCCTGACAATGCTCGTGATGTATTTCCCTCTGCTGTCAGAAGGGCTGGCGGGCATATCGACACACCAGTCATATACCACTCTGTCAAAACAAAAAAAAGCAGCAGAGAACTGCAGGATTTTTTCAGAGAGGGCAAAATATCAATTGCTGTCTTCACAAGCGGAGCAGCATTCAGAAATTTTTTGGAGTTTATGGGCAAAGATGCTTCAGCACTGCTTCATGATGTCATAATTGCTGCAATAGGGCCTGTAACAGCACAAGCAGTGGAAAAGGCTGGGTTCAAAGTCTCGGTTATGCCGCAGGAGTCAACAATAAAAGCCATGACAGATGAAATAATAAAATACAAGATGCCATCTTCTAAAGCCTGACAGGCAGCACAACAGTAAAATCACTTCCCTTGCCAAATTCACTCTTGACACTAATTTTGCCATGTAGCGCTTCTTCAACTATCTTGTTTGTAAGATAGAGCCCGAGCCCTGTGCCATGGCTCATTCTTCGTTCAGCCATGCCGAGCTTTGAAAATGGGACAAACAGTTCTTTCATGTCGTGCTCCCTTATTCCAACACCAGTGTCCTTTATGGAAACAGCCACTTTCTCATCATCACCAGGTTCATCCAGACCTGAAGCACTTATTGTTACTGATCCCTGTTCTGTAAATTTAATCGCATTGTCAACAAGATTAAGAAGCGCCTGATGTATCCTTCGCCTGTCTGAGTGCATCAGTTTGTGTGCTGGTTCAATATTAAGCTCCACCCCTTTTTCAGATGCATAGTCCTTGAACTTGAGCTGCACTTCTACAAGAAGATCATGCAGATCAAAATCGCTTATCTGCTGTTCAAGCTGCCCTGCTTCAATTTTAGTGACATCAATAGCATCATTCACAAGATCAAGAAGCTGCTGACCGCCTTTAAGAACCTTTATGAGCGCCTCTTTCTGATCATCAGAAAGCTCACCATACACGCCGTCATTCAGAAGCGTGCTGAACCCCATCACAGCGTTAAGAGGTGTCCTGAGCTCATGCGTCATTGAGGCGACAAATAATGTTTTCAGTCTGTCAAGCTCCATTAGGCGCTGATTTGCGTCATAGAGTTCCTTTGTCCGTTCCTTGATTATTTCTTCAAGCTCTAAATTAATTTTAAGAAGCTGATTCTGCGCCTCTATGGTGGCTGTAATATCATTGGCCAATACAAGTTCTACAAACCTGCCTCCAACATCAAATGCAAACGACACAATCTCGACAAAAACCAGAGTACCGTCCTTTTTAACATGCTGCCATACTCCGGATTCATTTACACCACTTTTCAGCTGCTGAATATCTTTCGTAAGTTTTGGAATATCCTCAGGAGGCCTGATATCCTTTATTGTCATATTTAAAAATTCCTGCCTTGAATAGCCATAGTGCCTGACAGCAGATTCATTAACCTGAAGAAATGAGAGGGTCTCTGTATCATAAAGCCACATTGGCAGAGGGTTGTTTTCAAAAAGCTGACGATACCTCTGCTCTGTTTTCAGAAGAGACTGTTGTATTGCCCTGCTCTCAGTGATATCACTCACAGTTCCCAATATCACTTTGTGCTCCATAAACTGGATCAGAGTAGCATAAATATTTATCCATCTCTCTGAACCATCGCCGCGTACGATTCTGACCTCATTACTGCATGAAATTTTAGTGCCGTCAAGAACCTCTCTGCAGCTTCCAGCTGCCAAAGAGCGAAACTCTTCAGACATAATGTCAGCAATCGTCATTTTTGTCAGCTTTTTACTGCTATAACCAACAATGTCAAGCATGGCTTTGTTTGCAAAGATAAACTTCCTGTCATGCATGAATATGCCTGCTGATGTATTCTGAGCCAGCACCCTGAAGCGGTCTTCTCCGCGCAGGACCTCCTGTTTGATGACTTTAACAAGCTTTTGCAGCAGAAAAAAGATCAATACTGCAGTTGCAGATACAAAAAGATATCCTTTCAGACTCTGAAAGAAATGCAGTTTTTCTTTTTCGCTCAGGATTGCAAAGAGCATAAAATCAGAATATGCTATCCAGAGCATGGCAATTATAAAATATATGCCTGCTATGGTAAGCGGCGAGTATTTGATAAGTTTTGATTTCATTATATTTTATTGAATCTTTTTAAGAGTTTTTAATAATTTTCTCAGCTTCATTCTCTGTTCTGCGCCGGGGGTTATATCTTTGTAGTAGAGCATATAAAATTCATCCGCAAAATTGGAGGCGTGAATCTTGAGCTCAGGCTCTTTAATCCTTTTGACAAACTCTTCAAGCCCTTCCCCTGAATTTCGTTTATATCCTCTTTTCGTCAATATATAATCAAAACTTGAGATAAACCCTTTATAAGGCTCTTTTTTTCTAATGCAGACTGTTTTCTTAATCCGGAAAAAAAGATAGACTGCACAGATCAAAAATACCGCGGTCGCAGCTGCAGGACTTTTCAGATATTTTACAATATCTGCTCTGGTTAATCCGCTTTTTATTCTGCTCAGAAATATATACTGCTCTTCAAAATTATAAGGAATAACAGATGAATTCCAGAAGTAGCTGACCACATCAACGGCAAGCTTGATTCTCATGAATATACTTCTGGAATCAGAAGACTGATGCCCTGCTGGATACAAAGGCGTTGGATCAAATCGCACCCAGCCGCGCTTGGGAATATATGCCTCAACCCAGACATGCGCCTCGTTCTGAGTAACAATATAGTAGCCGCCAATTTCATTGTATTGCCCGCCCCTGTAGCCTCCAACTATCCTGGACGGTATACCGGACATCCTGAGCATCACAGCCATTGATGATGCAAAATATTCACAGTTTCCTTTTTTTGATCTGAATAAAAACTCCTCTACGGGATTTTCAGAAAGCGGCAGACTCGAAAGCGAATAACTGTACTCACCAATATTCAGATGACTGACAATCCTGTTTGCTGCATCTTGTTCAGCCAGCCCTTCTGTCAGACTGCGGGCAAGACGCGCGGTATTTTCTAATCCTTTTTCAGGCAGGCCAAGATATATTGCGGGATCTGGCGCTGCATCGTCAATATGATCCGAAAGATGCGACACAGCATCATACCTGATTCTTGTCCGCGGTATTTCATGCAGCACAGCAACAAGTCCAGGCAGATATTTTGCTTTTTTTGCTGAATAGCCATACGGCTTGTCAAGGGCAAAGAGATATCTGCTGCCATAGGGCTCAAGAAATATTGACTGCCTCACCCATGGAGATTTCAGCTGAACAGTCATTGCAGCAGACTCTTTTGCTGCTGTTGATGCGCTCCATGCCCTGCCATTGAAGCTGTCGAGCATTATGCCGCGCCAATATAGCTGCTCTTCAGGAACTCGCACGGTCTTTACCCTCAGGACCACCGCTCTGCTCTCCTGAATGGATGATACTGCACCAAGCTCAATACTGTCTGAAAAACCGGAGTGCGCAATGCCATGTTTTGTCAGCATGTTCCAGACAGGAAATGCTGTTCTTGGCAGTATTATGAACATGACGGCTGTCAGCGGCAGTGCTACGGCAGGTATGATAACAGATCGTGAAATGATCTTTCTAAGCACCGCCTTATCCATGATCATATCTTCATTCTGCGAAAAATAAGACAGCATAACCGCACCAATCGCGATCAGAAAGAGCATGACAACAAAATAGACTGCAAAAATCATATCAAGCACAAACAGAGAGCTCGCAGCGAGAAGCAGCACAGACAGAGCGTATATCTGCATATAGTCCCTGAACATCTTCTGCTCAAATACCTTGATTACGAGAAACAGCAGTAACAGATCAACAACAGGACCGCCGAGGTTGTTGAGGCTTGCACGGGAAACCATGACAGCACCGATCAGCAGGGCAGCAAGGTTAAGAATTATCCTGTTTGTAATAAATATTTTTTTTGAGCTTGCATAAGAACCTGCGATGTAGGCAGCAACAAAAATGGACGAGCTTATCAGGCTTATGCTTCTGACAACAGAAAGAAATGCAGCCAGCACTATGCAGTGCGCAGTCAGATCAAGCACCTGTCTTATGCCGGTGCGTCTGTTATCAGTTTCCATAAAGCGCAAGCTTTTCAAGCATCTTCAGTCTATGCCCGCTGCCAAGCGAAGGCTTCAGAACTTTCTTCTCGATAACAAGCCCGGCAGGCGTACCTTGCCTGATCAGTCTGTTAAGCGCATATGCAGTGCAGGATATTTTTGTCTCGATGTCTGGTATATCGAGTTCATCAAAATTGATCAGAACCGGTTCTGCTCGGGATGACGGAAACTCTTTTGTGAGCAGCTTGTCAGTCTTTGCTGCAGCCTTCCAGTGTATATGCCTGAGAGGGTCTCCGGCCTGATAAGGCCGCAATGATATTATGCCTGACTCATAACCCCTGCTGTCTGACAGCAAGCCTTCTGCATGCTGCCTTCCCTGTTGTGCAGGCTGTGTCAGAGAACACTTCCGGAGCTCCGGCAGCACAAGCAGAGGCTCTTTATCCGGAATCTGAATACACCTCACAAAAAAATTGAACGGGAATACAGAACAGATTCTTATGCTGCCTGTGGTCTGCATTCCTCTTTTTTCGAATACAACACTGACAGCAGCTGAACCTTCTCCAGAAGAGTCAAGATATGCAACAAGCGCCTCGCCGCACATAACCTTCACTCTGAGTAAAAAAGCCGGAAAATGTTTTTTATTGTTTTGTATTTTTAGCCGCAGTACAGCATGGGACATCGCATATATTTCAGCAGGAGGCTCGAGCTGGACATCAATCATTCTGAGGTTGTACCTTCCAAAAAATCCAGACACAGCCATAAGAGAGAGAAAGCCTGAAACAATTATGTATATGAGATTATTACCGGTATTTACAGCTGAAAAACCGAGAAAGAGCGTAAGGCCTATGAAAATCCATCCGGCCTTTGTGAGCCTTATCAGACTGGTGCCTTTACTGATTCGATTAGAGATCTGACCATCTCCTGTCTTTCCGTATGTTCATACTCTTCCCTGAAGATAATCCTGTGCGGTATCACAAAACCTGACAACTCCTTTATGTCCTCAGGTATAACATAGTCTCTGCCCTTTAAAAATGCGTTCGCCTTTGCAGTATGCTGCATGGCTAATGCGCCGCGTGTCGATAGTCCTGACACAAGCCTTTTTTCAACCCTTGTTGCCTCGACAATGTTCATTATATACTCGATAATCTTTTCTGACATATGCACGCTTGCGGATATCATATCCTGTATCTGCATCACCTCTTTTCCATCCATCACAGGAGCTATTGTATATAAATCACCCCTGCGACTGCCCTTGCGGAGGATCTCCATCTCAGCATCCCTTGCAGGATATCCTATGCTTATCTTCATCAGGAATCTGTCGAGCTGCGATTCAGGCAGATAAAATGTTCCAAACTGTTCAACAGGATTTTGTGTTGCTATCACAAAGAATGGCTTTGGCAGTTTATATGTCTGCCTGTCAACAGTGACCTGTTTTTCACCCATGGCTTCGATCAGGGCGCTCTGTGTCTTGGGGGTTGTCCTGTTTATCTCATCGATCAGGACTATGTTGTTGAAAATGGGGCCTGGATGAAAAACAAATTCTCCACTGGTTTTGTCGAATATTGAAAGTCCTGTTATATCAGTCGGCAGCAGATCGCTTGTGCACTGTATCCTGCCGAAGCTGAGATCGAGCGACTTGGCGATTCCTATTGCGAGGGTGGTTTTGCCAAGTCCCGGCATATCCTCAATAAGCAGATGCCCGCGAGAAAAGAATGTGATGAGGGCCAGTCTGAGCGCAGCATCCTTGCCATGCAGATAGCCTGAAAGACTTTCGAGTATGCTGTCTATCTTCCTCTTAACAGCAAGCATTCCTGCATCTCCTGAGGATGAATATTATCCTGATGTTTACATGTTACACTGTTACGGCAGTACGCGCTGCAATACTCCATTCCAGCCTACTGCCCTTTTTTTGCGTAACCAATCTCCCTGAGAGCCGACTCAATCTCTGAGAGAGCTGCTGGATTATCAATTGTTGAAGGCATTCTGTACTCTTCAGAATCAGCTATCTTCCTCATTGTACCACGAAGTATCTTGCCTGATCTGGTCTTTGGCAGCCTGTCCACTATCGCAACACTCTTAAAACATGCAATGGGCCCAATCTGGTTGCGCACCATTTTGACAAGCTCAGACTTTATCTGTTCTCGGTCTCCGTCAACTCCGGATTTCAGAACAACAAGACCTACGGGCAGCTGCCCCTTCAGGGAATCAGCAGCACCTATGACAGCGCATTCTGCTATATGGGGATGTGTTGCGACTATTTCCTCCATCTCACCGGTAGAGAGCCTGTGGCCTGCGACATTTATCACATCATCAACCCTGCCCATGACAAAGACATAGCCATCCTCATCTATGTACCCTCCATCGCTGGTGAAGTAGTATCCCTTGAACACATCCATATACGACTTTATAAATCTGTCGTCTGCATTCCAGAGGGTTGGAAGAGTGCCCGGAGGAAGGGGCAGCTTGATCGCAATGACACCCTCCATGCCAGTCGGAAGTTCCTTGCCGCCGCTGTCAAGCACTTTCACATCATAGCCTGGAACAGGCTTTGTTGATGAGCCGGCTTTAACAGGCATTATCTCTATGCCGAGGCAGTTGGCTGTTATGGGCCATCCTGTTTCTGTCTGCCACCAGTGGTCTATTACCGGTTTTTTTAGCAGTTTGCTGGCCCAGTAGTATGTGTCAGGATCTGTACGTTCTCCAGCAAGAAAGAGATATTTGAAATCAGAAAGATCATACTTCCTTGCATAGTCTCCATTGGGATCTTCCTTTTTTATCGCCCTGAATGCTGTTGGCGCTGTAAAGAGCGTTTTAACACCATGCTGGGATATTACGCGCCAGAAAGCTCCCGGATCAGGTGTGCCGACTGACTTTCCTTCATACAGTACAGTTGTACATCCTGCAATCAAGGGGCCATAAACAATGTATGAATGTCCAACAACCCATCCAACATCAGAGGCAGCCCAGAAGACATCGCCAGCCTGGGTGTCATATATATTTTTCATGCTCCAGTGCAGGGCAACAGCATGCCCGCCATTGTCCCTCACAACACCTTTTGGAATGCCTGTTGTGCCTGAAGTATATAGAATGTAAAGTGGATCAGTCGCTTTCACTGGCACGCATTCGGCCGGCATTGCTTTTGATATGAGCTCTGCCCAGTCATAGTCACGGCCCTCGTTCAGAGGAGCTCTCACTTCATCCCTCTGGAAGATGACACACTTCTGCGGCTTATGTGATGCGAGTTCAATAGCCTTGTCTAAAAGGGGCTTATACTCAATAAGCCTTGAGACCTCTATGGCACTTGATGCTGATATGATAACCTTGGGTCTTGCATCATCTATTCTCAATGCAAGCTCATGCGGTGCAAATCCTCCAAAGACCACCGAATGCACTGCACCAAGCCTTGCGCAGGCGAGCATGGCTACAACAGCCTGCGGAATCATAGGCATATAGATAATGCATGTATCACCCTTTGAGACCCCCATACCCCTCAGCACGCCGGCAAAAAGAGAGACCTCTGTCTGAAGCTCTTTGTAAGTGAATTTTTTTATCTTCTTGGTTACAGGGCTGTCATAGATAAGTGCTGTCTGATCACCCCTGCCTGCTTCAACATGCCGGTCAAGCGCATTGTAGCATGTATTAAGCTCAGCTCCGGCAAACCATCTGTATATAGGTGCATTAGAACTGTCAAGAGTCTTGTCCCATCTCCTGTACCAGTTTATTCCCTCAGCTGCCTCCTCCCAGAATGCTTCGGGATTTGAAATACTACTTTTGAACACCTCATTATATTTAGACACTACCCCTCCCTCACATGTTTTGCTTTCATTTTTCTGGACAAAATATGCTATTAGATAGCAGACTGCTTTGTCAACGCAAAGCTTTGCGCATCAAGCATTTGAGCTATTCCATAGCAAAGCGGGAAAAACCCGGCAGGCAGCTATTTCTTCACATATGTTTCGTGATATTTGTAGCAGGCAGCCCTGTTTTTTGCAGCACATTTCTTAAAAAGCTTCAGCTCTTCCTGGCTCATCTGGCTGTAGTACTGCTGAGCCTTTTCATCCACTGCTTTTTTTGCTGAAAAGGTTATTGAAGGAGCAAGCAACATTGATGCTGCGATTATTATTGCTGTAATGGAAAGTGTCCTTGTCATCAATTCATCCTCCAAAAATATATTTTGAAACCATAAAACAACTATACCCTCAGCAGTTTATGATGTCAATAAACAAAATAATGATTTGACCTGCCAGCCTGCCAAATTTTATTATAGATGCCATGCTCGCACCAGAAAAACAGCTCGCAATAATAAAGAGAGGAGCCTCAGAGATCATTCCTGAAAAAGAGCTCCTGAAAAAACTCGAAAAGTCCTGTAAGACAAACACACCCCTGCGCGTAAAGGCAGGATTTGATCCTACTGCTCCTGACATACATCTCGGCCATACAGTGCTGCTCGAAAAGATGCGCCAGTTTCAGGAGCTTGGACATACAGTAATCTTTCTGATAGGCGACCTTACAGGCATGATAGGCGACCCCACAGGCAGATCAGACATAAGAAAGCCGCTTACTCAGCAGGAGATATCTGACAATGCTGAGACTTATAAGGCACAGGTTTTCAAGATACTCGACCCGGAGAAGACAGAAGTGCGCTTTAACAGCGAATGGCTTATGAAGCTGACGCCGATAGACATCATAAAACTCCAGGCAAAACAGACTGTGGCGAGGATGCTCGAAAGAGAGGACTTTAAGCAGAGATTTGCCAATCAGAGCCCCATAAGCATACATGAATTCAGTTACCCGTTATTTCAGGGGTATGACTCTGTTGCCCTCAAATCAGATATTGAACTCGGCGGCACGGATCAACGGTTTAATCTGCTTATGGGCAGGGAGCTGCAGGAGGAGTTTGGCCAGGAGCCTCAGATTATTTTGATGATGCCGCTGCTTGAGGGGCTTGATGGCGTGAAGAAGATGTCAAAGAGCCTTGGCAATTATATTGGCATATCAGAAGAGCCGAAAGATATTTACGGAAAGATGATGTCCATATCCGATGAGCTGATGATAAAGTATTATGAGCTTTTGAGCCATATCAGCCTTGATGATCTGAACTTGCTTAAAGAAGGATTGAAGAACAGTACGGTGCATCCGAAAAAAGCAAAAGAAGACCTTGCATTAGAAATATCAGAACGCTATTCAACAAAAGACGCAGCGCTCCATGCAAAAGAAGAGTTTGACCATGTGTTCAAGGACAGGGGCAGGCCTGAAGATATCCCTGTATTCGAATTGCTTTGGGATGAAGCAGAGATATGGCTGCCCAAAATAATGAAGCTTGCCGGACTTGTGCAGGGCACGGGCGAGGCAATGCGTCTTATAAAACAGGGCGGAGTATCTGTTGATGAAAAGAAAGTGGACAATCCTGATGCAAAGCTTGTAAAAGGTGAATATATAATCAAAGCCGGCAAGAGAAAATTCGCAAAGATAAAACCAGTTTAGTTTAGCCTTTTGTATATCTCACGCCAAGTTTCCTGCTTGTCTCATCAAGTCTTTTATCAAGAGTCCATAGAGGCATCTTCTCCATAACAGCTGATGCGAGCAAATGCATATCAATGTATCCCAGCCCCTTACTCATCAAGCTGAAGTTTTCGATAAACTGAAGCAGCTCATCATCTTCTACCTCCTGAACCATTGGAAGCGCGCCGAGCAGAGACAATATTTCGTCCTTGTTTTTCAGATTCCCGCAAGCCAGTTCGCCTATGACAGCCTTGTGGCATGCGACATATCCGTCATTCAACAAGGCCGCGAGCTCAGGGGAGTTATTGCGAAAATGAGCTATCCAGACAGAAGTATCAACAAGAACCATCTCAAGCCTTCTCTGACCTTCTTCTGGGAATATCTTCAAGCTTCTTCTGCGTGCCTCCAAGCAGCGCGAGCCTCCTGGCGCTTTCCCTTGCTATAAGAGCCTCCAGCCCGAGCCTCACGATCGAAGTCTTTTCCTTGATGCCTGTAAGTTTTGATGCCTTTTTAAGCAGCTCATCATCGATAATCAATGTTGTCCTCATAAGAATCTCCCCACATATATGCTAAATCATATGTATTAATATGCCTCATTTATATGTATGAGTCAACAACTGGATTATGCCAGAGACAAGACCTCCACTCGCAAATATTTATTTATTTAATTTAATAATTTAAATGGGACGGTTCTATTTAATTTCATTTTCAATATCCCTGTTCATGTCCATCACCACCACTGTGCTGCCTATGCCGTTGTAGTGGTAAAAACATTTATGTATAGAACCGTCCCTTTAAACGTCCCCAAAGTCACGGGGACCTATCACCTGATTAGGTCTAAAGTAAATCATAATATAACCTCCTCTATTGAACCGAGTGTGCTCCTAAGCGTTTCGCATTAATCGTGAACGCTGATTTTTCGCGTGAATCCCGATTGTCCGTGGAAGTTCACCAGGACATGTGTACCTGGCTCTACGACCCAATGCCCCATCTCGGCGTTACTTATAAGCTTTAAGCCTTCAGAATATCCAATGCGACCATATAGATCTTTGAGCCCTTTTACGGAGTCGAGTAGCTCTTTGCTTGGTGGGTAATGTTTAGCTTGGATACCCTTATTCCCGGTACCATCTGATACGACTGCATCAGTTACATCGAATTGATAAAAGTAATGATCGTCACCACAAGTCATTGTTTGTAAACTGACTTGTAACCTATCGCCGGATAGCGATCCGGTCCCCACTGCGAAGCAATTTTTGTAGTTCTGATATGGAGTGACAATCAGAACGGGTTGTGGCTCTGACGTATGCCCCATTGAAAGGCCGAACTTTAAGGTCGCTTGCAGTGCTTGCGCATGTGCTTCTGTCAATGTGAATGTTACAAAGGATGCGACGACAAATAGTGAAAAATATATTTTCTTCATAAAACCTCCTCTATCTCGACGGCCGATTCTTTATTGCGGTCAACGACGAGTTGAGCCGCCATAGGCGGCTCGAACGGCTCGTTATGAAAGTCTTATACTAGCAACTGTCCATCATCATTTACTGGCCGTAGGCATTGACACATTTTCTTACGATTTCTGCGCCAACAGGAAATACATTTTTTGCTTTCCTGCTTCTGTAAGTCGCCATTGATGTTTAGTTGATGTATCATCTTCATATATTTCTGCAAAGCCTAGCGCTATATTTATTTAAATGGGAAGAATTTAAAGTCCTTAAATAGAACCGTCGCATTTAAACCCAGTCGAAAACTAACGCCATAAGGCTGACCAGCCAGCTCGGGTTTTCTGGGCAGACTGGTCGTGCCGCTAGTTGGACCGTCTTGGAGGTATTATTGTAAGGTTTTTGCCTCAACCCAAGGCTCAACGAAAAGCATCCCGCTTTGGTATGCGTTCTTTGAGGGGACAAGATAGTAATTGTTATCTTCTTTACGGACTTCGAATTTATAGGAATGCCGGTTGACCCCTACATAGCTATAGAAGGTCGTCTCTGCATATACGTACGGAGGGGCTACTTTAGTGATCTTTATTTCGTGGGCCATGCCATAGTTATTGGGTATCCATTGAGCATTTTTAGGTATATTAGTTGAAATATATTTTCTAGAAATAACCTGCTGCATCGAAGGAAAATCGAAACCTGCAAGAAACTGGTAGACAGGGACCTTCATGTTGCCTTCTTCATTTCTTTGTTTGCCGATTTCATCGGCTGAAACGTTTCCTGCCAATATTGACACCATCATGACATACAGAAAAATTTTCTTCATATAAACTCCTCCTCCTTTGCTGTAAAAAATTGGTTCGTCTGATATGTTTGTTACTGATATAAAAACCTTCTAATTCAAATTATTCATACGGATTTCTGTTCTATTGTATTGTTTTATGGGCAATTTCTTGAGCTACCTCACAATATGACATCCTCTTTAACATTTTTTCGATGGCTTCTTTGGTTAACCCTTTGATATCCTTCTTATCTCCTGTCATATTTTCTACAGTAGAAATAGCAGCCAAAGTAGCCTCTACTCGTTGTTTGCATGTTGCTTCGTTTTGATTTGTGTCCCTAGCCAAAGCTAATCTTGCTACGCTCAGAATCAAGATGTAACTGATCATCATTGCCTTCATTTACTTCTCCTTTTGAATGTATTTTACTGCTGTCCAACGCTCCGCATAACCGGATGGCAATGAAGCGTAGCGGAATTGCCAGCCCGAGTTAATGCGGTTGTTGGGCAACCGTCAGTCAGAACAAACTCCTCTGCCTATCGCCTGCCTCTCGTAGCGGGCCTGTCGCAGCTGTGAGTACCTTCTCTCGTACGTCCCTCCCACACCCAGATAGGAGACTTTCCCAATCAGCCTTGCCCTTCAAAGTGAGGAACCGTTTGGCCGGCGCGGCGTAGACCAGGACGTTCTTATGTTGGCGCAAGAGGCGTGCGGCATTCGCGAGGGTTCCTGCGCTCTTTCCATCCCAGATCATAAGACCCACGGAAGCTTCCTGAGCCATCTGTTCATCTTTGGCGGCATAGTAGTTGAAATCCCTTCGGGCCTGACCGGTGGCTACAGCCCGAACCGGCCACCTCCCTAAATTGTTGCGACATTCCCCATCTGAACAGAACACCTCGACCGTCTCGTAACCGCGAGATTGGAGATACTTCTGAACGGCCTTGTCCACACCGTTGGCATCGCCGACAAGCACGGAGAATCCTTGTTCAATGATCCTATCAATTCGCTGCCTGACTTCCGAGCTCAATCGCGATATTCGCCGAGATCCTCCTATGAATACCTTGATCATGATCTACTCCGCGTTCGAGTTAGGGCCAGGGCGTATACGTCCGCAACAGCTCCCTCATCATAAAGCGCCCCGGTGATGGCGTTCATTGTAGCCCCTGACCGATACAGGTCATCGAATAGGAGAATCTTCTGCCCTTTGAAGACCGATGCCTCGACCCTATGTACGCCATCGAGGAGACAGAGCCTTTCATCGTAGGCGTAGACATTCTTAAGCTCGGGAGTCTCCTTGACTCGAGTGACACCATTCAGGTCAACGGGAATACTGATTGACGCACCAAGCCTTTCCGCGATGAGGAGTACTGGCTGTTCAGCCCGCACTCGGGAGGGAGGAACAGGAACGAGAATGGTCACCCCGGGATTCCATTCTCGAACGAATTTTGCTGCGACCTCAACAAGTTCGTTAAGCGCGCTCTTATCCGAGCGGTACTTGAGGCGGTATAACAACTCGCCGACCTCACTTCTCTTAGTGTCAAACATCGCATGGCCGTATTCGTCATCACCAAGATACATGCTGCTAAGTGTGTGGTAATCCAGCACGTACCCTGCACGCCATCGTCCGGGAATTTGCATTGGTCTAATGTTTACCATCGATCACCTCCGAAAATTGCCCAGCAAGTTATTATCTATACGGCATGCATATATGCTATCAAAAAAAAATGAACATGGCAATGAAAACACTACTTAACATATATTTTTGAATTAATTATATTTATAGGCTAATATGTGTGTTTAAATAGGACGGTTGTATTAGATCACTAATTCAGTAACTTTTTAGAGTTTATCCGCTTCAGCGGACAAGTCAAACGGTGTTTCATGATTCAAACCTCCGTGTTTTGCCAGGTGATCAAATTCAAACAAAAAGCGCCTAAGATTTATAATCATGTCTTTCTCTGACTCAAAATAATTTAGGCCTCTTTTGGCTTTATAATTTACAAAAATAATCTACCTGATTATTAAGCATGAATAAGAGACCTGATTTGGACCAAAGCCTTTTGCCAAACTATGTCCTGTATTCTGCGTTAATCTTCACATAATCTTCTGTCAGATCGCAGGTGAGCACCTTTGCGCTGCCTTTACCAATATGAAGATCTATAAGAATTTTTATCTCATTTGATTTGAGCTTTTCATTCGCCTCTTTGTCTTTGCCTGTGGCAGAGCCTTTTGAAGCCACTTTTAATCCATTAAGAAAAATATCAACCTTCTCCTCTTTAAGCGCAACTTTTGAGTATCCGAGCACAGCCATCAGCCTGCCCCAGTTTGCGTCGTTGCCATAGAGAGCTGTCTTGACTAACAAAGAATTCGCTATGGACATTGCAGCCTTCTCAGCCTCAGCCTCGCTGCGGGCGTTCTTCACTTCTATTTCTACAAACTTTGTCGCACCCTCGCCATCCTTAACAATCATGCGGCAGAGGTCGTAGCAGACGCGATCAAGGGCCTTTGCAAATCTTTCAAAATCATCAGAGCTCTTTTTTAGCACGCTGTTTGCTGCCATGCCGTTAGCCATAACGAGAACAGTATCATTGGTGGA
This sequence comes from Dissulfurispiraceae bacterium, assembly GCA_034002665.1. Lineage (GTDB taxonomy): Bacteria > Nitrospirota > Thermodesulfovibrionia > Thermodesulfovibrionales > Dissulfurispiraceae > JAFGXL01. The sequence goes on along the minus strand of JAVFAA010000001.1, from coordinate 303,038 downwards.
CATGTCGCCATCTATTGTTATGCGGTTGAATGATCTTTTTACAGCAGCCTTGAGCGCTGCATCAAGGGCAGGCTTTGCAATATTGGCGTCTGTCAATATAAAGCAGAGCATTGTGGCCATGTTGGGCTGTATCATGCCTGCGCCCTTGCAAAAACCTGTGATCGTAATGCCCTTGCCTTCAACAGTTATCTTTTTTGAAACAACCTTGGGGAATGTGTCTGTGGTCATTATTGCTGCTGCTGCATCATCAACTGTATTGCGGGCAAGGCCGTCAATAAGATCTACAATGCTTGCGCGAACCCTGTCCATAGGCATCGGAGAGCCTATCACTCCTGTTGAGCAGACATAGACTCGAGTTTTGGATATGCTGAGCATTTCTGCAGCAAGCGCTGTCATCTCATCAGCATCCTTCATGCCCTGGCTGCCTGTGCATGCGTTTGCATTGCCGCTGTTCACAATAATGGCCTGGCCCCTGCCTGACCTGATGCGTTTCATGTCGAGCTTGACAGGAGCTGCTTTGACACTGCTTGTTGTAAACATGCCAGACATGACAGCCTCTTCTGCTGAATAAATAAGCGCGAGGTCTTTTCTGCCCGGCTTTTTGATAGCCGCTTCAGTTGTTGAAAAGAGAAATCCTTCAGGTATGCGTGTTGTAGTTTTCATCCAGATAGCATAAAACCATAAAACCTTTTTTTCAACTGAGGCTTCACGGACTTACGGATAAAGAGCAAGACTCCTGATAGCAACGGACTCGTTTATGCCGAGCATCAGATTCATGTTCTGCACAGCCTGACCTGATGCACCTTTTACAAGATTATCTATTGCAGAGACAGCTATAAGAGTATTAGTGCGATTATCAACCTTGAGTCCTATATGACAATAGTTTGTGCCGCGCACATGCTTTGCATCAGGGTATTTCCCCTCAGGCAGCACAACAACAAACTCTTCCTCCGCATATATCTGGTTATACAACGCAAGAAGATCCTGAGTGGTAATGCGCTTTTTGAGTCTGCAGTAGGCTGTGGTTATTATACCCCTGTCCATTGGAACAAGATGAGGCGTAAAATTGAGCACTATTTTTGATCCCGCAATACTGCTCAGTATCTGTTCGATCTCCGGAGTATGCCGGTGAGTACCCAGTCCGTAAGCCTTAAATCCGTCATTAACCTCGCAATAGGAAAAGGCCAGGTCAGACTTTCTACCGGCACCTGAAACGCCTGATTTAGCGTCAATTATTATATTGCCTTCATCCACCAAAGCACCCTTCAATACAGGCGCAAGCGCAAGTATTGACCCGGTGGGATAGCAGCCTGGATTTGCAATAAGCTGAGCATCCTTTATATCGTTGCGAAACAACTCTGGAAGGCCGTAAACAGCCTTGGCAAGTGTATCCTGCTTCTGATGAGGCAGCTTGTACCACTGCTCATATACTGACGGGTCTTTTATTCGATAATCTGCAGAAAGGTCAATAACCTTTTTGCCTCTGGAGAAGAAATAATCAACAGCAATCTGTGATGCGCCATGCGGCAGCGCCATAAAAAATATATCAGCTTTTGAGAGTATCTTTTCACTCTCAAGAGGCTCATAAATAAGGTGTTTATATGCTGTGAGGTGGGGAAATACCTCAGGCAGACTCTTGCCTGCTGACCTCTCGGATGTAACAGCAGTTATCTCAACATCAGGATGGAGCAAAAGTATCCTCAGAAGCTCTGCCCCAGTGTAGCCGCTTGCGCCGCATATGGCAACCTTATGCATTTAACACCCCTGAAATATTAAGCGGATGAGGGCTTGACAGTTTTTGGTGCCGCAGCCAGCTCATCCGCCAGTATGCAAGTCATAAAATTTGTATTATCTCTTGGAGAACTGGAATCTCTTTCTCGCTCCAGCAAGTCCGTACTTCTTTCTCTCGACCTCTCTGGGGTCTCTTGTAAGAAATCCTTCCTTCTTGAGCTTGCCCTTGAAGTCAGCGTCAACATTGACGAGCGCCCTTGCTATGCTGTGTCTGAGCGCTCCTGCCTGTCCGCTGAGTCCGCCGCCCTTTACATTGCAAAGTATGTCGTACTTTGTTGTCATACCTGTAAGGTTAAGAGGCTGTCTTATGATCATCTGGAGGGTCTCTCTTGGAAAATAGACCTCAAACTCCTTATCATTAACAGTAATCTTGCCGTTTCCAGGCACAAGCCTTACCTGAGCGATAGCTCTCTTTCTTCTTCCTGTTGCACCCATTTTTGTGGAAGCCATTGTATATAACTCCTTATCTCAAAGTTTCTATAAGTTCAGGATTCTGAGCCTTGTGCGGATGCTCTGCACCGCGGTACACCTTAAGCTTCTTTATCATCTGCCTGCCGAGTCTGTTCTTTGGCAGCATGCCGCCTATCACATCTTTATAAAGATCTTCTATATCCTTATGCATCCTGTCCCTGAGTGAAGCAGACTTGAGGTTCCCGATATAGCCTGTATGGTGATGGTAAAACTTGTCATCAAGCTTTGCACCTGTAACCTTCACCTTTTCAGCATTGATTATAACCACAAAATCTCCAGTATCAACATTGGGAGTGAATACTGCTTTATGCTTTCCGCGGAGATATGATGCAATCCTGCTCGCGATCCTGCCGAGGATCTGTCCGTCAGCATCAACAACATACCATTTGCGGTTTATGTCCTCTTCCTTTGCAAACTTGGTCTTCATGAGACACCTTCCTTATAAAAAATAGTGAATATTGGCTGAATGCAATTCGAGTTAGATACATTAAACAAAAAGGGTTATATTTGTCAACAGTCCGTCTGATATAATAGCCCAATGAAAACAGCCCTCACCATAGCCGGTTCAGACCCTACTGGCGGAGCAGGCATACAAATGGACCTGAAGGTCTTCAGGAGCCTCGGCCTGCATGGCCTGTCTGTAACTGCTGCTCTCACGGCCCAGAATTCAACAGGTGTAAGTTCTGTATATCCTGTTGAAAGCACTATTATAAATGAACAGCTCAGGGTTTTGATATCTGATATAAGGCCTGACGCACTCAAAACAGGCATGCTACTGACCCCGGAGGCTGTTGAGGCTGCGGCAGATCTTGTTGAGTTAAACATGCTCGGCAACCTTGTTATCGACCCTGTACTCAGATCATCATCAGGCGCCGAAATGCTGAGAAACAGCGCTCTTGATATGATGAGAAGCAGGCTGCTGCCGCTTGCAGATGTTGCCACTCCGAATATAAAAGAGGCATCTGCTCTGTCAGGAATAGAGATCAAAAACGAAAACGACATCAGAATTGCTGCTGAGAAGATAATAGCATCCGGCTGCAAAACAGTTATAATAACTGGTGGACATTTTGATGAGATCAGCAGGTTATCAGAGTGCGCGCCTGATCTCTTTTATGACGGCATTGCGTTCAGAACAATAGAAACCAAAAGAATCAATGGCGAATTCCATGGCACAGGATGCGCCTACTCAGCTGCAATAACAGGATTTATAGCAAAAGGTTTCACAGTTTTTGAGGCAGCAGAAAGAGCCAAGGAGTTTATAATCAAAGCCATAACTGAATCGCTGAACATCGGCAAGGGAATGAAATATCTGAATGTCTAAAATAAAGACCATATATCAATGCCAGTCCTGCGGCTACTCCAGCCCAAAATGGCTCGGCAAATGCCCTGACTGCGGAGCATGGAACAGCTTTGTTGAGGAAAAACAGGAGCCAAAGACCCTAAGACATGCATCGCTTTCATCATCCGACGCCATGCCCCTGAGCAGCATAACCGGCGGTACTGAGAAGCGCACTCCCACAACAATTGCCGAGTTTGACCGCGTGATGGGCGGCGGACTTGTAACCGGAGCGATCACACTGATTGGCGGTGACCCGGGCATAGGCAAATCAACGCTTCTGCTCCAGACAATTGCCAAACTTGCCGGCAAGAATATGACTGTACTCTATGTATCTGGTGAAGAGTCCCCTGAACAGATAAAACTACGAGCAGAAAGGCTCTCTATTGACTCAGATAAAATAATCCTGCTCCCTGAAACAGTGGTCGAAAATATAATATCAGCGGCAAAAGATATAAAGCCTGCTGTCATGGTGATAGACTCGATCCAGACTGTATATACAGATGAACTCTCATCAGCGCCGGGCTCTGTCGGACAGATAAGGGAATCAGCAGCAAAGCTGATGTTCTTTGGTAAAAAATTTGATCTGCCTGTATTCCTTGTCGGCCATGTCACAAAAGACGGAGCAATAGCAGGCCCAAGAGTGCTTGAGCATATTGTTGACACAGTGCTCTATTTCGAGGGCGACAGGGGCCATTCATTCAGGATTCTAAGAACCATCAAGAACAGATTCGGATCCACAAACGAGATCGGAGTCTTCGAGATGACAGACAGCGGCCTTACTGAAATAACAAACCCTTCAGAGCTCTTTTTATCAGAACGGCCTACAGATGCGTCAGGTTCAACAGTAGTGGCAAGCATGGAGGGCACAAGGCCTCTTCTCGTTGAAGCACAGGCACTCGTCTCTCCAACAACATTTGGCATGCCGCGCCGTACAAGCATGGGCATAGACTTCAACAGACTGAATCTGCTTATTGCGGTGCTCGAAAAAAAGGCTGGCCTGCATCTCGGTGCAATGGATGTTTTCATAAACATAGTGGGCGGCCTGAAGATTACTGAAACAGCGACAGACCTTGGGCTTATAGCTGCCATTACATCCTCATTGCGGGAGATACCGATACCAACAGACGCATTCTTCTTTGGAGAGGTCGGGCTTTCAGGCGAGGTGCGCGCAGTAGCTCATGCAGAATCGAGACTAAAGGAAGCCTCAAAAATCGGATTTAAAAACGCGATAATTCCAAAAGGCAATGCAGACAGATTAAAACAGAACTTCAACATAAACATCACAGGGGTAAGAAATGTTGACGAAGCGCTCAAATACATCAGAAATTGAGATAAGACCAAGGCACATAATACTGCCGTTTTTTATTATTGCCGCAATCCTGCTCAGCTCATGCTCTCTTAAAAAGCCGGCACTGCCGGACATGACCAACATACCCTTTTCAGAGCATATGAAAGGGCTAAATGAGATAAAGAACATTAATGCGTCAATGGGTATGGGATACGAAGCAGGAGATGTAAGCATGTCTGGAGATGCAGCACTCCAACTCACAGACAGCAGCCTTGAGATGAGGATATACCATCTCGGTTTTCTTGCGGCAGAGATCAAGGAACAAAACGGCGCTGTAAACAGCAGGCCCAGACTGAGCAAAGACAGGGCGCTGCTGCTTGTTGATGGAATAAGATACGGCTTTTTCTGGTGGAGGCTGGATGGCTTTGATCTTTCAGAAACAGACACCTCATTTATTCTGAGCAATCCCACGCGAAAAGTTATTGTAGACAAAAAGACATATCTGCCTGTTGAACAGACGATCTTTCTTGATAACGGTGGACAGGCTGTAATCCAGTACAAAAATCCGGAAAGAACAGAAGATGACGCTGATATAAAATCTGATTTGAAATGGTATCCGTCCGAGATGACCATAAAATACAAAAAGCATACTGTGACAACATACATCAGGGCATATACAGCATCAAAAGAAATTATTCCTAAAAAAGAAGAATAAAAAAGGATGTCCGCCTGCAGGCGGACATCCTTCAAAAAATTTTAATCCTATCCAAGCCTTGATTCTGCTGACTTCCAGTCGATATTCTTGAAAAATGCGTCTATGTAGTCTGCCCTTTTAAGTCCATAGTCGAGCATAAAGGCATGTTCAAACACATCCATGATGAGGATCAGCCTGCATCCTGCCGGATGGCCTTCGTCATGTTCGCCTATCCAGGAATTAAAAAGCCTGTCTCCTGCTGCATCATAATAAAGGGCAGTCCATCCTATGCCTCTCACAGCTCCTGTTGCCCTGAAATCCTTTTCCCACTTCTCAATGCTGCCGAAATCTCTCTTGACAAGCCCTGCAAGTCTGCTGTTTTGATCAGTCTGCCCATTGCCGCCCAGATTTTCAAAATAGTACTCATGCAGCCTCATGCCGTTCCATTCCCAGCCTAAACGCCTCTTGAGTTCAGCAAACTCCGGGGATGCGGTATTACCTGTTTCGAGCATCTTGCCAAGAATATCCATCACCTTGTTTGTATTTGTAACATATCCTTGATAAAGAGTGAAGTGATTCTTGAGCAGCGCCTCGCTAAAACCTGTCATGCCAACAAGATTTGAGTAGTCCTTTGCTGTGTAAGCCATGCCCGTCTCCTCCTTTTTTCGGTATCTCTAATAATTATTCCACTAAAGCCGAGATTTAACAAGCTCTAACATAAGAGCAATAGCGCGATAGAGCAGTAATGCCGTAGTAAATTAAAAAAACAATAAATTGAGAAGCTGTTATTATTATGATCTATTTTCTGTGATCTCACTTTTTTGTTCTGCCGTGCTGCCGCTGATGTTGTTGCCGCTCTGGTTTTGCTATCGTTCTGCCGCGCTGATGTCTTCTCTGCCGTATCACTGTTTTTTAGAAATAATTTATTAAAAAAATGTAATATATAGGATATTTGTCCTTTGGGCATACCAAACAATACAGTGGAGGCTTCAGCTGATGTTAACCGTATACTACGATAAAGACGCAAATCTAAATAATCTTAAAGGCAAAAAAATAGTTGTCATCGGATATGGCTCACAGGGCCATGCCCACGCAAACAATCTCAAGGAAAGCGGCATGGATGTGACCATAGGCATAAGAAAAGGCTCTGGCTGGGACAAGGCTGTTGCAGCAGGATTCAATGTTATGACACCGGCAGAGGCAGCAAAAACAGCTGACATCATCATGATACTGCTGCCTGATGAGACGCAGGGAGATGTTTACAAAAACGAAATTGCACCTAACATGAAGAAAGGCGTTTACCTCGCATTTGCCCATGGCTTTAACATCCACTTTGGCCAGATCGTGCCTCCTGCAGATGCCAATGTGTTTATGGCTGCTCCAAAAGGCCCCGGACACCTTGTGAGATCAGAATACACAAAAGGCAGCGGCGTGCCATGCCTTATAGCCCTGCATCAGGATCCGGCAGGCAATACAAAAGACATAGCGCTCGCATACGCTTCAGCAATTGGCGGAGGCAGGGCAGGCATTATCCAGACATCATTCAGGGAGGAGACAGAAACAGACCTCTTTGGAGAACAGGCTGTACTCTGCGGAGGAGCTTCTGCACTCATACAGGCCGGGTTTGAGACACTGGTTGAGGCTGGATATGCTCCTGAGATGGCATACTTCGAGTGTCTGCATGAGCTCAAGCTGATCGTTGACCTTATCTATGAGGGCGGCATCTCCAACATGAGATACTCGATTAGCAACACAGCTCAGTACGGCGACCTCACACGCGGACCGAGGGTTGTAAATGATGAGACAAAAAAAGAGATGAAGAAGATTCTTACAGAGATACAGGAGGGCAAGTTCGCCCTTGAATGGATGCTCGAGTGCAAGGCAAACAAACCTGTATTCAACGCGCTCACACAGAAAGGCGAGCGCCACCAGATAGAAGAAGTTGGCGGAAGACTGCGTTCAATGATGCCATGGCTCAAGAAGAGCAAACTGGTTGACAAGACCAAGGCATAAATCAGGAGTGCTGACTGAATGAAAATTGCGCCTGAGGGTTGTCCTTTTGTCACAGTATTTGGACTTGCAAGCGCTGGTGCATTTTTTATCAGCAGCCTGCTTGGGTCTGTATTGATCCTGATAACAGCATTCATGATCTTCTTCTTCAGGGATCCGGAAAGATCTATTCCTGAAGGAGAAGATATCTTTATATCCCCTGCTGACGGCAAAGTCATAGTGTCAGAGACTATATTCGACAAGACTGTAGCGGACAGCAGCACACATCTGATAAGCATATTCATGTCCCCACTTGATGTTCATGTGAACCGTGCCCCCTGCTCAGGCAGGGTTTTGAGCGTTAAACATAATCCCGGCAGGTTTTTCTCTGCTTTCAAGGCAGAGGCATTTCAGCAGAATGAGAATATTACCATGGTGCTCGAAAGCAGTATGGGCAATATATCTGTAAGACAGGTTGCCGGAGCCATTGCCAGAAGAGCCGTATGCAGGGTAAAACCCGGAGACATGCTGAGCGCAGGACAGAGATACGGCATGATAAAATTCAGCTCAAGAGTTGATATATATCTGCCTGCCGACTCCGAGATAAGAGTAAAGCAGGGAGACAGGGTGACAGCAGGAGAAACCATACTGGCATCAAGGGGAAGATAATGACTGATATTCGGGAACATCGTCAGATCGAAAAAAGACTCAAAAAAGGGGTTTATATTCTCCCAAACGCGCTGACACTATGCGGCATGCTATGTGGATTTTTTTCAATACTGTCATCCATTGACGGCGTATTTGTTTACGCTGCATGGGCAATAATCATAGCAAACATATTCGACGCGCTCGACGGCTGGATTGCCAGGCTTACCAACACTGCAACAAGATTTGGCATTGAGCTCGACTCCCTGTCAGACCTGGTCGCATTTGGAGTCGCACCTGCTGTAATGATGTATAAATGGTCCCTGGTTCCATTTGGAAGGCTCGGATGGGCTGTTGCGTTTCTCTTTGTTGCATGTGGAGCCCTAAGACTCGCGAGATTCAATGTACAGACAGGCTCAGCAACATCAAAGGCATTTAAAGGGCTGCCTATACCAGCGGCAGCTACTGTACTTGCCTCTACAGTTATTTTTTACCACCAGTTTTCATCCTCACTCCCGGACAAAAACATCCTGTTGCTTCTGCTTACAACCATTACAGCCATCCTGATGGTCAGTACATTCCGCTACCACGGCCTCAAGGAGATAGATTTCAAGGAGCGCAAGCCCTTTTCAATGCTGCTGCTTTTTGTACTAATTCTTTTTATTCTGTTTATATATCCTTACGCTGTTTTTATCTTTGCAATGGTATATCTCATATGGGGTATAATTGAAAATACATACCTGTTCATCAGGAACAGAAAGGGAAAAAGAGAACACCAGTATGCCGAAGGTCAGACTGAAAACCGGCATGAATCTCAATAGATAAACGGAAGGCAGACAATATGAGAACCATAAGAATTTTTGACACAACACTAAGAGACGGAGAGCAGTCGCCAGGCGCATCAATGAATGTAGCAGAAAAACTTCAGCTCGGCAAACAGCTCGTGAGACTCGGAGTTGACATCATTGAGGCAGGATTTCCAATTGCATCACCCGGAGACTTTGATGCTGTGCAACAGATAGCCACAGAGGTCACGGGAGCTACCATAGCCGGACTTGCGCGAGCAAAAGAGCTGGACATCAAGAGCGCTTATGACGCACTGAAGCCTGCTGCACAGAAGCGCATACATACATTCCACTCAACATCCGACATACACCTTAAATACCAGTTCAGGGTGAGCCGTGAAGAGGCCTTGAAGCGTTCTGTCGAGATGGTCAAATACGCAAGGAGCCTTGTTGATAATGTCGAATTCTCTCCAATGGATGCGACACGCACAGATATTGGATACCTGATAGAAGTTGTTAAAGCTGTGATCGAGGCCGGAGCATCGACTGTAAATATACCTGACACTGTAGGCTACACAATACCTGTTGAGTTTGGTGAAATGATCCGCAAGATCAAAGAAAGCATCGGTGAAAGCGCTGTGATATCTGTCCATTGCCATAATGATCTCGGGCTTGCCGTGGCTAATTCTGTTGCAGCTGTGCTGAACGGCGCCGGACAGGTTGAGTGCACAATAAACGGTATAGGTGAAAGAGCAGGCAACTGCTCCATGGAAGAGATTGTAATGTGCATAAAGACCAGAAAAGATCTCTTTAACGCTCAAACAAACATAAACACTCAGGAGATAATACGCACAAGCCGATTGGTCACAAGAATCACCGGCATACAGGTGCAGCCCAACAAGGCTATTGTGGGATCAAACGCCTTTGCGCATGAATCAGGCATACACCAGGATGGATTACTGAAGGAAAAGATGACTTACGAAATTATCACACCATCTGATATTGGCCTTACCCGTACAGAACTAGTTATGGGCAAGCACTCCGGAAGGCATGCTTTCAAAACACGCCTCAAGGAGCTCGGCTATGAGCTCAGTGACAATGAGATAGAGACAGCCTTTGACAAATTTAAACGGCTTGCAGACCAGAAGAAAGAGATATTCGATGAAGACCTTGAGGCGCTCGTTTCAGAAGAGGTATCAAAAATACCCGGAACCTACAGCCTTGTCGAGCTGAAGGTTGAGAGCGGCACAAACCTGAAACCAACTGCAAGACTGAAGATAAACATTAACGGAAGCGAAGCTGAAACAACAGCCAGTGGCGACGGCCCTGTAGATGCTGTTTACAAGGCCATTGTCGATGTAACAAAGACATCGAGCAGCCTGTTGAAGTTTGATGTCAAGAGCATAACAGGCGGAACAGACGCGCTTGGAGAGGTTATGGTGACTCTTGAGCAGGACGGCAGAAAGGTGATAGGCAGCGGAGCAGACACAGACATTCTTGTGGCATCCGCAAAAGCATACATCAACGCGCTTAACAAACTCGCTCCAAAAAAATAGACTGAATTTATTGCTCAAAAGAGGGAGGGGCTGAACTAAGCCTCTCCCTTTGTCTTTGCTATCTTCCTGTGCTTATCCGCAGTCTTCTGCAGCACAGACATGCAATTTCAGCCCTATGCCTGCATGCCCTCCATACTGTATTACTTTGTATTAGCATATCCATCCTCATAACCAAATGCCAACCTGCAGTTATTATTCGATATCCAAGCGCATGCCGCATAGCTGCCTTGTCAATCCCCTGCCGCAGCAATTATAATATTTAATTCAATTGATATATTCAGGAGGCATGATGACGATTACAGAAAAGATACTCGCAGCACACTGCGGCAAAAAGGAAGTCGCACCGGGTGATCTGATAAACGCAAAGGTTGATCTTGTGCTCGCGAATGACATTACAGCTCCAATATCCATACAGGAGTTCAACAAATCAGGAGCACCAACTGTGTTCAACAAGGACAGGGTCGCTTTTGTTCCTGATCATTTTGCGCCGCAAAAAGACATAAAGGCTGCTGAGCAGTGCAAGCTGCTGAGAGAATTCTCGAAAAAACATGACCTCAGCCTCTACTTCGAGGTCGGCAGGATGGGAGTTGAACATGCCTTACTGCCTGAACAGGGACTTGTTGTTGCAGGAGATCTGATAATCGGTGCAGACAGCCACACATGCACATACGGCGCGCTTGGCGCATTCGCAACAGGCGTTGGGTCATCGGATGTTGCGTCTGCCATGGCATCTGGCGAATGCTGGTTCAAGGTGCCTGAGTCGATCAAGTTCATCTACAACGGCAAGCTGAACAAATGGGTGAGCGGCAAAGATTTGATCCTCCACACAATTGGCGACATAGGTGTTGATGGCGCACTCTACATGGCAATGGAGTTTACAGGCGAGACAATAAACAGCCTGCCGATATCAGAAAGGCTCACCATGTGCAACATGGCGATCGAGGCGGGAGGCAAAAACGGAATAATGGCGTCTGACAGGATTACTGAAGATTATCTAAAAGGCAGGGCAAAAAGAGATTACAAATTCTACTCATCAGATGCTGATGCAAAATATGCGATGGTCAAGGAGTATGACTGCACAAAGATTCCGCTCACTGTTGCATGCCCTCACCTGCCGTCAAACACAAAACCCGCTTCAGATCTCGGTCATATAACAATCGACCAGGTTGTGATAGGCTCCTGCACAAACGGCAGGCTCGAGGATCTGAGAGTAGCTGCTTCAGTGCTTAAGGGCAAAAAGGTTAATCCAGATGTAAGGCTGCTTGTCATCCCCGCTACACAGCAGATATACAAACAGGCGATGAACGAGGGGCTGTTCGACATATTCATAGATGCGGAAGCAGTTGTATCCACTCCAACATGCGGCCCCTGTCTCGGCGGACATATGGGAATACTCGCAAAGGGTGAAAGAGCTCTCGCAACAACTAACAGAAACTTTGTCGGCAGGATGGGACATCCAGAGAGCGAGGTATATCTCGCAAGTCCGGCGGTTGCAGCAGCAACAGCAGTGCTTGGAAAAATTGGAACCCCTGATGAATTGGGTCTTTAGAGGCTGACATGACACATGAAGATAAATTAACTCAACTCGGAATTGCCTTGCCAGAGCTGCCAAAGCCGCTCGGCGCTTATGTGCCATGTGTTCAGACGGGCAATCTGCTCTTTTTAAGCGGAATGCTCCCACTAAGAAACAGCAGACTGACAAGAACTGGAAAAGTTGGAGACTCGATCACCATTGAAGAAGCACAAGAGGATGCGAGACAGGCAGGGATAAACGCTCTCGCTCTCCTGAAATCTTATCTTGGAACCCTGAACAGGGTGTCGCAATGCGTAAAAATTAATGGATATGTTGCTTCTGCTGAAGGTTTTTTTGATCAGCCAAAGGTTATTAATCCTGCATCAGAACTGATGGTTGAAGTATTTGGAGAAGCAGGCAGACATGCAAGGGCTGCTTTGGGAGTTTATACTCTGCCTCTTGGTTCACCGGTTGAGATAGATTTTATTTTTGAGATAACCGATTAGCTGCATCTTTATAAATCCTGTATGCTCCCATTATAATAAACAGACATGCACAAGCTAATTTGCTGTTCCATGTTTGTTCTGACACTGACTCTGCTTTCAGCAGATGTTTATGCTGGCAAGCATTCAGGAATAATCCCGCAAAAAGTTCAGGAGCGCGCTGACAATCTGATAATCCTCTCGGTTATAGATGCTGATAATGAAGTTATTCATAGTGAAAATTCAATTATTCTTTCAAAAAACGGCATTGTCCCGGCAAGCTGCTTTGCTGTCTCAAAATGGTTTGACAGCAGCAGCAATAGAATGATCTTCACTCTCAGCAGCGGCAAAAAAATTCCTGCTGACTTCATGCTCTCTGACAGGTGCGAGAGGGGCGTTGCATATATAAAAATCGAGGCTTCAGAACTGCCTGATCCAGCGATACCGATTGCAGCATCAAGGCCAGCATCAGAGGCGGTTTATATTGGCAGTTTAGAAAATGGCAAGCCATTATTCAGCAGAATTAAAACATCCGGCGCTTCAGCAGGCTTTTTCAAAATCATCTCTGCAAAATCTGACATTTCAGGACCAGTATTCAACAACATGGGCGAGCTTGTCGGTCTGCACACGATAATTAATTATGTAAAAGGTCCTTACTATTCAGGGATACCGTCATTGCCAATAAAAACTTCGTTCACCAAATATGCAGCCCTTATGCACAAGGTTGATGCGGCCCTGTCTGCTGCATTAAAGGCAAAAGAAATTAGAAAAAAAGAGGCTGCTGCAAAGCCTGAAACCAGTCAAACTGTAAAAGCAGATATTCCCGTGGCTGGTGAACCAACTCCTCCAAAACCGGCAATAATACTGCCTGAACATGAACAGCTCTTTAAGGAAGCTACTGCAAGTCAACAGGCATCCAGACATGCAGAAGCTGTTGATTTATATAAAAAGGCTATCCTCATAAAACATGATTTTATGCAGGCACACATAAGACTGGGAATTCTGCTTTTCAATATGGGAAGCTATGCAGAATCAGCAGAAACATTTAGAAGCGCGATCAGAATAGATCCACAATCATCCTTTTTAAACAACAGGCTCGGCACAGCACTGCTGGCTGTTGGAAGGTATGCAGCAGCCAATGAAATATTCAGAAATGCTGTCAGACTTAACCCTGCAGACACGGAGGCTCACTTTAATCTGGGAGTGGCTCAATTTCTTGCGGGCAACAGGCAGGATGCGTGGGTGCAGTATATTATTCTCAAAGAACTTGATCAGGAAAAGGCAAAGAGGCTGCTTAATCTCATAAACTAAGGTTGTATGTCAATCGGCGTTCCATCAGCAACAAGACCCCATATCTCATCCATCTCATCATTCGAGACAGCGATGCATCCATCTGTCCAGTCGAACATCCTGTGTACCTTCCCGACATCAGCATAGCCCTTTGGCAGCCCATGAATCATTATCTGTCCGCCAGCAGAGCGTCCATTTGTACCGGCGCTTCTGGCATCATTTTCATTTGGGTATGATATATGGATCGCTTTGTAGAACTTGCTGTCGAGCTTCCTGTAGTCAAGCGTGTACGAACCTTCCGGGGTACGCTGGTCTCCTTCAAATTTCTTGTGCCCTTCGGGCTGTTTGCCGAGAGATATCTTGTAGGTCCGGATTATTGATGAGTTCTGGATAAGAAGCATTACTCTTTTATGCTTGATTACTATCACACGATCAGCGCGTTCAACAGAAGCATCCGATACTGCAAAAAAGATCAAAACAAAAGAGCAGACAGCAAAAAGACAGCAGACAGGCTGAAGCGGGATCAGCAGGAAGCGAGTTATAAATCCGGGTCTCATTGCAGGTTATATTTTACAGCAAAACAGCCTTATCTTTGTTATACTTTTTTTAAAACATATAATAACCGTTATGGTAATCCTGCGAAAATACATAAAACATCTGCTCATCAAAAACAGGAGGTTCCTAATGCATCAGGTGCTTGAAGCAAATGGACTTATGCAGCTTTTGATGAAGCACAGAAACACTGGGGCAGCATGGACAAGAGAAGAAAAAATTGTGATAAGGCAGCATATTAAAAATATATCCAAAATCATACCAATACTGATCATTTTCCTTTTGCCAGGCGGCTCATTGCTGCTGCCTTTTCTTGCCGAGGTGTTAGACAGAAGATCCGAGCCAAGAGTAACACCCTGAAAACTCATCCTTTGAGTTCATTCATAAGCGTCTTGACAGAAACAATGCTGTCTATTCTTGAGGCATTTGTTCCAACTGTATAAAGCCCAAGTTCCTCATCATCATTATAGCCTGCTGAGCTCAGCAATCCATTGCATATGCAAAAACATTTTTCATTGCTCTCTTTTGCCAGACAGCGGGTAAATCTTCCATCAGCATCTTTAAGAAGCAGATAGCCCTTATTGCACTTTGGTTCTCTGCTTTTTTCAAGAGCAGCAACAAACATTGGGGACTGTTTGATAACCCTGAAAGGCAGGCCGCATGGCGAGCCAGGATCAAATGCCACAACAATATCCTGATCTTTAGATCTGACAACAGCCTCTTTATAGGCTTCTGAAGCGCTGCTTTCAACAGTCGCCAAAAATCTGGTGCCCATCTGGACTCCATCAGCTCCCATTTTAATAAAATCCGCAATATCTGAATGAGAATAAATCCCCCCTGCAACAATTACAGGGAATCCGCCATATTTTTTTGCAATGTCCAAGACTGGCGGCAGCAGGTTTTCGAGTTTGTTCTGTTCAAGATCAACATCTTCAAGTTTAAAACCGAGATGTCCGCCTGCAAGCGGACCTTCAAGCACAACAGCATCCGGCCTGTAGCCCTGCTTCTCCCACTTTCTGCAGATGAGCTCGAGAGCCCTTGCAGAAGACACAATGGGAATGAGTGCGGTATTTTTGGGATCACATATGGAAGGCAGATTCATCGGCAGTCCGGCGCCGGAAATTATCGCGTCTGCACCAGCATCAACAGCCGCCTTAACAGAATCGTCATAGTCGCGCATAAGCGCTGTCATGATATTTATGCCGACCATGCCGCCTGATGCTTTTGCATCAGATATCTCTTCAAAAACAGCCTCGTAGCAGTTTAGTTTTCTGCCTTTTTTCTTTGATACCACTCTATCTATGCAGGCGCTGGATATAACACCTACACCGCCCTCCTGTGCAACAGCAGCTGCCAGAGGCGCCATCGAGACTCCTACTCCCATACCACCCTGAATTACCGGACAATCTATTTTTTTACCTTTGATAACAAGCGAGGGAAGATTCAACTTAAACTCCTGTACAAAACCTGCAGAAGAGATTTCGTCTTTATTTTTTTGATTAGTAAGTATAACAGATACCTGTATATATAATCCTGCAGCCTCTATCTGCTAATACTGAATAGATACAATATAAAAAACAGCTGTCCCTGCCGGCCTTCTGACAGACACCTCATCTCCTTCAGTCTTGCCTATCAACGCCTTTGCCATGGGAGAGTCGATGCTTATGAAACTGCGTGCAGCATCGCTCTCATCAGCCCCGACTATACGGTACTTCGAGCAGTTGCCATCTCCGTCCTCAACCTTTACATAAGCACCAAAAAAGACCCTTGACTGATCAGCAGGCTTCCTTTCAACAACCTTGAGCTCATTAAGCCGCTTCATAAGAAATCTCACTCTTGAGTCTATCTGTCGGAGCTGTTTCTTTCCGTAAATATACTCGGCATTTTCAGATCTGTCCCCCATGGCAGCTGCATCAGCAACTGCCTGCGTAACCTGAGGACGCTTAACCTTCCAGAGGTGATTAAGTTCATCATGAAGAACCTTGTATCCTTCAGGAGTTATATAAGGAGAACCTTTTGGAGCATCTGTTTTATGCCTTCGCATTTTTTTTATCCATTAACCGCGGACAGTACCGGTCCTGCCTCTGCTGCCAGATGGTCCTGAGGATGAACGCCTGCGGCTGCCTTTCTTGTGGTTTGGAGTTTGTTCATTTTTATTATGACCTTGTTTTGGTCTTCCTGATCCCTGAGCTTTCCTGGGCCTCTTTGTTGGCTTTGTGCCGCTGAGAAACTCCATATCAGCGCTGAGCGGCTTGTTATAGTCAAACCCCTCGAGTCTGCGGCGTTCTATGCGTTCTCCCATCGCCCGCTCAAGAGTGCTGACCATCAGCTCATCGCTGCTCTCTATAAGAGTAAACGCATCGCCTGTCTTTTGCGCCCTGCCTGTACGGCCTATTCTATGTGTATATGCTTCAACAGTATCAGGAATATCATAATTTATCACATGAGAGATCGTTGATATGTCAATGCCTCGAGCTGCTATGTCTGTTGCAACAAGTATCTGAAAAGATCCGTCACGAAAACCGTTAATTGCTGACTGCCTTCTGCTCTGTGAGAGATTGCCCTGAAGTGACGCTGCCTTGTATCCTGCTGCAGCAAGCTGCATATCAAGCCTCTTTGCACGGTGCTTTGTCTTTGTAAAGATAAGCACTGAGCCTGATCCGGTTGTCTTTAACATTTCGAGCAGCAGTGCTGTTTTGAGATGCCTCGGAACAGGGAAAAGCGCATGAGTCACTGTCTCAACAGCAGCTGCAACACTCACCTCAACATTAACAGGATCACTCAGAATATCATTTGCGAGCCCGCGTATGTCTTGCGGCATTGTAGCTGAAAAGAGCAGGGTCTGGCGTTCTGCTGGTATATGATTGATGATCTTCCGTATATCCGGCAGGAATCCCATGTCAAACATCCTGTCAGCCTCATCAAGCACAAGCACCTCCAGTGCTGAGAGGTTTATGGTGCCCTGTGAAATATGATCAAGCAGTCTTCCCGGGCAGGCAACAACTATCTCAACACCCTTGCGCAGTTTCTGTATCTGCGGGTTGATACCTACTCCGCCATAGACTGTTGCGCTTCTAAGACCTGTTCTTTTACCTAAAGCCCGGAACGAATCATTTATTTGCTCGGCAAGCTCTCTGGTTGGGGCAATAATCAACGCCCTTATGCTGCCTTTTGCCCCGCCTGCAAGACTCTGGAGTATTGGCAGGGCAAAGGCTGCTGTCTTGCCTGTGCCTGTCTGTGCAAGGCCCATTATATCGCGTCCCTGAAGTATATGCGGGATGGACTGTTGCTGTATTGGAGTAGGCTCTGTATAGCCAAGCTCCCTGATGCTGGACATAATATGTCCGCTTAAACCAAATTTTTCAAATGACATTAAACTTTTTCCTTTTTCCCTGCATGTGCAAGGAATATTTTTCATGGTTGCGCGCTGATTGATGCAGAGCGCAAAATTAATACTCAGTATCACCTTTCAAGGTGTCTGTACTTTATTCTGTGAGGCTGGTCAGCAGCTGCGCCAAGCCTGACTTTTCTGTCAGCCTCGTATTCCGAATAGTTGCCCTCAAACCAAACCACCCTGCTGTCTCCCTCAAATGCGAGCATATGAGTAGCAATGCGGTCAAGAAACCATCTGTCGTGGCTTATCACAACAGCGCATCCCGCAAAGTTCTCGAGTGCTTCTTCGAGCGCGCGCATTGTGTTCACATCAAGATCATTGGTAGGCTCATCAAGAAGCAGCACATTGGCTCCCTCTTTAAGCATGCAGGCAAGATGCACGCGGTTTCTCTCGCCTCCTGAGAGCATCGAGACCTTTTTCTGCTGATCACTGCCTGAGAAGTTGAATTTTGCGACATATCCACGGGAGTTAACCTGTTTTTTCCCCAGATTAATCATTTCCTCTCCCTCTGATATAACCTCCCAAATCGTCTTGTCAGCATCAAGGCTCTGTCTTGACTGGTCAACATAGGCGAGCCTTACTGTCTCTCCTGTTCTAAATGTACCTGAATCAGGCTGTTCCAGGCCTGTTATCATCTTGAAGAGCGTTGTCTTGCCAGCTCCATTTGGTCCTATAACACCCACAATATCGCCCGGAGGAAGTGAAAATGTTAAATTTTCCATCAAGATATTTTCACCAAATGATTTGGACACATTGTCAGCCTCTACAACAAGACTGCCGAGCCGCGGTCCTGGAGGGATAAAAATTTCGAGCTCTTTTACTCCCTTGTCAAGATCCTGATTAAGCATTGCCTCATAAGAGTTTATCCTTGCTTTTGATTTCGCATGCCTGCCTTTCGGAGACATCCTGATCCACTCGAGTTCTCGCTCAAGAGTCTTCTGGCGCTCGCTTTCTGTTTTTTCCTCCTGCTGGAGCCTGTTCTTCTTCTGTTCGAGCCATGATGAATAATTACCCTTCCACGGGATGCCCTGCCCTCTGTCGAGTTCGAGTATCCAGCCTGCAACATTATCCAGGAAGTAGCGGTCATGCGTTACAGCAATGATGGTTCCGGCATAGCTCTGGAGATGATGTTCAAGCCATGCCACTGTTTCAGCGTCAAGATGGTTTGTAGGCTCATCAAGAAGCAGTATATCCGGCTTCTGGAGCAGTAGTCTGCACAAGGCAACCCTGCGCCTCTCTCCACCTGAGAGCACTTTTACAGAAGTATCTGCCGGAGGACAGCGGAGCGCGTCCATTGCCATATCGAGCCTTGAGTCGAGATCCCATGCATTAAGAGCATCAAGCTTCTCCTGTACCTTTCCCTGCCTTTCGATAAGCTTCTCCATCTCGTCATCAGACATGGGTTCGCCGAATTTTTCATTGATGCTGTTGTATTCATTAAGAGCATCAACAACCTCCTGCACGCCCTCTTCAACAATCTGGCGCACTGTCTTTGCATCGTCGAGCTGCGGCTCCTGCTCAAGCAGGCCGACTGTAAAGCCAGGGGAAAGCACGGTCTCCCCGAGAAAATCTGGATCTCTTCCTGCAAGAATTCGAAGCAAAGAGCTCTTGCCCGATCCATTCAGACCAAGTACACCTATTTTTGCGCCGTAAAAATATGATAAATATATATCCTTTAAAACCGGCTTCTTATCGTAATATTTGCTCACCCCTACCATGGAGTAGATAATCTTATTCGGTTCGTTGCTCAAATTAATTTCCCTCACAAAATATTTATTTTAATAACTCGATAACTTGAAAGTATAACATTAGCGGGCTTTATGAAAGCAGTTTTAAGCAGTGCGTGCTGATTTTTTAATAATAACATGGCAGAGAATAAAACGCGGGGCATGCTAAATACAAAAAAATAGACCCTCTGCAATGCAGAGGGTCTATAACCTCTTAGATCTTTACTACATTAACAGCTTTGGGCCCCTTAGGACCTTTCTCGGTCTCAAAGCTGACCCTGTCACCCTCGGCAAGAGACTTGAAGCCGTTGCTCTGGATAGAAGAATAGTGTACAAATACATCTGTTCCGTCTTCGCTTGTTATAAAGCCAAAACCTTTGGATTCATTGAACCACTTTACTGTTCCTTCTGACATTCCGCACCCCCTTGTAAAAATTGAGCTTTCAGAAGTGCGCTTAAAAAAAAGGCCACAAAGACAAAAGTCTTTGTGGCCTTATATTCATAATGGGCAAAAACTTCTGAAACTTGTTTAAGCATACCACAGCAAAAATAAAATAGCAAGAAAATAAATTTCTTTTATTATCAGTTAGATCCGAACATATTACTGCCTCTTATGGAGTGAAGCAGCGCCCTACCCTGAATCATCTCAAATATGAGCTCGCTGGTACCAGTCTTTGTGAGCCTTTTTGTTGTCTTTATGTCCGTGTATGATTTCGTATAGTTGACAGCCACATAAACAAAACGACCTTCTGACTCCTGAGTTATATTGTTGATGCTGTATCTTAGATCAAGGTCATGGATGCGGCTGAATCCAGCTCTTATTTTGGAATCAAGTATTCTTTTTTCTCCGGTATAATTTTCAGATACCTGATCCATAAAACCTGAGATATTTTTAGAATTATAAGCATTCACCATCACATCAAGCGCATCCCTAACCACGCCTCCTATTTAAATCGTCTTGTGCTGTTGGTCTGATATTTATAATTGATTCTTATTTTCAGATCTGTTGGCGTAGCATAGTAGTCAGCGCTTAAAATCTCGATCAATACATACTTTCCAGCTGCCAGTCTGATATATTGCAGGGCACAAGCCTTAATTCAATCATCATCAGCCTACCGCTTCTACATATTCATCCAGCAATTTTGTCTTGTCAGTCCCGATATCCATAAAATCCCATGGAAGTATTTCATCGGCAGCGCGTCTTCTGAATATGTAATAGTCCATATCAACCCCGATGTTTTCAATGACATTTGCATAAGCCCGCCTGAAGTCAGATTCATCAGCCATAGCCTCTATAAGATGAAAGACCCTTCTGTCACCAACCGAAAATATTGCCTGGAGCATGGCTGATCTTACTGAGTCATGCCTGACCTTAACGCCACGCAGCTTTGCAAGCCTCTTTTTTATGTTTCTGACTCTTGACTTGACAACAGCAGGCCTTTCCATGGAATACCACTGAAACGGTGTGAACGGCTTGGGTATAAATGTGCTGAGTGTGAGAGAGATATTTCCTCTGTTGGACAATGTCCTTATCTTTTTTGAGAGTTGTATGATACCTTCTGCGTCCTCATCAGTCTCTGTAGGCAGACCGACCATAAAATAGAGCCGCAGGTTTTTGATTTCAGAATCCAGAATCAGCTTTGCTGTTTCGAGTATGTCTGCTTCTGTTATCTTTTTGTTAATAACATTGCGAAGCCTTTCTGTACCTGCCTCAGGAGCTATGGACATGCTCCTTGCGCCGCGCATCAGTTTCAGAAGATCAGCGCTCCTGCTGCTCGCCCTGAGTGATGTGATAGAGAACGAGACGCCTTCAATGGCAAGAGCCTCATCAATATGCTGGTAGTCAGTCAGCGACGGTCCTATAAGTCCGACTTTTTTTGATCTCTGCCTTGCTGCTTCGATCTCTTTTCTGAGTATTGATATATCTTTTTTGCGCGGAGGATTATAGATATGTCCTACAAGACAGAATCTGCATGACCAGGGACATCCACGCATGGCCTCAACAAGATTCATGTCCGAAAACTCAGACATCGGAGTAACTATAGGCGTGCAGAGGGAACTTGCATTAATATCCTTCACAACCCTTCTTTTGATCCGTTCCGGCGCATCGTTCAGAGCAGTTCTGGCTGATATTGTTTTTTTGTCTGAATAACTGATCTCATACCTGTCCGGCAGATAAATGCCCTGCACCGAAAGGGCAGCCTCTTTTGCATCTGGAACGCTCATGCCTCTGGAGTAGAGATCAAGAAATTCGGCTAAAGACTCCTCAGCCTCACCTGCAAATATGATGTCAAACGCAGGCGCAAACGGCTCCGGATTAAATGATGCCGCAACACCTCCAGCTGCGATCAATGGATAATGCTTCTGCCTGTCAGATGATCGCACCGGAATATTCGAGAGCCGGAGAATCTTAATTATATTCGGATAATCATTTTCAAAAGACAGCGAAAAAGCGATGATGTCAAAATCAGACAGAGGTCTTTTTGATTCATATGAATAAAGGGGAGTACGCGTCCTGACATATTCAGCAATATCCTCATAAGCAGGCAGAAAAGACCTTTCGCAGACAACATCATCCTGCTGGTTAAGAAGATTGTATATGCCCTGAAATCCGAGATTGGACATGGCGATATTGTAGGTATTAGGATACACGAGGCACACAGAAATCCTGTCTGCATATGGCTTAAAAAAAGCGCCCTGCTCTTTTGCGAGCAGGGCATCTGTTTTGTCTGCAAGTTTTCTATTTATCCGCATTTTGTCACAACGCATCTGCTGCGCCTGCATATCATGGTTTTTTTCTCAGGAATGTCGGGACATCATACTCATCCTCAAATGGAAGAGATGATTCTGCAAGCAGCTCTTTCTTCACCACGAACGGCTCAATCGATGATTCATCCTCTTTTGCTTCTGTCTGCTGAGGTATTTCCTGTACTGGTTGTGTCTCTTCTTCATGGTCAAACTTTACCGGTGAAAAAGTGCGGGAAAGAGGCTCAATACTTTTTGAAAGCACCTTTTCAGAGCCTTTAAAGGATATCGGCGCTTTTGAGGGCTGCCACTTTCTTACCTGCGGCGGCAGCACAGCTCTGTCCACCTTTGTCTCAAGTCCGGTTGCTATTACAGTAACTCTCACCTCATCATCCATGTCCGAATTGATAACAGTTCCAAGAATTATATTTGCATCCTCATGAGCAGAGTCATGTATCAGGGAAGCTGCATTGTTCACGGTATCCATAGTCATGTTTGCGCCGCCGGTAATGTTTATCAAAATGCCTTTTGCGCCTTCAATTGTGGAGTCTTCAAGGAGGGGATTTGTTATAGCCTTTTTTGCCGCCTCAAATGCACCGGCATCGCCATTTCCACTGCCCATGCCTATAACAGCCCTGCCGGCATTCTCCATTACTGACTTCACATCCGCAAAATCCAGATTTATAAGGCCCTGAACAAGTACAAGGTCAGATATCCCCTGCACAGCCTGCCTCAGAACATCATTAACAATAGAAAATGACTTTATCAGAGGAGTTCCCTTATCTACAACAAGGTGAATTCTGTCATTCGGTATTACTATCAGCGTATCAACACTGTTTTTCAGCTCCCTGATTCCATCTTCAGCATTATGCGCACGCTTTCTGCCTTCGTAGTAAAATGGTTTTGTTACAACACCGACAGTTAATATTCCCATCTCCCTTGCCTGTTGAGCGATCACGGGTGCTGCTCCTGTTCCGGTGCCTCCGCCCATACCAGCGGTTATAAAGACCATGTTTGCACCTTCAAGACAGCCTGCAAGCGCATCTCTGTCATCAAGGGCAGCCTGCCTGCCAATATCAGGATTGGATCCTGCCCCAAGCCCTTTGGTCAACTCTGTGCCAATCTGCATCTTGACATTTGCCAGAGAAGAGTCAAGGTGCTGACTGTCGGTATTTACTGCTATGAACTCCACTCCATATACTGATGCAGCTACCATGCTGTTAACCGCATTGGTGCCTCCGCCGCCAACTCCTATGACTTTGATCTTTGCTATAAGCCTGCCCGCGTCTTCTATCTCAAACATACAACCTCCGTCTATTTTCCAACAATGCTTCTGAACCATCCTGTCATTGCAGACAACACCCTGTCCACAAAATGACCGGCTCCGCCTGAAGAACCAGCCTGGGCAGCATACATCACAAGCCCTACTCCTGTTGAATATACCGGGCTGTTAAACTCGCCGACTGATGATCCGGAATACCTCTGGTCTGCTGAAAATGCGGGATATCCTATTCTGACAGGCATTGAAAGCACAGCCTCGGCAACACTGCCAAACCCCTTTAGCAGAGATGCCCCTCCTGTGAGCACAACTCCTCCGACAGAAATTCCGCCTTCCTGAATTGACTCGATCTCTGAAGCTATTGTCTCGAGCATCTCATTGGCTCTCGGGTGTATAACTTCAATAAGATATTTTCTCGGGATGCCCCTGACCTGCCCGTCAATTGATACTGCATCAATCTCTGAGAGGTCATTAATATCCGAGAGCATGGCTGAGCCGTATGCCTTTTTTATTCGCTCAGCCTCCTGAAACGAGAGCCTGAGCCCTACTGATATGTCATTTGTTACATGATTACCGCCAACTCCTATCACAGATGCATGAACAAGCCATCCACCTTTATAAACAGCTATATCTGTTGTGCCGCCGCCTATATCAACAAGGGCAATACCCATATCCCGTTCATCTTCCGTCAGGGTCGCTTCAGAAGACGCAAGAGGCTGCAGCACAATGTCAATGACATTAATCCCTGCCCGTTCACAGCACTTGAGTAAATTTTGGACAGACGGCAGGGCACCGGTAATGATGTACACCTTCACCTCAAGCCTCGATCCTGTCATGCCTGCAGGATCCTTTATCCCTGACTGTCCATCGAGAATAAAATCTGTCGGCAGCACATGAATTGTCTCTCTGTCAACAGGCACATACATTGCACTGGCAGAATCAATTG
Organism: Dissulfurispiraceae bacterium; assembly: GCA_034002665.1. Classification (GTDB taxonomy): domain Bacteria; phylum Nitrospirota; class Thermodesulfovibrionia; order Thermodesulfovibrionales; family Dissulfurispiraceae; genus JAFGXL01. The sequence goes on along the minus strand of JAVFAA010000001.1, from coordinate 278,552 downwards.
CGCGCTCAACATCAGAACGCGTGACCTCTCTGCCCTTTATCCCCACAGCTCCGTAGCTGTGAAAACTCTTTATGTGGCTGCCTGCTATACCCACATATGCATCTTCAACCGGAACTCCAGTCTGTTCTGTTATGCCGGCCACAGCCTTTCGTATAGATTGGGCAGCAGTCTCGATATCTATCACAACGCCCTTGCGCATGCCACCCGAAGGGTTTGAGCTGGCAGCAATTATTTCGATGCCGTCTTCGCTCATCTGTCCGGCGATAGCGCAGATCTTTGTTGTGCCTATATCCAGGCCTACTATAAGGTTATTGTCTCTTCTTGACATCTCTCTTTTTAACCGCCTCTGTTCCAGGCATCTCCTCAGCAACCGGTTTGACTATAATTTTATCAGAGAAGCGCAGATCTATGTAATCCACCCTGATATTCTTCTTTTCTATCTCATCCTTAACTACAAAAAGCTTTTCGAGTTTCTTCTCAAAATCACCGCTGCCTATCTTCACATTTATGGCATTTGCGCGCATGGTCAGATCCTCAGGTCTTGTACCTGTAATTTCAACAGCACTCTGGGTTGATATGCGTCTGCTATGCAGCAGTCTGATGAACTTAATGGCTTCTTTATATGCGGCACTGTTTTTCTGCGGATCCATTCCCCTTATCACAGGCAGAAAAAGCTCTGTGCCCTCTTTTAACTGTTCAAGAAATATGCCGTCAGCATCAACAAGATATGGCCTTGGCTTGAAACCTTCTGATCCGTCAACTCCAATATCCATAAGCGCAACAGGCAGGGCCTCTCTTATCTTTACTATCATGTTGCCCCATGGCTCTCTCCTGATAAAAACATCTTTGACCCATGGAGACTTTTTGAGCCTTTGCGCCAGCGTCCTGGCAGATACATTGTAAATCGGATCAGCTTTTTTTACCTGCATCAGCCCTCTTAGTTCATCGTTTTTTATATAGCTGTTGCCAAAAAAAACAATGTTTTTTACAGGCAGATAAGACCTGACAAAAATAAAACCCAGGGCAGCAGAGATAATCAAAAGTGCTATTACCGCCAGTAAAAACCTGATCCTCCTGCTTTCACTGCTCCGCTTAAGCGATCTTAAGTTCTTTCTTGTGGTTTCGCTCATATCAATATGCCTGTCTGAGTATCTCCTCAACAAGATCACCGAAATTCATACCCGAGAGACCTGCTATTTTTGGCAGAAGACTCGTCTCTGTCATCCCTGGTATTGTGTTCACTTCAAGCACATAGGAGGCGCCGGATTCATCCAGCATAAGATCAACCCTTGTAGCACCTTTGCACCCGAGCGCCCTGTGGGCTGCGAGTGCTACATCACAAAGCCTGCCGTATGATTCAGAATCAATCTCTGGAGGAAGAATATATTCAGTAGTCCCTGATGTATATTTTGCTTCATAATTGTAAAATTCTGCTGCAGGCCTCACCTCAACTCCACCAAGCACCCTGTCTGCAGAAATACCTATCTGTATCTCTTTTCCTTTTATATATTTTTCGATTATGACAATGCCTCCGTGCCTGAATGCTTCCTGCAGCGCATGTTCAAGGTCTTCGGCTTTTTTCACAATGCTGACACCTATGCTTGAGCCTTCTTCAGAAGGCTTCACAACACAGGGCAATCCAAATGGCGCTATGGCTGAAAAACCTGAAACCGCATCTTTAATTGATGGATAATCATGCTTTGACATGACAGCAAAAGGCGGCACTGGTATCTGGTGGTGCATGAATATCTTTTTCGAGATATCCTTGTCCATTGCAGCTGCTGATGCAAGCACTCCTGAGCCGGTATATGGGATGCCCATAACCTCGAGCATTCCCTGCACTGAACCGTTCTCTCCATATCCTCCATGCAGTGCTATAAATATCCTCTCAACACCCTCTCTGCGCAGAGACTCGCACAGATCCGTGTCCGCATCAATAAGCACGACATTATATCCTCGCTCTGAGAGGGCCTTAAAAACAGCTCTACCACTCCTGAGCGAAACCTCTCTTTCAGCAGACACACCGCCTGCAAGCACGCCTATCTTCTCTCTCTTTTCCATAACTCTCCTGTTATCCAGCATGCTGCTTTTTCAGTATCCTTACCTCAGGATAAAGTTCAATACTGAACATCCCGGCAACACGATCTCTTACAAGATCCATCAGCTTTATATAATCTGCTGCTGTACCGCCTCCGATATTTACAAAAAAGTTTGCATGAACCGGGCTGACCTCAATCCCGCCCACTCTCATTCCCTTGCAGCCTGCCTCGTCAATCAGCCTGCCTGCAGGAGCTGTTTCATGATTTCTGAATGCACATCCAGCAGAAGGCATATTAACCGGCTGCGTCTCTATTTTTTCCCTGCGGAACCCCTTGATCTTCTCTCTGACATTTGCAGGATCATCATACTGCAGCTTAATCAAAGCACTCAAAATGACCCAGTCTTCAGGCAGATTGCAACTTCTGTATCTGAAGCCTATTTTACTATTTTCTACAGTAACAATATCTCCGTCACTGTTTATAACATCAATTGACTTTACAACATCCTTCATCTCAAATCCGAATGAGCCGCTGTTGCCGTACAAAGCACCGCCCAGAGTGCCTGGAATGCCTGAAAGCCCTTCCATGCCAGAAAGCCCTCTGTCAGCGCATATGCTAAGCAATCCGGCGAGACTCATTCCTGAGCCGCACCTGAAGATGCCTGATCCCCGGCATACTTCTTCACAATTCGAAATATTATTCGTAAATATAACGGCCCCTGACAATCCTTCATCATCAATTACAACATTTGTACAGCCTCCAAGAAGAATATAAGGCATGGAAATACTTTTGAGATTTTTAATCAGATTTTGAAGTTCTTCATGCTGCGGAAAGAGGGCTGTATAAGCAGGTCCTCCAATTTTAAGAAAGGTGTGTTTTGCTAAAGGTTCATTAAACCTGTGTTTTATTGTGCCAAAAAACCTTGACAGTTCTGGTTGTGATGTCATAGTCTGGCGAGTATTTCCTCCCCTGCTCTGAACACATCTCCTGCACCAAGGGTCAGGAGCAGATCTCCATCCCTGAGAATACTGCTGAGCCTGTTTATCATCTCTGCCCGTTCGCTGAAGTGGACAACTTCTTTAACACCTCTGGCAGCCATCATCTCTGAAAGCACTTCTGAATTTATGCCCTCAATAGGTTTTTCACCTGCAGCATATATATCCATCACAAAAATCGAATCAGCATCTCCAAAGCTTTCAGCAAAGTCATTCATAAGATCCCTTGTTCTGGTATATCTGTGGGGCTGAAATAGAACGCATATACGATTTCCGTTAAAGCACTCTCTGGCAGCCCTTAGAGTAGCCCGAATCTCTGAAGGATGATGACCGTAGTCGTCATAAACTTTTATGCCCTTTACCTCTCCCTTGAACTCAAATCTTCTGTGTATGCCGCTGAAGCCCTCAAGAGCAGCAGTTATGCATGGCACCGAAAGCTTCAGTTCGAGGCCAACAGCTATCGCAGCAAGACTGTTCAGCACATTATGCCTGCCAGGAACAGTAACTGTGAACCTGCCTACCAGATCGCATCCTCTAAAAACATTGAAACTGGTTTTTACGCCGTTATACTCGATATCTGAAGCATACATATCAGCCTCTTTAGTAAGTCCGTATGTAATGACCTTGCGGGTTATTAATGGAAGCAATTCACGCACATGATCATTCTCAATGCATACAACAGCAACGCCGTAGAACGGCACTTTGTTCATGAATTCAAGAAAGGCCTTTTTAAGCGCACCCATTTCCTTGAAATAGTCCAGATGCTCTCTGTCAATATTTGTTATGACCGCAATAGTGGGATTCAGCTTGAGAAAAGACCCGTCGCTCTCATCAGCCTCAGCAACAAGATAGTCTCCCTGTCCAAGCTTTGCATTGGTTCCCATGGATTTCAGTTTGCCGCCTATGACAACAGTTGGATCAAAGCCACCTTCACTCACAACTGTTGCAACCAATGATGTTGTTGTTGTCTTGCCATGCGCGCCGGCAACCAGTATGCCGTATTTCAGCCTTGCCAGCTCAGCAAGCATCTCTGCCCTCGGAATAACCGGGGTAAGCCTCAGCCTCGCTGCCACCACTTCAGGATTTGATGGTGAAACAGCTGATGATATTACTACAACATGAGCATCGTTTATATTGCTTTCATGGTGACCGATATGTATTTTAATTCCAAGCTTCGCAAGTCTCTGTGTTGTCTCGCTCTCTTTAATATCAGAGCCTGTAACCTCATACCGCAGATTATGGAGCACCTCAGCAATGCCGCTCATCCCGATTCCGCCGATACCGACAAAATGTATTACTTTATACGCATTTAACATTTATCTTCGTCCCTTCTTTGAAATGCTTTTTGCAATTTCTATTATTCTGTCAGCAGCATCATGCCTGCCGAATGCACGGGCTGACTTTTCCATCTCTTTGCGCTTCTTAACATCCAGGTAAAGATCCCTTATGGATGAAGACAGCAGTTCTCCTGAAAGGTTTCTCTCAATAATCACCCTGGCAGCACCCATATCAGCAAGCTTCATTGCATTATGCGTCTGGTGGTCAGATGCAGCAAACGGATACGGCACAAGTATCGCAGGTTTGCCTATAAGCGTTAGCTCAGCAAGTGTTGTTGCGCCTGCCCTGCAGACCACAATATCAGCTGCTGCATATGCGTCAGCCATATTGTATATAAACGACACTACTGAAGCCCTGAAGTCCAGCCTGCGGTATGCCTCACCAACCTTTTCAGCATCACTCTGTCCTGTCTGGTGCAGAAACTGGATATTTTGCCTGATATCCAGCAGATAATTCAATGAATCAAGAACTGCCTTGTTAATGCTTCTTGCACCGAGGCTGCCTCCAAAAACAAAAACAGTAAACCTCTCTTGATCGAGCCCAAGGCTTTCGGCAGAAATCCCCTCGCCATGTCTTGCTATCATTTTTCTTACAGGATTCCCCGTAAGATAGACCTTGTTTTCAGGAAAAAACTGCATACTCTCCTGATATGTAACGCATATGGCATCCGACACCCTTGCTAAATATCTGTTGGCAGCGCCGGGTACAGAATTCTGCTCCATTATCATGCAGGGAATTTTTTTCAGATAAGCAGCAAGAACAACAGAGACAGAAGCATATCCGCCTACGCCTATCACAATATCTGGCCTGACTGACCTTAAAATACTGAATGCATCCCGCAAAGAACATAGCATCGTACATATGGCCTTCAGCTTCTTGAACAGAGGCTTGCCGGCAATGCCCTCAGCCTTTATGAACTTTATATCATATCCTTCACGAGGCACAACACGGGCTTCTATGCCATGCTCCGTCCCGACAAAAACTATTGCAGCCCGCTCATCCATCTCTCTCAGCGCTTCTGCAATTGCTATCCCGGGGAAAAGATGTCCGCCTGTCCCTCCACCGGCAATCAGCACCCTCATTTTTTATCTCCAATATTGTTTCGTCTTGATGTATGCGAAGCATCGGCCTTCCAGATGATTCGAGGTCTGACTGACGGTGGTCCATATTGCCATGAGTGTCTCTTCCTGCTGCTTATTTTTCTGGATTTGGCATCAGTCATCGCCATCTGTTGTCTGGCCCTGCTTTTTGCTTCATCCATCCTGGATATTGCTACAACACTCTCAACATCCTCATTTGCGGACGCAATTACTGTTTCTGACAAATGAAGTTTCTGTCCACGCGATACACTCAACAACAGTCCTATTGCTGTCATATTTATAATCAGGGATGAGCCCCCATAACTCACAAATGGCAGAGGAAGCCCTTTCGTAGGAACCATGCCTGTTACAACTGAAAAGTTTATGATCGCCTGTACTGCAATCATTATTGAAATTCCGAATGCGAGAAAATACGAAAAATTGTCAGATGCCCTATTGGCAACCCTCATCCCGCGCAAAAACAACAGCAGGAATAAAAATACAACCACAGCAGCACCTGCAAAGCCAAGCTCTTCGCCAATCAGGGAAAAGATAAAATCCGTATGAACCTCAGGCAGAAATGCGAGCTTCTGTCTGCTCTCACCGAGTCCCACGCCAGCAGCGCCGCCGCTGCCCAGCGCTATAAAAGACTGCACAAGCTGAAATCCACTGCCCTGCGCATCCTTCCAGGGATCAAGAAATGTCACTACTCTCTTCCACCTGTAAGGCTCTGTAATAAGCTTTATAACCACAGGAACAGCAATGATACCCAGCGAAAATATATATCTGAGCCTGGTCCCGGATAGAAAAAGCATAAAGAGCGTGAGCATGCCAAGGCTCATGACAGCTCCAAAATCCGGCTGTTTGAGAAATACAATCTGAAACAGTCCCATCACACCAACAGGGATTATAAAAGAGCTGAATTTGTCTTTATTGTAACTTGAGCAGCTAAGATACCATGCAAGAAAGATCACCATGCAGAGTTTAACCATCTCAGAAGGCTGAAATACAGAAGGCCAGAGCCTCAACCATCGCCTGGCACCTCCAGCAGAAACACCAAGGGGGCTGAATACCAGCAGCAGACATACCATGGAAAAAATCAGAAGCGGAATCGAAAGTTTTTTTATTATATGCGCAGGCATCTTATACGCAGCCAAAAGAGCAAAGACACCAAGAAAGAGAGTAAAGACCTGGCGTTTCAGATAAAAAAACTGCGAGATCTCGATTCCCTTTTTTTTATACTTCTCGATCAGGTCAGGAGAGATAACCGATGTTGAACTATAGACTGCAGTAAGCCCTATTACGATAAGCAGTATAAGAAGCACGATTATCCATCTGTCATGTTTTGCTGTCACATGGACCCCACTATGTCTTTAAACTGCTTCCCCCTGTCCTCAAAATCCCTGAACATATCAAAGCTTGCACAGGCTGGCGACAGAAGCACAACTTCACCTGATACTGCCAGTCCCTTCGCTTTGGCGACCGCATCTTCAAGACTCTCTGCATTAAATACTGAAGCCGAATCCTGAAGCGCATCCTTTATTTTTCCTGCTGCCTCACCTATAAGCACCAAAGCCTTCACTCGTTCCTGCACATAAGGCTTCAGCTCTTTAAAATTGCTGTCTTTATCCCTGCCGCCTGCAATAAGTACAACCTTTTGGCTGAACCCCTCCAGGGATTTGATTACAGCTCCGACATTTGTGCCTTTTGAATCATTGAAATATTTAACCCCGTCAATCTCACGCACAAACTCGAGCCTGTGCTCGAGGCCCTGAAAACTCCTGGCAGCACTCTCAACAGCAGAAGTACTGCACCCTGCTGAAAGAGCAAGCAGTGATGCTGCCATCACATTTTCAATGTTGTGCACTCCTTTTATTCCAAGCTCTTCAGGGTTGAGAGTAAGGTCAATACCTCCAAATGCATTAAATCTTATCCTGTCGTTATCAAGATAAGCACCTCTGACCTCTTTTTTTCTGCTGAAGAAGAGCACCTTAGCCACCCGAGATCCCCTTGCAGCCCTCTGCATAAGCCTTAATCCTGCATCCTCTGTCAGGGGGTCATCTGCATTGAGCACAATCAGATCGCCTGCAGACTGATTCATAAAGACTTTCAGTTTTGCATCAGTATAAAGATTCATGCCGTGATAACGGTCCATATGATCCTGGGTAATATTCAAAATAACTGCTCCCTTCGGTCTGAACCCTGAGATGCCTTCAAGCTGAAAACTCGACACTTCAACAACTACTTTCTGAAGTGATTCCGCGAACAATTTGATCTTCTCGTAAATATCACTGCCATCCATTCTTGCTGCGCCTGCTGATATTTCCTCAGTTATGGCGTTGCCTATATTGCCGCAGATCATTGTGCTGAAGCCTGAGGCGCGCATCATCTCATTCAGCAGTGTTGTTGTTGTTGATTTGCCATTGCTCCCTGTAATAGCATAAAATTCAGGGCTGGCATCAAACGATGAGAGTATTTCGTATCCAAGTTCGAGCTCTCCTATTATCCTGATGCCTCTTGCAGCAGCCTCTCTGAAACATGGCATCTCAATCGGCACCCCGGGGCTCACAACTATAAGATCCTTGTTTAAGAAAAACTCATCCGGATGTCCGCAATAAAGAGTACAGACTCTTCTATCAAGAGCCTGAAGCTTGTCTCTGCATTCTTCCTCTGTTTTTCTGTCATTCAGAGCAACATCAGCACCTAACTGAGTCAGAAGATTGGCCGCGCCGATTCCGCTTCTTGCCATGCCGACTACAAGAATCTTTTTATCAGAATATTTATGAAACATTATTGGAGGAGTATCCCTTTTTGGTGGTGTATGCTGCTTATGAAGTCAATGGAATGATTCATATTCTTTACGAACCTTTTTCTGTCTTGTTCATTCTGTCAGAAAAAGCATCATCCTTATTTGTACCGTCAACCTTTATGCTCTGAGTTGACCTGTTCTTGCGCACCTTTGTCCTGGATGCAGCAGCAGCCCCTTTTTTGGATTTTGGGGATCTGGATTTTACGCTTGCCTTGTTTTTTTTGACATTTGACCTGTATGTAGTCTTCTTAATAAATCTCTCATCATCGCTGCTCGTTATATTTATAACAGGTTCGGCCGTATTGTTCAGTACGCTCTGTCCTCTATCCATAAGAGCTGTTGTATCATGCCATAGGTTTTCCCTCACAGATTCTCCAAGCACAACAGTAATCAGCATATTTCCGTCCTTGGCTGCAGCGCCAACAAAGCAGTGGCGCGCAGCCCGGGTATAGCCTGTTTTGCCTCCGAGCAGATCCTCGTCACTCCAGAGAAGTTCGTTCGTATTTTTAAGAAACATGCTTCTGCCGGATTCTGTTTCAACATGCTTTGTCCGGGTATTGATTATTTCTCTTATCAGCGGATAGTCAAGAGATGCTTTCATTATCCTTGCCAGATCATAAGCTGTTGTGTACTGGCCTGTGCCTGGCAGACCCGAAGCATTTACATATACAGTATTGTCTGCACCGATTTCGAGCGCTTTTTCATTCATCAGCTTTGCAAATTCTGCCTCAGATCCTGCAGCAGCCTCTGCGAGCGCAACAGCTGCTCCGTTTACAGACCTCATCAGTGTTATATACAGCAAATCGCGGACTGTCAGTTTAGAGCCTGCAACAAGATGCGGGGCTACTGAAGCTGTACTTGCGGCATTTCTGCTTATTACAACAACAGCGTCAGGGTCAAGCCTGTCAATGACAACCATGGCGGTAATTATCTTTGTTGTGCTGGCAGGCGGATGCTTTATATTGGGATTTATGCCATAAAGTATTCTGTCATTTCTGGGGTCAAGCACAATCGCTGATCTTGCAGATATGGTATCAACTGTTAATGCCTCTGCAGCAGAACAGACTGTTGCAGAAGTAGTTGCAAGTATGAAAATAAGAAAAATGCTTTTTAATAATCTGGATATATAATGCATAATCACCCCAAAATTACCTTAATTTTAATGTTGCAAGACTAAATAATGCAAGTATGATGCCAGCTATCCAGAACCTTGAGATCACCTTTGGTTCCGGCCAGCCCCTAAGCTCAAAATGGTGATGCAGAGGCGCCATAAGAAACACTCTTTTCCCTGTGAGTTTATATGAAGCCACCTGAATAACAACTGACAATGTTTCGATCACAAAGACTCCGCCTACTACTGCGAGCACAATTTCGTGCTTTGTGACAACAGCAAGGGTGCCAAGGGATCCGCCCAGACTTAGAGAGCCCACATCACCCATGAATACTTCAGCCGGATATGAGTTGTACCACAGAAATCCGAGTGCAGCGCCAAGCATGGCTCCGCAAAATACCGTCAGTTCGCCTGTGCCGGGCAGATACAGCACTTGCAGATATTTTGCAAACTGCGCATGCCCTGATATATAAACCAGTGCGCCGTTTGCTATTGTTGCTATCGCAACAAGACCTATTGCAAGACCGTCAATCCCGTCTGTCAGATTTACAGCATTGGATGATCCAACAATTACTAGTATTGAAAATGGTATATAAAAAAGACCTATGTCAAAAAACCACTTCTTGAAAAAAGGCACGCTTAAATAAGATGTATAAGGATCATCAGGATTGTTGAACAGAAACACACCGATGATAAGCGAGAGCATCAGCTGTGCACCAAATTTATATTTTGCGCTCAGTCCCTTTGGATTTTTCTTGACAGCCTTCAGATAATCATCCAGAAATCCGATGGCGCCAAACCCCAGCAGCGCTGTCATCATAACCCATACATAAACACTCTTGAAATTGCCCCATAAAATCATTGCGGATGTAATGGCAACAATAATTATAATACCGCCCATTGTAGGCGTTCCAGCCTTGCTGTAGTGCGTCTTTGGTCCGTCATCCCTTATCTGCTGCGTCATGCTTATCTTTTTGAGCCAGCGAATAATGTATGGAGCAACGATCAGAGTTATCACCAGCGCTGTGAGCGCTGCAATGGATGTCCTGAATGTTATGTATCTAAATACATTCAGAGGAGTTAAATATGGAGACAAATAGTAAAATAGCTCATATAGCATTTTTTGCCTCTTCTTTAATTATCGGAGATTCAAGCACCATCTCCATTTTCATGCTCCTGGAACCTTTTAAGAGAACAACATCCCCCTGTTTTAGTTCATTTTTCAGAATCTCTGCCGCATGTTCAGCAGTATCCGCAATAATTGATCTGCCTGTAAAAACCTCTGCAGCAAGCTCCATAAGCGGACCAACAGCTACAAAAAGCTCAACACCCAGCTCATTCATCAGCTGTCCAATATTCTTGTGAGCCTCCACTCCATAATAGCCAAGCTCCAGCATGTCCCCAAGTACAGCTACAGTCCTGCGCCTCTGTGCTGGAGTTGTCATCTGATCTGAGCGTCTGGAAAGCTCCCTTAGCGCTTCTGTCATTGAAGAGGGATTGGCATTATATACATCATCTATAAAAGTTGCGCCTGCGAGCTCCACAATCCTGCATCTCATCGGCACGCCTTCAAACTTCTCAAGCTCATGTTTAATCTCATGCAGGGAAAGTCCGAGGGCAATCCCTGCTGCAGAGCCTGCAAGACAATTGTAAACATTAAAGCGCCCGGGCAGCTTTGTCCTGACATCAATGCTATCAGCACCAAAAACAAGCCGGAATCTGATGCCTTCGTGATTAAAGATCAGATCAGCAGCCCTGATATCAGAAGATTGAGCCTCAATGCCATAGCTGAACATTTTTTTTGCCGGCCTGGCCAGAACTCCTTCAGCAAGAAAGCTGTCATCTGCATTATATATGGCTGTTTTTATAAACGGCATTATTTCGAGTTCTGATTCACGAACTTTGTTAATTGTGCCAAAACCTTCAATGTGCTCAAACCCAATGTTTGTGATAACTGCTGTATCAGGCAGTGCAATTGAACACAGTTCATTAATGTCTCCAGGCCTGTTTGTGCCCATCTCAAGAACAAGAGCCTCTGTGCTGTCAGGCATCCTGAGAATTGTCAAAGGCAGGCCTATATGGTTGTTAAAATTACCAGCAGTGCGGTGAACACGAAATTGAGAGCTCAAAACTGCTGATGTTATCTCTTTTGTTGTTGTTTTCCCGTTGCTTCCAACAACAGCAACAACAGCACCGCTGAACGCTGCCCTGCGGGCATGGGCAAGGTCATGCAGTGCTCTTAGTGTGTCTTCAACAACAATTATTGTCTTGCCCTTAAAATCAAATCCGGCTTTATCAGCATATGATCTGCTGACAAGTGCGCCTGACGCGCTCTTTAGAGCATTCTGCAAAAAGTCATGTCCATCAAACCTGTCGCCGCAAAGAGGTATAAACAGCTCACCATCAACTGCTGTTCTGGAGTCTATTGATACACCGCTGAAACCACAGGCAGTGCAGCTTAAAATCTTACCTTCTGTGGATGACGCAATGAAATCTGCTGTCAGCATCTTGCTGCTTCCGACCCCATATAGTTGGTTCCACCGCCAAAAGCAGGTCTGGTGATTGTTCTTTTTATGGCTGTTTCGAGAGTTGTCTTGTCGCTGAAGCTGAAGCGGGCACCCTGAATCTCCTGATACTCCTCGTGACCTTTGCCTGCTACAAGCAATATATCTCCAGAAGATGCGAGCTCAACCGCAAGGCTTATGGCAACTGATCTGTCAGGGATAACAATGTAGTTGTCCCCCTTGACCCCCTTTTCAATATCCTTGAGTATTTTTTTGGGGTCTTCGCCTCTTGGATTGTCTGAGGTGATTATCACAAAGTCGCTCAATCTGGCAGCAAGCTCTCCCATTTTGGGTCTTTTACCCTTGTCGCGGTTTCCGCCGCAGCCAAAGACTGTGATTATCTTGCCTCTGCCCTTGACAGTTGGGAGTGAAAAACGGTCTTTTCTCATCTTTGCCAGCCTGCCGGCCTTGCCAGCGTAATGATAAGAGTCCAGAAGCTGATGTGCTGTATTCAGAAGTCCCTCGAGCGCATCCTCAGTATGTGCATAATCAACAACAGCTAAAAAATCCTGCCCAAGATCCACGCACTCAAACCTTCCTTTGACCATTTCTGTCATAACAATACCCTCCTTGATATTTTCAATTGATATATTATTTGAGAGCCCGATTGCAGCTGCACACAACACATTGAATACATTTGAGTACCCAACGAGTTTTGATGATATATCCATAAATCCGGCCTCTGTTGAAACCCTGCTGCTTAGTTTTATTCTGAATTTTGTTCCTGTGTAGGCAAACTCAATATTTTCAGCTGCAAGATCAGCTTCACTGTTCTTTACCGCGTAGGTGATAATTTTTATACTGCTGCCGCGCGATGCCGACAGTTCTGCAGCCAGTCGTGCGCCGTATTCATCATCAATATTAATTACAGCGCTGCCGCCATCAACAAGCAGCTCGGAAAAAAGCCTTTTTTTGGCTGAATAATAGCTCTCCATATCCTTATGAAAGTCCAGATGATCTCTCGTGAGATTTGTGAAAACAGCAGTTTTGAATCTTGTGTGGTCAACCCTCTTCTGCGCAAGAGCATGAGATGAGACCTCTGAAACAACAGCAGAGCATCCATCATCTGCCATTCTTCTGAGCAGGGACTGAAAATCAGGAGCTTCAGGAGTAGTGCGCGGAGCATCAAGCCGGGCATTACCTGATATATAACTTATAGTACCTATCAATCCCGTCATGCCCTTTGCTTTTGTCATGATTGATCTGGCTATATATGATGTTGTTGTCTTGCCGTTTGTGCCTGTCACGCCGATAACATCCAGAGCCTGAGACGGATACCTGTAAAATGCGTCAGACACAAAAGCAAGCGCCTCTCTTGTATCATCAGTCTCTACAAAAACAGCCGCGGGATATTTATCCTTATAATAGTCATAATTAACCCTGCCGGCCTGAACAATAACAGAAGAAGCTCCTTTATTGAACACATCCTCAATATAGTCGTGGCTGTCCATGCTTTCGCCCTTAAGCGCTATAAAGAGATCTCCCATTTTCGTAGTCCTCGAATCGTAAGACAGTCCTGTAACTTCTGTCAGCAGGCTGCCTTTTGCATTCCACTTCTTATTTATGATCTCTTTCAATTTCATCTTCTATCAGTTGTTGATATAAGCAGCAGGCCTTTTTCGTGCATATCGTCACGAGGCACACTCATATACGAAAGAGCCTCATCAGCTGTTTTTTTGAATACCGGACCTGCGACCGCACCGCCATATATCTTTCCTTTTGGTTCATGTATAACAACTATCATTGCAAGCCTGGGTTTGTCAGCTGGTACAAATCCGACAAATGAGCTCACATATTTATCCTTTGAATATCTCTTTGTGCGGGGGTCGATTATCTGTGCCGTGCCGGTCTTGCCTGCAACGCTGTTTCCGTCAACAGCAGCCTCGAGGGCTGTGCCGCCTTCCTGTGTAACTGTCTTTAGAATATCCCTGAATGTATCTGCAGTATTTTCAGAAACAATTCTTTCAGCCTGTGGAACAGTCTTGTGCAGCAGCCCGCCATCCGGAGTGCGTATTTCAGATATTAAATATGGAGTCACAATATATCCTCCATTCGCGATAACCGCGTATGCCCTGAGCACCTGCAGAGGTGTTACTCCTACTTCCTGACCTATCGAAATGGAGCCGATGGAAAGACCGGACCAGCGGTTTACAGGTCTTAAAAGACCCGGTATCTCCCCAGCCATGTCAATGCCTGTCTTTTCACCAAATCCAAACAGCTTTATGTAGTCGTAAATCTTTTCTTTGCCTAATTTAAGCGCAATTTTTATTATGCCCACATTGGATGACTTCTGAATAACCTCCCTGAAACTGAGCACTCCATTTTTATGTGAATCCTTTATTCTTTTGCCGCCAACTTCAATGCTTCCTGCGCTGCAGTCAAATTTTGAAGAAGGACTAACAGCCTTCTCCTCAAGAGCAGCAACACCAGCTATAATCTTGAATGTTGAGCCTGGCTCGTATATGTCAGTCAGTGAACGGTTACGCCTCTGCTCTGGTCTGGAGCTGCCGGGCTCATTAGGGTCATAGTCAGGCATACTCGACATTGCGAGTATCTCCCCTGTTTCCGGAGACATTATAATTCCCGTAGCAGAAGCAGCTTTCCAGAGATGCATCGCCTCAAAAAGATTTTTTTCGAGTATATACTGAAGCCCTTCATCTATGGTTAGGATTATGTTGCTGCCTTTGAGTTCTTTCATCGTACCGTCAGAAAGCATGTTTCCTCTTGCATCCCTGTGTACTTTGACATGTTCAGGCTGAGCTACAAGCATCTTGTTGTATTGCCTTTCGATTCCCTCAATCCCGTTGTTGTCAATATCAACGAATCCTAATATTTGCGAAGCGAGTCTGCCCTTGGGATATGATCTTTTGGGCTCGGTTATAGTGCCTATTCCTCTCAACTTGAGACTGTTGATCCTGCTGCCAAGATCAGGACTCTGCTTTCTTTCAAGCCAGTTGAATCTGCCATCTCCTGTCAGCTTGGCAAGATACGCCTTAGGTTCGACATTCATTGTTTTAGACAGGACAGCAGCAGCTTTTTCAGGAGATGCTATCTCTGATGGATCACAAAATATTGATTCAGTATCAAGATTTATTGCTAACTCACGGCCCTTTCTGTCATATATAATTCCGCGCTTTACTGGCACGGCTTTTTTGCGCACCTGCTGAAACTGTGCCTTGGCAAGAAATCTGTCATGATTGACAAGCATTATATCCACCATGCGCAGCAGGACTATGAAAAAACCGAAAATAACGACTGTACTGATTATCACAGCCCTTTTTTTCATCAGATTTTTTTAATTCCTCACCATCCCAAGAAGATTGCCGCGGCCTTCATGTCCGGGCTGAACTGATGCAGCCGTCTTCCGCATATCCTGCGCTGCATCTTTTTTTACATATACAACTCTCACCCTGTCAGGGAATACATATGTTTTCGCAGCAACCTTGCCTAACCTCTCTACAGAAAGCAGGCTGGCTCTTTCAGCTGCCAGCAGCTTACGCTCTTTGAGCATGGCAATCTTTGTATTTTCGAGCTTGCCAAGACTGTACTCTATTGATACAACACTGGATCTCAGCCATACCACGCTGAATATGGAAGCTATCAGAATAAGAACTGACAACACTTTAAGCAGCATATTGCCTTTATTGTTTCTGCATCTCATATCTTCTCTGCTCCTCGAAGCTTTGCGCTCCTGGCTGAAGGATTCTGCCTCACCTCGTCTCTCTGCGGCACAACCGGTTTTTTTGTGAGCACCTTAAGAAGCCCCTGTTTGCTGCTATCCCTGAAAAAGTTTTTTACTATCCTGTCTTCAAGAGAGTGGTAGGATATCACGCAGAGCCTGCCGCCTTTTTTCAGCATTTCTGCTGATACTGAAAGCCCCTTCATGAGCTGTTCAAGCTCCCTGTTCACCTCAATCCTGAGAGCCTGAAATGTCCTTGTTGCCGGATGTGTTTTGCCATGCCTTCCGCATGCCTTCAGAATAATGCCGGCAAGTTCTGAACATGTATCTATGTTCTTTATTTTTCTTGCATTGACTATTGTCCTTGCGATTCTTCTTGCAAAAGGATCCTCGCCGTATTCCTTTATAATCTTCTCAAGCTCTTCCTGTCTGTATCTGTTGACAATTTCCCATGCTGAAACATCCTGTGTATCATCCATTCTCATATCAAGCCTGTCCTCAGAGTTAAAGCTAAATCCCCGCTGCATGTCCTTCATCTGGAGCATTGATGTGCCGAGGTCAAAAAGTATTCCATCAAACTCCTCCACACTCAAATCTGATGCCAGTTCAGCAATGTCAGAAAAGCTGCCCCTGCAGAGCACCGCCCTTTTGTCAGAGAGCCTATCTGCTGCAAGATCAAGTGCAGCATGATCACGGTCTATGCCCATAAGCAGGCCTTTTTCACCGATACCCTCTAAAATGCCTGCTGCGTGTCCGCCAAGACCAACTGTGGCATCAATATATCTGCCGTTGTGGCGCAGATTCAGCATCTCAACAACCTCCCTGAACAGTACAGGTACATGCATATTTTTATAGGCCATAGCCGGCTAAAGCCGACTCCACTGCTTTTACATCTATCTTTGATGGATCAGTAACCTTTTCCCACAACTGCTTGTCCCAGATCTCTATCTTGTCTATCTGGCCAACAATAACTATTTCACTGCTTATTGATGAGTCCTCCCTGTGAGCAGCAGGAACAAGCACCCTGCCCTGTCTGTCAAGCTCGCAGTCAACAGCTGAAGCAATAACCCGGCGCATAAAATATTTGACTGCCTCGTCTGTTTTTGGGAGGCCACGCACCTTCTCTTCAAGTTTGTTCCACTCTTCCAGGGGATATATCTGAAGGCACTTGTCAACAGGAGCATTGGTGATATATAGTTTGGGATTATCATATTTTTGAAAAATAATTTCGCGCAGAGGTGCTGGAATGATCACCCTGCCCTTGGGGTCAAGTGTGTAATAATATTTACCGAGGAAAGACGTCATTTCCCTTTCTCCCACTTTCTACCACTTTTTACCACAATAATAGGTGGAGAAAATGGTTCATGTCAAGCTCAAAACTATGTTTTTCTTGAAATATCAACAAAATGTAGCCTGTTTTTTAAAACACCACTACATATTGTGCTGCTAAATTGAGGCCAAATGTTTAAAAAAGAGTTGAAACTGCTTGAGCAAAAAGGGTTGCTGCGCTCAATTAATGACCGCAAATGTCAGAATATTCCATTGTCAAGACTTATCAGAATCAATGAAGCTGACTGCATTAATTTTTCATCCAATGACTATCTCGGGCTCTCTGACAGAGCTGAACTCATACAGGCAGCCAAGGAGTGCCTGGACTCCTGCGGCTTTGGTTCAGGCGCATCCAGACTTTTGTCTGGCGGCACTGAACTCCATACTGAACTCGAAAAAAGAATCGCTGCCTTTAAAAACACAGAGGCAGCCCTGCTCTTTAATTCAGGGTATGCAGCAAATGTAAGCGCCATCCCTGCGATAGCCTCAGAAGGAGACCTGCTGATCAGCGATGAATTTAATCATGCCAGCATAATAGATGGATGCAGAATAAGCAGAGCAGAAAAAGCAGTTTACAGACACTGCTGTCTGGATGATATCGAGAAACAGCTCCAGAGGAAAATCAGAGGCAAAAAAATTGTGCTCACAGACTCCATATTCAGCATGAACGGCGATATTGCGCCAATCGCCAGAATAAATGAACTCTGCATCCATTATGGCAGCATCCTCTTTATTGATGATGCTCACGCCACCGGAGTGCTCGGCTCAGGAAAGGGAAGCCTTCAGCACTTTGGAATAAAACCATCCGGCCACATAATACAGATGGGTACACTGTCAAAGGCATTAGGCTCAACAGGAGCGTTTATCGCTGCGGACGCGGACACCATAAAATTTCTTGCTAACAGCGCAAGAGGTTTTATATTCTCAACAGCCCTGCCTGCATGTGTTGCTGCAGCTTCCATTGCAGCGCTCAGGATCATTAAAAACGAGCAAGACCTGATACAAGCGCTCTGGAGAAACAGGGAACTGTTGTATTCAGAAATCAATAAGCTGGGATTCAACACATATGGAAGCCAAAGTCCCATAATACCAATAGAAACAGGAGATCTTAATGCTGCCATGCTGCTCGCAGAGTCGCTTTTTGGCAAGGGGATATATGCGCCCGCAATCAGACCTCCGTCTGTAAAAACTCCCAGAATACGCATTACTGCAACAGCATCACACACAAAAGACGATATAAACAGACTTATTAATGCTCTTTCAGAATTTAAAACCGCATAGGATACCAGAGGCAGGATTTTACTGGAGAGAATGTTTTTTGTTATAGTCAATTTCCATGGTTAACAGGTCTTCTTTTGAACAATCGTATATATCTGTTATCGGCGGCGGAAGCTGGGGTACTGCCCTTGCGTCCATGCTCGGCAGAAAAGGCTATGATGTGATGCTATGGACATTTGAGCAGGATGTTGCTGAGCAGATAAATCAAGAGAGAATAAACAGCAGTTACCTGCCCGGCGTGCAGCTGCCAGACACCCTGACAGCAACCACTTCAATACAAAAAGCTGTCTCTAAGGCAAGATATATTATCTCGGTAGTGCCAACCCAGCATATTAGAAGAGTTTTTGAATCAGCAGTCTCATTCGCAAACAGAGAAGCTATTGTTGTCAGCGCCTCAAAAGGCATAGAGATTACGACCCTTCTGACTCCATCTTTAATACTCCAGGAGATATTCAACAGACCTGCCGCAGCACTGTCCGGGCCTAGCTTTGCTTCTGAAGTGAGCATTGGACTGCCTACCGCAGTTACGCTCGCTGTACAGGATAAAAAAACCGGACTTCTCCTTCAGGAGATATTCAATACTGATGCCTTCAGAGTGTACACCCACAATGATGTGCTCGGTACAGAGATGGGCGGAGCACTTAAAAATGTCATAGCAATAGCATCGGGCATCACAGCAGGGCTTGGACTTGGCAAGAGCGCACTGGCTGCGCTTATCACAAGAGGGCTGTCAGAAATAGTGAGGCTCGGAGTAAAGCTCGGCGCTGATGAAATAACATTTTCCGGACTCAGCGGGATGGGCGATCTTGTGCTGACATGCACCTCATCTCTCTCCCGCAACTATTCAGTAGGCAAGAGACTGGGGCAGGGTGAGACTCTTGAGGAGATTACCAGATCCACAAAATCTGTTGCAGAGGGAGTACCAACAACAATATCTGCGAGGGAACTGGCAAACAAACACGGAGTAGAAATGCCCATAGTTGAGCAGATATACCAGACACTTTACAACAACAAACCGCCTCATGAAGCACTGAGAGACCTGATGACAAGGTCGCTCAAATCTGAATTCAATGCGTACTGATCATATAATAAAACTGCTCAAGCAGATCAAAAATAACAGTATAAGCATTGATGACGCTGTTGCAAAGATTAAAGACCTTCCTTACCAGGATCTGGACTTTGCAAAAATCGATCATCATCGTGAGCTTCGCAGCTCTGTACCTGAAGTGATCTTTGCAAAAAATAAGACTGTTGAGCAGACAGTATCAATTGCAAAAGCAATGTACGAAAAGAGCAGAAGATTTTTAATCACAAAAGCTGATGCTCAGACATATGAAGCTCTCGAGATAAAAAACATACATTTCAATGCTGCCTCAGGAACAATAAGCTGCGGCCAGGCAAAGAAGAAAAGAGGATTGGTACTTATTATTTCAGCAGGCACCTCTGATATGTCTGCTGCTGAAGAGGCGAAAGAGACTCTGCTGTTTCTGGGCAGCAATGTCAAGACACTTTATGATGTTGGCGTAGCAGGCATACATAGAATACTCAGCCATAAAAACCTCCTTACAGAACCAAACGCAGTAATTGTTGCAGCCGGAATGGAAGGAGCTCTGCCATCTGTAGTAGGAGGTCTTACTAACAAGCCGGTTATAGCATTGCCAACCTCTGCGGGTTATGGCACCAGCTTTTCAGGACTAACAGCGCTCTTTGCGATGCTCAACTCCTGCGTGCCCGGAATAGTGGTTGTAAATATTGACAATGGATTCGGAGCTGGCTGTCATGCTCACAAAATAAACTGCCCTGTAAAGCCTGCCTCAAAAAAGTAGTCAGTTTTTCAGAGTATAGATAAGCTCTGCTGTATCCTGTTTTATCCTGACAACAGCCTCTATATCCTTCATGATCGGGGTAATAATATCAAAAGCTCCACTAATAAGAATGAGCCTAAGGCTGCTTCTTTTTTCAGTCAGCAGAGACCTCATGATTTCTGCATCCTCAGGCAGCAGCTTTTCATAATTATCAACAACAAGTACAGTAAAGTTTTCATCAGACAGTTCAATACCTGAAACAAATGAGACTAAATCAGCTGTAGCTGATCTTTCTTTTATATCTTCAACAGGGATTATTTCGAGGGGATTAAAATAATATGTATCAGCAATACTCATAGCTGCTTTAATAGCAGAAACACTTTTGCCAATCTTTCGCCAACCTGTCAAAAGCAGGCTGGCATGAGACTTTATTGTATTTCGTATTATCTCTTCTTTTACAAAGGGAATTGTTCGGGGATCCATAAAACTCCTGTTATATCTTTATAGCCCGGCTGCTGACCGTGCTTCTGGCTTATTGCAAGTACAGACTGATCGCGCATGATCTTCAGATAGTTTAACTGAGAAGTAGTTATTTTGACAAAAGCCTCTTTTTCTCCCTAAAGATAAAAAAGTCCAAGAGGTTTTTTATTAACGACAATCGGGAGAATAATAATAAACACCGGAGCATCCATGTGCTCTGAATACCAGTGCAGCAGGATTGATCTTATGTTGTCTGAGGTTATATCCTTGGCAATACTCCCTGTCAGATGCCTGCGTATCTCCTTAAAACAGCCTCAAACAGCTTCTCTGGAATTAACAGCCTGAATATGACAAACCATCTTGTCCAGCCGGCATATATATACCTGAGCTTTGGCTTTTTGGCTTCAACAACTTTTTTCAATAAAGTGGCAAGCACCTCAGGATCTCTTCCGGATTTTACAGACCGCCTGAATATCTCGACTGCCAGAGTTTTTGATTTGGTGTATTGCGGAATCTCCATGTTTGCCAATTTTGAAGAATCTGAAATTTTGGTATGAAAAAATCCGGGTTCTATAAGCGATACCTTTATACCCTTGTCATAAACCTCGCGGCTGAGCGCCTCTGCATATCCTTCAAGTGCATACTTGGATGCACTGTAGTACGCATGATACGGCAGTCCAATCATCCCTGCAACAGAACTGATGATTATTATTCTGCCGGATTGCTGATATCTCATATGAGGAAGTAGTGCCGAGACCATGCGGACAACACCAAAAAAATTTGTCTCCATCTGAGCTTTTGCCTCGCCAACCGAGGTCTCCTCCACAGCCCCGCTCAATGCATAGCCCGCATTGCATATGAGCGCATCAATTCTGCCCTCAGTATTTATAACCTCAGCAACACATTCAGCAACAGAATCATCGTTCGCCACATCAAGTCTCAGCATAATAAAACTGTCAGGTGATGAAGAATCTGGGTCTCGGCTTGTGCCATAAACTGTATATCCGCAGGATGCCAAGAGTTCAGCAGCAGCCCTGCCGAGTCCTGATGATGCGCCGGTTACAAGCACAACCATGTTTTTATTCAACAGGCTTTCACCTTTTGCCAAAAACACATCGGATCTTTTTGATTGAATATATCGATGCCAAAACTATTGGCAACAGCAAGACATCCTCCGCATACCGGCCTTATATCACATTCTGAACATTCAGACGGTCCTGTTCGGTATCTTTCAGCAAGTTCGGAATCATATATTTCAATGAGACTTTTGGTTTTGATATCTCCAACCTTAGAAGGAAATTTGCGGCAGGCATGCACCTCGCCATCAGAGAGAAGCGAGATAAAATTAAATGCAGCTGAACAGCCATGGCCAGCACATCCGCCAAACAGATCCCTGCATTGATCTCTTAAAAGTATATTTATCAAATTGTCCTTGCAGACAAGCGCCTTGTTCGTCTCTGTCTCTTTCAAAAAATCCTCAAGAAATTTTTTATATGTATCTTTATCAGGCAGAAGCATATTCTGAGCTTCGCCCACAACAGAGAGCCGGTTAAATGTAAATAGATCTACCTTATCCTCAAGAATCCTCGCAAGCGGAATAACCTGTTCCATATTAGCCCTGCTGAGAGTCAGCATAACCATGGAGTATATATCAAATTTTTTAAGCAGCTCCAAAAATGAGAGGGTTCTGTCAAAGTGTCCATCCCCTCTGACATAGTTATTATAATCTGCAAGCCCTTCAAGGCTCACCTGATAAAAGACAGGCTTCTCTATGCTCAGAATCTCCTGGAGCATCTCAGAGCTTACAGGGTTTCCGAGTATTGCCAGAGCAAATCCCCTCAACGAAGCTTCTTTATATATTTCTTTGAATAATGGATGCAGAAATGGATTGCCGCCCGAAAATGAGACCTGTCCGGTCACATTTTTTGCAGCACAAAAATCATAAAGCTGATCAAGTGTTTTTACAGCATCAGCAAAACTCACATCAGATCTGTCTGATCTGTCATAACAATGCCTGCAGTGAAGATCACACGACTGCGTAATATGCCATTGAAGGGTAAATACATCTGAACTAAAAAAACTCTGATCAATACTTTTGCCCTTTGGAAATTTTAGAGGCCGCCTGATTTCAGTTGGCGATTCTATCAGCACTCCTTTTTTTGCTGCATTTCTTAGTGTGCAGTAGAGCTGCCATACAGATATTGAGGATGATTTTGCAATATCCCTTAGATCAAGTTTTTCAGCTGCTATTTTAAGAGCCAGCAATAATTCATCTGTTGCATCTTCAACAATAATATCTTCTGCTTTTTTGTATACCAGAACAAATCCATTTTTATTAACAGGCTCAAAGCACTCATTATGTCCAGGCGCGACTATACATGGCAGGTTCTGCCACTCAACCGGGACCATATTAAGTGTTGGATTGAGACTAAACTTTCCATGACCAGCACTGAGTTCTGCACTCGAGCTTGAGGTCTTATGCATAGCCAATTCTATGGATGCAAGATTATGGATATATGCAGGAACTGCATCAGGAATAGAAAAGTTTCTGAGCTTTGATACAAACTCCTCAGGGCTTGATGCACCTGCTGAATCAGAAAAAAGCTGAGCCCGGACATCCGGAGAAAGATGTTTTCTACTTTCCTTAAAAATATCTTCAAGAGATGACCTGAGTTCAGAGCTCATATCGGATTATGAACCATCTCAGCTGAACCTGTCCATGATTCAGAAAAAATATTATGAGAAACACTTATTGAATGCATATCATGCACTTTTTTACCTGTAACATAACAACTCCTGAATATTTTATATCTTCAGGTAAAGACTACTTTTGAAGAGCTGCAAAAAAATAAGGTTTCAGCGTATGCTGAAACCTTATTTTGATTTTTCAATAACGCAGACTGCGCTATTATTTTGAACCGCCTCAGCCGCTGCCTGCTGGTTTTTTTTGCTGCTGCTCCTGCTTCTGATCTGGAGTGCTCCCGGCACCCTTTTTAGCACCTCAACTGCTTCAGCTGCTGGTTCCTGTTGTTGCGCAGCCGCTGACAAAGACCGTGCCAGCCATAAGGCTCGCAAGCCCAATGCCTGCCAACATCCTCCTGATCTCAGAAAGTTCCATGCAATGCCTCCTCCATTCCTAAAGAGACTTGATTTCCGGCAAAAAATTGCCGGTATGCTAAATGGATTATACTCAGTCAGATATATAGATAAGTTTATCAACACAACATTGCACTGTCAAGCATATAAAAGGTCAAAAGATGGTCTAATTTTCGAAATAAACCTTAACAGAAGTTGTCTCTAATCTGGCTTCAAGCCATTGGGATACCTTCTTTTTATCAGATAGTTTTAATGAATTCTTTTTTGCCTTGACCAGAATCAGAGCAAGGTTTTTCGGATCTACTGATGAACTGTCAAATTCAAAAGCATCAGAATATGAACAGGATATAATTTGCGGATATAGAGCCCTTAGTTCAGATAAAAGCTGCCTGCCAATAAACGGCTTGTTTGTCAACTCCTCAATCTCTCGCTCCTTTGCCCTTACAATAAGCGTCAGCCTGTTGATCTCTGTTTTAAGTGTATTGAGCTCATTTGCCTGCAGATTTATACCTTCAAATGAAAAGCCCTGTTGAAAATCAAGTTTCGCATCCGAGAGATTAAACTCTCGCGCCCTCTGCCTGATTAATTCCTTGTGCTTGTCAGAAAGAGAGCTGCCTCCATACACAAGAGCGATTGTTTTAGATCGTGGAATCACATCATTTTTCAGCAGATAAGCACCCTCAACAACACTGACGCTCCTGGCAAACTTTGCAGCATTCTCTGCAAACCTCTCTTTCTCCACAAGACCATATCCAAAATATATGCTTGGAATTACTGTTACAAGTATTACTGCAGATATCCAGCTATTAACTCTTGCCTTGCTGCCCTCATCAACAACAGTTCTGATCGGAAATTTAAATATTCTCGAGACCACAACTGCAGATAGTGCAATAAAAACAGCATTAATTGTAAAAAGATAAAAAGCCCCGAAAAAATAGACAAACTGTGCAGTAGCAAGCCCATATCCTGCTGTACATAAGGGAGGCATAAGAGCTGTCGCGATAGCAACACCCGGAATAACATTTCCCTTTAGCTTGCTGCTTATTGCAATAATACCGGCCATGCCTCCAAACAAAGCAATCAGGACATCATATATTGTTGGGCTTGTACGCGCCAGCAGCTCTGAATGAGCAGTTGATACCGGAGATATTGAAAAATAAAGAGTTGATGCAGTCAGGCTTGCCAGGACAGCAAAAGAGAGATTTTTTGCAGCCTTGCGAAAAAGCTTAAAATCATAAGTTGCTATGCTGTAACCCATTCCATTTATCGGCCCCATAAGAGGGGATATCAGCATGGCGCCGATAATTACAGCAGTGGAATTCATATTCAGACCAACAGAAGCAAGAATAATGGCGCACATCAGAATCCAGAGAGTTGTTCCTTTGAAAATAATCTCTTTTTGTATGGTTGAGTGAATGGTATCAAAGCTGTCAAGCTGACCCCTAAGATTTGTGAGTCTGATAATTTTTTTAAGGAGATCTGACTTTCTCATAACTTGTGAATATATTATCATATACAACATAAAGATAAATATATTGAAACATACCAAAACAACACAAGGTATTACACAATAGCCTCCGTAGTAGGCTTTTTATTGCACAACATCATACTCTGCTTGAAGCAGTCTGCCGCATCCCGGGCAGTAAACATCCAAAAGGGTTATCTCTCTGCCGCAGATAACAGCATCTCTGAAATCAACCTTTATTGATTGATCATATGGGTCTGCTTTAAGTCCACATTCCGGACATGTACAGCATCTCTGATGAAGCAGCCACTTTTGTTTGCATTTATATATCTCTTTTAGCAGTTTTTCTTCAGGTGTCATAGAATTTTAATTTAAATAGTTTGCAATGCTGAAAACACTAAGGATTTAAGCTCTTGAATTTCTGCAAGAGTTTTTTGATCATCTTGAAACACTCCTCTGAGCAGCTCAAGTTCCATCTTGAGCTTGCCTGCAAAATCAGCCTCTATATGAGGCAATGTTCTTGAGAGCTTTGCAACCTCCATCCAGAGATCTTCTTTGGAGTTTGTTAAGGCAGAGACTCGATGGACAATATCGAGTTTGATATTATTTTTCATTGTGCCTCCTTTAAGAATTTATTATAAATCTTAGACTCAAATTTTGTCGTGGGAATTAGTTTGATCTGATCTCTGCATTAATAAACATACCGCTATGAATATTAGCTTTAGAAAAGCGCTCTATAACTTTATTAAGGTATACTTCAAGGAATTGTGACTCTACACGATCTATACTGCTCATTGATTCCAATTTTCCTAACTGGCGGAGGGGGTGGGATTCGAACCCACGGTAGAGTTGCCCCTACAACGGTTTTCAAGACCGCCGCTTTCAACCGCTCAGCCACCCCTCCAAAAACCTGGAATAGAAATAATATCAGACCTTGCCCCAAAAATTCCATAACAACAGACAACAGCAGTAGTGGTTATAATAACGATATTGCTTATAATTTCGCATGGAGGTCCAGATGAAAAAGCTCACAAAATATTTTCTTGAAGGCCTGCTCTTTACAGTGCCCTTTGTAGTAACCATTTATGTCATATATCTTATTTTCAGTAAAATTGACAACCTGTTTGCCCTTAGCATTCCTGGTGCGGGATTCATACTTACTCTGGCAATAATAACTGCAGTAGGATTTGTAGCTTCAAACCTTCTGACGCGCAGACTTTTAAGTATTATTGACAATACCTTCAGCAAGCTCCCTCTGATTAAACTGCTCTATAACTCTCTGAAAGATTTAATCGGAGCTTTTGTTGGTGATAAAAAAGCATTTGATAAACCTGTTATGGTCGAGATCGGATCAGGAACTAAAGTGTATGTACTTGGATTTGTCACTTGTGAGAGCCTCAACAACCTGGGGATAATCGACAAAATAGCTGTTTACCTGCCGCAGTCATACAATTTTGCAGGCAATCTTATTATTGTGCCAAGGGAGCAGATAACACCGCTTAATACTGACAGCAGCAATCTCATGACCTTTATAGTATCCGGCGGCATAACAATCAACAAATAATAGCAGCCGGACACTAATATTGAGGTTAACTGCTGCTTGAAGACACTCCCCACGGGTATGCTTAATGCTTAACAGGGCAAGAACCCCTGCTCTGTCATGTGATGATAGACACATCAAGCTCTTATCTGTATTTATGCTTATCAGCAAGAAGCAGACAGCACTGTATAACTACTGCATTTTAAGCAGCACCATATTTGATACAGGATCAAGTTCACGAATAGCAGTTACTCCCTTTATCTCCATAACAATCGCCTCAAGCACAAGAAATGCCTTGGCATTCTGCCTGAGACAACCTGCTTTCACTTCATCCCTCTTTGCATAAGCTCCATGAAAATGCACCCGCGGTTCCTTTTCATCCCAGAAGATAGTGCCTATGCCAAATATTTCGTGGCTCTCTGATATCTCACGCCAGTCAGGTATAGGCGGCATCTGCTCTGTCTTTGGGCCTACAACAAACCTGCCCTCTTTCATCCCGCCCACAAGATAAAAGACTCCAGCTCTTATATTTTCATTAACAGCTATATCAGCAAGACCTTTTAGTATGTCATCGCCATCCTCAAACCTCGCAACAGCAATCCTTCCTGGCTCGCCTATTTGGTATTTCATTTTTCCTCCTGAAATCTTTTGGCAACAGCATCATAAACCATGTCAACTGTTATGGCTGTCATGCACTCTGGATCTCTGCATCTGCGCTTGTAGCACGGAGCACAATCAAGACCAGACTGCACAATAACATGTCCGCTGCCATATGGTCCTGTTCTTACAGGATTGGCAGGTCCGAATATAGCAACAACAGGTATGCCAAAAGCAGCAGCTATATGCATGGGACCAGTGTCATTTGAGACAACATAATCAGCACTTCTTATGATGGCAGCCAGCTCAAGCAGGTCAGTCTTACCTGCTATTGACCTTGCAAAGCCTGATGATTGATCTTCAATCTTTTTGCAAAGCCCTTCATCAGCCCTGCCCCCGATTACCAGAAAATTCTTCTTAAGCCTTGATCCCAGCTCTGCATATCTATCAGCAGGCCATTTGTTCGCCTCTTTGCGCGCACCAGGAATGATAACTGAATATCTGCCTGTCAACTGCTTTATGCTCCTGACATTTTCTGTCTCCTGAATATCCGGCATAGGGAACTGCGGATCTGATATGTCGCACCCAAGCTCTGCAGCTATCCTTAGATAACGGTCAACAGCATGTATGTTTCTACCGCCCATAACCTTATGAGTATAAAAGAAGCAGCTCCCCTCTCTCGCCTCTTTAAATCCTATGCGTACCGGCGCGAGTGCTGCTTTCATCATCACTCCGCTTCTGAACAGACCCTGCAGATCAATTGCCAGATCATACTTTTCATTCCTGAGCGACCTGAAGATATCCTTCAACTCAAATACTGTCTGCCTGAGTCTGGATATTTTCTTCCATCTGTCCTTGTCAATAACCCATATCTTGTTGATCATTGGATGGCCCTCAACAATAGACTCAAATCCTTTGGCTATTATCCAATGTATCTCTGACTGCAGAAATTTATTACGAATTGCGTTCAGAAAAGGGAGGCTGTGTATAACATCACCGAGAGAACTCGGCTTTATAATCAGAATTTTTTCAGGTGGATTTTTAATTGCCTTCTTCATTTTTAAGTATCTCTTCAACAAGCTGAACAAGATTATCACATACCATATCCGCATATTCAGAAGACTGCTGTTTGCCTGTTTTTACCAGCACAGTTTTAGCACCTATATTTTTCCCAAGCAGCATATCAGCATCCTTGTCTCCAACAACAAAGGATTTTTTAAAATCTATCCTGTGCTTTGCTCTTGCCCATAATGCCATAGCTGGCTCAGGCTTTCTGCATGAACAACCATCATCAGGACCATGGGGGCAGTAGAAAAAGTCATCAAATCCGTATTCATTAATAAACTTTTCATTCACACTTTTCGTGAACTCTTCATTAACAATGCCACGCTTTATGCCTGATTGATTCGAAACTCCAATGAGCACATACCCGGCCTCTTTCAGTTTTTTTATGCTCTTTATATCCTCAAATATCTCGAGACCTTCCCATTGATTCAGATAATCAGCATCTCTGCATAAAGTGCCGTCCCTGTCAAAGAATACAGCTTTTTTTGTAGGCAACCCCTCTTTTATTTTAAAGAAGACCTCATCTGGCCGCACCATTGACATACAGCGCAGGTCGCCAAGCCCGCATGTCCTGTCAAAACATGGCCTGCACGACACACGGGAATACAGCACATGAGTATTTGGCGATGTAGGACCTGTAAGCTCTGGAGATGTTGAGCCAAATATCGCAACAAGAGGGGTGATGAGCGCATCAGCCATATGCATTGGACCTGAATCATTTGTCACAAACACATCACATTCAGAGATCAGGGCTGCCAGCTCCCTTAATCCGGTACTTCCCGCGAGAAAGAGTTTGCTGTCGAAAATATGCTTGTCAATCTCCTGTGCTATACCAACCTCATTTTTACCGCCGAATATAACAATGCTGCCGCCTGTCTCCATCTGGAACCACTTTGCCACCTCAGCAAACCTCTCCGGCATCCATCTCTTTGCTGATCCATAGGTTGCTCCTGGATTTATGCCGAGTATCGGTCTTCTAAGCTGTGACAGTGTCTGTCGTGCTGACTCCCTCTCTTCAAGTGTCAGATATATCCATGGTCTTGCTGATACTGAATCCAGTCCTGCATTTTTGAGCAGATTAAGATAGTAGTCAATATGATGAATTTTGCGGTCGAGCCTGTCCTGTGGTATCTTGTGAGTCAACAAAAAGCCCCTTGCATCGCTGTCATACCCGATCCTCTCTGGTATGCCTGCAAGAAATACTGTCAATGCAGCGTCAACCGCGTTCTGGAGCAGGATCGCTTTCTGAAACCTCTTTTTTCTGAGCATACGGGCAAGCCTGAACTTGCCGAAAATTCCTTTATGGCTGTCATCATAGATGATAATCTCATCAATTGATGGATTGTTTTCAAAAAGCGGTGCAACAAAAGGCTTGATCAGCAGGCTTATATGTGAGTCTGGGTGAGAATGCCTTATGGCATATATAGCCGGCATTGACATAACTGCATCGCCTATCCAGTTGACTCCCCGTATTAATATGTTATTTTTCCTATTTTTAACCACTGTGTAGTTTACCATGCAGCGCAGTCGAGATACAGCAGCCAGCAGCTTAAAATGGCATTGACAGATCTGCTAATTATTGATAATCTATACTTAAATAGAATTATTCTAATTTTAATATGATTATGGCTTTTTTATTCAGTGGTTTTTTCAGATTATAGTATTAAAACATGGATTTTATGCAAAGCAGCTGAGTATTTTTATTAAGGCATTCATATTAAAAAATATTGATATCACTTTTACATATGTGATAGTTTAATAAACAGTACAGATTAAGGGAGAACCCTGTGGAAAAACTCAAAAAAACAGGTTTGAAGCAGACACCGCAAAGAATGGCAATCCTGAACCATCTTGACGGCAATAAGAGCCATCCTTCTGCTGAAGATATTTACAGGGCCATATCTCCAAAATTCCCAAGCATGTCTTTCGCAACAGTCTATAATACACTCGAAAGTCTCAAAGACCACGGATTAATAAAGGAGCTCACAATTGAATCCGGCAAAAAAAGATTTGATCCTGACATATCTGAACATCACCATCTGATTTGCGTTGAATGCAAAAAGATATTTGATCTGCCGCATGAGATTCGGCTGCATCAAAAAGCGATGGCATCAGCAGGTATTATGAAAGGGTTTAAAATCCTCGGCACACAGATCAATATCTACGGCGTATGCCCGGAATGCTCCAGGGCATCCCACTAACACCTGAATCATACCGGCATTTTTATAAAAAACAGCTGCATCAGGAAAATTCAAAATTATTATCATTTCATAATGGACTGGAGGTCTTTTAAATGAATACACTCGAAATCAAAAAAAATATTTATTGGGTAGGTGCGATAGACTGGGCTGTAAGAGACTTTCATGGCTATGAAACACCCCGCGGCACAACTTACAACAATTATCTTATTATGGACAGGGAAATCACTCTTGTTGATGCAGTAAAACATGACTTTTCAGAAGTATCAATCAGAAACATAAGCTCTATAACTGATCCATCAAATATAAAAAACATTGTAATCAACCATATTGAAAACGATCACTGCACAGGTCTTTCAGATGTGATGGCTCTATGCCCTGAAGCAACAATTTATATTACTGAAAAAGGCAAAAAAGGGCTTGACAGGTTTTTCAAAACCTCGGACTGGAATATAAGAATTGTGAAGACAGGGGATATTCTGAACACAGGCTCTAAAACTCTTATGTTCATAGAAACTCCAATGCTGCACTGGCCTGACTCCATGATGACCTATGTAAAAGAAGATAAGCTGCTGATCAGCCAGGATGCTTTTGGTCAGCATATTGCCTCTGCTGCCCGATTTGATAAGGATTTTATCGAATCAGAATCCATGGCACTGCTTGATGACTCTGTTATTGACTACTACGCAAATATACTTATGCCTTTTGGCCAGCTCATCAAAAACAAGATAGCTGACATCCAGAAGCTTAATCTCGAAATTGATATGATCGCCCCTGATCACGGCATAATCTGGACAGATCCTTCTAAAATTCTTCAGATGTACCTCGATATGGCTAACGGAAAGGCTAAACTCTCTGTCTCTATCATTTACGATACAATGTGGCACAGCACTGAGGAGATGATTCCTTATATTATGCAGGGTCTGACTGATGCAGGCGTCAGCTCAAAGGTCATCAAATTGCGGTCAACTCCATACAGCGTTGCGCTCAAGGAGTTCTGGAAAAACAGGGGCACCATAATAGGCACTCCAACCCTCAACAATCTTATGTATCCTACTGTTGCCCAGTTTCTGCATATGCTGAAAGGACTCAGGCCCAAAAACAGGATAATGGCAGCATTCGGCAGCTATGGGTGGGCAGGAGGAGCTGTCAAAGGCGCATACGAAGAGTTCGCGAAAATGAAGCTTGAATCCCTTGAGCCGGGCATCGAAGTGATCTATAAACCAACAGATGAAGATATTGCAAAATGCAGGGAATTTGGCAGACAGTTTGGCGAAAAAGTTAAAGAATATCACTCGAAATTTTAACCCGGCATATTGATTATAACTTGCAAACAGGCGATGAAAGATTCATGCTGTGCTATATAAAAGCATCAGTGAGATGAAAAGGGGATCAATCCAAAATGAAAGTAATAGCTCTTAATGGCAGCCCCAGAACCGGCGGAAATACGGATCTTCTACTCATGGAGGCTGTGCGGGCTGCCAGAGACGCTGGAGCGGAAACAGAGATATTCAATTTAAACAGCATGGCAATCAAACCGTGTCAGGATTGCGGATTCTGCACAAAAAGCGGCAGGTGCATCATTAAGGACGATATGTATGATCTGTATGACGCAATAAGAAGAGCAGACAGGATAATACTGGGATCTCCGATCTTTTTTTTCAATCTGAGCGCCCAGGCAAAAACCATGATCGACAGGTGCCAGTCGTTCTGGTCAGAAAAATACCTGCTCAAAAAAGAGATCCCGTCCGGTGCCAATGGCAGAAAAGGACTGCTTCTTCTGGTTGGTGCCATGAAGAATGAGACAGGAGTTCAATGTTCTGAAGCAGTTGCAAAAGCCTTTTTCAGGACCATAAGCGTGCCTCATCACGAAACCCTGACCTATTTGGAAATTGATGCAAAAGGGGCTATAATAGATCACCCTACCGCTCTTAGTGATGCTTATGCGGCAGGGAAAAAACTCATTTTGATTTAAACACGGGGGAATCAAATGAAAAAGACAGCAGCAAAGATGCCGGAGCAGTACCAGATCCTCAAAAAGAAGTTCAAGGGCTTCATGGAGGCAGTCGACAATCTCGGCAAGGCAGTAAAGGAGGCCGGACCTATCGACGAAAAGACAGCACACCTGATTCAGCTTGCAGCAGCAGCTTCAAAATGGTCAGAGGGGTCAGTACACTCACACACAAGAAGGGCTCTTGCAGCAGGGGCAACGCCTGCAGAAATTTACCAGGCTTTAATGCTTATCACCAGCATAAGCGGCTTTCCGACAGTGTCTGCTGCAATCAGCTGGGCTGATGATGAGATACTTAAAAAGAAGAAGACAGCAAAGAAAAAATAAGATTCAGAAAAAGAGATTTTAAAGGATGGAGGCTTTCACTCTGTGAAAGCCTCCATCCTTTCTTCATATTCCTTTGTCTTTTCATCAAGCTGGGCAGTCAGTTCAGCAAGATTGTCAAAGAGACTCTCTATCTCAGAACTGCATTCATGCACAGATATTGATAACGATTTGATGGTCTCAGCATCTCCAGTCATCGAAGACTCTACAAGTTTTTTATTGTCATTTTCGAGGCGTGTTTCCAGTTCCACTATCCTGTCTTCAATATTATGTATCTTTGTCTGGAGAGCACCGAGTTCTTTTGATCTGGCAGCAACAAGTTCAGCCCTGATCCGCCTCATCTCTTTTTTATTTATCTGTGAAGACTTTTCAGCAGCAGGTCTCTGAACAGCAGATTTTTCATCGCTCCATCCTATTCTGCTCAGAAATTCCTGATACCCGCCCTCAAATAGAAAACATCTTTCATCATCAAAAACAATCAGTCGATTTGCAACAGCATTAAGCATCATCTCGCTGTGGGTAACAATCACAATCGCACCGTCATATTCATCTATCGCCTCAACAAGCGCCTCAGCTGACTCCATATCAAGGTGATTTGTAGGTTCGTCGAGAAGTAGAAGATTGGCAGGAGAAGCCAGTATCTTGCCGAGCAGCACCCTGCTCTTTTCTCCGCCTGAAAGCACTGATATTTTTTTCAGAGCGCTGTCACCTTCAAACATCATGATGCCGCATATTGTCCTTGCCCTTGTTCTGTTGTACTCAGGCATGATGTCGAGTATCTCGTCCTCAACAGTCTTGGCCGGATTCAGCCTCTGCACATTAGTCTGGCCGAAATATGCTGTCTGTAGTTTCGGGCTCAGTTGTATCTCACCGCTGTTGGGCACAAACTCTCCTGCAAGCAGATTAAGAAGGGTGGTCTTGCCTTTCCCATTTTTGCCTATTATGGCTATTCTGTCATCCTTGCCTACTGAAAAACTCAACCCCTTGATAAGCGGCTTTTGATCTGCGTTGTACGCGAATGTTATATCCTGCACATCAACAAGACACTTGCCCTGAAACGGAGTCGCATTGAATCTGAAATCCAGCTCCTGCAGATGCTCCATTTTTTGCACCCGTTCTTTTTTACCAAGCAGCTTTATCTTTGACTGTACAGCGCGCGCCCTTGTTGCCTGCGCCCTGAAGCGGTTTATGAACTGCTCTGTCTCTCTGCGCTTCTTTTCATCATTGATGCGCGTTTTTTCATACACCTCTTCTTCCATCAGTATCTGCTGATAGAGCTTGTTCGTATCTCCCTCCACTTTTCTCGCCTTCTGCCTGTGTATGCCGAGAGTATGAGTTGTTACGCTGTCCATAAATTGCCTGTCATGGGTGATAAGCATAAGCTCCCTCTTCCATGATGACAGGAAGCCGGAGAGCCATCGCATCGAGACAATATCAAGATAGTTGGTCGGCTCATCAAGAAGCAGGAGGTCAGGTTCAGATACCAGCAGCTTTGCAAGATTTAGCCGCACCTGATACCCGCCGGAGAGCTGATACGGATTGATGATGAAATCAGACTTGCTGAACCCGAGGCCTGAGAGTATCTTCTCAGCCCTGTAAGACTCATCCCTGCCATCATCATTTTCAGGCAGGCCGAGACAACACTCGGCAATAACATCAGCTTCTGTAAAATGAATATGCTGTGACAGATGACCGATTCTGTATCCGTCAGGCACGCTCACAACACCTTCGTCAGCATGCTCCTGACCGAGTATGATCTTGAACAGCGTGGTCTTGCCATGCCCATTTCTGCCGACCAGGCCAACCCGCTCCCCCCTGTTGAGACTGAATGTAACATCATCAAACAGAGTCTGTTTAGCATATGATTTTTTTAGACAATTAACTTTAAGCATCATTAATTTTAACCTATACAGTTGAAAACAGGATAGATCGCTCCTGGTTGCACAGGATTGCAATTTGATCGCTGCTGACCTGCTTTTTGAAGAATTATTGTATTCGCTGACCCGACTGTTGACCGAAAACTTGCTATTGTTCATCATTTGAACTATTATATGCATAATTATGGTTCAAATTTGGAGGCTGGCATGAAATCCATAACTATACACGGCATCAACAAAGATCTCGATCAAAAGATTGCTGAGAAGTCTGCTGAGTACGGGCTGAGCCAAAATCGCACTATAAAAATGATACTCCAGAATGCCCTACTACCTGACAAGCAGACATCCAGGCGAGAGATGTTTGCTGATCTGTTCGGCAAATGGTCTCCTTCGGATAAAAAGGATTTTGAAGCCCGCGTCAAGGATTTCGAAAAAATAGACAAGTCGGATTGGGCAAAGTGAAGAAAATACTGCTCGACACCAATGCCTACAGCGGATTCATGTCAGGCAGCCAGGTTGTCTTTGATCATATAGTTGAATCTGAAATTGTATATGTCTCCACAGTGATGCTTGGGGAGCTTTTTGCCGGATTTATCGGAGGAAAAAGATATTCTGAAAATATATATGATCTCAGAAGATTTTTATCCAAGGATGGAGTCAATGTGATTAATGTAAGCATCGAGACATCTGAAATATTCGGCGAAATAAAAGCAGGTCTTGCCAAATCAGGCAATATGATACCGATGAATGATATATGGATAGCAGCGCATGCTGTGGAGACCGGTTCGAAGCTGCTCACATTCGACACTCATTTCAAAAAAATAAAAGGCCTCCGTCTATGGAACATCTTGTAAGCATCAAGGATTGAAATAAGGAATGTGTCCATAATTATTAAACTTCATGGAAATTATGTCTTTCATTTTTATTGTCACAATATTGTATTATCTATAAAGTTTTTTCTGGTATGAACCTTTTAACGCTTTGCATCAGGCTGTCCTTGAATTTCTACGCAGTGCATAACCCAGCTGCTGGTGAACAAAGCAGGACAAGAGAGTGAAACTGACTATTTTTAGAAGACTTGTTATCGGGCATATGATTATTTTCGCTATGCTTATAGCTGTCAGCATCTCGATGCTTCTGGAGCTGAACAGGTTTAATGAGATCACCCGCTCAATCCTGAACATTGATAATCAGCTGCTCGAAAATGAAAAGAAGATGTCAGATGCACTTTTGTCGCAGATACTTTATGAAAAGAAGTATCTCATCATTCATGATGACGCTCTGTATGATCAGTTTCTGCTTTCAAAGATCGAATTTACCAAAGCTCTTCAGAACAGCATAATGATTGCTGATGATGACCAGAAGAAGAGATCACTGACAACCATAGTCAGCTCTTTTAAACACTATCAGTCACTTTTTGATGAAGAAGTGGAGCTTCTGCGGACCGGAAAGAAATATCAGGTTGAAGAACATACAAGACAAAAAGAGACTGCCGTCAATTCAATAATGGATGAGCTGAAGAATATAAAAAACTATTCACAAAACCATACATACGAACAGGTTAGAAAGCTTGAGGGCGCAATGGCAGATGCCAGGCGGACAGCAGGCATTTTTGTTGCTTCAGCTATTCTGCTCGGCCTGTTCATCTCACTCATAATAACAAGGAGCATAACAAAACCACTCTCAAGAGTGATCAGCAAAACCCGTGATGTTTCCAGAGGAATTCTAAAGGGTGATCTCAAGATATCTTCCCCTCCTGAACTGGGCGATCTTTCTGATGCATTTAATATGATGTGCCACAAGCTGAAGGCTATTGATCATATGAAGTCTGATTTTTATGCTGTTATGTCGCATGAACTCCGCACTCCATTGACATCTATAAGAGAAGGAACAAACCTGCTGATAGAGGGGGCCGGAGGACAGCCCAACGCAAGCCAGGCAAAGCTGCTGAGAATAATCGCTCAGGAGAGTGACAGGCTGATCAATCTTGTGAATTCACTTATGGATCTTTCAAAGATGGAGGCAGGCATGATGGCTTTTAATTTCGGTCAGTATGACATTGCGCCTCTGATTAAAAAAGCAGCTATTGAGATAGCGCCTATTGCAGCTGCAAAACAGATAAATATGGAAACTGTCTGTGAAGAAAATCTGCCATATATAAAAATGGATTCTGAAAGAATAATGCAGACACTCCGCAATCTGATAGGCAATGCGATAAAATTCACACCGGAAGGCGGCAGAATAAGGATTACTGCATCAAACAGCAGCAGCGCCGTTCAGATATCCGTAGCAGATACAGGACCAGGAATACAGAAAGAAAATCTTGATATGATATTCGAGAAGTTCCAGCAAGCTCAGTACCACAGGCAGCATAACATAAAAGGCACTGGTCTCGGACTCGCGATAGCAAGACATATTGTAACAGCACATGGAGGCAGGATATGGGCAGAGAGCATTGTTGGAAAGGGCAGTTCATTTATATTCTCATTGCCTGTTTAGCTCTCATGCTTTCAGGCTGCGCTGTATTTGATCAGCCTGTCGGCAAGGCAGCACAGGAGGAGAAGAAACAGATAGAGAAATCATCACAGGAAGAAAAAAAACCAATAGAGTCTGAAGAGGAGCTGCGCGCCAAAGCAGCAATCAGACACCTTGCCACGGCAAAAAGACTGCTCGAACAGGGTGATCCTGACAGCTCTATCAAAGAGAGCCTGAAGGCCCTCAATCTGGCTGGGAAAAACTCTCCAGGCGATGAGGCCCTGTTTAATATCGGCATTGCGCACATTCATCCCAAAAACACAAAGAAAGATTATGACAGGTCAATAGCTGTCTTTTCGAGGATGATAAAGGAATATCCACAGAGCCAGCTTATTGAACAGGCCAGGACATGGATTGATCTGCTGAGGGTCATCGAAAAACTGAAAAAGGTTGATATTGTGATAGAAGAAAAAAAGAAGGAGCTCTCAAAGTGACCATTCCAAAAGTCCTGATTGTTGATGATGACAGCAATCTGCTTGAGCTTCTGAGTATGAGATTAAGCACAGCTGGATATGAGCCTGCTGCATGCGCTGATGAAAAAACAGCTCTCAAGACTCTGCATGACAGCATATTCGATCTTGCGATTGTTGATCTTCAGTTAGAAAATACTGACGGCATAACACTGATGCAGGATATTCATGCAGAATGTCCGGACCTTCCTGTAATCATACTCACTGCGCATGGCAGCATCGAGAGCGCGGTTGATGCCATGAAAAAAGGGGCTTTCAACTACCTGACAAAACCATTTAACCCAAAAGAGCTGCTTATGCAGGCAGAGAGGGCAATGGAAAACAGAAAACTAACAACAGAGCTGAAAAGACTCAAGGGTCTGATCGGCCAGCAGTACGAGTTCTCGAACATAATAGCCAAAAGTGATGAAATGCATAGTCTGCTACAGAAAATATCAGCGATAGCAAAGACAGACTCAACTGTCTGCATTCAGGGAGAGAGCGGTACTGGAAAGGAGCTTGTTGCAAAGGCCATTCATATGGCCAGCAGCCGCCGGGACAAGCCTTTTATTGCTGTTAACTGTGCTGCCATCCCTGAGGGTCTTATCGAGAGCGAGATGTTCGGCCACGAGAAAGGAGCATTCACAGGAGCATTAAAAAGTACAAAGGGATTTTTCGCACAGGCTCATGAAGGAACGATATTTCTGGATGAGATAGGAGACATGCCTCTGCTCATACAGGCAAAACTGCTGCGAGCGCTTCAGGAGCGGAGATTCTCTCCTGTTGGCAGTGAAAAAACTGAAGAAGTTGACCTGCGCGTGATAGTTGCCACAAACAAGGATCTTGAAGAAGAGGTGAAGAAAGGAGCATTTCGCGAAGATCTCTTTTACAGGATACATGTGATACCCGTCTGCCTGCCGCCTCTTAGAGAAAGGAAAGAGGACATTCCGCTGCTTGCCCAACACTTTATAACCAGATTCAAAAGCCAGATGAATAAAAAAGTTTCTGGCCTCTCTCCAAAAGCCATGCACAAGCTTTTGGCTCATGACTGGCCCGGCAATGTGCGCGAACTCGAAAATACTATTGAATATGCTGTTGCAATGGCAGACAGTGAACTGATAGATGATTCACTGATTTTAAGCACAAAGGAATTTTCTGATGAGGCTCTGCAGCCTCAGACCCTAAAACAGGCAAGGGATGGGTTTGATGCAGAATACCTTGAAACACTTATGCGGTTTACTCAAGGCAATGTGAGCAGGGCAGCAGACCTGGCTGGAAGATACAGGGCAGACCTCTACAACCTACTGAAAAAACATAATATCAATCCTGAAAATTTTAAAAAAAATGACTGATAAATAATATTGAATGCTGCTGTACAAAATACCATTCACCCAAACCTCCTGTAATTTCATACTTTTTTAAAATCACCACAAAACTCTGAATGAAAAACCATACAATCCGGATCTCTTAAAGAAATAATCTTATTGTTTTTCAAGCAGTTTTAAAGCTGGCATCCTATTTGCTTTTATCATGAACAATGTTTTTTAAATCCAGCAGACCATGGAGGAAGATTTATGTCAGGAGGCAAGAGCGAAAAAAGAAAATCAAAATACAGCAGGATAATATTCTTCGCATGGCTCATTCTCATATTAACGGTTAATATCGCGTTGTCGAACAAATCATTCCATACAAACCTGTCAGCAGACAATCAGGCAGACAGCAAACCGGACAGTGTGCTTCTCACACCGCCTGACATGATCTTCATTCCTGAATCTGATATCTATTTTGCGCCTGACAGCAGCATTGACCGCTTCTTCCATTCCGGCTACTGGTACGCTTCATATAACAGCCAATGGTTCAGGGCAACATACTACAATGGTCCGTGGTCATTCTTATCAGTATCAGCTCTGCCTGATGCTATTTCATCAGTGCCAAAAAACTATCGTGAGCTTTATAGCAGCAGCGAACGGATCTCTTACAGAGAAATGAAGAAACGCACAAACAAGCAGACAGACAGCAATCGTCCAAAGGAATTGAAATGAGACATTTCAGCATATCATCAGATCAAAATATTTTTTCAGGAAGGCCAGCCAATGCGCTTTAAAAAAGCTGAAACAAGCGAAGAGCTTTACGATGTATACCGCCTGCGCTACAAGGTATATTGCCTTGAACGGGGTTATGAAGCAAAGGAAGATCATCCATTCGGCATCGAGACAGATGAGTATGATATCTTTTCACTTCACATACTTGCATATGTTGATGAAAAGGCTGTTGGCACGGCACGGCTGATACTACCTAATCCATTCGGCCTGCCGGTTGAAAGGTTCTGCAATATAAATATCAGGGATTTTTGTCCTGATCCTGACAAAACAGCAGAAATATCTCGGCTTGCTGTCAGCTATGACGCAGTTAATAATAAAAACTCCTGCAAAAAACTCGTTACTATGGGATTAATAACAGAAATCCACACAATTATTCGTCAGCTCAAAATTAATTATGTTGTTTCAGCAATGACAAAATCCCTCGAACGCATGCTGTCAACAGCAGGGCTCTGCTTTAAGCAGGCAGGCGCACCCGTACAGTACCATGGCATAAGAGCTCCATATTTTGCAGATATAGATGAAATAACTGAAAATCTTTTCTGCTTTAACAAAAAGCTTTATAACCTGCTCGATCTATCCGCTTTGCGGATGAATGAATATGCTCCAGTTGTGATGGAGCGTTAATTTTCAGCTTTTGGAGGTGTCAGGATGAAAAAGTTCATTATTACATTTGCAGCTGGATTCATGTTGTTATGCTTTGGCAGTGTTACATATGCACAGCCAAATGAAGAGACCTGCAAAAAGCAGGTTGAATCAACAATAGCTGCAATAGATGCCAAGGAGAAAGCAACAGGTGCAAAAGCAGGAGTCAACGGCATGTCAAAAGAGGATATTATCGAGATGCTCAAGGCAAAATCATACTGTGAAACCATGGCAGAAATTAACAAGAAAACGCTCAAATAACCCCCTTGGGCGGCAGTAAGGGAGAAACAGGGCTGATGTCCTGTTTCTCCCTTACAATACCATCTCCACAGCCTCATCAGTAAGCATGTAAAAGTGCGCTCTGTTGACGGCATTTTAAGGAGTGGTGAGTCTCCCTCCTCACCACTCCCCTCCCTGAGAACCACT
Source organism: Dissulfurispiraceae bacterium (assembly GCA_034002665.1). Classification (GTDB taxonomy): domain Bacteria; phylum Nitrospirota; class Thermodesulfovibrionia; order Thermodesulfovibrionales; family Dissulfurispiraceae; genus JAFGXL01. The sequence goes on along the minus strand of JAVFAA010000001.1, from coordinate 237,719 downwards.
TTCAGATTCATATTTTTTAAGGTTATAATTTAATCAGGATGATACAGAAGAAACCGGATCCAGCACCAAAGAAGCATCCCTGCCCTGACTGCGAATTCTGCCAGTGGTGCAGTGATGAAAGATGCAGTATGTGCAGACCGAAACCAAAGAAGGATAAAAAATCCAAAAGCATAAAAACAGACATACCCCTATTCTGGCGAAAAGGAAAGACTGACTGACTGCTGCCAAGGTATAATACCCTGATGAAATTCGATTTAATTGTTATTGGAGGCGGAGCATCAGGCATGATGTGCGCTCTAACAGCCGGCAGAAGAGGCCGCTCAGTACTTGTCCTTGATCATGCTGACAGGGTATGCAAAAAAGTGCTCGCATCAGGCGGCGGCAGATGCAACTGCACAAACATCAATACAAACCACACTAACTATATTTCTTCAAATCCCGACTTCTGCAGATCAGCGCTTGCAGGATACAGGCCTTCTGACTTCCTGAGACTTATGGAAGGGCACAACATAAGATGGCAGGAAGAAGACGATGGACGTGTATTCTGCACTGATGGGTCTTCAAAGATAGTGAACATGCTTCTTGAGGAATGCAGGGCAGCAGGAGTAAAGATATCAGTCAACTCACAAATAATAAAGATAAAAAAGAGAGAGAACTTTATTGTTGTGACAAAACGCGGCACAATCGAGTGCAGCTCTTTAGTGATTGGAGCAGGAGGTCTCTCGTATAAAGATCTTGGCGCATCTGCCTATGGGTTTAATCTTGCTGAAGACCTGGGCCATAAAAATACCCGGCTCAAGCCCGGACTTGTACCTCTCATCTGGTCAAAAGATGATCTCGCAGCATACAGCATGCTATCAGGTATAACTTTAAAATGCTCAGTAAAATACGCAAAAAAAATATTCAGGGGAAGCATGCTTTTTACTCAAAAAGGCATAAGCGGCCCTGTCATTCTGCAGGCATCATTGTACTGGCAGGATGGAGAACAGCTGGGCATTGAACTGCTCCCTGATATTGATGCGCTTGAACTCCTGATGCAGAACAGGCAGAGAAAGATCATGCTCAAAAATCTGCTCTCTGCATATCTTGCCTCGGGTTTTTGCGAGGCATGGACAGAGGCGAACAATTTTAATAGACAACTTAATGCCTGCTCAGAAAGAGAGCTGCGGAGAATTGCAGATGCTCTCAAAAACTGGACAATACGACCACACGGCACAGAAGGATTCAGAAAAGCTGAAGTTACTCTCGGCGGAGTTGATACAGCAGACATATCATCAAAGACCATGGAGTCAAATATTGTCCAGGGACTCTACTTCAGCGGTGAGGTTATGGATGTTACCGGACAACTCGGCGGATACAACCTGCACTGGGCATGGGCATCAGGACACGCTGCCGGTGAGAATGCATAGAATGAGAAAGATCGTGCTCGCATCAGCATCACCAAGAAGAAGAGAGATCCTGGAAAGCACAGGCATCAGATTCATTATTGACCACTCAGAGTGCGATGAGAGTCTCGATGTGAAAACAGAACCGCACAGACTTGCAAGAAAAATTTCAGAGAGAAAAACCTTAGCTGTTGCCGGAAGATATGATAATGCCCTGATAATCGCGGCAGACACTTTTATAGTTTTCAGAAACAGGCTGCTCGGCAAACCGCATACTGGCAGAGAAGCGCTGCAGATGTTGAAGCAGCTTAATGGAAAATCTCACAGTGTGATAACAGGGTTTACAGTGCTTGATACTTCAAACAAGAAAAAAATATCCGATTCTGTAGAAACAAAGGTCTTTTTCAACAGGATGAGTGATGCTGAGCTATCCGCTTATGTAAAGACAGGAGAGCCGCTTGACAAGGCAGGCGCTTACGCAATACAGGGCAGAGGAGCGTTTCTTGTGAAAAAGATCGATGGCGACTATCTGAATGTTGTAGGGCTGCCCCTTGCTGAGTTGTTAAAAGCCCTCAAAAAGCTCGGACTGAATATTTTAGATGTATTAAATGGAACCTAAACCTGTGCTGCTCCCTGCTGTTAAAAACCTTGTCATTCAAGAGAGTAAAGAATCAGATCAGCTGCTATGGCAAGTATTGACAGGATAAATATTACAGCATAGTTTTTGTCTTCAGGAGATCTTTTTATCGAACCGAGAAGATAGAGCACAACAGACCTGTCCTCTTCTGTAAGGCAGGCATTGGCCCTTAGCTTTTCGATCAGATTAAAATCCTGAATAGCCCTTTTCCTCTTCTTGGCTATCCTGTACCTGTAGTAAAAAAAGAGCACATATCCGCACACGCCGATGTACCAGACAGGCCTTATCCATGCTGGCTCAATATGCTGAAATACGATTACAATCCTGAAGGCTATTGCTGATACAAGTCCGAGCATGAAAAAAAGATATACCACATATTTAGGCGAAGCATCAGGCTTCTGCATATTCTGAACATCTCCCTTGATGCCAATTTATATTTTATTCTAACAGTAATACACACACAATGTTACTTTTTTATCCTGATGTTTCTGACACCTGACGGCCTCCATGCAGGAGCTATTACCCTCGGCTTTTCGAGCATGCCTGAGTATGATGCCCATGTTATCTTGAACTCTCCATACTTATCATTAATCGCATCTACTGCGCTCAGCAGGGCCTTCTGTTTTGCGCTCTCCCTGAAAAGCAGCAGCTGGCCTGTCACGCGTTCGAGCGAAGAGATGGATATGCCGAGCAGGCGCACCTTGTCCTTCAGCTTTACAGAATCGAGCAGTCTGACAGCAGCCCTGTATATCTCCTGGGTATGATTGGTATGCTCCGGCAGATGAAGCTGCTTTGTGAATGTCTCAAAGTCAGGATATCTGATGGTGAGCGTGACTGTGCTGCCGGCAAATCCATGCCTTCTCGCCCTGCTGCCCACCATGTCAGAGAGCTGGAGCATGTGGGCATCTATCTGCTGTCTCGATGATATGTCTTTGGGCAGTGTCATGCTGTGTCCTATTGTTTTGGGATCAGCTTCATTTACAGCGATCACCCTTTCGCACCTGCCCTGACCCATTGCCTTCAGGTGTTCACCCATTATGCCAAACCTGCTCCTGAGCAGACTGACAGGCATTCTTCCAAGAGCGCCGCAGCTGCTTATACCCATTGCAGCCAGCTTTTCAGCTGTCTTTGGACCGATACCCCATAGCTCTTTAACAGACATATTCTCAAGCAGACCAGCAACCTCTTCTTCCTTAACCCATCTCAGACCATCAGGCTTTGATATATCACTCACAAGTTTTGCGATGAGTATATTCGGTCCTATCCCAATTGTGCAGTTTATATTGAACTGCTCTTTGATCTCCTTTTTTATCCGGCTGGCAAGCTCCTCTGGTCCGTCAAAAAGATGATGCGTAGTAGTTATATCAAGAAACGCTTCATCAATCGAGTAGATCTCTATATCAGGGGTATACTTTTTATATATTTTCTCGAGTTCAGAGCAGGTGTATGTATATTTTTCATTATCACCAGCAACAAAAATAAGATGGGGGCATGCTTTTCTTGCTTCATAAATATTCATTCCTGTCTTTACGCCGAATGCCCTGGCTTCATAGGAGCGGGTGACAACTACTGTGCGCGCGGCAGAGCCTGTTACAGCTATTGGCTTGCCCCTCAGGTTTGGATTGGCCTGCTGCTCAATAGAGGCGAAGAACGCGTCCATGTCAGCACAGAGTATGATCTTTTGCATCTTGAAGGAGCTGCTACATCATCTCTTTTATAACTTCAGCGAGCCTCTTTATGCCAACATCGATAGTCTCGCTGTCAACGCAGGAGAAGTTGAGTCTAAGGGTGTTAACTCCGCTTTTGTTCACATAGAATGGATCTCCAGGCACAAATGCAACCTTCTTCCCTATTGCCCTGTTGAAGAGTTCAAGTGATGAAATACCCTTTGGCAGTTCTATCCAGAGGAACATGCCTCCCTCAGGCTCTGTATAGTTAATGCCCTCAGGAAAATATCTGTGTATCGCGTTGACCATTGACTCTCTCTGGCTGCGGTATGCCTCCCTTATCTTTTCTATGTGCTTATCAACATTAAAGCCTGTCAGATACTCATACAGTATCTTCTGGCAGAAGTAGTTTGTATGAAGATCTCCCGCCTGTTTTGCGACTATCAGCTTTTCCATGACATCTTTTCTCGCTGTAACCCATCCTATCCTGAATGAAGGCACAACTGTCTTTGAGAATGAGCCGAGCAGTACGGTATTTTCAGGCATAAGGTGCATAAATGACATCTTTTCTGAGCCGAGAAATCTGAGCTCTCCGTAAGGATCATCCTCAACAAAGAGCGTACGAGTATCTGACAATACTGATGCAACATCCTGCCTGTTTGACTCGGAATATGTTATCCCTGATGGATTCTGAAAGTTGGGTACAGCATAGTAGAGCTTAACATTGAAGTTAGACATGACTTTCTTGAGCAAAGGGATGTCTATGCCGTCGTCATTCAGGCTGATCGGATGAAATATTGATTTGTAGATCGAGAGCGCCTGTATCGCGCCAAGATACCCTGGCTCTTCAATAATAACATCATCACCGTCATTGAGAAGTATTTTGCCGAGCAGATCGAGTCCTTGCTGAGAACCGTTGGTAATAAGTATATTGTCAGGATCTATGCTCAGTCCTTTTTTATCAAAGTATCTTTGTGCTATATATTCCCTGAGCGGCTTGTATCCTTCTGATGTGCTGTACTGAAGCGCGTCTTTGGGATCATCTGTTAGCACCTTCATTGTGGCTTCTTTAATTTCTTCTATCGGAAAGAGGTCGCGATTAGGCAATCCTCCGGCAAAAGATATTATTGAGCGGTCAACTGTGACCTTGAGTATCTCCCTGATAAATGATTTTGGCACATCACTGATCCTGTCAGAAAAAATATTGCTCATTTGGACGATTCCCTCTGTTTGAATTTGCTATATATTTCTCTTAAGCACACTTTTTAATGCAATTTATTGTTTTATCAGCATCAGCCGAATTGGTAATAGTACCATTTTTTATATGAAACTTTTTATTTTTACTGACGCAAAAATCAATTACCTGCTGACTTAATTGATTATAAAATTCGGCCCTCTCTACATATTGAGAAACCTTTGAATTATAATTCAACCTGCCAAAAATAATCTTGTCTGCAAACCCAACAGTCTGTAATATTTTCTTGAAGTTCTGATCAATAATATTCGGCGTTGGATAAGGCTCAATACTAATCCATGTTCTAAGGCCTTTTTCATGGAGCCTGCGCAATCCTTCTATTCTTTCTTGATATGGAGCAGAACCAGACTCATTTTTTCCCCTAAAGCCTTCATCAAGGGATATCAAGGTAATCCCGACCTCGTTTTTGCGACTGAGATCACTAAGTTCTATCGGCAACACTCCCTTTGTTAATGCTGTACATCTTATTCCAGACTTATTCAGAATATCCATTAACTCCAAACTAAGATCAGAAACTTCTTGATATTTGTACATAAACGGATCTGTACTGAAGCAGAGATGCACAAATTTAATCCTGTCTCTTAATTTGGGTATTTCCTTTTTAAGCAATTCTACTGCATTTGCTACAATTTTGGGCTTAATCCATTCCTCATAGCTTTTCACTTTCCCAAATCGTCTTGCCATCATCATCGCATAGCAAGGATAGAGACAACCATGAGAACAACCCTCTACATGATTGATCGTATAGTCACCATATTCAACAGCAGTTTTATATAAAAGAGATTTTCTTGTAATATATTTCATTGCTCCTCCTAAAGAAAACTCACTATATCCTTTCCCTGAAGTCCACGGACAGTTTTGCTGTCAACACGTTTAACTTTAACTATTCCCTTATTTTCCAGGTCTTTGATAGTATTTCTTATTTTACCTTCGAGATAGGGAACTTCGTCTATAATCTCCTTTATAATATCATCGTAAGTTTTAATTTTGCCTTTGTATATACTCAGTAAATATTTTTTAATCTCATTAGTTTGGATTTCAGTCAAATCAAACAGGGTTTGATTCCTATGTTTTGGCCCCATGTATTCAACCTTTCCATAATTAAATTTCGCAAAAGCAGACTTCATTACTGAGCAGCCCAACGGATGGCTCGTCAAATGGAATAAATAGTAGTAAGTTCTGTTTTTTTCAGGAAAAGACATCCTATAATAAAATACATGTTGCGCAAGTTTTTTAAGTTGTGATCTAAATAGTCCAACAATGCTTTGTTCTCGCTCATAGCCGGTCTTGTTTCTCAATAATTTCCAGTCTTCACATCCAAACAGCTCATTTAGTGTTGTCTCTAAGTTATCAATGAGAAACCGGTTTATTTGAGTAAACATAAAATTCATCAGTATTTCTGATTTTGGGATCGACATTATTCTTTTTAATGTCTCATATTTTATCGTGAAGCCAAATGGATCGATAAAAAAGAAGGTTGGACTTAGTATCACCTGATGACTATCCAGAATATCATTTATGGTCTTATCGAAATCGCCATTGATAACTATCGGGATAGTTTTAAGCTTTTTATATTCAAATATCTTCTTAATGTTATCTATATTAGCCTTATCCTGTTCGATTAAGACTATATTGACCTGCCTGTTCAGTCGATCCCTATTTTTTTCGATTATCTCTGCCGCTCGAATTGGAGAGCCAAAGTGAATTTGATCGTTTTCTGTATATGCTCCACTCCCCGCATAACAGTCAAAATAGTTCAAAGTATTCCGTTGACCAAGTATCTTTACCCATTTATCAAAGTATTCCTCAAAAATGAAATGTTTGATCTTCGTTTGAGATTCATATTCCCAAAAGAAAAAATCGAAACCTTCTTTAATAATTTTAGTTTTATCCATTTCTTTTTTATTACAATTAATATAATACATAAAAAACACCCTAACCCTCCACTGCCTCAAGCCTCCATATGAGAGAAGATGCATTAAAACTCAGCTCATACATTGAACTGTCACAAGAGACAGAAAAGTGGTAGATATCAGATGTCCCTTCCCTTGTCTTCCAGAAGTATGTTATATCCTTCACCTCGATAGTTCTGCCTGACCAGCGGAACTTAAGCGGCTTTATCCTGTATGGCTGACCGAACACAACAGCAACGCTTATGATCTCTCCGTCTTTGATCACAGTTTTCTAAGCACCCCGGCAACCCTGCCTATGATCGAGACCTGATCAGCAGGATATATGGTACTCTGCATCGAGCTGTTTTCAGGCCTCAGTTCCACCATGCTGCCTTTGATGATGATGCGTTTTACAGTCGCCTCATCATTTACAAGCGCAATACCTATCTCTCCGCTCTTTATCGTCTTTTGCGGCTTCACTATCACATAGTCTCCGTCAAAGATGCCGGCATCCTTCATGCTGTCTCCTGTAACCCTCAACGAGAAAAGATCAGCCGAGCGAAACAGGCTTTTATCCACAAAGATATGCGACTCAACATCCTGCAGAGCCAGCAGCGGCACGCCAGCCCTTATCCTGCCCGCAACAGGCACTGCAATGCCCTCAGAGTATTTTGGTGACATAAGCTCAATGCCCCTTGAGACAGCAGGGTTCAGTTTTATGGCACCTTTTTTAGCGAGAGCCTGGAGATGGCCGCGCGCAGCAGGCCAGAGTATGCCGAATTCCCGGCCTATCTCCCTGACAGTAGGAGGATATCCATACTCTGAAACATGCTTTTTTAAGAAATCGAGCACTTTTTGCTGTTTATGCGTCAAATCCTTCATATATACATTTGTATATCATAAACATCTTTTTTGTCAAGCATATGTCTATATTTAATTTTTAATAATTAGCGGCAATGCCATTTTGCATATAGCATATAGTATAATTTGAGGCATACAACACCGCCATATTCGTGTCTGCAAAAAATCAGATGGAGAGCCTCATGAACTGGCATTACAAAATAGAGGGCAGAAAGGTCGGGCCGATAAGCCAGACTGAGATGGACAGACTCGTGAAGATCGGATTAGTCAGGCCGGATACAATGGTATGGAACGACTACTCAAACAGATGGCAGACATATAATGAAGCGGTTAATGGCAGCAGTGATGAGGATGCAGATGAACCATGGGCTCCGTATAAAGGTCCGGGGAAAAGTTTTCAACAAAACAGCGCGGAGCCGCCAAAATACAGACCTGTTTTCACAACGCCCTTGTCTTACGAAACATGCCACCAGATCGAGTTTACAGGATCAGGCAGCGAATATTTTCGCATATGGATCGTGAATCTTCTGCTCACAGTGGCAACACTCGGCATATACTCTGCATGGGCCAAGGTGCGGAGAAACAAATACTTTTATAGAAACACCCGCATTGCAGGATCAAGCTTTGACTACCACGGCAGACCAATAGCCATACTTAAAGGACGTCTTATAGCAGCTCTGCTGCTCGGAACGCTGTTTCTTTTTAAAAACATCATTCCAGACTACTATCTTTTTGGACTGGTTGTTTTTGGCGCTTTTGTGCCATGGCTTGTGACAAAATCGCTCGCATTCCGCATGCGCAATACCAGCTGGAGGAGTATGAGGTTCAGATTTGATGGAACAGTAAGAAAAGCTGCAAAAGTATTCTATATTCATGGGCTTCTTTCAATGCTGTCAGGAGGCATATTTTATCCGCTCTTCTATCATCGTCAAAAGGCTTTTTTGTTTAACAATGTATCATTTGGCAGGGAATCAGGCAATTTCGGTATAAGCTCAGCACCCTTTTTTGGAGTTATTCTGAAAACAGCAGGAATTACAGCTTTGGCAGGAATGTCAATCTTCTTTCTGTCATCTACAATGCTGGCAACAATTCTGCAGTTTTTTGGTACAAAAATCGCTGTCTTGTTTTTAATTCCTGTGTTGATATATCTGTCATTTATTTTTATAGGATTCCCATTCTACCAAGTCAATATGACAAATCTTATATGGAATAATTTTACTCTCGGGTCACTCAGTTTTGCCTCTTCGCTCAAGTTCAGCAGATTCGCATGGATCACTCTGTGCAACACGCTTTTTACACTCATAACCCTTGGCCTCTACTGGCCATGGGCAGTAGTCAACCTGACCCGATATCGCGCAGAGTCTATAACACTTGTTGCTCAAAACGGACTTGATCAGTTTGAAGCAGGCTTGTCAGATGAAGAGTCTGCAGCAGCACATGAGATTACGGATGCCTATGATTTTGACATCTCATTCTGATAACAGTTCTGCAGAATTTGCAGGCAGCTACTATGACGGCAAAAGCAGCCGCGCCCACAGCGTGTCTGTAATATTTAATGGCAGCACCATATCCATAAACGGACCGGGCATAAAACGTACCTACCAGACATCAAGCGTCAAGGTGTCAGAGCCGCTCGACAATGCGCATCTCATGCTGACATTTAAGGACGGATCTGCATGTGAACTGCCTGACAGCAGCATCCTTAAGTCCATGCTTGCAAAGACCGGCCGCCGGGAAAGTCTTGCAGTATGTCTTCAGAGCAAATGGACAACAGCAGCTTTTGCATTTCTGTTTTTGATCCTTCTTATTGCTGCTGGATATAAATATGCCCTGCCTGTTGTTGCTGATGCTGCCTCCCACTACATATCTGATAACACTCTCAGCATTATAAGCAGCAAGACACTCCAAAATCTCGACATCAACATGCTCAAGCCATCAGATCTGACAGAGGAGCGGCAGTCTGATCTGCGCAGACGCATGTCAGAAATAAAGTTTGCTGACAATGCTAACTTAAAAACAAACATAGAGTTCAGAAACACGCCCTTTGGGGGGCCAAACGCGTTTGCCCTTCCTGACGGCACAATAGTATTTTTTGACAGTCTTGTGAACCTTGCCGACAATGATGAACAACTTGCTGCTGTTTATGCCCACGAAGCAGGCCATGTGTATCACAGACATGGCGTAAGGATGATGATACAGAGCTCAGCTGTAGCGCTTGTACTCGCATCATATTTTGGAGATGTAAGCTCAATAGCCGGTGCGCTTACCGGTCTGATGCTGAATGCGAAATATTCACGCGACTTTGAGAGGCAGGCTGATGACTTTGCCGCTCAAACCCTGCTAAACAATAATCTGTCTCCAACACTGCTCGGAGACTTTCTGATGAAGCTTGAACGGAAGTGTAAGAAAAAACAGTCTGACAACAACAGATCGATGCTGTATGACTATATCTCATCACACCCGGCTGCAGAGGAGCGGGCAAGAGAGATGCAAAGGTACATTTACCATAAGTAAAATAATTATTGATATAATCCGGAAGCAAAGACCGCTGTAATATCTTTTTTAAAATTACTAACTAATGGGAATATAATGATCATATTTTAAATATTTCAGATTATTTTACTATGCTGCCACAAAATCCCTGACAGCGCAAAAGACTATCTCAGCACCCCTGCACAGATCTTCTATAAGTATGAACTCATCGGTTGAGTGCACGCTCTGCATGCCGTTTGATATGTTTATTGCTGTTATGCTGTTTTTGTTGAATATATTTGCGTCAGAGCCTCCTCCTGTTGAGGATAGTTCAGGTTCAATGCCGCAGCTTCTGAAGACAGATTCAATATATTTTAAAAACTGATCATCACTGCTGATATTAAAGGCAGCATACTCTTCCTGGCCTGTTATCTCGATCTCAGCTCCGCAGACAGAAGCAGCTGACCTTGCTGATTCGAATATTTCATTTTTCAGACTCTCAAGAGTCCCCGCATTTCTGCTCCGCATCTCTGCCCTTATAAAAACCTCCTTTGGCACAACATTGGTTGCAGTGCCGCCGCTGATAATACCTATGTTGGCGGTAGTCTCACTGTCTATTCTGCCGTCAGGAAGTGCTGTGATTACTTTTGCTGCTGCTGTTATCGCATTTATGCCCTTCTCCGGCTCAATACCAGCATGTGCTGATCTGCCCTTAACCACCATTTTGTAAGTATAGTGAGTCGGCGCGCTCACAACTGCCCTGCCAACTCTGCCGCCTGAGTCGAGCACAAGCGCATGTCTGCTTTTAATCATGGAGTAGTCGAGATTTTTTGCTCCTATAAGCCCTGTCTCCTCTGCTGATGTCAAGACAATCTCGATATCACCATGCTTCACCTCATGCTCGTTAAGCATTCTGAGCGCTTCTATGATCTGAGCAACAGCGCTTTTGTCATCAGCTCCAAGCACTGTAGGGCCTGCAGAGCGCACGGCGTTTTCATTCACATCAATTATTATTCCGTCTGTAGGTTCTATGGTATCAAGATGTGCACTCAGCATAATCGGCTGTCTTGAGCTCTCAGCACCTTTTTTGTATGCTATCAGATTAAAAGATTCTCCATATTCCTGAAACCTCACATCACATCCTTCAGACCTGAGGATGCCGGATACAAATTCACCAAGCCCTCTCTCCTTGAATGACGGGGAATTGATTTTTGCAAGCTGAACAAATAGATCAGTAATTCTTTTGCGATTTACAGCCGGCATATCCAAGTTCCTCCGGAAAAAATTTTATTGATAAATTGATCACACAAGGACTATCAAACAATATTCCTATTATCCATAACAAAAACAGGTTATGTAGTAACAAAGAAATTTATCTGACCAATATTGAGGGCAGCACACCTATCAGCACAGTCATAACCGCTGTGATCAGAAGGGCAAAGTCAAGAGTGAGTGAACGCGTAATCAATATCCGATCTCTTGCCTCGCGCATGTACATATTTCTGACAATGCGCAGATAGTAGTAGGCTGACATTGCACTGAATATGACCGCGACTACAACGAGCCAGGTATAGCCAGCCTCGACTGCTGCAAGAAATATATTGAATTTACCGATAAAGCCGGCTGTTGGCGGTATGCCTGTGAGAGAGAACATGAATATCAGCATCAGCAGGGCAGCAACAGGCCTCTCTTTTGAAAGCCCCTCGTAATCACTTACATCTTTTCCCCTGTCCATAAGTATTACTATTGCAAAGGCTCCGATATTCATAAATGCGTAAATCATCATATATGCCATCATCGCATTAAGACCCTGTTCAGTGCCTGCTATTATGCCTATAAGGGCGTATCCGGCATGGGCAACTGAAGAGTATGCAAGCATGCGTTTTATGTTTGTCTGAACAAGAGCGAGTATATTGCCTGCAGCCATTGTTGCTATTGATATTGCAATAAGAATAGCTGTCCAGTCAGCCTGCACTTCAGAAAATGCCACAAAAAGAACCCTGCCCAGGACGGCAAAACCAGCTGCTTTTGGTCCAACAGACATAAAAGCAGTTACTGGTGAAGGCGCACCTTCATAAACATCCGGAGCCCACATATGAAAAGGCACGGCTGCTATCTTAAAGGCAAAGGCTGATATTATGAGCACCAGTGCGGCTGTAAATGCATGGGTACTGCCTATCTCATTTATATGCTCGGCAATAGCGTATATATCGGTTGTTGTAGTCATACCGTAAAGCAGGGATATTCCATAGAGCAGCAGTGCGGATGAAAAAGCTCCGAGCAGAAAATATTTAAGCGCAGCTTCGTTAGATTTTATATTCTGCCGCCTGATGCCTGCCATGACATATGTACTCAAAGCCATCAGTTCAAGACCGAGATAAAGAACTATAAGATCTTTTGCTGATGCCATTATCATCATTCCGGCTGTAGCAAAAAGCAGCAGGCTGTAGTGCTCGCCAGTCTCTTCATCCTGTTTTTGAAAATACTTTATTGAGATTAAAATTGTGAGCACCAGATTGACCATAAAAATAAGCTTGAAGTAAAGACTGTATCTGTCGCTTATGAACATTCCGTCGAAAGTCTCGCCCATTGATGCAGGCAGGAAATACAGGACAGCTCCTGCTGTTATGACCCCAGCCAGAGCCAGCACGGCTTTGTTTTTAAACAACAGCTCAAGCATAAGCAGCAATACAGCAGCTGCGGTTATTATAACTTCAGGCATGGCAGGAGTCAGGTCAGGAAATGGAATATTCATTTGATCACCTCTGTTATTTGCTGAATTACCCCTGGCTGCATGCCTGCTTCATTTACGCGCTGCAGCAGCTTCTGAACTGTCGGCACCATAAAATCTATAAAGGTGGAAGGATACACGCCTATCCATAAAACAAGCAGCACAAGCGGCACAAGAGTAAATATCTCTCGTGTGTTTATATCCGGAACTTCAGCGCCAAACCTGGATTGAAAATCCTTGCCTGACTCAAAAAATATCCTCTGGTAGAGCCAGAGCATATAAGCAGCTCCGATAATGACTCCTGTTGCAGCCAAAGCTCCAAGAATCTTTGATACTGTGAAACCTCCAATCAGTATCAGTATCTCGCCTACAAAACCATTTGTCCCGGGCAGTCCGATCGATGCAAGGGTAAAAATCATGAACATGCCGGCATAAACAGGCATTGCTGTGGCTGCGCCTCCATAGTGGGCAATCTCCCTTGAGTGAGTTCTGTCATATATCATTCCGATACAGAGGAAGAGAGCTCCGGTCACGATTCCATGATTTATCATCTGCAGTATGCCGCCCTGCAGACCCTGGGTATTCAGCGCAAATATACCGAGCGTAACAAAACCCATATGACTAACGGAACTATATGCTATAAGCCTCTTCAGGTCTGTCTGAGCCAGACAGATGATGCCGCCATAGATTATTGCTATCACAGAGAGCACCATCATTGCAGGAGACATAGCTTTTGCTGCCTCCGGAAATATCGGGAGACTGAACCGCAAAAAGCCGTATGCGCCCATCTTGATAAGCACACCGGCAAGTATGACACTGCCTGCAGTAGGCGCTTCAGTATGCGCATCCGGCAGCCATGTATGGACTGGGAACATTGGAACCTTCACGGCAAAGGCCGCAAAAAACGCCCAGAAGAGCAGAAGCTGCAGGCCATATGGATAGTTGGCTGACATCATTGTGATTATGTCAAAGCTCTTGTCTGTGTTGTAGTAGAGCACGATGATGCCGACCAGCATTAAAAGGCTGCCGATCAGCGTATAAATAAAAAACTTTATTGCAGCGTACACCCTGCGAGGGCCTCCCCATACGCCGATTAATATGAACATGGGAATAAGCATTGCTTCCCAGAATATATAAAAGAGAAAGAGATCAAGGCTGCAAAAGACGCCTATCATGGCACCCTCAGTAAAAAGTACAGCTGCGTAAAATTCCTTAACCTTGTCATTGATGCTGTTCCACGAAACCATTACGCACAGGATAGTGAGCAGAGTGGAAAGAAGCACAAACAGGACACTAATGCCGTCAACTCCAAGAGTATAGTTTATGTTCCATGCAGGTATCCATGAATGCTTTTCAACAAACTGCATTGATCCGCTTGTCTTGTCAAAGTCTGTAAAAAGGGGCACACTCAGACCGAATATAAGTATGCTGAGCAAAAGAGCGGTCCATTTGATAAGCGCTGTATTTGATCGGCTTATCATAAGAAGCGCTATTGCACCGAATATCGGCAGAAATATAAGTGTGCTGAGTAAAGGATAGCTCATCAGTTCTTTATCACCTCGATACAGCTATGAATATGACTGTAAGTATCACAAACAGGCCCGCTACCATGCCAAAGGCATAGTGCTGCAGATTGCCGCTCTGGAGATTGCGCAGTCTATCCCCGAATGTTCTTATTAACGAAGGAACTCCATTAACAAGCCCTTCTATAATCTTGCCGTCAGACACCCTGGCAAGCAAATATGAAGCAATCCATTTAAATGGCTTGATCAATATGGCATCATAGATTTCATCAATATAATATTTATTCCATAACAGGCTGTGTGCTCTACGGAACAAACCAGCGAGAATCACCGGAACACACGGTCTGGCAACATAAAAGAAATATGCCAGCCCAATTCCGCAGAGCGCAGCAATGATTGACAATGCCACAACTATCATCTCTTCAAGATGAGATCCTGTTATCTCCGGATGCCCGACAACAGGAGCAAGAAACCTTGCAAAGAGGTTTGAACCGCCAAATGCCTCCGGGATGCCAAACCAGCCGGCTGCAACAGCTCCGACAGCAAGCAGTATCAAAGGAATGGTCATAACTTTTGGGGACTCATGCAGGTGGTGCTCATCCTCGGATGTGCCTCTGAATTCTCCATGAAAAGCGACAAATATTATCCTGAAGCTGTAAAAAGCCGTAAGCGCGGCAACAAGCGTGCCTGATGCCCACAAAACCTTGCCTAATGCTCCGCTATTATATGTGAGCCAGAGTATCTCATCCTTGCTGAAAAATCCCGCAAGTCCGGGCACTCCAGCAATGCTCAGGGAAGCGATCAGAAATGTCCAGTATGTTGCAGGCATATATTTTTTGAGCCCGCCCATCTTCTGGATGTCAACATTGCCTGCCATCGCATGCATCACACTTCCGGCACCTAAAAATAGAAGCGCCTTGAAATAAGCATGGGTAAAGAGGTGGAAGATTCCTGCTCCAAACGCTCCAACTCCGCAGGCAAGCACCATGTATCCAAGTTGACTGACTGTAGAGTATGCTATTATTCGTTTAATATCATTCTGCACAAGCGCAATTGTTGCGGCAAAAAGGCTTGTTGATGCGCCAACTATGGCAACAACTGCCATGGCTGTATCTGAAAGTGTAAATACCGGATTGAATCTCGCAATCATAAATACGCCTGCCGTAACCATGGTGGCAGCATGTATCAGCGCACTTACAGGCGTGGGGCCTTCCATTGCATCCGGCAGCCAGACATGCAGAGGCATCTGTGCAGATTTACCTACCGCCCCACAGAACAGAAGCAATGCAATCAGCGTGATAAGGTCAAAATTAAAGCCTGCTATATTAATTGCGCTGCCCTGAAGCGAGCCCACACCGCTGAATATGTCAGCATAATGAACCGTACCGAGAGAAACAAATATCAACAGTATGCCGAGGGCAAAACCGAAATCACCAAATCTGTTTACAATAAAAGCTTTTTTGCCGGCATCTGCAGCTGACTTCTTTTCATACCAGAAGCCTATCAACAGGTATGAACAGAGACCGACAGCCTCCCATCCGAAATAGAGCTGTAACAGATTGTTGGACATAACAAGCATGAGCATTGAAAATGTAAAAAGACTGAGATATGAAAAGAATCTGGCATAGCCCTCATCATCATGCATATAGCCTACTGAATAAAAATGAACGAGCATGCTTATACTCGTCACAACTATAAGCATTACAGCAGTAAGCTGATCAATAAGAAATCCAACAGACGCCCTGAATGATCCTGATACAATCCAGCTGTACAGATCCTGGTTTATTATTGTTCCGCCCTGCACATCAGCGAGAGCAGACAGTGACAGTATAAACGACCCTATAACAGCAGGTAGTGCAACGAGATGAGCCCTGCGCCCCATAACATTTCTAAATAGTATATTCACCGCAAATGCTAAAAGCGGCAGCAGCGGAATAAGTGCATAGTTCAGCATATCAGCCCTTCATCTCCGTTATTTCATCAGTATGGAGTACTGACTTGTTTCTGACGAGCGCAACAAGTATGGCAAGCCCTATTGCTGCTTCAGCAGCAGCAACAGTTATAACAAAAAAGACCAGCACCTGCCCCTTCAGATCCTGCAGGTAGTGGCTGAAGGCTATCAGACTTATATTTACTGAATTAAGCATAAGCTCAACAGACATCAGCATAATCAGGACATTTCTCCTTACAAGAAATCCAATTACTCCGATGCCAAAAATAACAGCGCTTAAACATATATACCAGCTGAGCGGAACCATCATTACCTCTTTTTTGCCAGCACAATAGCGCCAACAACAGCAACAAGCAGCACTAAGGATGCTATTTCAAATGGAAATACATATTTTGTATAGAGCAGACTGCCTATTGCCTTGGCATGAGTCATCTTCTGAATTGTTTCAATGGTATATTCCCCGGCAGGGCCGGGCTGTATTGTAAAAACTGAATGGATGATCATTGTAATTATGGCAATGCCAAGAGCAACTCCAATAGGCCACTCTCCTATAAATCTTGGAGCAACAATCTCCTCCCTTAGATTAAGCATCATGATGACAAAGAGGAAAAGCACCATAATTGCGCCGGCATACAGTATAATCTGTACCGCAGCCAGGAACTCTGCATTAAGAAACAGATACACTGCTGCAATATGAAAAAAGAGGCCGATCATCCATAGCACGCTGTGCACCGGATTTCTGCGTGTAATCACCATAACAGACATAAATGTCATGCTTATCGCAAAATAGGTGAAAAAAATCTTTGGCGTCATTTACCTGCCTCAATATAAATGTCTTTATGTTTTTCAGCCCTGGAGACATCTAAAAGCCTTGCCTGGTCCTTGCCGGATTTAAAGTCAGAGAGCAGCGGCCTCCAGAAATTGGCAAAATAGGACTTCTTTCTGCTGTCAGCAAACCTGTCCCAGTTGGCGAGAAGCTTATCCTTTGTCATGTAAAACTCCTCCCTGGTAAATCCTGAATATTCATAAATATCAGTAAGCACAACAGCCTTATAGGGGCATGCTTCAACACAGAGAGCGCAGTAAAGACATCTTAGTACTTCCACCTCATACCTGTTCACCACTTTTTTATGATCAGGCCCGATACTGGTATGTATTTTGATACATTTAGAAGGACAGACAGCAGCGCATAGCCCGCAGCCAACACATACAGCGTCGCCGTCAGGCCTTCTGACAAGTGCATGAAGGCCACGGAAGCCGCCAAACGGCTCCCGTTTGTGTCTGGGATACTGCCTCGTTACCGGCCGCTTGAAAAGTGCCCTGAATGTCAGCGCCATGCCCTTGAGTATCTCGAGCATAAACACCTTTTTTATTATTTTTTTCAGTCCCAAACCAGCCTCTCCAAATTCAACAGAAATATTTTATAAGTGCTGTAATAACAATATTAAGCAGTGCAAGAGGTATCAACACTTTCCATCCAAGAGCCATCAGATGATCATACCGGAACCTCGGCAAAGTTGACCTTATCCAATAGTAAACAAAAACATGAAAATATATCTTGAGCATAAACCATACTATACCAGGCACTGCTGCAAGCGATGGGAATGCGTTGATCACAAACGGCGGCACAGTCCATCCCCCCGCAAAACAGAGTACAGATATTGAAGACATTACAAGCATGCCGATATACTCTGCCATGTAGAAAAGAGCAAACCGCATGCCGCTGTACTCTACGAAAAATCCTGCAACGAGTTCACTCTCTGCCTCAGGAAGATCAAAGGGCGCCCTGTTCGTCTCTGCAAATGCTGCGATCATAAATACAAAGGCTCCTAAAAACTGGGGGATTATGAACATGCCGTGCCAGTACTTCTGCTGGGCTTCAACAATCTGTGTCAGGTTGAGCGACTCTGACATTATCATAACACCCACCAGACTAAGGCCAAGAGCAACCTCATAGCTTATAACCTGTGCTGTCGATCTTAATCCGCCCAGAAACGAATATTTGGAATTTGATGACCAGCCTGCCATAACAATGCCGTATGCTGAAAGCGATGACATAGCAAATATGTAAAGAAGTCCTATGTTTATGTTCGCTAAAACAAAACCATCAAAAAACGGTACAACCGCAAGGCAGCCAAGAGCGGCAAAAACAGATATGACAGGTGCTATTTTAAAAACATGCCTGTCAGCTCCCGAAGGAATAATATCTTCCTTGAAAAAAGACTTTATACCGTCAGCAATTGGCTGAAGCAGTCCGTGGGGCCCTACTGTCATTGGTCCAAGCCTAAGCTGCACATGACCTATAACCTTGCGTTCAAAATAGGTGGCATATGCAACATGCAGCATTACTACGCCAAATACAATCGCTATCTTGACAAGCAAAGCGATCATGCTGACCGCAAAGCCGCTTATGCCCAATGAACTGATAACCGATTCGATCAACTATTCTGGCCCCTTATTAAAATTATCTGTCACACTCACCGAGTACAATATCGATGGTTCCTATATTTGCTATAACATCAGCAACAAGCGATCCCTCACAAAGCTTGGGAAGTATAGATGCGTGTATAAAAGACGGAGATCTGAGCCTCATCCTGTATGGCTTTCCAGTGCCGTCGCTGATAAAGTAAAAACCAAGCTCGCCTTTTGAAGCTTCTATTGCAGAATAGAACTCGCCAATCGGTGCTGAGATCGGACCTTTGCTTATAAGTACAAAATGCTGGATCATCGCCTCCATATCCTTGAGTATCCGTTCTTTTGCAGGAAGCGTCAGTTTTGGGGCATCAGGAGACATAACAGGACCCTGAGGGAGCTTCTCTATGCACTGTCTTATGATGCGGATAGACTGGCGCATTTCCTCCATTCTGCATCTGTATCTGTCATAGGTATCACCGTTTTTACCGAGCGGGACATCAAACTCAACCTGATCATAGGCATCATATGGACAGTATTTGCGAAGATCATAGTCAACACCAGAACCCCTGAGCATGGGGCCTGTTAACCCCCAGTTTATAGCTTCATCAGCAGTTATGATTCCGATATTCTTTGTCCTCTGGAGCCATATCCTGTTCTGATCTATCAGAGTTTCATATTCGAGAATATTCTTTGGGAACTCTTCTGTAAATTTATACAGGCTCGAAAGAAATTCTTCTGATACATCATTTCTTACTCCGCCGATTCTGGGATATGTGACAGTAAGCCTTGCTCCTGTCAGCATCTCAAAAAGATCCAAAATCCACTCGCGCTCTTTAAACGCATAAAGAAATACAGTCATTGCGCCAATATCCAGAGCGTGTGTGCCGAGCCAGAGCAGATGACTGCTTATTCTGGACATCTCCGATGCCAGTGTTCTAATAAACTTTGCCCTTTCCGGAGCTGCTATGCCAAAGAGCCTCTCAACAGCAAGGCAGTAGCCCACATTGTTTGCCATGCTGGATATATAGTCAAGTCTGTCAGTAAGCGGAAGGGCTGACAGATATGTCCTGTTTTCGCCCAGTTTTTCTGTGCCCCTGTGAAGGTAGCCAACATGAGGCGTGCACTTTACAACGGTTTCACCATCAATATCCAGTTCAAGCCTCAGCACTCCATGGGTCGCAGGGTGCTGCGGTCCCATGTTGATAGTCAGCTCTTTTTTTCTCAATTTTTCTTTCTGTGTGGGCATCTATTTTGTCTCAAACTCCATATTTTTCTTTGCGAGCTCGATAACATCGAGATAGCCCTGCCACTCTCTTTCTCCCAGATCACTCTGAAGAGGATAATCCTTTCTGAGAGGATAACCTTCCCAGTCATCAGGCAAAAGCACCCTTCTAAGATCCGGATGGCCTTTAAATACTATGCCAAACAGGTCATAGCACTCTCTCTCAGGCCAATTTGCTCCCGCATACACATCTGACACGCTCTGTATCCAGCAGTCATCTTCAGGAACTTCTGCCCTTAATCTCAGAAGACATCTGTTCTGAAGAGAGTAGATGTGATAAACAACCTCAAACCTTGGATCCTTCTTTTTATAATAATCAACTCCACAGAGATCCTTTAAAAGATCAAACTTCAAAAAAGGATCGGAGTGAAGATATTTCAGGATATCAGATACTCTGTCACGACGAATTATCACCGAGATCTGGCCATTATGCTCCTTTATCTCCCTGATCTCTTCAGGAAACCTTTCCCTTATTTTTTCTACTGCGTCTTTAGGATTCAAATAACTCTCCACAGTCTGTTATTTACTGCTGTCTGTCTGCTGATCCCGGAGACTATCTCCATCTGCTCCATCTGAGATGCTCGTTCCTTATCTTTTCCTGCAGTTTCATAAGTCCTTCTATAAATGCCTCCGGTCTTGGAGGGCATCCAGGAATATAGACATCAACAGGCAGAAAATTGTCACATCCCTGAGCAGTACTGTAAGTGTTATAAACATTGCCTGTGCATGCGCAGCTGCCCATGGCTATTACATATCTTGGTTCAGCCATCTGATCATAAACCCTGCGCATTACCGGAGCCATCTTTTTTGTGACTGTTCCGGATATTATCATCACATCAGCCTGCCTTGGGGATGCCCTGAAAATAATTCCGAACCTGTCAAGATCATAATGAGAAGCACCAGTGGTCATCATCTCAATAGCGCAACAAGCGGTTCCAAAGACAGCAGGCCACATAGAGGATGTTCTACCCCAGTTTACAAGTTTGTCAATGCTTGCAACTACTGCATTTGCGCCGGGGATTAACTTTATGCCCTCATCAATCTTTATTACACATTCGTCAGGCTTCTGATCCATTGTATCTCCATTTACCACGCTCAGACAGTATTATGCGGATAAAAATCAATCCCATTTGAAGGCCTCTTTTCGCCAGGCATATATATATCCTATGCCGAGGATGATAATAAACAGTATCATCTCAACAAGAGCATACAAACCGATCTTTCCATAAGAAAGAGCCCAGGGATAAAGAAAAACAGCCTCAACATCAAAAATAACAAACAACATGGCTGTGATATAGAATTTTACGCTGAACCTATCTCTTGGCTCTCCAACAGCAGGATTGCCGGATTCGTAGGGAAGCAGTTTTTCCCTGTATGGACGCCTCAGCCTGAAGATGCCCCCTATAAAAATAGACACAGAGGCAAATGCAGCGGCTGCTGCCATCAGTAAAAGTGCTGGCAGATATTCAGTTGGTATGTATGATCCGGGCGTTATTGGTTCCATGATGGACATTTTGATTAATATTACCGAATAAAATCACATAAGTAAACATGATAGCCTTTGATATAGATTGAGTCAAATAAGAAATCATAATATAAAAATATAAATTTATTATAGAGATTAAATATAATCCAATTACATTGTTTTTATCAATTATACTAAAGTAAAATTAATCCTATGAATATTCTCAATAAAATTGTCGCAGCAAAAAAAATTCGCATTGCTGAAGCAAAAACAAGGATATCCGAATCTGAGCTTAAACAAATAATCAAGGACACCCCTGCACCGCTTGACTTTCCTGCTGCAATAAAAAGCCGGCAGGGAGCAGTCAGCCTTATTGCAGAAATAAAAAAGGCCTCTCCCTCCAAAGGATTGATCAGGCCTGTTTTTGATCCTGCTGAAATTGCATCCATATACGAAGAATGCCCTGTGAATGCGATATCCGTACTTACTGAAGAAGACTATTTTCAGGGCAGATTGGACAACCTGAAAATCGCACGCCGGAATACAAAAAAACCACTCCTCAAAAAAGACTTTATATTTGACAAGTATCAAATTTACGAAGCAAGGGCAAATCAGGCTGATGCCGTACTCCTGATCGCTTCAATTCTGGAAGTTGATACGGCAAAAGAGTATATAAACCTTGCTTATGAGCTCGGACTTTCCGTGCTTTTTGAGACTCATGATGAAGATGACATGGAAAAAGCACTGCTTGCCAACGCTCAGATGATCGGGATCAATAATCGCAATCTCAAAACCATGCAGATTGATATAAACACCACATTAAGGCTGATGAAGATGATACCTGAAGACCGCATTGTTGTGAGCGAAAGCGGAATAGAAACAAGCAGCGATGTTAAAAAGCTTATCAATGCCGGTGTTGACGCCATGCTAATAGGCACATCAATAATGAAGACCAAAGATATCAGCTCAAAAATAGCCGGACTGTTGAGAGCAGAATAAAATCCGGATTCTATTCTTAAAAACAATAAAAAAGCCCTGCCAAACCAAAGAGTCTGTCAGGGCTTTTTTAAAAAACTGCTAAAGATGAAAATCTCCTGCAGCCTCAGGCTGATAGATCACCTTTTCTATCAATATTTTTCTTATGCCTGAAGGAACTTTCCACTCAACAACATCTCCCTCTTTGTAACCAAGAATAGCTGCGCCTATGGGAGCCAGAATGGATATTGCCCCCTCCTTAATATTCGCATTCTTTGGGAAAACGAGCGTATATGTCATCTCATCAGCTGTATCAATATCCTTCAGATGAACCTTGGAGTTCATTGTCACAACATGAGAAGGTATATCTTTGGAATCAACAATTATGGCAGATTCGAGCTCTTCCTTAAGTATGGTAAGATCATGCCTGCCATGATTATCTACGGATTCAATAGCGTCTATAAGCTCACCGAGCCTTTGTTCATCAAATTGCGTAATAAAGATTTCTCTCTGTTTCATATACTCCTCCAATATCTGTTTCAGGTAAGCAATCGGACTCAAAATTTACTGATTCTTAATATATATCATACCATATAAAACTTATTTCAACTCAAGTGAATTATATTATGCTGATGGAGATTATTTGAGATATATGGCCTGCCTGAAGATATAGTTCAGTACTCAATATTTCAACAAATATCAAACCAGAACCATAAAACGCGCTGACAAGTATATATCTTCTTTTTGCACCAACCGTACACTCTCCTGTTCAATGCCTGCGGCTGCTTTAAATTCGGCTTTCAGAATTACTTTGCATCACATGGCCGGACATGTTAAAATTCAGCTCAATATGACTTCAGGAGAATAATTCAATGAAAAAAATATTCTGTGCAGTACTGCTTCTAATATTAATAACCGCCTGCAGCAGCAAAACACCCAAAACAGTTGAAGAACAGATAGAATTATCAAAAAAGAGCGGCAGGATTCTGCTTGTACAGATCGGTAATGATGTATGCGGCCCATGCATTGAGATGAAACCAACTCTGCAGAGAGTTCAGGAAGACTACCAGGACAAGATTCAGATCATATATGTTGACACTGTTAAAGAACCTGAACTTATAAAAAAATATGGCATTCAAAAAATACCCACCCAGATATTTTATGATAAAAAAGGCAAGGAATTTGGAAGAAATGAGGGGCACTATTCTTATCCGGAGATAGCTTTTGTACTCAAGGATATGGGAATAAAACTTTTTTAAATGACCAGCAAAAAAGCCACAGGCATTTATGCCTGTGGCTTTTTTTATAATAAATCAGATCTGATAATCAGAAGCTCGGCAGCCTTATGACTCCAGATACTCATACCACTCCATTGGCAGCATATGCTTCTTTTTGTTGTTGCACTCCTTGCAGCAAACAGCTATATTGTTTTTTGTTGACCTGCCGCCTCGTATAAGAGGCACAATGTGGTCCATGGTAAGATCTGCAGGATTAAATTTCATGCCGCAGTAGTCGCATACTCCGGCAGAAAGTTTTCTCTTCCACCATGAACTCTTGCGCAGTATGCGTGCAGCTGATTTTTCTTTTTTTATATCTTCAGGAGACGACTCGGGGATAAAAAACAGACTACTTTTTTCCACGCCTTACTTCTTCTTCGTTAAAAAACCTTTCGTACAGGACATCCCACTCAGGACTCCCCTCAACAAGCTGTCTGGAGTATGATTCAAGCTTTTTTCTTACAACAACATCCATCTCTTCACCTATCTTGAGTTCAGAAATCAGTGTGCGCTTAATCTCCCGCCTCACCTCACTCTCCTCTTCAATAATATCGATCAGGTCCTTATCCATGAGCTCTTTCAGCAGCACATGAGTCATATGGCTTATCTTGTCATCAGAGAGCATCATAGGATTATATTTTTCTCCCTCACAATCTTCTTCTTGGTTATCTCGAACATCTTGCGGTAGTCAAGCTTGCCCTTTTCGATTTCAGACTCATACTGTCTAAGGAACTGCCTAACCTCTTCATTCACCCTGTCTTCTGCCATGAGCTCATACATCAGGATATTCTGGATCTCTTCAACCAGCCTCTCATCAGAAAGGCTGGTCTGAATCATTTCCTTTGCAGTAAGGTTATCGACAATTTTTTTTGCTATCAACGGCACCCATGTTTTTGGGATCCGCATTTTATCTCTCCATGAATGGAATCAGTGCTATTGATCTGGCCCTTTTTATTGCTGTTGTAAGCTCTCTCTGGTGGACAGCGCAAGTGCCTGTCATCTTTCTGGAGAGTATTTTACCCCGTTCAGTCATATAATTTTTCAGCACTTTTATGTCTTTGTAATCTATAAATGGGAACTTATTGGCACAGAATCTGCAAAACTTTTTTCTCTGAAATCTTTTTTGCTGCATATTATCTCCTTTAAATTCTGTATATTTTTATTTCTTAATTTTCTTAAAAAGGCTCAACATCTGTTATCTCATCAGGTGCAGCAGATGTTTCACCCGAACCAAAGCTGTCTGCAGGAGCAGCCTTTGTATCTTTGCGGGGCATGAATCTCACGCTGTTTGCAATAACCTCTGTCTTGGACTTCTGCACACCCTCCTGCTCCCATCTTCTTTCACGAAGCCTGCCCTCTACCAGCACTGGACTGCCCTTGCTGAGATACTGACCGCAGGTCTCTGCCTGTCTGCCAAAAACAACGGAGTCTATAAACAGGGTATCGTCCTTTGTCTCGTCGCCCTGCTTGTATTTGGATGTTACAGCAAGCCTCATAGTTGTCACAGGCGTGCCTCCCTGTGTATAGCGCACCTCTGGATCTTTTGTCAGATTGCCTATGAGTATCACCCTGTTAAACATGTCAGGAAACCTTTTCAGCCTCTACAGCAGCAGCTTCTGGAGCAGGCTTCTGGAGGACTGCAATCTCTTTTTTGGAAAGCTTGATGGCCATAAACTTTATAACCGGATCAAAAACCTTGAAATAGCTTTCTGTCTTGTGAAGAACAGCTGCGGGAGCCTTGAACACAAAAAGTACATAGTAGCCCATCTTGTGCTTGTTAAGTTCATAAGCGAGTCTTTTTCTTCCCCATACATCAATTCTGATGATCTCTCCGCCTCCGTTTGTAATAAGATCAGAAATTTTGTCGGTTGCGGTCTTGAGCTCCTCATCGGATAGATTCGGGTTGAGAATAACTACATTTTCATAAAAATTCATCAAACAACCTCCACATGGATTTAAAGCCCTTTAACTGTCTATTTTATAACAGTTAAACCACTCCGGCTGCCTTGGGGTAAAACCCCTGTACAGGGGCATGGAGATAAATTTTATAACATAATTTTTATAGAAAAATCAAACAATTTTATATTGCCTGATCATCCTGGCAAGAGTATTGCGGTTTATGCCGAGCATCCTTGACGCCTTGAGCTGATTGCCTTTTGTTTCTCTAAGCACAATCGCGACCAGAGATTTTTCAACTTCAGATATGACTGTTCTGTAAAGATCTGAGTTCTCCACCTTTGAAAGCTTCTTCATAATGGAACAAAGCTTGCCTTCAATAAAATCTCCTATTGAACATGCCGTGTGGTCTCCTGCTGCCAGGTCCTTTCTGTCTATTCTGATATTCCTGCTGAGAATCGAGACGCGCTTCACCATATTTTCGAGTTCACGAACATTGCCAGGCCATTCATACTGGAGAAGAAATTTTTCTGCATCCTTTGCAAACTCCTTTGGACCAAGCTCAAAATCCTCCACAGCCGCTGCCAGAAAATGCCTTGCAAGAAGAAGGATATCATCCCTTCTGTCCCTAAGAGGAGGCACTCTCAGTTCAACAACATTAAATCTGTAGTAGAGGTCTTCCCTGAAACGGCCTGATGCGATACTTTCCATAAGATCACAGTTTGTCGCACCAATAATCCGCACATTGGCTTTTATTGTTTTGCTGCTGCCTATCCTGCTGTACTCCATGTCCTGCATAAATCTCAGCAGCTTTGCCTGCAGATTTATATCAAGCTCAGAAATCTCATCAAGAAAGAGGGTGCCGCCTTCTGCTGCGCTGATTTTGCCCTCACCTCTGCCAACTGCACCAGTAAATGCACCCTTTTCCCATCCAAAGAGCTCTGCTTCAAGAAGATCTTTTGGTATGGATGCAGCATTTACAGCTATAAACGGTCCGATTTTTCTTCTGCTGTTGTTATGAACCGCTCTGGCAACCAACTCCTTGCCTGTACCGCTTTCGCCAGATACAAGGACAGTCACATCCTTTGCAGCGACCCTGCCTATCTCCTTGAAGATCTTGAGCATATTTTTGCTTTTTGCTATCATTTCATAAGGCATGCACTCCTCTTTTGCCTGCCTTAACGCCATAAGCTCCTGCCGCATAAGCAGTTCGCTAAAGGCCCTTTCAACAACAATCTTCAGTTCATCAATATCAAAGGGCTTCTCAAGATAATCGTATGCCCCCTCTTTCATCGCCTCTATCGCGACAGACATCCTGCCCTGGGCAGTAACAATGATTACAAGAGCTTCAGGGTTAAAAATCCTGATTTCCTTCAGGGCATCCAGCCCATTGCCATCAGGCAGCATAAGATCCAGCAAAATAAGTCTGAATGAGTCTGAAACCTTCAGGCCTGATTTTACTGTTGCGCGGGATTGCACCTCAAAGCCAAGAGGTTCAAGGGCCTTTTCCATAACCCAGGCAATGCTCTTGTCATCATCTATGACCAGTATTTTTTTTTCCATAACAGTTATTTCTGATCCCCTCTAAAAGGCAAATAAACACTGACCACAGTGCTGCCTTTGGTACTGCTCTTGATCCTGATCAAACCGCCATGATCAATAATTATCTTCTTAGAGAGCGCAAGCCCCAAACCGCTTCCATTCTCTTTTTTTGTATAGAAAGGCAGAAATACCTTCTGAATGTCTTCAGATGGTATCCCCACGCCTGTGTCCTTGATATCCACAACAGCCCAGCGCTGCCTCATGGATTTTATACTATCAGACGCAATATTAAAAACCGCTGTATCTTTATGTTCAAGGGATTTGTCAGTTTCCCTGACAACCATATACTCGCTCGAAGGGCCTGTTGATACAGAAACAGATCCGCTGTCTTCAAGCGATTCAGCCGCATTTTTGAATAAATTGATAAAAACCTGTAAAAGTTTTGCCTCATCTCCCAATATTAACGGCAGACTCGGATCATAAATTTTAATAAGTTTGGCGCTCCTGCTCTCAAAATCCGGAGTAACTATTCTTAATGCCTGTTCAAGCACCTCATGTATATTCACCCTGTTGAATACAGGCTTACGCGTCATCGTTAGATATGTATTCAGCACTAAATTAAGCCTGTCAGATTCCTTGATAATCAGGGTTATGCATTCTTCAGCCTCAGGACTGTCTGAGTATGTCTTCAGTATTTGCGCAGCGCCCTTTATGCCTCCCAACGGATTTTTAATTTCATGTGCAATGGATCCCACAAGTAAAATCAATGAATCAAAATAATAGTCCTCCTGCTCAGCAAGAGACAGATTGCGCCTTATACAAAGTATTGCCCCGTCAGGGCCTGAGCTTGTTTTTCCCCCTCCGGACGAATACTCATAGAATGGAATAATATTAACATCTGCGCCTGCCTCAGCCCCCTCAATAATATTCATATCCTTGCACCTGAATATCCTGCCCTCAGAAACAACCTTCCGGACAAACATCGGCAGATTTTCAGCCCCCCTGAACAGCTCATCGCATCCTGCGCCCTTCAGAGCCTTCTGATCTCTGCCGAGCAGTTCCTCTGCAGCCCTGTTTGCATAAAGCAGGGCGTCGGAAGCATCAAAAAGGATAACAGCTTCATCAAGATTATTCAGAAGTGTTTCAGGAGATGACATACGGTTAAGGATAAATAAACATGGTGCAAAGATTCAAGAATGCACAGACACTCAACAGTTGTAAATATTATTTGCAAGTATATACTCTTCCACATCAGGAGGAAGAAGGTATTTAACGCTGAGTCTTTTTTTTATCCGTTCGCGTATTTGTGAGGATGAGATGTCAAGCGAAGTGCCAGCAATAACAACCGCCTGCCTGCCGCCTTTGAGCTGCAGCAGCGCCATTTCAGGATCATCAGCATCATATACAAGATTTTCTGCAAATGGCGATGACTTCACAGCATCGTCAGAAATTCCCGGCCGCATTACAACAACAAGATTTACTGAATTTATTATAGAGCCAGGCTCTTTCCAGTTGGGCATGTCAATAAAAGCATCACTGCCGAGTATATAAAACAGCTCGTCAGATGGATATTTACGCTTCAGATCGGAGATTGTGAATACAGTATAGGATTTTCCTTCACCTGAAAATTCTATATCAGAGGCGCAGAATCGCGGATTTGAAGCTATGGCGAGCCTCACCATATGCATCCTTTGAATGGGGCTCGCCAGATCTCTTGATTTCAGAGGCGGCTGACCTGATGGCATAAAAACTACTGAATCCAGGGAAACCTTTTCCATAACTACCTGCGCGATCCATAAATGTCCATAATGCACAGGATTGAATGTGCCGCCTAAAATACCGATACGCAAATTAGCCGAGTCCCATCTTCGAGAGGGCATCAGATGCCTGTGTTGCCTGGGCAGGAGCATCTTCCGGCAGATAAAGCATAACGCCTCCCTTTACAGGCCTTATAACTATCTTGTTCTCTTTAGCAAGCTGGTTGGTGGCCTTTATCGGATCCTCACCTTCAAAATACTTTTTGAATGCCTCATTAAAACCGGAATAAACTGTGTGGATACCCTTATAGCCTTCCTTGCGGAGACTAACTATCGCTTTTTTAATGAACTCCTCGTGATTCAGCTTTTCTGACATCTAATCATCCTCCTTGTTTATAGTTTCAGCTTCTTAGCTGTCCGCTTCCGAGAACTATGAACTTTGTACATGTCAACTCTTCAAGCCCCATTGGTCCACGAGCATGTATCTTATCTGTTGAGATGCCTATTTCAGCGCCGAGTCCAAACTGGTATCCGTCATTAAGCCTTGTTGATGCGTTTATCAGAACAGCAGATGAATCAACTTCGTGAAGAAATCGCATTGCCTTGTCATAATCTCTGGTCACAATAGCGTCAGAATGAGCTGAGCCGTATTTTGAGATATGATCTATTGCTTCATTCATATCTTCCACAATCTTTATATTTACGGTCAGATCAAGATATTCATTATAAAAATCGCTTTCTTCTGCAGCCTGAATATCTTTTAGTATTTCCCTTGTCTTTTCACATCCCTTTATTAGTACCCCAGCAGACCTGAATTTTTCTGATATGATCGGAAGAAACCCTGTTGCAATGGCCGCATCCACAATCAGGGTCTCCATGCTGTTGCATGTACCAGGCCTCTGTACTTTTGCGTTGAAGGCAATATCTTCAGCCATTTTAAGATCAGCATCCCTGTCAACAAACACATGGCATACTCCCTTATAGTGTTTCAGCACGGGGATCCTGGAGTTCTCAGTAACAGTTCTTATAAGCCCCTCACCACCTCTGGGTATTATAAGGTCAATGGTCCCTTCAAGCTTGAGCATTTCAGCAACAGCATCCCTGTCTGCAATATCGATAAAAGTGACTACGCCTTCGTACAGCCCCTCAGATGCAGCTGCTTCCCTTAGTATGTTGACTATTGCCCTGTTCGAATTTATTGCTTCAGAACCGCCTCTGAGTATTACAGCATTACCTGATTTAAGGCATAGACTGGTCGCATCAGCAGTAACATTAGGTCTGGCCTCATAAATAATTCCTATCAGACCTATAGGCACTCTCATTTTGCCGACAGACATCCCGTTCGGCCTCTGCCTCATTCCAAGAATTTCGCCGACAGGATCAGGCAGTCCGGCAACCTGCACCAGCCCGTCAGCCATCTCATCAATCCTTTTCTGATTAAGTGTCAGCCTGTCGAGCATAGCGGATGATACACCTTTTTTTCTGGCATGATCGAGATCTTTTGTATTTTCAGAGATCAGAAGATCAGAGCTGGCTTTAAGCTCTTTTGCCATTTTGTGAAGCACCCTGTCTTTAGTGTCCCTCGTAGCTGTGGAAAGGCTCCTTGCGCCTTTTTTTGCCTCTAGAGCTTTTTGTAATATATATTGTTTAATATCCATTTACACCTCTACTATATATAACTGTTAATAATTATTACTCAAAACCGCTCTAAAATCAATCGCAATTTATTTTTGGAGAGTTTTTTCTGTTATAATGCCTTTATAAACCAGCTTTAAGGAGGGCGTTTTATGGCTACACCCAAAATTGATGAGGAGCTTTGTATTGGATGCGGATCCTGCGTTGAAGTATGCCCGGAGGTCTTTGAGCTGAGAGATGACAAGGCATATGTAGTTGGACCTGACAAATGCAGCACATGCAATTGCCAGGAAGCAGCAGATATATGTCCTGTTGAAGCTATTACACTGGCTTAGCAAACTAATGTCTGGGCGTTGCTGCAGTTGCCTAAAACTTTCTGTTGCAGCGCTCCAGATATTTCTTGGCAAGTTCTATTACACCAAAAATCTTGAGATCAAAATAATCGCCTGACTGTTTTCTTGAATCAAGAAAATCATATATATCCTGCATGGGCACACATACAGCCTCTATGTTTTCTGTATCATCTGGCGGAAAACGCCTCTTGAGTTCATCAGAAGCAACGACAGCATTGTTTGCGAGAAAAACAGATACAAGTTCTATGGATACACCAAGAGATACAGGCCCTTCTGCCAAAAAAATAATTTCATTGCTGAAATAGCCTGTCTCTTCAACAAGCTCCCTGCCCGCAGCCTCTGAAGATGATTCTCCCCGGTCATTAAGACCTGCCGGAAACTCTATCACATAGTTATCCATCACAGGCCTGTATTGCCTTATCAGGATAAACTCTCCGGATGCAGTTACAGGAATAACAATAACAACCCCCTGGGTATTTATTCTCTCAACCGCCTCCCATGTCCTCATATGCCCATTATGATCTTTGTAGGTAAGAAGCACTGTACGCAGAAAGCTGCCCTCCCAGGCAGTCTCTTTGCTTATCAACCTCATATCATGCCTCTGTAAACAGGAATCAACCTGGAGGCCATCCCATCTTTCTGCCTCCAAGCACATGAAAATGTATATGAAACACATCCTGGCCGGCATCTGCATTGCAGTTTGCTATAATCCTGAAACCGCTCTCGCTAAACCCTCTGGATGCGGCAACAGAACTCCCAACCAGCATCAGGTGTCCTACCAGCTCTCTGTCCTCCTGCTTTATTTCAGACACCCTGGAGATATGTTTTCTGGGAATTACAAGCACATGCATTGGCGCTTGAGGATTAATATCATCAAAGGCAACACAATATTCATCTTCATGCACAATCCGGGCAGGGATCTCCTTTGCAGCAATTTTGCAAAACAGACAATCGCTCATAAAACCTCCGGCTGATGTTATTGTTGCTTGCAGGCAGACAGTTAAACCGCTGCGCTATCTCTCAACCTTGTTAAAAAAGCATGATCTGCTGCCCGTATGGCATGCTATGCCGCCTATCTGGTTAACCTTTATCAAAAGCGTATCAGCATCACAGTCATAATATATCTCCTTAACCTCCTGGAGATGCCCGGAAGATTCGCCTTTTTTCCAATATTTTTGCCTGGAACGCGACCAGAAATGCGTATATCCGCTCTCTATTGTCATCTGAAGCGATGAACTGTTCATATAGGCCATCATAAGCACATCTCCATTTTCAGCATCCTGAATAATAGCCGGGATCAGCCCTTTTTCATCATATTTAAGCTCAGGAACCATATTTCCTCCAAAAATATCTCTTTGCTGCTAAAAAACAGCATGATTTTTATAATACCATTTCAGGTTGCTCTGTTTGCAATTGTGATGTGCTGGCTGTAAACCGTAAAAATACGGCTATCTATCTGTGATATAATGGATTAGTTTTAATAATGAAATCCAATAATATAGACAACAACAATATGCGCATCTCAAAAAAAAATTACTGCCAGCCCAAAGCAGTTTTTAAGCTTGCCTTTTTCTGGATTTTGATCTTTGCTTGCCTATGCATGTCAGCATCTGCAACAGAAAAATCGGTTCTTTCCACAATCCAGACAACTCTGCAAAACCATGAACTTATCATAAATGCCGAGCTTAAGCCGGGACAGCAGATGCTTGCAGAACTGAGAGACGGCGTAAAGAAAGAGCTGATATTTTATATTGATCTTTTCAGAGTATGGAAAATATGGCCTGATGAGTTTGTGGCAGGAAGAAAATACTCAAGAACAATATCAGCTGATCCAATAAAAAAAGAGTTTATATGCGAGACAGTGGAAAACAATATAAAATACAGAAAAAGATTCAAGGATTTCGAATCAATGACTACCTGGGCATTCAGCCTTAACGGACTCAAGCTTATGAACACCAAAGAGATCGAGCCTGCGCAGTACTTTGTAAAGGTGACTGTTGAATCAAAGATAAGAAAGCTGCCGTCATTGCTAAAGGCGATTATACTAATACCTGAAAACGAGTTCAGCATAACCATGAACTCCGGCAGCTTCAGTCTGCCGCAGTAAAGGACAATGCCATAATGCGTCTGCTTAAAACATTTCTGATCACAGCCGGAATCCTGGCGCTTTTTGCACTGCTTACAGCTGTAGAGCTTCATTTTATAAAAATGCCTGCTCTGGATATAACCACCAGAATACTCCTTGCAGGCCTGCTCAGCATAAACATAATTGCGCTCCTGACGCTAATCTTTTTTGTGGGAAAAAATCTTTTCAGACTCTACACCGAAAGAAAGCAAAAAATACTCGGCTATAAGTTCAGAACAAAGTTAATGACAATTTTTGTTGTACTCACCCTGATTCCCTCGATGCTGCTATTTTTTGTCTCGAGCGGACTTGTAACAAACTACATTGACAGAATATTCTCTCCTCAGATTAAAGAGCCTGTTATGCAGTCTATCGAACTTGCCAAATCCTTTTATGATTTTGAACGCCAGCGAGCTCTCAACGCCGCAAAGCTGTACGCTGAAGGCATGCAGGTCTCCGGAGCAGGAATCTCGATAAAAAAACTGGTGAGCGTATCTCCTGAAGCAGGAGAAATGGTTCAGGAAGCACTCAAAGGCAGAGAGGGGTCCGAGATAATTTCACTTGATATTGGTGACATCGTAAGGGCAGCTGTGCCTGTATCAGGCGGCGTAGTAGTTGCTGAATTTACGCTTCCCAAAGATCTGGCTCTTCAGTCCGGCAGATTGAGAGACATGTACGAAGATCTCATAAAACAGCAGGGATTCAGATCACCGCTTAAAATAAACTATATTCTTATACTTGGATTTATCACTCTTATGATTGTATTTACAAGTCTCTGGGTGTCTCTCAAGATATCCAAAGGAATAACAATACCCATCCAGGAGCTTGCATCTGCAACAGAGCAGATCGCATTAGGCAATCTTGATCTGAAGGTTAATCCTGCAAGCGAAGATGAGATCGGACTTTTGACAGAATCCTTCAACCTGATGGTTTCCCAGCTGCGAGATAACAAAGAGTCCCTCCAGTCTGCTTATAAAGAGCTTGACAGAAGGAGGCTTTATCTCGAAACAATCCTGGAAAATATTAACTCTGGCGTAATATTTCTCGATCCATCAGGCAGAATCGTTACTGCCAACAAACTTACAGGAATACTCCTGGATGTTGATGCGGCAACTCTTGCGGGCAAAAACTATCTTGAGTTTATATCAATGCTCAATTCAGAGGAACTTTCGAATATTGCAGCAGAGCTTAAAGGCAGGTTTGTGAATGAAGTCAAAAAAATTGCAAAAGTGAATATTAATGGAAAGATTATGCATTTCAGAATATATCTTACCGGATTGAGAGACAGCTCTGCTTCTGGTTCACTCGGTATGCTCGTAGTTTTCGACGATATAACAGATTTGATAAAAGCGGAAAAAGCCCTCGCATGGCAGGAGGTCGCAAAAAGACTCGCCCATGAGATTAAAAATCCGCTCACACCCATAAAACTCTCAGCAGAACGATTAATAAGAAAATGGTCAAAACAGTCTGAGGACTTTGGAGAGGTTCTCGAAAAATCTGTAGCAACCATCACCTCTGAAGTTGAAAGCCTCAGAGGACTTGTTGATATATTTTCGAGATATGGAAGAATGCCTGAAATGAAGAAAGAAGCCGCAGACATAGCGCAGCTGATCAGATCTGTAATATTCATGTATAAAGGGTTTAAAGATATACGAATTGATGTCTCAATTCAAAAAGATCTTCCAGACATATATTTAGATATAGAACAATTTAAAAGGGTTTTAATTAATATTATGGACAATGCAATAAAGGCGATGTCTGGCTCAGGCAGTATAAATATAAACACAACGCTTGATGAAAATACTATAATAATTGATATAGCTGACAACGGTCCCGGAATAAGCGACGATATTAAAGACAAGCTTTTCATGCCATACTTTTCGGGCACTGACGGAGGCACAGGATTGGGGCTTGCGATAGCAAGCAAGATTGTAAATGATCATGATGGCTTCATAACAGTCAAAGACAATAGACCCAGGGGAGCTGTTTTCACCATAGGCATGCCGGCAGTACAAACGCGGAGGACCGATGCTTAGAAAAAATATTTTAATAGTGGATGATGAACAGGGCATAAGAGATACCCTTGAGGGCATATTTCAAGACGAAGACTATAATGTAACAACAGCCTCAAATGGTGAAGAGGGCATCACGCGGTTTGGTGAACAGACGCCAGATCTGGTGCTGCTGGATATCTGGCTGCCAGGAATTGACGGAATTGAAACCCTCACAAAGATGAACGAGATGAACAGCAGCATCCCTGTTATTATGATCTCAGGTCATGGGAACATAGAGCTGGCTATAAAATCAACTCGACTCGGAGCCTATGATTTTCTCGAAAAGCCGCTGTCGCTCGAAAAGGTGCTGCTTGTTGCAAACAGGGCTTTACAGCAAAAAGCTCTCGAAGAAGAAAACAGGGAGCTCAGAACAAGCCTGTCACAAAAATGGCAGATGATCGGCAGTTCACCTGCAATGCAGCAGATTAACTCTCAAATAAAGCTTGCGGCATCAAGCAGCAGCAGGGTTCTTATTCTCGGAGAAAGCGGCACAGGCAAGGAACTGGCAGCACGACTGCTTCATGAGGGCAGCGACAGGAAGAAAGAATCTTTTATCGAGGTCAATTGCGCAGCAATACCTCAGGAGCTTATAGAAAGCGAGCTGTTTGGACATGAAAAGGGTTCATTCACTGGAGCAACTGACCGCAAAATCGGGAAATTTGAACTTGCTGACAAAGGCACCTTGTTTCTTGATGAGATAGGCGACATGACACTCCAGACTCAGGCAAAAGTTCTGCGCATTATTGAAACACAGGAGTTTCAGCGCGTGGGAGGCAGTAAAAACATAAAGGTAGATACACGCATAATTGCAGCAACAAACAAGGATCTGGCGCATGAGGCGAGAAACAACAGATTCAGGGAAGACCTCTATTTTAGATTGAATGTAATCCCGATAAAGCTCCCACCACTCAGAGAACGCAGACAGGATATTCATGAACTGGTAGCATATTTTGTCGAGAGGTTCTATGCTGACAATGGCATGCGTCCAAAAAGCTTCTCAGATGAAGCGGTCAGGCTGCTTGCAGAACACAACTGGCCAGGCAACATCAGGGAGTTGAGAAATGCTGTTGAGAGACTCCTTATAATGTCACCTGACAACATAATTGGAGCTAAAGAAGTTGAAGGACTCGGATTCAAATCAGCCCTGACACATGGAGAGCATGACGGGCTTTTTTGCTGTTTGAGTCTGAAGGATGCAAAAGAGGCGTTCGAAAAAGAATTCATAAAACGCAAACTCATGGAAAACTCATGGAATGTATCAAGAACCTCGGATGCAATAGGCCTCGAAAGAAGCAATCTTCACAAAAAGATCAAGGCATACGATATTATCGAGCCTACTAATTAATAATCCGGACAGAGCGCTCTGCATCTCAGTATGCAGCACTGCAGCAGTGGATATTAAAAAATCAGGAAGAATATGGAACCAGTTGTAGCGATTGTAGGCAGACCGAACTCAGGCAAATCAACACTGTTTAACCGCATGACCAGAAAGAGCGGCCGTTCTGCAATAACACAGGACACACCGGGAGTCACCCGCGACAGAAATTATGGAAGAACAGAATGGGAAGGCAGATATTTTACTGTTATTGATACAGGAGGGCTTTACGGCGAATCTGCTCCGCTTCTGAGTGAGGGGTTTGAAAAGGGTGTGAAAGGCAGAAAATTCAGCGGACAGACAATACAGAGCATCGTTGATCAGGTCAAAGAACAGGTCATGATCGCATTAGATGAAGCTGATATAATTATTCACCTCCTTGATGTCAAAGAGGGGCTTGCACCATCTGACATGGAACTTGCGAGGATGCTGATTGCATCAGGCAAGACAGTTGTAACTGCAATCAACAAGGTTGACAATCCAAAAAATGAACTGATGGCAG
This sequence comes from Dissulfurispiraceae bacterium, assembly GCA_034002665.1. Classification (GTDB taxonomy): domain Bacteria; phylum Nitrospirota; class Thermodesulfovibrionia; order Thermodesulfovibrionales; family Dissulfurispiraceae; genus JAFGXL01. The sequence continues at coordinate 200,692 of JAVFAA010000001.1, read as the reverse complement.
CAGAGTTTTATGAGACAGGAGCCAGCAGCATCATGACAGTATCATCAGCCACCGGACTGGGATATGAAGAGCTGATGGATCATCTCGTCTCTCTTATGCCTGAATCCGCAGTCGGGATTCAGCCTGCAGATGAATCATTAATACCAAAGATCGCTGTAGTTGGCAAACCTAATGTGGGCAAGTCAACTCTTATCAATGCCCTGCTGTCCAAAAACAGGCTTATAGTCAGCCCTGTTCCAGGCACAACACGGGACTCGATAGACTCAATATGCACATACTATAAAAAAAGCTATATTTTTATTGATACAGCCGGAATAAGAAAGAAAAACAGGGAAAACGCTATCGAGTGGTACTCTGTAGTCAGGGCCATGAAGAGCATAGAGCGCTGCGATGTTGCTGTAATTATGATTGATGCTGCAGAAGGGATTACAGATCAGGATCAGAAGATTGCCGGCATGGTGCATGATTACGGTAAAAGCGCACTGCTTCTCTACAACAAATGGGATCTTGTTGAAGAGCCTGAAGAGGCATACAAAAAAATTGAAGCAGAGATTGATAGAAAGATATGGTTTATGAATCATGCTCCTGTACTCACCACATCAGGACTCCAGAGAAAGAGGATCACAAAAATTTTCCCGATTATTTCTGAACTGATAGCCGAGCGGCAGAAACGCATTCCTACTTCCCAGCTTAACAAGGTCTTTGGTAAGGCTTTTGAAGGCAGGTCCATGCCAACATACAGGGGCAGGGAAATCAAATTAAAGTATATTACACAGGTGGGTGTGATGCCTCCGGAGTTTACACTGTTCGCAAATTACCCCCAGGCAATCAAGGAGCAGCATATCCGTTATATCGAGAAAATGCTTAGGGAGGAGTTCTCTTTTAAAGGCGCTCCAATACGCATACATGTTAAGTCGCGCTGAATATGTTAGAATAATTGCAATTGATAAATCTGGATTTTATCACAGGTTCACTATTTGTATGCTCGCTTTGGAGCTTAACTACAGGCATATAATCTGCGTCAGATTATTGAAGGAGGCTACATGCAAAAGATAATGGTTGCCCACGACGGCTCCAAATCATCCGACAAGGCACTCAAGAAGGGAGTGGAACTCGCCATTAAATTCAATTCATCACTGACAGTAATATCCGTAGTGCCGGAGCTCTATCTTACTGAGCTGAGTGAGGCTGACAGGCGCAAGATTGCAGACTCTCTTTCTGAAGAAACTGCCCAGGCTATGGAGAAGATCCGCAAGTCGCTCTCTGGCAAGGCCATAGAGGTTAAAACAGTAATAAGACAGGGAGACCCTGCAGAAAAGATTCTCGAAACAGCCCAGAAGATGAAGGTTGATCTCATAATAACCGGCTCTCATGGGAGACATGGGGCAAAAAAGTTTTTGCTTGGAAGCATATCGTCAAAAATTGTTGACTACTCCCGCTGTCCTGTCCTGGTCGTCAAATAATCGTTTTATCAGGCAACGCAGACTCTATTTTTGCCGCTGTTCTTGGCGTTGTAAAGGATAGAGTCTGCGGTTGATATAAGACTGGTCATGTCCTGCGAATCAAGTCCAAGTGTAGCTACTCCAAGGCTGGCTGTTATGAATTTACACTGATCTGAATTGAGGCAAACAGGACTTTCTTCAATAGTTGCCCTGAGTCTTTCTGCAACTTCATAAGCCACAGCCTTTTCTGTATTGGGGAGAGCCACAATAAACTCTTCTCCTCCGTATCTCACAGCTATATCAGAATTCCTTATAACCGAGTTCAGTAAATGCGCAACCAACTTGAGCGCAACATCTCCTGCATCATGCCCATAGGAGTCGTTAAATAGCTTAAAGTTGTCTATATCCAGCATAATAACACTTAAAAACTGGTTGTTTCTCTGGGAAATGGCAACCTGTTTATCCATAAAAGCTTCAAAATACCGTCTGTTGTAAAGGCCTGTTAGCGGATCAATAATAGCCAGCTTTTTGTTCAGCTCAAGCAGCCTCATATTGTTTATTACCGGAGCAAATATAGAGATGAAGCTTTCAATGGTCTCTTTCATATTATCGCCAAAAAAATGCGGATGCCTGCTGTAAAGATGCAGTATTCCGGCAGTCTGTCCGGCAAGACTTACTGGTGTGCACATATAGCTTCCAGACTCTGCGCCAAGACGCTGAAATGGGCATGCATAATCACTGGAAAGATCGTTGATTATAAATGTTCCGGTATATACATAGGCCTTACATTTTTCCATGCCTGGACATTTATTAATATCCCTGAGGCCTGAATCATTATGCCTTATCAACAGCTCTGAGGTGTGATTAGTATGATCTATACCCAGAAAGTAGAGAGCATTCATCCTGGCATCGCCTTTTTTCAGGGAGAGCAGATAATGTTTGAATATCTCGTAAGCTTCAGACTCTGACATTGCACGGGTAAGATCCTTGGAAAAAGAGGCTATTGTATTTAACAGTCCATCCTTCTGCATGGAGGCAACCCTCTCCTCTTCCCTGTACAGGATAAGAGCAATGCCCTTGACCATGGATTCCACAACATCAGCATCATTGTCAGTATATCCGTCAGGCTTGTTTACAAGAGCTATAAAACCCATATCCTTGTTGTTCCAGAAAAATGGCACTGCAAGAAATGAATTAACAGTATTTTCCCCGGTTTTTGACTGATCAGAAGGAGTATTGGATATTATCGGTTTTTTGGAATTTACTACTGTACACATCAGGCTCTCGATAAACATAAACTCTGCTGTTACGGAAGGATCTCCGACCAGTTGTTCACCAGACGCGCTCAGCTCAGCACTGCCTTCAGATTGTGAAACAGCAAGAAGCTTCATATCGCTTTTGCGCTGTCCTTCAACCCTGTAGCCAACAAACCCATGCTGGCTCGATGTTATCTTCACAGCAGCCTTGAGAAGATGTTCTATGGGTTCCTTTATGTTTTCAGATTTTATATAGGAAGCTGTTGCCTCATTAATTGCCTCGAGCATGCTGTGCCTCATCTCGAGTTCAGCATTAGCCTCTGTAAGTTCAGTAAGGTCTGTTATAAACGCAAAAGCACCAATAACCTTGCCTCCTGCATCAGTAAGCGGAGCCTCAGACTGTCTGATAATTATCTTTCTTCCGTCGCTTCTTCTCAGTTTTGCCGTGTAGCTGCCTGAAATGCCCTTGGCCCTGTTTTTTAGCGACTTGTCAATCACTTCCCTGCTCTCATCCTCAGCAAAATCGTAAATGTTCTTTCCTACAAGCTCATCTTCAGTGCAGCCGAGCAGCTGGGCAGCTGTATAGTTTGCACTGATTATCTTGCCGTCAAGATGCATCTCCCAATATCCTTCCTGGGCAGTATCAAGAACCTTCTGGTTTCTCTTCTTGAGGTTGTACATCTCTGTAATGTCAACAACAACCTTCACAATCTCTTCTATCTCACCCGCAGCATTTATTACCGGAGTCGCATTGACAGTTACCCAGAGGATAGAACCATCCTGTCTTTTTATGCCCCTGATTATTCCTTTATGATTTGGCAGTGACTTGATCATCTGGGAGGCAAGCATTGTCTGCCTGTCAACAATGCCTCCAGATTCATCTATAATTACGCATTCAAGTTGATGAAACAGCTTGCCTATCATATCTTCCTGAGTCAGTCCAAACATATCTGCAGCCGTGTCATTGGCCTGTCTGATAACACCAGACTTATCAAGTATCACTATGCCTTCAGACAGGGTTCTGACAATATTTTCAAACCTGTTCTTCTCTGTTTTTATATTCTCTTTCTCTATATAATCAGCAGTCACATCCCTGAATATGCCGCTTGCGCTGAACTGTGTAATTTTAAAAAATCCCTCGATAATCTGGTCTTTAAGCTCAAAAACCATATGAAGCGATGCAGGCATGTTTTTTCTTTTTGATAAAAAATCTTCCCATTGATTCTGAGATTTGAGCAGCTTGGCAAATGATCTGCACACAATCTGCCCGACTGAACTGAACCCCAGGCCCTCAGCAGCAATTCTGTTTGCGGCAAGAATTGTACCTTCATTGTTCAGCTCAAACTCAATGTATCCGAGCGAGAGCATATCAAGAGACTTTTTATACCTGTCAGAAAGCGTCTGAAGTCCCCTGTTAAGGTTTTTGTTGAGAAGGCTCACTATATCCGATGGAGTGACTACTCCCGCAAGTTTAAGCTGCTGATCAAGAATTATGATGAATCTGGCACCCCTGTCGCGCATTATCTTTCTTGTCTCGGCAAGAGGAGTATCTACATTGAGATAAATGATGCTCTGCGTGCAGAGCTGGCTTATCGGGGTATCCATGGATATATTTTTAACGAGCAGCCTAACGATGTCCCGCTCTGTCAATATGCCGGAAACCCTGTTGTTTTCATAAGCAACAACGCAATTTTTCTCTTCCCGGTACATACGGTCAATAGCAAGTTTAAGCGGAGCATCAGCAGGCATCTGTATAAATGAATCAGAAACAGCTGCCTTGACAGTGAGCTCCATGCCAAAAAAATCATCGTCAAGCTTGTTCAAAATATCAGAACATGACAGCATGCCGAGCATATTGCCATTTTCATCAATAACCACAAGCCTTTTTGTATTTTTTTCGCCCATGGTTCTAAGGGCTGAGGGAATGTCATCGTTCATATAGACGACAACGGGATTCTTAAACATATGATCCCGTACAGGAAGGCGATATATGTTTTGCGTGGTTGCTGTTATCCTGAGAATACTGTGTTCTGAAATTATACCAACAGGCTTTAACCCTTCTGTAACCACTATGCTGCTCACATTGAATGACGCGAGCTTTTCGAGGGCCTCATACAAGTTGGCATATGGTGGAATAGCTATTACATCTGTTGTCATGAGGTCAGAAATCCGGGGGAAAAGCATGTGGTAAAACCTCCAATATCCCGTAAAAACAGTCTGGTTGTTTATATCATTGATAATTATTTCAGATTGAATACGCTATATATCATATATCGGACATTCTGGAATGTTTCTTGAACAATTTTTCACATATTAACTGCAAGCACTGTTTATAAACTTATTTTTAAATAAACAAAAAAGGGGCAGCCCCGCATACCGGGTCTGCCCCTTTTATTCGCAAGCACCTTAAAATCTAAAATATACTGTCTGTGGGCCTGTACTCGAGAAATAGTTTACTGTGCCCCTTATATCTCCTGTTGTTGCATCGCCGTCATCATACTCTCTGTCAAGGACCTGACATATATCGTGTGGTATGGCTGTCATGGCGATCCAGTTGCTCGTGAGCCCCTGTATAGCAGCATTGCCAACAGCTATTGCTCCTCCGTAGGAGTTGCTCGGGTTCAAAGCAGAATTGGTTGGACCAGGAATTATATTGGCATTTCTCAGATGCATCCATACCTGGCATGTCTCTGTTGTGGCCCCGGCTGCGCAGTTTGTTGTCAACCCTCCGATCACACCATTCCCATTGCCGCTTGTGACCGTCCATCTTGATGCTGCTGTCGGGTCATCACCCGGGAATCTCTGATATCTGTCAAGATAAGTGTAAAGCGCGGCAAAAACCTCGCGCTGTTGATTATAAACTCTCTTGATCTTTGCATTATTGATTATCTCCTGGCCCTTGAGAACAGCTCCGAGGATTATGCCGATGATCACAAGCACTATCGCCAGCTCAACAAGTGTAAATCCCTTTTCTTCTCTTGTAAAAATTTTAGCTCCTGTCATGAAGCGCCCCCTCCTATATGTAAACATAATTATATACTGCTCTCTGCTGTTTATGGTATCAAACAATAAATTACATGTCAACAAATCATTTATACTTTAGTATGTTAATGTCCCTTAGCCTGCCAGCCAGAAAAGGATAAATGGCAACTGCTCTTTCAGCAACTCTAAAAGCATCCTCAAATCTCTCAAGAGCGATCAGGGAACGAATATTCATCTCATAAGCATATAGAGAGTTTGAGCGCATTGCTTCTGCTGATGACCATGATTCAACAAGCTCAAGCACCTGCCTGATGCCATTCCTTTCGCCATAGTCAAGCATGACAGACATCCTAAGCCTTTCAGCCTCATTTATGAGATAGGGATTATGCAGTCCGTTTTCAAGAAGAGTTAGGTCAACAACTCCTGCTCTTGCTTTTTGCTTTACATGCTGGATCATTTTTAAGTAGCCATTGAGAGTGTGCGCAACAAGAATTACCGAGACAGCAGCCGCAACAGTTATCAATATACGCAGACCTGTTTTTATAAATTCGGATTTCATGAATATCCAGCTGTTCCGCAATTCCAGCAGCGGAAGATAGAGCAGAACAATAAATAGCGCATAGTGCGGCAATGACTGATAAAAGGGATATTCGAACATCGAGTGGATCAGCAGAGGTGTCAGTAGTCCAAGAAACATTACCGCCATTTTCCTTCTGCATCTGCAAAGATAGAAGAGGAAACAACCTGAAACAAAAAAAAGACCGACAATGCCGGGGATGCCAGATTCAACAAGCTGGTAGAGAACCTCATTGTGTGGATGCCGGGAGCCATACATTCTCTTTTCGCTGTTCAAATCATACCTGAACTTCCTCGTCTCATAAACTGGATAAATGCTGCTAAAATCTCCTATGCCATGTCCAAGTGGAGCTGTTCTGAACATTTGAATGCCCACATCATACAGTACAATCCTTGCGTCCAATCCTCTGCCCCCAAGTTTTGATGTCTTTGATACCAGCACCGAGTCTCCCTTAAAAATATATGAAGAAGTGATGCCGAGCGTGAAGGAGAACAGCAGCACAACAACCCATACCTGAACCAGCCTTGACTTCTGTCTAAGCAAATCTTTGCTGCTGAAGGATATAAGCGCTATGCCGGCAATAAGACCGAGAAAACCTGTAAGCGAGCCTGTAAGCGGCAGCGCAAAACATGGCAAGGCTGTCAACACAATAAAAAACAATTTTGACTTTCTGCCAAATGAATCTATCAATCCAATAAGAATCAGGTATAAAGAGATGACAATGCATGATGCAAGCCATGAGGCCATAAGATTCAGCTGCTGAAAGCTGCCATATGGTATGCCTTTGAACTTAATCAGCAGAGGCGAAATATCAACACAGGAAAGAAAAAACTGACTAATGCCTATCAATGACTGAACAATGCCTGAAACAAAAATAATCAGCAGAATTCTGAGCCTGTCATACTCAACAAATCCTGTCTGATAAAGGCTTAAAAAAAATAAAACTCCAATTAAAAGTCCTGCTATCTTTGAGAGTGCAGCATGAGGATTCAGCACCGGGCTGAAAAAAACCGGCATGATTCTCAGAAATATAAAGATCAGTATCGGCAGCAAAAGCAGAGGTATATTTAACCGCCCTGCGCTTATCTGCCTGAAGAGTGAGGCTGAAATTAATAACAAAAGCAGGCTGAGAAAAATAAATTCATACGGCGTTAAGAGCTCAGAACTCAGGTATTCGCTGCTGAGTGAAGCAGCTATGCAGAACATAAGACCGAGCAGCCAGAGAAGAGTTCGCCTAAAAAAAAGAGGGGGATTCGTCACCCCCCTCTTTGTAACTTCAGAATGCATCAATTTACGGGATTGTCTTGTCAAAGAAGTAGGTTACACTTGTTGGGTCTGTTGTGCCCCAGGCTGCTGATGCAGTTGTTCCAGCATTGCCGCAATTTCTAATTCTGCCTTTTGTTGCGTCTTCCGTACCGTCAAAATTATTATCAAGCTGTTTGGCAGCCATAAGAGGCACATTTGCAAGCAGCATCACATTGCGATTTGCAACTCCGCATGCGTTGATGCTTGATATGCTAACTGTTACACCGTTTGTAGTAGTCTGCGGATGACCAAGTCCGGCTCCGTCAAGCGCTGTCTCAAGTGCAGCATGGCTGTCTATCGCACCATCCTTGGCACTGTCACCAGGGAAGCTGCCGTTTCTGTCATAGTATGCCCACATCGGCACTTCCCACTGGCTTGGAATGCTTGCTATTTTTTTTGCGTTGGCGTTCTCGATAAGATCCTGACCTTTAAGTACTGCACCGAGTATTATGCCGATTATAACCAGCACTATCGCGAGCTCAACCAGTGTAAAACCTCTCTGACACCTTAAAGCATTCGAAAGCATTCTCATGAACTCTCCTCCTTCAGTCTCTAACAAGCTTATTTTTTATCGTTGTGCCGATATAATTCTTTAACTGACTAAAATCATTTAATACTACCGCTGAATAGGTTATTTGTCAATATGAAATCTTTATGCTAAACTCTGAAAATGAAATATTTAACTGCAGCTATCCTTGTCTTGACCCCTGCTCTTTGTCTGGCATTCTGCTTTGAGGATGCTGCGAAAGAAAACAGCCTGAGTTCTGAACTGCTCAGGAGCATCGCAAATGTGGAGTCCGGCATGGATCACAGGGCTGTGAACAAAAACCAAAATGGCTCATCTGATCTTGGTCTTATGCAGATCAACACATTCTGGATAAAACCTCTCGGCCTCGACAGGGAAAGGCTTATTGCTGATGCTTGCTACAACACCAGGACAGGCGCATCAATTCTCAAAAAATGCATTGATCAGCATGGCTACACATGGAAGGCAGTAGGATGCTACAACGCTATAAGCGAGCCGAAACAGCAGGCATATTCATGGAAAATATATAATGCTCTCATGAAAGCTGACAAAAAGCCTGCACCGCAGAAAACAATGCGGGACAAGCAGGAACTAAAGCGCAGCAGTTCCTCTCTCACCTTTTCTGCAAGGGACAGGATGAATGAAAATATTCCGTCCACTGTAGGGGAGGAGCAAAAATGAGCCTGCTTGCTGATCTGCTCTCAAAAGTAAAAACTGACAACAAGGCCGGCAGGGAAGTGCCCCCGAGCTTGAAAAAAGTTGTTTATAATGCTGCTGAAAAAAAACTTGCATCAAGAAAGATAATGATGCTTACCCTGTTTATTGCTGTGGCTGTTGCTGCAGGGGTTCTTTCTGTTTTATTTTTTGAAAAATATTTATTCAAGCAAACGGAGCAGATTATACAATCAAAGCCCGTATCTCAATCTACTCAAAAAACAGATCAGCTGCCTGTTATGAACTATGAACAGGTTGCTTCTGAACAAACAGACATGCACAATGCGCCAGAAATAAAAGAAGCAGCAACAGAAAAACAGGGATCAGAATACAAGCAACAATCAACAGCATCAAAAAAAGACAATTTCATACATACTGCAGAACTAAAACATAAAGCAGAAGCTGCCCATCAGACACCATTAAAAACAGAGGCAGCAACCGAACCTGTTAAATCAGGACAACAGCCCCTTCCATCACCAACTGAAAGGTCTGAACAGGATTTTAAAAAACAGGCTCCTGCGCCTGAACAAAAATCATCTGATGCTGCGCCAAAACAACACGATGCTTTAATAATAAAAAAAGATATTGCTCCCAAATCACAGACCCTGACAGCCGGATCAGGCTATAACACCAATATTGACATTTATCTGTATACTGCAAAAAATCATGAATCAAGAAAAGAATATCAGAAGGCTCTTGAAAATTATAAAAAGGCTCTTGATCTCTCACCGAATAATTATATAATCATGAATAATATCGCTGGAGTCCTTCTGCAGAACGGTTCATATCATGAGGCAATAAGTTTCTCAAAAGAGTCATTGAGGATTAAAAAGGATTATGTGCCTTCTCTTATAAATCTTGGTCTCGCGCATATTAAATCAGGAAATGAGTCAGAGGGAGAAGGCTATCTTTCAAAAGCAGTATCCATTGAGCCTGACAACAGCAATGCACTGCTGAATCTCGCAATCCTCCAGGAAAAAAGAAAAGAGCATGACAGAGCCTACAACACCTTTTTCAGACTCGCATCATCCGGGAAATCTCAGGGATGGATTGGCATGGCTCGAATACTTGAAAGACAGGGCAGACACAAGGAAGCCGCAAATCTTTACAGAGAGATACTTGGCATGGATAAAACAAGCAGTGATGAAAAAAAGAGTGTCATCGAGAGACTTCAGCAGATAGACTGATCCAGCAGCTATTCTGCCTGATTCACAATTGAAGCAGCTATCCAGGCAGTTCCACCATCAGCAAGCTTTACCTTATACCATTTTCTGAGCTGCAGGTCCTCAGCAGTTTCAATCTGGTCAAAAAAGATTCCTTCTGAAGCCCATGCAACAGCCTTTGAATCCATTGATGGTTCAGATCTAAGAGTAGCTGATTTCACATTCACAATTAACCTTGGAGTTGTTTGGGGGCTTTGATGTTCAGACCGGACAGCAGAACCGGTTGACAGATGATCTCCTTCAGCCGTATTCTCCGCAGCAATAGTATCCTGATGAACATTCGACTCCTCATGTGCAGTAACTGTTGCGGTATTTTTTGCTTCATTATAAGCCGAGTAAAATTTGTATGATCCAGCAGAAATTACAGCTGCTGCAAAAGCAAGCATCACTATCCAGACAAATCTGAACCTGACAGCAGAGGCATGGGTATGTCCAAAATGCTTTTCAGCATGTTTAACATGCTTTTTTTCTATGCTTCGGCTTCCTTCAAGATATGCTGCCATCATTGCCCTGGAAGCATACATATTAATCAAGCGCGGCACTCCTGATGTAATTTTATGTATCCTTTTTTTTGAGGCATCTTCAAAGACCGCATTGCCTCTGCCAGCCTTTGCGAGTCTGTAATTTATATAATCTACTGTTTCGTCAAAAGTGAGAGGTTTCAGGTTTGTTCTTACAGTTATTCTCTGGCGCAGCTGCCTCATCTCATCTGACATTATTTTTGACTCAAGCTCAGGCTGACCAACAAGCACTATCTGGAGCAGCTTCTCCTTCTCTGTCTCGAGGTTCGACAGCAGCCTAAGCTCCTCTATTGTTTCAGGAGGCAGGTTCTGGGCCTCATCCACTATGATAATAACTCTCCTGCCCTGCTGCGAGCTCCTGAGCAGAAAGTCCCTGAATGTCTTTAACATCTCATTTTTTCCTGATGCAGAGTGATGAATTCCAAGGTCTTCGAGTACTGCCAGCAAAAACTCCTCCGGCGAAAGTCTCGGAGTCATAATAAGCGCTATATCTGCCCTGTCCTTCCATGCCTCAATAAATACCTTGAGAGTGGTGGTCTTGCCTGTACCAGGTTCTCCCATCGCAAGAAAAAAACCCTCTTTCTGCTCAATTGTGTAGTTAAGAGACTGGAGTATCTCATCATGCTCCTGTGAAGGATAGTAAAAGAACGGATCCGGGGTGAGTCTGAATGGGTCCTCTTTTAAATTAAAAAATGCGAGATACTGCATGGCTGTCATTATCTGAACCTCGTGACAATATCATAGATGGGCAGCATGAGTCCGATTATAATCATGGCAAATATAATGCCAATGAAGCCTATAACTATCGGCTCAATCATTTTTCCCATTTTATCAGAAACATCATCCAGCTTTTTGAGGTAATACTCAGAGAGAAAATTAAATTGTTCATCAAGACTTCCACTGGTCTCTCCTATCTCTATCATCCTGACAACAAGCGGTGAAAATACCTCATGTTCACGAAGAGAATCAGCTATTCTACTGCCAGTTGATATCTTTTCCTTTGCTATATTTATGGCATTTTTAAAGACATCATTGCCGATAACCTCTGAAACTATCTCCAAAGCCCTGTCTATTGTGAGGCCTGCCACTATCAGTATCCGCATCTGTTCAGAAAAGAGGGCAAGAAGTTTGTTGTAAACCACATGTTTCACAATCGGCATCTGTATCTTTGCCTTATGGACAATATATCTTGTCTCATCTTTTTTCTGCATAAGTTTCACCACAATAAAAAAGATCACCGGTGCAAGAGGTATAAGAAACCAAAATGTTTGAGTGAAGCTGCTGATATGCATCATAACCTTTGTTATAAAAGGAAGCGGGACTCCCATCTCTTTGATAAGGGTCATTATCTTGGGCAGCACATATGCCAGCCAGAATATGAGCGCACCCATTGTTGTTACGATCGCAAAAGCAGGATATATGAGCGATCTTTTTATTGCTGCGGCAAGATCTTCCATCTTCTGAAGATGCAGCGATACATCAGACAGGCTCTGTTCAAGCTGACCTGTCTCTTCACCCACCTTGATCAGCCTCACAAAAACTTCAGGAAAAATCTCTCCATGCATCGCAACCGCATCAGAGAAACGCATGCCCATTTCTGTCTGGATCCTGACATCATCCAGTGCCAGTTTCAGATGTTCATTTTCTGTTGTGAGTGCTATGTCCCCAAGCGCACTTAACAACGGCACTCCAGCCCTTACCATTACAGAAAGATTATTGGCAATTTCAATAATATCTCTGCGCTTAACAGAATAAGCTGTAAAAAACCTGCGGACACTGGCTATTATCTGAGGTGTTTTGGTTATGTCAAGAAGATGAAAGTTTTTTGCTGCAACAGCTGCTTCAGCCTCTGCAAAATCGTCTCCGCGCACAACTCCGCTCACAATCTTGCCTTCAGCATCAACAGCTTTATATGAAAAATAGTCCATCTGCAGTATCAACAAGCAGGCATCAGGCCTAACCTGCCACTCTCAGGACTTCATCAAGAGTAGTCACGCCTTTAGCTGCCTTTATCATGCCGTCAGCCTTCAGAGGCCTCATTCCTTTTTTAACAGCGCACTCCTGTATTGTTATCACTGACGCCCCTGCGTATATAAGCTCCCTGATCTCGTCATCAATCCTTAATATTTCTCCGATCACGGTTCTGCCCGCATAGCCGCTGCTGCTGCACTTTGCGCATCCCTTGCCCCTGGAGGCTCTGGAAATATCTATTCCTGTTTCTTTAAATGCAGCTGTCTCATCCTCATTAAGCTCGTACTCTTCCTTGCAAAACTGGCAGATCCTTCTGACAAGCCTCTGTGCCATTATGGCGAGCAGGGATGAAGAAAGTAAAAATCTGTCTGCATTAAGATCTATCAGTCTTGGTATCGATGTTACAGCATCGTTTGTATGAAGCGTAGACAGAACAAGATGACCGGTAATGGAAGCCCTTATGGCAATCTTGGCCGTATTTTCATCTCTTATCTCTCCAAGCAGCATAACATCAGGATCCTGGCGCATAAAGTTTCTTCCTGCAAGCGCAAAATCATATCCCACTTTTTCGTTCACCTGGGTCTGTTTTATCAGGCTCAATTTGTACTCAACCGGATCTTCAACTGTAAGCACATTTCTCTCTATCAGATTTATCTCTCGCAGCGCAGCATACAGGGTTGTTGTCTTTCCGCTTCCTGTAGGGCCTGTTATCAGGATAATCCCATGCGGTTTTCTGAAAAGCCCCCTTATTCCGGCAGCTTCTTTAGGATCAAATCCCAGATTCTCTATTCTAAGGAGCGGACCGCTGCCTGCCAGTATCCTCATGACAAGGTTTTCACCGTATATTGTAGGCATAGAAGACACCCTTATATCAAAACCCTTCTTTAAAAAGCTGTATGTAAAAGAACCATCCTGTGGAAGTCTCTGCTCAGCAATATCAAGCTGAGACATTATCTTTATTCTCGACACCATGCCCGCATGCGAAAGCCTGGGCAGGCAATGTCCATGCTGAAGCACTCCGTCAATTCTGTAAAAAACATGCACGCTGTTTGGAGTGGGATTCACATGTATATCCGTTGCCTTGCGCCTTATACCATCCATCACTATTAGATCGGCAAGGGATGACACTGATGTGCCTGTTGTGCTCTCTGTTGACTTGATCTCTTTAATTATTGCATCAACCCGTTCCTGTATCGGATTTTCGAAAAAGAAGTAGGCGCTCTCGATGGTATCCCTGAAGCTGTCAACATCAACCATAAAGACGCTCGGCTGTTTTTTAGTCAGCCTGCTTACAGTATCTATAGCCATGATATTGCTTGGATTGGTGACTCCGATGGAGAGCTGTCCATCTTGCAAGTCCAGAGGAATAAACTCCATTTTTTCTGCAATATCTTTGGGAATAATCCGCAGGGCTTCATCTGATATCGAGTATCCGCCAAGATCTATGAACTCGAGTCCTGACTGATGGGCAAGAATCTGGCCAAGCTCTTTGGATGTGACAAAGCCGAGTCTGCTGAGTGTGTCGCCAAGCAGATCTCCAGTCACCTTCTGCTGCACAAGGGCTATCTTTAGCTGAACATCACTTATCAGCCCTTTGGATAGAAGAAGATCGCCTATTCGTATGCTTGCCATTTAGCTGCACCTGAAATGAACTTTATATTATGCTGCACAGCCTTGAAACACAGGCTGCAGTTTTTTTATCTTGAAACAAGAACCGGCTGCAGCACAATCACCAGCTCTGAACGCGCTTCAAGCTTGTCACGCCTTGTAAAGAGTCCGCCAAGAAGAGGTAAGTCTCCCAACAGAGGCACCTTGTTATCCTCAAGACTCTCCTTTTTGCTTATAAGACCGCCGATAACAACAAGCTGGTTGTCCTTGATTCTGACTGTTGTACTCATCTGTCTAAGGTCAACAGTCGGAAGACTTATCTGTATCTGGTTCTGTCCTGATGCACCTATTGTCTTGTCAACCAGGCTTACAAGGTCAGATACTATGGGTGTTATGGTCAGAGATATCTCTCCGCTTTCGTTTATGTAGGGCACCATGCCAATTATTATTCCTGACAGCACGCTGTTGGTCTCAACTGTATAGGTTGTTGTTGGTGTAGATACCCCAGCAGTTGTGGTTGTCTCAACCTTCGATACAAAGCTCACATTTCTGCCCACATTAAGCAGTGCTGTCTGACCGTTCATTATGTTTACTCGCGGATTGGAGAGCGTTCTGACTTCACCCTGAGACTGCAGCGCCTTGAGTAGCGAATCAAAATTTGTTCCTGCAAGCGAAAAATTAAAAGAAGGTGAAGTGGAGTCAATGACAGAGGAAAATGTAGTTGTTGAGGAATTAAAAGTGCCTACTCCGCTCCAGTTGAGGTTTTTCACAAAATTCCAGTCTATGCCAAATTTAAGACCATCATTAAGCTGTACTTCTATTATCTTTGCTTCTATCAGCACCTGTCTGCCTATAACTTTTTTTATGGTATTAAGGTACTGCTCCACCTTTTCGAGATTACGCTTTGTAGCTGTCACAAATACAGTGCCTGTAAGCCTGTTTATAACAAAAGATTCATTTGCCTGAGCTGCTACCGGGAGCATCTGCTGAGGTTGAGCCATGCCTGGCTGTGGTGCAGCTGATGCTGTCTGTTGAAAAGCCTGTACCCTTAAAATACCGGCAAGAGTTCTATCGAGTGCGTCCCAGAATCCGAAGGCAGCTGTATCGCTCTTGAGGTTCTGTATTATGCTGCCCTTTACATTGCTGGATGATGATGAGGATGATGTGCCGCTCGATCCGCTTGATGAACTCGCAAGGTTGGTGGTTGCCCCGCCAAGTATGTCCCCGCCTATATCAACACTATAGCTCTGGATTACCGAGGGATGCCCAAGCTCGAACATCCGGGAATCAACAGCTTTAATGACCAGCATGTTCTCTCTGATGCTGTAAAAATAATCAACAGAGGCAAAAATGGTATTAAGCGCGTTTTCAGCAGTAACATTTCTGAGGCTCAGGGTAACCGGCATCTCCATATTCACATCGCGCTCAGCAACAACATTCAGGCTTGTCGCCTCTGCAATAACATGAAGCACATCTCTCAATGGAGTCTGTCTCGCCACTATATCAACTATTCTGGTTTTTATAGGCGAGATGTCCTCTGCAGCCGGTACAAACTCCGGCATCCCGGGCTCTTGAGGAGCAGGCTTTTCAATCTTAACCTCTTTAACCTCATTAGGTATCTGAACCTCGCGTTTGAGATCCCATGAAGCGCATGAACAAAGCACCAGGCATGTCAATACCAGGAAAACAGATGCTATTGACTTAACTTTACCCACCTTTCCCCCTTGGAGCTGCGAATGGAGACCCTGTCTTTTTCGATCTTCAGCACCCTGTCATTGCCGATCATGTCTCCTTCGCTCAATACTATACCATTAATAATCGCCATTTTCCTTAAATTATTTATAAGTATCATGGATATATTTAGTGTCGGCTCCTGAGGTGCTGCTGCTGGAGCGATAGTTTCAAGAGGAGTGTTCGGGAATCCCTTTTTTACAGTCTTATTGATCAGCATGGGACTTACCATGTTTTTTGTATAAAAAATCTCTCTCTCTTTTATATTCAGCTCCTCAGGCAGAGCTGAGTTTATCTCTAACTCTATTGGAGCAGGCTTAAACTCAAATTTCACCTGAGATGGAATTATAAGCGCTATAATTATAGCTGCAAATGCTGCTGCTCCCAATCCTATCATGATCCTGTCCAGCTTCATTTCATGCTGCCCTCAGGCATCCTGTTTTTTTCAGGGAACCATAGCCTGCCGTTGATATCAGCTGTTACAGACCCGTCATCAACTGACTTGAGCATTTTAATGTCAGAGAGAGTGAAAAATGGAAATACCAATGACTGAAGCATTGAAACATTATTTACAAAATCAGCATAGTCTGTAATATATACCTTGATAGAGAGCGGCATGACAACCATATTATTCGAAAAGTCAAATGCAGATACCTTCATCTCTGCATATTTAAATCTGCTTTTGATCGTATCAAGTGTTCTGAAGACCTCTGTTTCAGGATTCATTTTTTCGTATCCAGCAGGTATAACTGAGACAGCTTTCAGCATCATTTTCTGAAAATCATCAGCAGCACGCCTGAACCTCATGGATGAGATCGCATTTCTCTGGAGATCAGATACCCTTTTCTCAAGAGCACGCGCCTTTTTATCCTGGATAAGCAGCACTGCAAGGACAATTGCAAAAGTTATTCCCAATATGCAAAAAAGCACAGGAGCTGTATATTTTTTAATAATATTCATTGCGCTGCCTTCTGAACCGCTTCAACAGTTATCATATTGTCCTTTAGATCAAGACTTTTTGAGCGTATCTCAAGTCCATTGGTTGTCAGGGCATTCAGCAGTTCAATGAACAGGGACTGGGTCTGAAGATAGCTGCCAGATTTAATAGCTCCTTTGGCTGTCATCAGCACTGCATCAGAATCTACCCTGAACAGCAGAGAGTCCAAAGACACCCCTCTTGACGCAAAACCGCCAGCAGATGCAAGGGCCTTATTAATGGAAGGCTCAGAGCTGGATGAGTTAAGTGCATTTATCGCAGGCAGCATAGGTTCAAGCCTTGTCCGCAGATTCCTGATCTCAGCAGCAACCGGCTCAACAGCAGCTATCTGGGCTGAGAGGTTCGCTACCTTCTGCTCTTGCATCCTGATTCTGTCAGAGCTCTCACGCAGACATAAAAATCCAATAACGATCAGCAGTGCAAAACATGCAGCACCAGCTTTAAAGAATTTGTTGAGCATCTGCTCTGTTCTATACGGAACAGTCAGCATGTTTGACAACTTAAGCTTCTTGCGGCAGAGCAGCGCTGAAACAGGAAAGATGTTATCAAGTATTACATCCTGTCTTCCAAAGACATCATGGGGAAGCATCATGCACGCTGATGGAACAATAGTCTCGGATGATGCCTCATACTCTTGGCAGGCAGACCCTGCAAGCATCACGACCGAAGGATTCAGCTTCAGTGTCTGCCTGCAGTAGCTTATGGTCATATTCACATTCTGCACATCAAAATCACGAATCCCGCTTCCTGTTGATGAGGCGGTTCTCACAAATACAAGCCTGCCCCTGTTTACAACAAAGAGCGTCTTTGCGAAGCCTGATTCAGAAACAAAAAGCGCGGCATCATCATTATTGTTCATAGATGCTGAGGCCAATGCAGATATGCATGATATATTCGGATACAAGGCATCTACAATCTTGCCGCGGGAGGCAAAATGTGAAACAATGCCGTTCACCTCTTCCTCAGAAACAGCAACAGCAAAAATCTCCTTAACCTTTTTACCTTCAACAAACTTCTCTCCAACAGTCTCGTATCTGAAGAGGAATTTGCCGAGCTCAGGCGCACGCTTTTTAAGCTCATTTGAGACAAGACTCTTTATAAACTTTTCTGCAACCGGCGGAATCTGGATCAGATCATGAAAAATATTTTTGAAATCTGCCGAGACGATGAAACTGCGTGATCCTTCTTTTTTAAGGAACCTGTCAAACTCCCCTTCATTGAGCAGAAGGGACTTCTGTATTCTGATGCTCCGTGGACCTGCTGATGCATAAAGTACTCTGACACCCTTTTCTTCCAGGCTTACCGCTATACGCGCTGCCAAATAGTGCCCCCCATCATGTCCAGGATTTTAATATTAATCGTAATTATATCATGTAATAGCCTTATTGTGAATGTCTGCGCCATGCAGGCCTGCCCGAGCTGTCTCTGAGCAGTACGCTGACTCCTGTTGAAGGCACGCTGATCAGTCTGCTGATAACATACAGACTGCCGTCTCTGCCAAAAAGCTTGGCGCCGGTCACGCTCACCTCATCGCCAGGAGAAATAACAATACCATTTTTTTTCATAAACCATGATGGACCGGCAATAACCTGATAAATTCTTCCTGAGCTTTTGACCGTGAGCATCATCCGGGGTCTGTGGCCTCTGCTTCTCATAAACCCGCTTCTGCCCGAAACAGGTGGTGCCGTATCAGAAACAGCAGATACAATCCCTGTAAAAGAGACCTCGATATTCTGATCATATCCTGCATCAGGCTCTGTTTCAGCATAAGAATAAAAAGCAGTTCCAAGCACCAGCAGGACTGCGAATAAAAATTTTAATATGCTGATTTTATCCTTCATCTCTCTTATAAAGTCAGGGCAGCTGTGCTGCCCTGACTCGCAAATTGTGAGTTACCTGTTGCTAAAAGTTGCCCATCCCCATTCTGGGGCCTTTTGCACCCTTCATACCTGTTCTGCAGCCAGCGCCAGGACCATAAAACGGCAATCCTGCCTCTGCTCTCTTCTTCTGAATCTCTACTCTCAAGTCAACCATCTCTTTTTGTTTGTCAGCAATTGCCTTCCAGTCAGGATTCTGCTGAGTCCTGAGTCCAAAAAGATCTGTTCTAAGCTGAAGCATCTTCTGCTTGATCGGAAGAATATCCTTCTGGAACTGGGCAAACTTCTGAGCTTGCTCTGGTGTAAATGCTGCTGTCCGGACATTCTGTCCATAAAAACCTCCGCGCGGTCCTGTGCCAGGACCAAATGCGTAAGCTGATGCTGCCAGACCCAGTGTGAAGATCACTACAACCAATGTTGCAAATACCTTTTTCATGATTAACTCCTCCTTTTTTTATCTTTGGTGTCTGCTCACCTCGACCTTAATATTGCAACTGTCATGCCAGATAAAAAAAGGTTATATTTCAATAATTCGTTTTATTTATTGCGCATTTTTTGCATTCAAGACGCAAAAGATGCGTAATCATTTTATTCCATACTCTTTAATTTTATACTGAAGAGCGCGCAGCGATATGCCGAGTATCACAGCCGCCTCCTTGCGACTTCCTGATGTGCGTGCAAGCGCATTTTCTATTGCCGCCTTTTCAGCTGATTTTATATCCATGCCTGCATCTGACACATATGTTGCAGAAGGAGCAGAATCAAACCAGGATATGGAATCACTCAGCACAAGGCTTGATGACTTTGAAACTATAATGCCGCGCTCAATAACATTCTGAAGTTCACGCACATTGCCAGGCCAGCTGTATGATTTCATCTTCTGCATAAGATCATCAGATATGCTGTTGACCTGCTTTCCAAGCCTCGCTGAGATTTTTTTTAGAAGGTAGCCTGCTATTGTCTCGATAGAATCCCTGCGATTTCTCAGCGGAGCTATTGTTAATGGGAAAACATTCAATCTGTAGTATAGGTCTTCCCTGAACTTTTTTTCTTCAACAAGCGTCTTCAGATTCCTGTTTGTTGCAGCTATTATTCTGGCATCTGTCTTTATTGTATTAAGCGATCCAAGCCTCTCAAACTTTTTATCCTGCAGCACTTTAAGAAACTTTGCCTGAAGAGATGGCGACATTTCCGAGACCTCATCCAGAAAGATTGTACCGTCGCCGGCAAGCTCAAACTTACCCTTCTTTGCTGTAACAGCACCTGTAAAAGCGCCCTTTTCATATCCGAAGAGTTCTGACTCAAGTAGGTTTTCCGGGATAACCGCGCAGTTAATATCAACAAAAAGTCCTGGCCTGCTGCTCAATATATGCATGGCATTCGCAATAAGACTCTTGCCTGATCCTGTTTCTCCGTAAAGCATTACTGTTGTGTCAAGAGAAGACACTTCCTTTGCAGTCTGCATTATGCCTTCCATACCGGCAAATAACACATCCATTGGAGGCATGTCTTCAGGCAACACCTCTTTTTCAGAATTCATCTTTTCAATATCATAAAATTTCTGGGCAAGTGTGCGCAGTTCATCAGGACTCTTCAGCGGTTTGGTTATATAATCAGAAGCACCGCTCTTCATTGCAGCTACGGCTGTATCAACAGTAGCATATGCAGTTATCAATACAAATGAGCAGAAGGGGGCATCTTCACGCAGCTTATGCATAAGCTCCACTCCATCCATCTGCGGCATCTTCAGATCAGTAATAACCAGATGAGGATAAAACTGTTTTGCAACATCGATAGCATCCACCGGATCGCCAATCCCTTTTACAGCATATCCCTCATTAACAAGTATCTTTGTAATCAGCGCCAAAAATGACCTGTCATCATCTACAACCATTATTCTGAAATCCTGTTTATTCATCTTCCATCCTTTTTGGCAGCAACACAACAAACTCAGCTCCGCTGCCCTGATTTGTGTTAAGAGATATTTCTCCTCCAAGCTCCCTGACAAGTTTGTTCACAACAGCAAGCCCCAGTCCAGTGCCCTTTGCCTTTGTTGTGAAAAAGGGATCAAATACCTTTACAGCTGTATCAGAATCCATGCCAGGACCATTATCCCTTACAGAAAGATGCACTTTACCGTCAGTTGTCTCTGCAGATATCCAGATCTGGCCGCTGCCTCCTGTTGCCTCATCAGCATTCCGGATAAGGTTAAGCATTATCCTGAAGAGCTTGTATCTGTCCGTGTTTATCACAAGATCTTTCTCAATCAGGATATGAACCCTGCCCTGATTGTCCATATGCTGTCTGCCCATTGCTGACATAACAGTCTCAGCAGCCAGATCTTTAAGATTAACCTGTTTAATCTCAACAGCAGCAGGCCTCGCATAAAGAAGGAGGTCATCAGTAAGCGCCTCGAGCCTTTCTGACTCTGACACTATTATGCCAAGATTGTCGAACATCGCCTCGCTATTGTCTGCGCTGCCCTCTTTTGATTCGAGCAGATACTGTGCAAAACCCTTAATGCTTCCGAGCGGATTTCTTATCTCATGCGCAAGCACTGAGGCCATCTCGCCAAGCATTGTGAACCGCTCATTCTCGTGCATCTGCTCGGTAAGAGCCTCTGATCTTTTCGCATATCTTACAAAGAAAAAGCCTGTAATCCAGAGCAGCAGAATCAAACCTGCTATTGTTATAACCTGTCTGCGGGCCTGTTGTATGGTTCTGTCAGCCGGATATGTATGCAGCGCCACCCTGAGCAGTTCCTGTCTGCCCTCAACCGGCAGATCCAGTACAAAGACCTTTTCATCTGTGCCCAGCTTCAACATGCCGAATGAGGGTACGCCTCTTTTTATCTTGCCACTAAAATCTGATCCATCCACTTTTTTATTGACAAGATTCTTGTTCGAGTGGGCAATAATAGTACCGTCAGGCGCATACAGCCCAACAAATGCTATCGCCTCCCACGCACCGCGCGCAGCTATTTCAGCGAATATATCCGTACTACCTGCAGGACTCTTCTGCATAACAGCTTCAAGCCCGGATGCAACTGCAATAGCCTGTAGCCTTAATCCTTCTTCTGCAGAAACAACAGAGTTATTGTAGGTCATGTACGCACTCGCAGCAGTCAAAAGCGAGAACATAAGCAGAATAACTGCAAGATACCTGTATGTTTTGCCCTGTCTGAAGGTACGCATCAACAAATTATACTATGATGGCTTTTATTTTAGGAGATATTATCGGATTCAGACATTGCTAAACTTCAGAAAACACAGCCTTAACATGACTCAGAAGCTTGTTGATATTAAGAGGCTTGGGAATAAATACCAGACCCTCTTCATATATGCCCTTGGAGCTGAGAATATTCTGTGTATATCCGCTTATGAATATAACCTTGACGCCTGGATTGATTGTCTTGAGGATTTTATAGGTCTCTTTGCCGTTCTTTCTGGGCATCATGACATCCAGAATGCAGAGGTTGATTTTATCAGCATTCATCCTGTATTCCCGCACTGCATCTTCACCGTCTGCTGCTGTGATCACGCTGTAGCCTGACCTCTGAAGTACCTCCGTAAGCAGTTCCCTTACGCCTGTTTCATCTTCAGCAACAAGTATTGTGCCGATACCGGTAAGATCATCATCAAACAGTTCATCAGAAATTGAACAGATTGTTGTCCCTGTAGTTTTATCAGAAACAGGCAGGTATATTTTGAATGTTGTTCCTGTTCCCGGCTCACTGTAAACATTTATAAACCCATTATGCTGTTTTATTATTCCATAAACTATCGAAAGGCCAAGACCGGTTCCCCTGCCCTTCTCCTTTGTTGTAAAAAACGGATCAAATATGTGAGGCACATCTTTTTTGTCTATTCCTGAGCCAGTATCTGCAATCGAAAGAATCATGTATGCGCCCTGGGCAATATGTGTTCTTGACGCATACTCGGCATCAGCCTTGGCTGTTGTGGTCTCAATTGATATCAGACCTCCATCAGGCATGGAGTCCCTGGCATTTGTGACAATGTTCATTATCACCTGCTCCATCTGATTTTTATCAACACATACAGGGTAGTCGTCTTCACTAAGACATATCTGGAGCTCATATTCATCTCCAATAAGCCTTCTGAGCATCGGCTCAATCTCGTTGACAACTGTCTTGATGCTCATCTCCTCTGACCTGACAATCTGTTTTCTGCTGAAGGTGAGCAGGCTGTTTGTAAGCGCATGAGCCCTGTCTGAAGCAGAGAGTATATTCTGTATATATCTTGACGCTGCTGTATCACGGGGGGAGACTGTCTCTTTAAGAAGCGCGCTAAAGCCCATTATAGTTGTAAGAATATTATTAAAGTCATGCGCAACATTTCCTGCCATAAGGCCGAGAGACTCCATCTTTTGAGACTGCACAAGCTGTGCCTTCAGTTTTTTTCTGTCTGTAACATCCCTGTTTGTAATACGCCTGCCCAGAAACTGATCATCAATATATATGGGACCGCATATGTGAGATATCCATTTAACCTGACCGTCTTTGGTTATAATCCTGAATTCAGTCTCTCCGCTGTCCATCAGGGCAAAATTTTCAACATGAGTATCGTACGCCTCCTGATCCTCAGGATGTACAACCACGCGGACAAGCTCCCTGTTATTCATAAACTCTGTAACAGAATATCCGGTGATATTTAGTACAGAGGGGGACATATATACAATATCGCCGTCAACATTTATCCAGTACTCCCAGTTGACAGCAAAATCAGAGAGCGTCTTGAACTTCCACTCTGTATAGCGCCGATCCTTTTCATTCTTCATGAGTCTTACAGAAAAAAAGAGGATGCCGGCAAAGCCTATCAACCACATCGCCAGATGGGTGCCTGCAATTGTGTAGATTGTGATTGTTTCGCTCTTCAAATAGGGCAGCATTGGTACGCCAATGCTTATGCCGCCTCTTATGTCGCCAATTTTATAACCCTGATACTCATGGCATTTCAGGCACTCCTTCTCCATTTTGTAAGGTTTAAGCACCCTTAGATACGGTGCGCCTCCAATCTGAGCAACCTCACTAAACTCACCAAGACCTTTTTCAAAATAGAGCAACGCTGACTTCTCCCACTCATCAGGCTTGTTAGAAGGATTCATGGGATTGAGGCTGATTACTCTGTTAAAGATGTTTGTGCCCTTGTCCTCGCTCATTAACTCATATGCGCTCTTTGTCATCTGATAGTGATTGATCAGCGCAAGCTGTTTGCCAGCATGGGGAAGCTCTCTTATCTCTGGACTGATATAGTGATTCGGCTGATTTTTTTTGCTGACTTCAGCATAGACACCGCCCAGCATGGCATTCCATTTTTTATAGGCAACATTATGGTCATATATGGTTCTGGCTTCAAATTTTGCTTTTTCAAGGGTATCTCTTTTTGCCTGGACTATGTTCCATGCAGCAGAGACAATAAGAATGAGCGTCAGAAGAGAAACTGAGTAGAGCAGAAATCTCCTGGTATGGCTGAACTCAGGGTTGTTAATTAGCTTTAGCATAAATTAATATATCGAGTCTGTTATTGAAATCTTTAATTTTACAGCACAATTGGGAATTAGCTTAAAAGATCAGGATATGTTTTTTCAAATTAAATGCAGAGGTAAATAAGCGAAATTACTTTATTGGCAGGTTGTCTGACAACTGAGATAAAAAACTTGAATGATTATGTTTTAAGGCAGACCAACACCTTCAAGCTTATAACCGCATACAGGACAGATAGATGACTCCAGATTCATCTTCTCAACAAAAAATCCGTTTCTTTCGATAAGCAGCTCTCCACAAGATGAGCAAAATGTATTCTGTACAGACTTCTCCGGCAGATTCCCTCCATAAATATATTTAAGTCCTGTCTTAAGTCCTATGCTGCGGGCCCTGTCTAATGTTGCCGCTGGTGTAGACCCGACATTATTCATTTTATAGGCAGGGTAAAACCTGCTCACATGCCACGGCACAGCAGGATCAACTGATTTAATGAATCCAGCAGCCCACTCCAAAAAACTGTCAGAATCATTGTATCCGGGAATTATCATGGTTGTAATCTCGACCCAGATGCCGAGCAGCTTATACAGTCTAATTGAATCGAGTACCGGATTGAGGGCAGCTCCTTCTATATTTTTATAGAACTCATCATCCCCCTTAAGGTCAATATTTACAGCATCAAGATACGGGGCTATCATCTCCACAGCCTCTCTTGATGTGAACCCATTTGTAACAAATACATTTAAGAGTCCCTGTTTTTTTGCAAGCTTTGCGCAATCCAGCGCAAACTCAAAAAAAACAGTAGGCTCCGTGTAAGTGTAAGCAATACTCTGGCAGCTGCATGCAACAGCTTCAGCAACAACATCATGCGGACTCATGTCCATGCCAGGCACGCCCTGATTGTATTTGGGATATTGTGAGATATCCGCGTTCTGGCAGTGCAGGCATCTCATATTGCATCCTACAGTTGCTATTGAATATGACTTTGAGCCCGGATAAAAATGAAAAAGCGGTTTTTTCTCTATCGGATCAGTATTTCTTGCTGCCACTTTGCCGTAAACATCTGAGTAGAGGGTCCCTCCCCTGTTATGTCTCACGCCGCACATGCCTTTTTTTGTATCAGCTATAAGGCAGCTATGTGGACATAACAGACATTTAACCCTGAGGCCCTCTGCCTTTTCATACAGCAGAGCCTCTTTCATAATAATCAGACCTCCATTCTTTTTATTCTTTTTTTAGACTTCTGGTTTTTCTTAATGCCTGAATGCTTCAGCAGAACCGCATGGTCTGAACCCCTCTGTTCAGGAGAATAAAAATCTGCATCCTGTTTTATCATGGACATGACCAACCGCTCAGCCTCGAGCCAGTTATCCATGTCATGACCATCTGATCTGCCGTTGCGTTCATAAATCTCATAAGCCTTTCTCGCTATCTCCTTGCGCATATCCATACTGCACCTCCTTATTATTCATAGCATAACTCGGGAAATATGCCTTTGCAAGATGAATTCAACCCCTTGTTTTTTGGCTGATTAAAATGTAAAGTTTTCTTAGACACTTAAGGAGAATGAATCCAGCATAATGAAAAAAATATTATCTTTAAAAAACAACCTGGTTTTGCTGACTGCAGCTGTCATAATAAGCTTATGCAGCCCAGGAGCCGAGTCATCAGACTGCACAGGTGTTGCCCAGGAGTACATTAATATTATTCAGAAACAGAAAACTGAAATTGAGGCACTAAAGTCTGAACTGACAGCTCTAAAAAGAAACAGCCTGCGTGAGCAGGCAGAACTACAGCAAAGAGTGAGCATGCTGCAGGCTTCATTAGACTTTGCTTCCAGCAAGCAGGAGGAAAAGCAGACGCTGCTTAAACAGGCTGACAAGGGCATAAATGATAACCACCCCCGCATTATCAATCTTATGCTGCAGCTCAACAAGGCTGAAGAAGACCTGAAAATACAGATGATTGTCAACGCAGAAAAAAACAGTGAGATAGCACGCCTCAGAAAAGAGCTCCGTGAAAAAGACAATGAATGCGAAGTGAACAAGATAATTAAACAGGACAGCCTGCCTCCTGATAAAGAGGATCTTGACCTGCTTAACCAGGAGATAGAAAACCTTGAAGCAGAAAATCTTGAACTTCAAAACGAGCTTGAACTGCTCAGGAATTTAGCTCAAAAACTTACTGAAGAGCTTGAGCTGCTCAAGACAAAAAACTGATCAGAACTTCAACATCGCGCTGATCCTTTTAACCATTTTTGCTGCATCATGCTCCGTATATTGCTCTGCTCCTGCTGCTCCCCATACAGGTCCGGGCCATGCCCTGTCATTGCTGAATCTTGCGACAATATGCACATGCAGCTGCGCCACGATATTGCCCAGACTCGCTACATTAATCTTGTCCGGGCTGAACTCTTTTTCCATAAGACCAGAAACAAGAGCTGTCTCCTCAACGAGCACTGTCAGATCCTTCTGCTCAAGCTGGTGAAGCTCTCTGATGCCACTCCTCTGAGGTACAAGTATCAGCCAAGGAACTGTCATGTCATTCATAAGCAGCACCTTAGAGAGTTGCAGCCGTGCAACCTCAAAAGTGTCCTGTTTAAGCCGTTCATTCAGTTCAAACATAATACCGGTCTTACACCTCCCGCGCAGAGCTAAGATCCTTCACCTTGAGCATCCGCAGTTCTCTCTGAATAGGCCACTCAGCCATAGCAAACCAAACTATAACCAGCACATTAACAAAAGGAATAAATATAAGAATCAGCTGTATACCTGAGTATCCGGCTTTTCGGAATATCAACATCATCAAAAAACAGAGTACCAAAAAACCTAAAAAAGCAAAGAACCCCATTGTAATCCTCCTTGTACTTTATCAAAATATACTACTCAGAACCTCTGCTGTCATGTTCTTTAACACCAATATCCATCACCAAATAGTGTGCTGCAAGAAAGATCAGAAGGCACAGAGATACTGTTATGAAAACAATCGTATAAGCAAGCTGTCTGCCTTGCCAAAGTTCAGAAAACCATACTGAAAAATCACTCAATGCAAGGCTTATTTTCCCGCCGTACACCTCAAGATTATGTCTGAACATTCTTGAATCCTCTGCCTTGAACTCATACGCCTCAGTATCCGGACTCTCAGTATTAAAATAGACAACAGCAGCACAGCATAATCCTGCGAGCAGGACTGCTGCCATTATCCAGTAAAGATGTTTTCTGTTATCAAAAAATCTTGCTGTCATATTAATCTGCCTAAGATTGATAAGCTGTCAACTGTTTTATTATTCACTATTTCAACAAGATTTTGAACAGCAAAAAAAATCCTGGCAATAGAGCGGCTTTTGAAGGCGACATGTTAATATGAAAAATGTTTCAGAAAACATCATCCTCAGACATCATATATTACAAAGAGCAGCCATGCAGATACCTGACTATCTGATGAACAGACATTATAATGACCGCTACTTCGATGTTGTTAATGCTATTGAAGAGGCAAAGCATATCTTTTTTGACGGCACGGATATAATCAGCAGACTCTCACTGAATAGACAACTGAATATAGGCGAGACAGGCTTTGGAGCCGGCAGGGTAGTTATTGCACTAATGGACTATCTCGAAGGCCGCAGTATAAATGGTTTATCCATAACTTACAATACAGCTGAACTGCATCCCGTCACAGCAGCACAGATGTCAGACATACTCGATGATTTTAAAAAGCCGGTTGGACATCTCATAGAACAATTTATCCATACATACAGCAGCATAGACATATCAGTACATGGGTGGCATGAAATAGAGATCAAAAGGCCCTTTGGCAGCATTAAAATAAATCTCTGGATTGGTGAAGCACTCGAGATGGTAAATGCCCTGCACTCACCATGCGATGTATGGTTTTTGGATGGTCATGCTCCCAAAAAGAATCCTGATATCTGGCGCCATGAACTGCTTATGGCTATAGGTGAAAAGACAGTCTCAGGCGGAGCATGCGCCACCTATACAGTGGCTGGTGCAGTCCGTCGCAGCCTTGCTAAAGCAGGTTTTGAGGTGCAGCAGCGTCCAGGTGCTGGAGGCAAGAAAGCTGTGCTGAAAGGGATAAGACAGTAACAAAACAGTCAGAGAAAATTATTATTTACAGATGGTGGATAAATGCATGCTCCGTACAAAAGGTCTATTCTTTTCGCCCTAACATTGATAATAATGCCATGCTGAAGTTTTTCTATTACACAAGACTAAAAATAATTATTAAAATACCAAGCGGAACAAATACGAATAAAACAGAACAACCTAAGACCCTTCCCACCTTTCGCTGGCGGCCGGATCTGGTGAGCGGAATTCCTATTTTATGCGAAATACTGGCTTTTGCACCAGAAATACCTAAAGCCCGTTTCCATGAAAATGAAAGACCAGGAATCCCTCTCTTACGGCTCATGTTTTTTCTCCCCATATTTTTTATTGTCTATATTCAAAAAACTCATACTTATAAAATATGAGAGCAGGACCAAATATAATAATATCTGCCTGCTATTTTTTTAATGATAAATCAATATGCCTTCATAAAATAAATAACAGCATATTTGTTAAACAGATTTATCTGTTTCATTAATATTCTTGGCATCAGAATCTAAAAAACTAATCAGTGCTATTTTTTTACGGAAAAAAATATTCACTCTTCTGACTATCTCACGCGCAATCTGCGTTCCAATTGATCTGGCTGCGCTTTTTGTCATCGCCTCTATAACACCCTCTCTGGTTCTACCGGGCTTTTTTGGATAAGCAGGAGCAGGTTTTTGTTCAGCCCGTGCTTTAAGAATCTCATACGCAGACTCCCTGTCAACAAGCTTCTCATAATACCCATAAAGATCAGATGATCTTACTATTCTATTGCGACCTTCTGCAGTTATTGGGCCTATCTGGCTACGGGGCGGACAGATAAATGCCCGCTCAACAATAGACGGTCTGCCTTTTTCATCCAGCATTGATACCAATGCCTCACCAACTCCGAGTTCAGAAATCGTCTTTTGAACATCCAGATCAGGGTTTGCTCTGAATGTATCTGCTGCTGCTTTCACATTTTTCTGATCCCGAGGTGTAAAAGCATGCAGAGCATGCTGCACCCGATTGCCGAGTTGGCCAAGCACTTTATCAGGGATATCAAGGGGATTTTGAGTAACAAAAAAGACACCAACGCCTTTTGATCTGACCAGTCTCACAATCTGTTCGATTTTTTCGAGCAGAGCTGCTGGAGCATCAGTAAAAAGCAGGTGCGCCTCATCAAAAAAGAAGGCGAACTTGGGCTTTTCAAGATCACCAACCTCTGGCAGTCTTTCAAAAAGCGCTGAGAGCATCCAGAACAAAAAAGTGGCATAGGTTTTTGGAGAGCTCATCAATCTGTCTGATGCGAGTATATTTATGACCCCTCTGCCATTTGTATCTGTCTGAATCATATCATCAAGATTAAGAGATGGTTCGCCAAAAAGTCTTTCTCCGCCCTGCTCTTCGAGCATAAGCAGACTACGCTGAATTGCGCCTATGCTTGCTGCAGAAACATTGCCATAGCTGGTTGTTAATTCCTTTGCATTTTCACCAACATGCTGAATCATTGCACGCAGGTCTTTTAGATCGAGCAGCAGCATCCCATGCTCATCAGCAACCTTAAATATAATAGAGAGAACTCCGCTCTGTGTTTCATTCAGGTTAAGCAGCCTGCTCAAAAGAAGAGGCCCCATTTCTGAAATAGTAGTGCGCACAGGATGCCCCTGCTCTCCAAACACATCCCAGAAGGCAACAGAGCTGCCTGCAAATGAAAAGTCTGTCAGCTCCAGACTTTTGATCCGTTCAGAGATTTTAGGAGTCTCCTTTCCAGGCTGACTGACGCCTGACAGGTCCCCTTTTACATCAGATACGAACACGGGTACACCTGCCCTGCTGAGTCCTTCAGCTATGACCTGAAGCGTAACTGTTTTGCCTGTACCTGTTGCTCCAGTAATAAGCCCATGCCTGTTTATCATCTTTGGCAATATGCATATTTCTTCCCGGCTCTTGGCTATCAGAATAGGATTTGTCATAATTTCTCCAAAAGGTAAATATTAGGGCAATATTATCAGATTGCTGACCGCAAAAACAATCAAGCCAATATGCCGTAAAAACCTCTATTGATTAAAACATTTATAAAATAGTAAACTTTGCAATAACAATTCAATGTGTACTTTGGCGCATATATAAAAAGCTTTTCTACTCTGAATTTTATCACTAAAGCAACCGGCAGAACAAAAATACGGTTAATTGTATAAACAATCATGCAGACAAAAATGGACCAGACTGCTTATGCAATACACACGGAAACAGCACTTTTTATCCTACATCAGCACCCGCCTTGTACTGGCGACAGGTATAACTTTTTTTATACTCTCTGTTTTGACTGTCCTCTTTTCCTATCATCATCACAGACAGGATGCCCTTAATAACGCCCGATCTAAGGCATTGATAATTCTGCATAGGAATCTCGCAACTCACGAATACTTCAACAACAATCTCAAACCAGGCCTGTTCAAACTGACAGATCCCTATGTAAAATCTGACTACTTTGATCCTGTATGGATGTCATCCACATACGCCATCAGGGAGATTGATAAAATTCACCATTTAACCAGTAAATATGACTTCTACTACAAAGAGTGCGCGATCAATGCAAGGACTCCAGAAAATGAGGCTGATGATTTCGAAAAGTCATTTATCCATAAACTCAACAACAGCCATACTACTGAAGAAATTTCAGGCGTCAGAATAATAGACGGCAAACCATTTTTTTATGTATTGATAAAAGGTGAAAAACTCAAAAAAACATGTATGCGCTGTCACTCTGAGCCTTCAAATGCCCCTGGCGGACTGGTACATAAATATGGCAGCCATCGAAGTTTTCACAGAAACGAAGGAGATATTATTTCTGCAATATCAATTAGGATACCACTTGAAGCAGCCTATAAGCATGCGGACAAATTTGCCCTTCGCCTCTCAGCATTGATGATCGGAATGCTCATAATACTTATGTCTGTTCAGTTATGGCTCTCAAACCGCTATATTTTTGCTCCGCTCACTGTGATGCGTAAAAAAGCCCTCGAGATAATCAGCTCTCCGCACTGCGTTGGAGAAGAAATACCTGTGCCTTCAGGAATGGAGCTTGGCAAAATGGCTGAATCGTTTAATTCAATGTCGCTCGTGCTTAAGCGTACATTAAATGAACTTGAAGACAGAGTAGAGGAGCGCACAGCAGAACTTACCGCGCTTAACGCCTCTCTGAATAAAGAGATCTCTGAGCGCATTGCTGTCGAAAAAGAGCGTCAGGAGCTTATCAATGAGCTTTCAACAGCACTTTTCAATGTAAAGACACTCAAGGGCATGCTTCCCATATGCGCTTCCTGCAAAAAGATAAGAGATGACAAAGGCTATTGGGAAGAGGTGGCATCATACATTAGCAGGTATTCTGACGCATCCTTTACGCACGGCATCTGCCCAGACTGTCTGCAAAAGACATACGAACAAATGGAGAGGTTTAAAAAGCAAAGACCTGACCAGCAAAATTCTACTGAAGAACCGTGAGTTGAAAAATTAATATTTGCACTATTAACTGATGCAATATACCAAGTCATAATTGTTTGTACATTGGAAACAACAATCTGATCTTGTCATTTGTTCTACACAACACTAATCCTTTATTAACCCTTATTCAGAATTTTGATTCTAAACCGACAATAATTGTTGAATAGCATAAAATAAAAAAATCGCTCATAAAACAGTGTATGGAAAAGGAACTGCAATGAACACAAATTTTTCTATTGCCATTTTCAAATCCTGTCTTCCAATGATTAAGTTTCTGCTTGCTGCTTTAGCGCTGGTGATTGTGATCCACTTGATATTCAGATACTTGGAAAAACAAAGGCTGGCAAAGCTCGGCATTGATGATATTGATAGATTAAGCGGCAGAGATTTCGAAAAATACCTTGAAGTCTTGTTTGAGCGCAGAGGATATAAGGTCAAGCTGACAAAATATATCGGCGACTATGGCGCAGACCTTGTGGTGGACTCTGGCTCTGACAAAATAGTTATCCAGGCAAAAAGATTTAAAAGCAAGGTAGGGGTAAAGGCAGTGCAAGAGGCAGTAGCCTCAAAAGGCTACTATGGCTGCCAGAGTGCAATGGTTGTCACAAACAGCAGTTTTACAGAGCAGGCAAAAATACTCGCCAGGGCCAATAATGTAGAACTGTGGGACAGGAATAAATTGATCAACGCTCTCTCCTCAATAGATAACATGGATGCATTGCCTCATAAATATGAACCCATAGGAGCAACTGCTTTGCAGAATCTATGCACAACCTGCGGCAAGCCTGTATCAGACAAGGTATTTAAATATTGCATGACGAACAAAAGCCGTTTCAGAGGGAAAGTCTACTGCTTTAACTGTCAGAAGAAAGTGTGATCTTCTCCTGTTCATTGCCAAAAGAAGATATCTTCTCCACTTTATCTACCACCGAATTAGACAGCTCGTGATTCTGCAAAGCCAATGTCAGCAAAAGTGCAATCAGACCGAGAAAACTTAAGATCGTATCAGTCTCCAATCAGAAAAAGCTAAATGCATACTTGCAAGCCTGACCCCTGAATAAATGTAAATATTATCCAGCTGAAATCAGTTGGACGACAACCTGGTTCCTGCCTTGGGCTTTTGCCTTGTAAAGCGCAATATCAGCCTGCTGGAAAAAAACTTCCGGAGATAACTCATCAGCAATCGGGCTATGCACATGGGAAACGCCGAGACTCAAGGTTACATAGCTGCCAGATGGAGAATCCTCATGGGGGATGCAGTTTTTTTCAACAAATGCACGGATCTTTTCTGCCACATATTTTGCACCGCTGAGTGATGTATCAGGCAGGACAACAACAAATTCTTCCCCTCCATATCTGGCTATGAAATCATCCGGACGGGTTACCTGCTGGCTTATAATCCGTGCAATTGTGATCAGACATTCATCGCCTGCTTTATGACCGTATCTATCATTGTATTTTTTGAAGTGGTCAATATCGCAGACAATAATCGCAAGCGAGGCATTCTCCCGCAGTATTCTCTTCCACTCAGTTTCGATATATTCGTCATACGCGCGGCGGTTGGCGATGCATGTCAATGCATCTGTTTTAGATATCTCAAGCAGCTTCTGATTTGTACTCTGAAGCTGCTTTTCAGCCAGGGCAAGCTGTTCATATTTGCGCGCATTATCAACCGGCAGTACGCAGATATTTACTATGCTGTGAGCAAGGGCCAGATATTTTTCAACATATTCCGGGAATGCAATATGCTCAACAGCAATAACCCCTTTGACAGCACCCCTGCCGCCTGCCCTTACAATAAAACCGTCGCCAGCCTCTGTAACTGCCTCATCACGGTCAAGCAATGACAACCTCTCTTTTATCCTGACCTTTTCTGAATCATCTCCCAGATCCGGTCTGATCCAGATCCTATCAGGCTGTCCGTCGGAAAAGTTGAGATAGCATAGCCTCTTTGGAGCAAAGAGCATGCTGTAAACATCCATCATCGCTTCTATGGCCTCTGCTACATTATCAACCAGTACAAGCCTCGAGAGCAGATCTATTGTCATGGAGTTGATTGATGCATTTTTGATAGTGTCCTGCAGTTCAGCTTCAAAATTCATACGCTGCTGATGCATCTGCCACTCGTAATATAACCTTGCAAGAAACAGGCGCAGACCAGATATCCCTGTGTAAACAACTTCGAAGGGCATGTCAATATATTCGGCAAACTTGCAAAGATCCTCATGGCTGCTGTCATGAACTCCGGTATCAAACATTACTACACTGGTAATTGTTTCTGCCATCATCTGCCTGGCTGTTGTCTGTTCAAATCCCATACGCTCAATATTTAGAGCCCAACTGGCGAGCCAGCCTGGAACAGTCAGATAGCAGCCCCTGTCCAGAAGCCTCTGTACCAGAGATTTATCAGCCACCAGATCAAGGCATCGCTCCAGTCTGTTCACTCTTACCGGATATGGTAGTTGCTGCTCAGCCTGGGCAGACAGCTGCAGTCCACATAATGCACCAACAACAATTTCGACGCGAGTAAGATCTGGCAAGGGCTCCAGAAGATTCTGAAGTTCTTCAATGGTAATTGGAGGATTGCCGCATCGGGAAGGCAGGGTCAGTACAACCGCATTATCCATATTTTCAGCTGCAACAGCAGCCTGTGCCTCTTTCAAGTAATTGGCACAGAATACAAATGCAATTTTACCTGTCATTGCCTGCTGCTCCTGCAAGCGGATACATACCCCATTTTCGCACTGCGCTGCTCACTGCAAAAAGAGTATCTTCAGGCACATGCCACGGAATCTCTCCATGGTTGTCTGAAACGATAAATCCGCCCCCTGCTCCTGCATCTAAAATGGTCTGACGCACTTTTTCCTCTGCCTCAACAGGACTCCAGCGCCGCATCTCAATGCCATTCAGGTTTCCCATAACAGTTATTCTGCCTCTGCATGCTGACTTGATTTCATAAAGGTTTTCAAGGCAGCTGACCCCAACAACAGAAGCACCGGACTGAATGACATTATCAATTATCGGCAGCACCCGACCTGAAGAAAAGTGCGTTGCTGCGGGTCCTTTGAATCTGGCAAGAGTGCGCTTTGCTACCCCAAACCCTGTGCGCAGATAAAACTCGCGGTCAACAACAGTTGGAGATGATACAGGGTCAAAATAACAGATCGCAGTTGCTCCGGCCTCCAGCTGCGCATTTGCCCATTCAACACAAAAATCTTCATTAATGCGTAAAAGCTTATCCATAAGGTCCGGCCTCTGCATCATCAGCTCAAGGTAACGACCAAACCCCATCTGCATGACAGGTACTGAAAAGGGAGACATCACTACTCCGATTATCGGGCAGGTGTCCTCGACTCTGGACTTCATCAATTTAATTGCCTGTAGAACTTTAACCAAACATGGGGTCTCTTTTACGGACGGAGCTTTTAACTGCGATATCTTCTCTGGATCGAGGATGAACGGAGCGCCTGCATTGGGCGGTCCGTCGCTGCTGTATATAACCTCGCCTCCCCAAGCTTCCACTTCAAGAGGCGCATAAAAAAACGCATACAGACAATCATTGCCGTATTTGTCCCTCATCAACATCTGTCCTTCTGCAACATTTTCAGCTTTTGAAAAATAGTCCTTGATCGAGAGCCCTGCCTCTTTCGCTCCATGCATGGTCAGAAGCAGGAACTGGGCACCCTGTCCGGCTCCTTATGGTCCAGCGTGGTGAGTACGCGCTGCATTGAGGTCATGGATTCGGCTTTCACGACGCTTCTCCCGTGAGGCTCTGGATGATCGCCGGGATTTCCGCCGCAGAACTGCCCATTGCGTCAGCCTCAACCTCCTGCCACAGCTGACGGTCAAAAAGAAATGGTGCGCCCCCAACAACCACTTTTGTATTTAGTCCTGCTGCCCTGATGCCTGCAACAACATCCCTTACATGAAGAGCTGAGTTGAGCATCAGCACGGACAACAAAAGCAGCTCCACATTGTCTGCCTGCACCTTCCAAAGCACCTCGTTGACTGTCACTCTGCCATAATCAAGAATATTAAAACCTTTGGCATGAAGCACTGAACTCACTATACGTTTGCCCAATGTATGGTAATCATCAAGAACAGCGATCGCTATAACAGGCTGACTCCTGAGTTGCGGACCTCCCTGTGGTAAAAGACCGTCAACAAGCTCTTCGCATATTCTGCCGCTCATATAAACCTGTGCCAGAGAAGCATCCCCCTTCTCCCATTTTTTGCCGATGTTTGTGAGTGCAGCAGTCACAATTTCATCAATCAGCTGCATCTGTGTAAATGATGCGGAAGCATCCTTCAAAAGCTGTGCAGCAGTCTTTTTGTCAACAGACAGCAGAGCCTGCTCAAACTGTTCAGAAATCCTGTTCATGAATACGCCCTCCGGCTATTCAGCAATAATCAGATTTGAACTTTTAGACTACATGCCAACTTTTCAAAAAACTTGCTATTAGGTTATTCAGATTCAGATTTATATTGATACAGATATGCTTATTTAAGTATAGCAACAAAATTTTGTATTTTGATAAGCAAAAAGAGAGAGGCTGTCCGCTCAAGCGGACAGCCTCTCTCTTTTATATTTTTAATTAATCTGATTTTCTAAACATTAAATAAAAAATGCATCACATCGCCGTTGTTGACAACATAGTCCTTGCCTTCTGTGCGGAGCTTGCCGCTGCTGCGCGCTCCAGCCTCACCACGACAGGCTATATAGTCTTCAAAGCTTATGACTTCTGCGCGTATAAAGCCGCGCTCAAAATCATCATGTATTACAGAGGCTGCTTTCGGTGCCTTCCAGCCGCTCTGCACTGTCCAGGCACGCACCTCTTTTACTCCTGCCGTGAAGTAGCTTATAAGACCGAGCGCGTGGTATCCGTGGCTGATTATCTGGTCAAGTCCGCTCTGAGCTACGCCTATCGATTCAAGAAACTCGGCGCGATCTTCATCGCTCATGCCGGCCATCTCTTCCTCAATCTTTGCGCATATCTTTACAGCCTCTGCGTTCTGCTCCTGGGCAAAGTGAAACACCTTTTTTACATGCTCATTGTCTTCTGCAAGGCTATTCTCATCAACATTTGCCGCATATATCACAGGCTTCAGGGTTATGAGCCTCGTCTCTTTAACAAGCTCCTTGAATGCGTCAGACTCTCTTTCGCTGAATACTGCAGCAGCGCTTCCCATTGCAAGATGATCAAGAAGACTTTTTGCCATGTCAAGCAGTATCTGCATCTTTTTGTCTGCCTTTGCCTGTTTTTCGAGTCGGGAGATCCTGTTTTCAAGGGTCTGAATATCTGCAAGCACAAGCTCGGTATTTATCACTTCAATATCCCGCAGCGGATCAACACTGCCGTCAACATGGATTATGTTTTCATCCTCAAAGCATCGCACGACATGTACAATGGCTGATGTTTCTCTTATGTGCGAAAGAAACTGGTTGCCGAGGCCTTCGCCTTTTGATGCACCCTTAACGAGTCCGGCGATATCCGTAAACTCAACAATCGCGTTCTGCACCCGCTGAGGATTAACGATTTCTGACAGCATATCCAGCCGCTTGTCAGGAACAGATACTATTGCCTTGTTTGGCTCAATTGTGCAGAACGGATAGTTTGCAGCTGCTGCATGCTGCGCCTTTGTGAGCGCGTTAAATAAAGTTGATTTGCCCACATTAGGGAGGCCAACAATTCCTATGCTCAGAGCCATAAACTTTCTCCATTATGATTTGTTTGTGAAGAGGGGCTGCCCGCAGTGGCAGGCAGCCCCTCACTTAAAAGGCATTTGGCGTCCCCAACGGGATTCGAACCCGTGTTACCGCCTTGAAAGGGCGATGTCCTAGGCCGTCTAGACGATGGGGACATAATATGAGCCGCGTTGGATTCGAACCAACGACCCACGCCTTAAAAGGGCGTTGCTCTACCTACTGAGCTAGCGGCCCGGCCAAAAAATCAAGATTAATAATTTACACTTTGGAACTCCTGTTTGTCAATCATTATCAGGACAGCACGGGGCGGAAGCAAGCCATTTGACAGGAAATTTCATAATAAATACAGCTCCGACTCCAGGCTGGTTTTCTACACTTATACTGCCCATATGCTCATTTACTATCTGCTTCACAAGCGAAAGCCCCATCCCAAAGCTCCCGCTTTTTGTACTGTAAAAAGGATCGAATATCAGCGCAGTATCCTGTTCAGGTATGCCTTCGCCAGTGTCAGAGACAGAAACCTTTATATAATCCCTATGGGCTGATGTGGTTATTGTTACTGAACCGCCAGCAGGAGTAGCCTCAACAGCATTTCTCAAAAGCTGGAAAAATGCGACTCTGAGCAGACCTGTCTGTGCATTTATTCTGAGTGGTTCTTTTGACAGGGAAACTGCCAGACTCACCCCTTTTATGCCAGCCTCTTTTTCGACAACAGGAATAATACTGAGCATTACAGGGTTTATATCCTCATAGCTGAACATCGAGCACCTTGTCTTGAGTATTGATTCAAAATCCTTTACTATGCTGTTGAGTTTCTCGGATTCGTCAAAGATATCCTGAACTTCCTGCAGTAGATTGGGAGGTGCTTCTGACTTCTCGATTATGCGCCTGCATTTAAGCCCAATCACTGAGGCAGGATTCCTGAGCTTATCAGCTACAGTCAGCGCCATCAGTCCCATTGTTCTTTCGGATATCAGGGTCTCGATCTCTTTGTTAAAAGCCTCAAGCATCAGCGTATAATCCTGCTCCATTTTAAGGAGCCTGCGGTAGTTAAGCGCTTTATAAACAGCAGTTGCAAGAAGTTCGTGATTGTACGGTTTAATGATAAAATCAAAAGCACCTTTTTTGAGTGCTTCTATTGCTACATCCATATCAGCATAGGCTGTCATCAGAATAACCGGGATGTTGCTGTCGAGCTGCCTGATCTGATCCATCAGCTCGAGTCCGGATATTGCCGGCATCCTTATGTCAGAAAGTACGGCATCAACCTGCTCTTGCCTCAGCTTCGGGATCACATCCTGAGGTCTGCTGCACTGCAGCACATTAAAACCAAATGCCTCGAGTATAAGAGCCGTGGCCTCGAGTGTAAGCGGTTCGTCATCAACAACCATAACAGTACCGCGCTGCAGAACAGTCATATCGCAAAACCTCCAGTTATGCAGCTGTTCAAGAAATTATTACTATTGCCTTGTGAAAGGCAGAAGTCCTCCGCAAAGGATGAGCTTTCTTTCTCTGTCATTAAGATTTATATCCACCTCAAAAGAGATATTCCTGGTGAGGTTCTCGATCCTGAGTGTCCGTCCTTTATTAACAGCTTCAACTGCATTTTTCAATGCAAGCCTGTCACCCTGTGAAATTTTTTCATAGTCAGCTTCAGACTTAAAGAGCAGAGGCAGAATCCCAAAGTTTATCAGATTAGCCCTGTGTATCCTCGCGAACGATAGCGCGATCACAGCCTGCACCCCGAGGTACATCGGCGCTATCGCAGCATGTTCCCTTGATGATCCCTGTCCATAATTTTCAGCACCGACTATTATGCTGCCGCCTTTTTCCTTTGCCTCCCGGGCGCGCCTGCTGAATGTCTTGTCAATATTTTCGAACACAAATTCAGATATAGCCGGTATGTTTGATCTGAATGGCAGCACCTTTGAGCCGGCAGGCATGATATCATCTGTTGTAATGTTGCTGCCGAGCTTTAGCAGCACCTCAGCCTCGATTGCATTTGACAGCGGCTGTTTTACAGGCACATCTTTTATATTGGGGCCTTTGACAATATTTAAACTGCTGGTATCAGCAAGAGGTTTTATCAGCATATTGTCATTGATAACAGCATCCAGAGGCTCTGCTACCTCCTGCACTTTTATTCCAGCATCTCTTGGATCAATCATCTCGCCCTTGAGTGCCATGATCGCGCAGGCAACAGGACCGGCGAGATAGACCTGTGCGTCCTTTGTTCCTGACCTGCCCTCGAAGTTTCTGTTGTAGGACCTTACAGAGACCTGTCCGCTGCCAGGTGCTCCGCCCATGCCTATGCATGGACCGCATGATGCCTCCATCATGCGCGCGCCTGCTGCTATCATGTCAGCTGCAAAGCCCTCTCTCGAAAGTTTTTCATACACCTGCTTTGACCCCGGGTTTATAAGCAGATTTAGTGAATCAGCAACACTCCTGTCTTTAAGTATGAGGGCTACTGTTTTCATGGTCTGAAATGATGAATTAGTGCAGCTTCCAATACAGACCTGATTCACCTTTTTACCTGCAAGCTCCCGTATAGCTACAACCCTGTCGGGCATATGCGGCTGCGCTATCATCGGCTCGACACTGCCAAGATCAAGCTCTATCACTTCATCATACTGCGCATCAGGATCAGCCTTAAGCTCCACCCAGTCATTCTCCCTCTTTTGCACCTTAAGATGAGCAAGGGTCCTTTCATCGCTCGGGAATATTGATGTTGTTGCTCCAAGCTCAGCGCCCATGTTTGTTATGGTCGCCCTTTCAGTTACATTCAGATCAGACACTCCGGGGCCGCCGTACTCGAATATCTTTCCTACGCCGCCCTTGACTGTGAGTTTTTTTAGAATTGTGAGAATCACATCCATTGCTGTCACATAAGGTCTGTTGAGCCTGCCCATCAATTTTATCTGGACGATCTTTGGCATGGTCATCTCGAACGCAGCGCCAGCCATT
Source organism: Dissulfurispiraceae bacterium (assembly GCA_034002665.1). Classification (GTDB taxonomy): domain Bacteria; phylum Nitrospirota; class Thermodesulfovibrionia; order Thermodesulfovibrionales; family Dissulfurispiraceae; genus JAFGXL01. Next base: position 160,190 of record JAVFAA010000001.1, on the reverse strand, counting down.
ACTGTGGCAGCTTCGAGTCCGCCGACGCCGATGGCAATCATGCCTATGCCGCCTCCGGTTGGAGTGTGGCTGTCTGTGCCAAGCGCTATCTTGCCTGGAGCACCGAATCTCTCAAGATGTATCTGGTGTGATATTCCGTTGCCTGGTTTTGAAAAGTATGCGCCAAACTTCTGCGCTGCTGTCTGCAAAAAGAGGTGGTCATCAGCATTCATGAAGTTTGACTGGAGCGTGTTGTGGTCAACATACGATACAGCGAGCGGCACCTTCACGCGGTCAATGCCTATCGCCTCGAATTCGAGCCATGCCATTGTGCCTGTCGCATCCTGGGTATAAACATGATCAACCTTAAGGCTTATGGGCTTGCCCGGCTCAGGATCACCTGCAACTCTATGAGCTTCAAAAATCTTCTGAACAATATTTTTTACCATCAGTAAAACTCCTTGAGATGTTGTGTATTAAAAAAATCGTGATCAGCACTCTGATTTAATTATGCACCATTGCATAGCAATTAGCCTGGCATGGTCTTTTAAACCGCGTTGCAGCAGAAGCAGAAGAACTCAAGACAATCTGATTCTTTTGACTTTTTCGCCTTATTATGTTAAAAAACAGTTGAAAAAATCAAACACAATACGGGGTAATAATGAACTTTTTTAACTACAAAAAGAATGAACTCTTTGCCGAAGATGTACCTGTAAGAAAACTTGTTGAAGAGTTCGGAAGTCCACTTTATATCTACAGCCATAAAACTCTGCTGAAACATCTTAACGCATACAAAGACGCTTTCAGTTCCATAAACCATGTTGTATGCTTTGCAGCAAAATCCAACTCCAACTCAGCCATTTTAAATCTGTTTGCAAAAAACGGAGGCGGCGCAGATGTTGTCTCGGGAGGAGAGCTGTTCAGGGCTCTCAGGGCAGGCGTGCCTGCCCAAAAGATTGTGTACGCAGGCGTGGGCAAGACAGAGGAAGAGATACGGTACGCTCTGAAAAATAAAATCATGATGTTCAATGTTGAATCAGAAAATGAGCTGATCGAGATGGACAGAATCGCGGGGCTGATGAAGACCAAGGCTCCGATAGCACTCAGGATAAATCCAGATGTTGACGCCAAAACTCATGCATATATCTCAACCGGATTGAAGAAACATAAATTCGGGATACCGATAGAAAACGGCCTTGAGCACTACAAACTTGCGAGCAGACTGAAAAATATCGAGGTTGTCGGCATACATAAACATATCGGTTCCCAGCTAACAAAGGCATCCCCTTTTGTGGATGCACTTAAAAAAATACTTGGGCTTGTGGACACTCTCAAGGAAAATGGCATAGTCATAAAATATCTCGATCTTGGCGGCGGACTCGGCATTACATACAGCAAAGAAACTCCGCCTGAGCCATCTGATCTTGCAAAAAGGCTTCTGCCGTTTCTAAGGCGCAGAAACCTTACTGTTGTGCTTGAACCCGGCAGATCAATTGTGGGCAATGCGGGCATACTGATTACAAAGGTTCTCTATCTTAAAAAGGGTGAGAAAAAAGAGTTTTTCATTGTTGATGCAGGCATGAACGACCTGATGAGGCCTTCCCTTTACGATGCCTATCACCACATACAGCCGGTTGTTAAAAACAGAAGAGATATTGTGATGGCTGATGTAGTTGGGCCCATATGTGAATCCGGTGATTTTCTGGCGCGCGGCAGAAAGCTCCAGAAGGTGAAGCAGGGAGAGCTGCTGGCTGTCATGAGCGCCGGTGCATACGGATCCTCAATGTCATCCAACTATAACAGCAGGCCGCGAGCAGCAGAGGTGATAGTAAAAGGCAGCAAGTACGCCCTTATCAAAAAGCGTGAGACATACAATGATCTGATTAAAGGCGAAAGCATTCCGGAGATAATATAAACATGAAACTGAACTTCACAAAAATGCATGGCCTCGGCAATGACTTTGTCATGATTGATTGCAGGGCAATCGACCTGCCTGACCTTCCTTTGCTCGCAAAAAAAATGGCTGACCGCAGATTCGGCATAGGCGCAGATCAGATACTGCTTCTTTATAATTCAGATAAGGCAGATTTCATGATGAAGATACTCAATGCTGACGGCAGTGAGGTCGAGATGTGCGGCAATGGCATCAGATGTTTTGCTAAATACATCTGGGACAGGGGGCTTTCTGACAAAGAGATGCTGGATGTAGAAACACTTGCTGGAATAATCAGACCGAAAAAAGCAGGAGACATGGTGAGGGTGGACATGGGAGAACCGATCTTTGATCCGGAACTTATTCCTGTAAAAATACCAAAACCAGCTGATACAAGCCTGCCTGTCATGGATTATCCGCTCACAATAGACAACAGGAATTTCACGCTCACATTTGTTTCGATGGGCAATCCCCATGCAGTAATATTTATTGACGAAGAAATAAAATCATTCCGGGTTCAGCATTATGGACCAATGATAGAGAATCACAGCCTCTTTCCAAAACGGACGAATGTGGAGTTCATACAACCGGCCAACAGCAAGGAGCTGCATATGCGCGTCTGGGAGCGCGGATCAGGAGAGACTCTCGCATGCGGCACTGGTGCATCAGCAGCAGGAGTAGCAGCCATGGCAAAAGGGCTGACCGAAAGGATAGTCACACTACATTTAACAGGAGGCGACCTGCTCATTGAGTGGGCTGCAGACAACCATGTCTACATGACAGGACCTGCGACAGAAGTCTTCCAGGGGGTAATTGAATTATGACAGAGCCATGTATGGAAAAAAGAAAGACCCGGCGCAAAACAGAAGCTGGTTCAAGCAGGTATTTCATCTACTGCGACCGCAAGCATGGGGTATGCGACTGCGTTGTGAGAGACTCATCTTCAGACGGATTCGGAATAATATGCGACTGCTGTCTTAAACAGGGGCAAATAGTCATAATAAAGAGTGAGGAGCCTGCTTCTGTAAAATCAGCCGTGGTTCAGTGGTGCAGACAGTCAGACGGTAGATACAAGGCAGGACTCTGCGTTATAAATTAAAGGAGGAAGCAGCATGTTTAGAGGTTCATATGTAGCACTTGCAACACCTTTCAAGAATGGCAAGTTCGATGAGAAGACTTTTTCAGAGCTTATCGAATGGCATATAGCTGAGGGTACAAATGGCATAGTGCCATGCGGAACAACAGGCGAGTCAGCAACCCTGGATTTTGATGAGCACTACAGGGTAATCGAGATTGCGGTAAAAACAGCCAGCAGACGCATTCCGGTAGTTGCAGGCACAGGCGCCAACTCTACAGATGAGGCAATAATTATTACAAAAAAGGCAAAGGAACTCGGCGCTGACGGAGCCCTCCTTGTTACGCCTTACTACAACAAGCCCACGCAGGAAGGCCTCTACAGGCATTACAAAGCTGTAGCAGAAGCAGTGGATATCCCAATGCTTCTTTACAATGTGCCGGGCAGGACAGCGCTGAACATGCTTCCTTCAACTGTAGCAAGACTTGCCGAGGTTAAGAACATAGTTGGCATCAAAGAGGCGACGGGTGACATGAAGCAGGCGAGCGAGATAATCAGACTCTGCGGAGATTCATTTCTGGTGCTCTCAGGCGATGACTTTACAACACTCTCACTGTATGCTCTTGGCGGATGCGGAAGCATATCCGTAACAGCTAATATTGTACCCGGACAGATGGCTCAGCTCTGCAATGCCCTTGAAAAAGGTGACATGGCAGCGGCCAGGAAACTGCACTACAGTCTCGAACCTCTCAACTACGCGATGTTCATAGAGACAAACCCAATACCTGTAAAAACAGCGCTTGCGCTTATGGGCAAGATAGAGGAAGAGTTCAGGCTTCCGCTTTGCGAAATGGCTGAAGCTAACAAGACAAAGCTGAGCAGCGCACTCAGGACAGCAGGTATTATTAAATAGATGTATAAACCAAAATTCAGACCACAGGGCAGTTTAAAAACTGCCCTGTTTTTATTTCTGGTGATCTTTTTAATGCCCTGCTGCACAAGCCATGCCGGATTTGAAAAACTCTCTCCATTTGAAACAGATAGAATGCTCAACACCGAGGCGCCTGACTTTATAATTTCAGATTCAGAAGGCAGCAAAAAAACACTCTCATCCTTCAGAGGGAGTCTTGTGCTTCTTTCGTTCTGGTCCTCAAAATGTCCTTCATGCATAGCAGATGTCAGCTCCCTTAAAAAACTTGGCAGGATTATAAACCATGACAGCCTGAAAATTGTTTTCGTACACGCAGGGCATTATGTTGACGATGAATTTGGCACGCTTGCTGTTAATGATGCTGATCTCAATATATCTGTCGGCATTTACAGACTGGTTTCCCTGCCAACAACCATGCTGATAGACAGAACCGGGAAAATCATAAAAATCTTTCGAGGACAGCAGAACTGGACAGACAGCAGGCAGGTTGAAGAGATAAAAACTTTTATTATAAAAACCCTTAAATAAGCAGCATCAAGCTGACAGCTATCACTACCATACCCGCCACAAGACCATATATCGCCAGATGATGTTCGCCATATTCTCTGGCAGAAGGCAGCAGTTCATCAAGAGAAATAAAAACCATTATTCCGGCAACTGAAGCAAACAGTGCTCCGAACACTACCTGGTTGAAATAAGGCAGGAGGATAATGTAGCCAAGCAGAGCACCAACAGGCTCTGTAAGCCCGGATAAAAATGAATATACAAACGCCTTCTTTCTGCTGCCTGTTGCAAAGTATATAGGCACTGATACAGCTATGCCTTCGGGTATATTATGTATGGCAACAGCAACCGCAATTGTGCTGCCGAGCGCAGGATTCTCCATTGCTGACATAAATGTAGCAAGACCTTCAGGGAAATTATGAATAGATATCGCAAGTGCTGACAAAATGCCTGTTCTGAGCAGGCCGGACTCTGCTGCCGGCAGGGGATAATTCATCTCCTCAACCCTTCTCACCTCATGCGGATTGTCAGCCTCAGGCACCAGTTTGTCAATAAGCGCTATTACAAGCATTCCACCGAAAAATGCTGCTGCAGACGCCCATGCTCCTGCTGAATCTCCAAGAGCAGAGACAAAAGCAGATTTCGATTTCGCAAGAATCTCTACAAATGCAACATAGAGCATTACGCCGGCTGAAAATCCAAGCGCTATTGAGAGAAACTTTGTATTTGTCTTGTTTGTAAAAAAGGCTATGGCGCTGCCGATGCCTGTGGAAAGGCCGGCTCCTATTGTGAGCAGAAATGCCGGAACAAGGTTGGCAGAGTCAAACATGGTCAACCATAGAGGTGGCAGGCAACAAATCCTGTCCCATGCACAGATAATGAAGGCATTGTATTTTTACACTCCTGCATCCTCTGGCCGCATCTCTGATAAAATGCGCAGCCTCCCGCCTCAACAGATGTGGCAGCAAGAATGTTCCGCACATCACCAGATACTGAACTGGTTCGCTGTGTCGAATATATTCTGGGGGCTGACTCGAGCAGCAGTCTTGTGTATGGATGCTTTGGAGAACTGAAAAGTGAATCAGCATCAGACATCTCAACAATCCTTCCCATATACATTACGGCAGTCTTGTGGCTCAGATATCTGACAACATTAAGGTCATGACTTATAAGCATGAGAGAAAATCCTGATTCTACCATAAGATCCTTGAGCAAATTAATGATCTGGGCCTGAATTGAGACATCAAGCGCTGAGAGAGGCTCATCAGCAACCAACAGTTCAGGCGAAACAGCCAGCGCCCTTGCTATGCATATACGCTGCCTCTGGCCTCCGCTGAACTCATGCGGATATTTATTCATGGCATCAGGTCCAAGCCCAACTTTATTCAGCAGTTCAACTGACGCTTCAATACTACCCGATGCTGACTTTATTTTATGTATTTTGTACGGCTCTGCAAGAGCTGATCCAATAGTCATGCGCGGGTTTAATGATGCAAAAGGATCCTGAAATATCATCTGGACAGAACGCCTGAGCTGCCTGAGAGCATTCCCCTCAAAAGACAATGTGTCAGTGCCTCTGAAATATACAGAGCCGCTGTCCTGCTGAAGCAGGCGCAGTACAATACGCGCAACCGTAGACTTGCCGCTGCCGCTCTCCCCCACAAGAGAAAATACGGAACCTGCATCCATGCAGAAGCTGACTCCGTCAACCGCCTTTACAGAAGAGCCTGATGATGAAAACCCGGATCTACTGATAAAAGTCTTTTTGAGATTTTCTGCTCTCAGCAGACAGTTTTTGTTATCTCTTTCCATCTCAGGCATCTCACAAAATGGTCTTGCTCAGCCTCTTCAAGAAAAGGCTCCTTGATCCTGCACTCATCTGCTGCAGCAAAACATCTGTCCGCAAATCTGCATCCAGACATTTGTTTATCCGGAGGCGGCACGAATCCCGGTATAGGCACAAGATCTCTTCCCTTTGACAAAGGCAGCGAGTTGAGCAGTCCTATTGTATATGGATTAAGCGGATTATCAAAAATTCTCCCTGAGTCAGCAAGCTCCATTATCCTGCCTGCATACATTATGGCGACCCTGTCTGCATTCTCAGCTATTATGCCGAGATCATGCGTAATTAGCAGCACAGCCATGTTCATGCGCTTTCTTAAATCCTGAAGCAGCCGAAGTATCTGCGCCTGTATTGTGACATCGAGCGCTGTTGTAGGTTCATCAGCAATAAGCAAAGCCGGATTGCAGGCAATAGCCATCGCTATCATCACCCTCTGTCGCATACCTCCGGAAAGCTGATGCGGATACTCTCTTAACCTCTGCGCAGGGTCAGGGATAAGTACTGATGCAAGAAGCTCTTCTGTCTTTGTCTTAGCCTCATGCATTGACAGGCTGCCATGTTCAAACAGCACCTCTTCTATCTGCCTGCCGATTGTGAGCACAGGGTTCAGTGATGTCATCGGCTCCTGAAAAATCATTGATATATCTCTGCCTCTGATTGAACGCATGCTCTTTTCATCGAGCTGCAGCAGATCGGATGAATTAAACAGGATGCTTCCAGACGCTGACATGTTGGAGGGCAGCAGACGCAGAACCGAGAGGGCTGTAAGACTCTTGCCGCAGCCGCTCTCACCTACAAGACCGAATATTTCTGAGCTTCTGATGCCAAAAGATATTTTTGAAACAGCTGCAATACCATTTGGTGTTGATCCTGAATGCAGATGTCCGTCATCAATCCTGACTGAGAGGTCTTTTATTTCGAGAAGCAGTTCGGACATTGTGTTGATAATAAGAGGTTACGGATTGGGATGTCAACAATGGGAGGCATCATCTCCTGAAAAGATATATTGCAGTCAACAGCACCGGCATTATAACGAGCATGCAAAAGACAATGGATGCCCTATTTCTACCCCTGCCGACCCTGTCGATAAACGGCAGGAACATAAGAAGAAGAACAGACACAAGCGGCAGCACTACCGTGCCTATTACTATACTTTTGCCCGGGAAATATCTCACCAACTCAAAGAGCCAGAGAAAATACCACTCAGGCCGCGGCTGGTATTGCCGCGAAAGATCTATGGGTCTGCCGACTTCAGGCGCAAATAGCATTGCCATCACAACAAGAAGCTCCAGACACAAAACAATGACAGCAGCAATCTCTGCGACAAAGTGGGGATAAAAAGTCTTTTTCTGCTCAGTCTGTCTGTCTGGCATGCTAAAGCCTTCCTGATATGCCCTGGCGGCGCACAATGTGAAAATGCATCCACAGCAGTACTGCTATTGATACAGGTATGAAAAAGGCATGAGCGCTGTAAAATCTTATAAGCGTCTGAGCGCCGACATCTCTGCCGCCCCTGACAAACTGCAAAAGGTATTCACCGACAAAAGGAACTGTACCAGCCATTGATGTACCCACTTCACTTGCCCAATATGCCTTTTGATCCCATGGCAGCAGATATCCTGTAAAGCCTGACCCCATGGAGAGGACTAATATCATCACCCCGATCATCCAGTTGAATTCGCGCGGCGCGCGGTATGCCTTTGCAGCAAAAACTCTCGCTGTATGGAGCAGTATAAAAATGATAAATAGACTGGCAGCCCATTTATGCATGCTTCTGACAAGCCAGCCAAGCGGAACATCTTCTGTAATTTTCAGGACACTATTGAAGGCTTCTGTTTCTGAAGGCACATAATAAAGCGTGAGCATCATGCCTGTTGCAGCAAGTATAAGAAAAAAAGTGAATGCCATTCCGCCCAGACAGTATCCATAGCTCACCTTTTCAGGAAGAGGCTTTTTCAGAATGCGCCTGTGAATTGTGACAAGTTTAAATCTCTCCAAAAGCCGGATTGCAATGCCCATGCTACACCTTCCATCCTATCAGCACATTGCCTGAGTCAATTTTCAGAGGAAGTCTGGCAAGCGGTCCTGGCGGAGGACCGGAAAGCACCTCACCTGCACAGTTGTATCTGCCAGCATGGCACGGGCATACAAACTCAGATGCGTTATTATCCCAGGTGACTATGCATCCCAGGTGTGTGCATACAGGAGAAAGAGCCAAAACCTTGCTGTCAACAACAGATATGAATATCCATCCGGTCTTTTTCCTGCCGTCAAGCTGAAGCGGAAACTCTACTTTTTTTACTCCGCGCTTCGGCAGCTCTTCTTCAGGCATAAGATAAAAGTATTCTGTTGAACTGCGTCTGAACATCGGAGCAACAAACCGAAAAAAAAGCGCCGAAAAAATGAGCGCCGATGTCGCAATAAAAACATTTATGGTACGCTTCAGGAATTCGCGTCTTTTCATTTCATGCGATTTCAGCAGCTCTGACAAGTCAGAGCCTGCAACATTATTCAGTTATGCCGTTTAATGCGTTATGAAACGGCTTGCCCACCCTGAAGTGAAGCACTCTTTTGCTCGGCACCTGAACCTTCTCTCCTGTTCTGGGATTCCGGGCTGTCTTTGCAGCCCTCTCTTTGAGTCTGAAGTTTCCAAAGCCTCTGATCTCTATCTTTTCTCCGCGCGCCAAGGCATCCTTCATGCTGTCGAATATTGTATTGACTATGGTCTCAACCTGTTTTTTTGTGAGGCCCTCAACCTTTTCTGTTATTTTTTCGATCATGACCGACTTTGTCATGCGCACCTCCTTTATAAATTAATAGAAATTTTTTATGCGGATGGAAGCAGATACTTCAGCTCCATTTTAGGCAGCAGTCTGATAATGCCTTCTGACACCCTGCCGCCAAGAATATCATATATGGGGTGGCGCTCTTTTTTCATCACCACATCAGGCTCGCCCTTTATGCCTGCAAGACTTCCGGCAAGTTTTATCGCATACTGAAGATCGCCGATATCATCCACAAGCCTGAGCTTCTTTGCCTGCCTGCCTGTAAACACACTGCCGTCAGCAATATCCCGAACTTCTTCAACTGAAATTTTTCTGCTCTCAGAAACAGCGGCAATAAACTGTTCATGCACATCATCCATGACACCCTGCAGTATTTTTCGTTCTTCAGGACCTATGCCTCTGAATACAGATGCGATGTCTTTATGCCTGCCGCTCTTTACAACCTCGGTCTTTACCCCAATTTTTTCCATCAACCCCTTGATATTCGGGATCTCCATAATCACCCCTATGGAGCCTGTAAGTGTGCCGGGGTTAGCCACTATCTTTGTTGCAGGAGCTGATATGTAATAGCCACCTGATGCAGCGACTGATCCCATGGAGACGACCACGCTCTTTTTAGCAGCAGTCTTTTTCATCTGTTCATATATCTCCTGTGACGGCACAACACCGCCGCCCGGGCTGTCAACCCTCACAACAACCGCTTTTATGGACCTGTCTTTTGTATAGCCTTTTAATTCTTCAACCACATCCCTTGATTGGAGTATCGGCCCTTCGATCCGCACAAGGGCAACCTTGTCCCCGATCACCACATCCTTTGAGGAAAATGTTATCAGGGCGCTCAGAATCAGCAGCACCCCAAAAAAAATAATTGACCAAAAAAAGAGCTTCCTAATTTTCATCTGCCTTCACATTCTTCATGCTGAGACCTATCTTGCGGTCATCAGTATTGATTTTTATTATTCTTATCCGGATATCTGATCCCTCTTCAAGAGGAGTTGATGATTCAATCTCAGAAGAATAGATCAAGCCCTCCACCCCACCTTCAAGCTCCACAAATACTCCAAAATCAACAACCTTTATGACCTTGCCGCTAAACTCCTCTCCGAGTTTGAATTTTGCAGGTATCTCACTGAGCCATGGATCTGGAGTGAGCTGTTTGATGCCAAGAGCCATGCGTTCTTTTTCTGAATCCATGCTGAGTATAACCGCATCAACCCTCTGTCCCTTTTTCAGCACATCAGACGGATGTTTAACATGCTTTGTCCATGAAAGATCAGAAATATGCACCAGTCCGTCCACTCCTTCGGCAAGTCTGATGAATGCGCCAAAGTCTGTTATGGTCTTGACCTTGCCCTTGACCTGTTCGCCTGCTTTATACTTCTCGGCAACAACAGTCCAGGGCTTTGGTGAAAGCTGTCTGAGGCTCAGAGACATCCTGCGGTCATCCTTGCTCACACTGATCACAACAGTCTCAATTTCATCGCCAATTGAAGCATATTTTGAAGGATGCTTTGAACGCGGTACCCACTCGAGCTCTGAAACATGAACAAGCCCTTCCAGGCCCTCCTCCACTTCGACAAATATGCCGTAATCAGTAATTGTGACCACCTGGCCTTTTACCCTCATTCCGCTGCTGTATTTCTGATCAACCGTTAGCCATGGATCTGCCTTTTTCTGTTTGTACCCGAGCGTCACTTTATGGGATGATTCATCATGTTTCAGCACAAGAAACTCATGCTCATCGCCAATCCTGAAAAATTCTGACGGATGATTGACCCTTCTCCATGATATGTCTGATATATGCAGGAGTCCGTCTATACCGCCAAGATCAACAAACACCCCATAATCTGTAATGTTCTTTACAATGCCCTTGAGAAGTACTCCCTCCTTAAGAACCTCCATGACACTCTCTTTTCTGCGATTTCTCTCTTCTTCAAGAATCACCCTTCTGGATACAACAAGCGAAGGTGAAAATGCCTGCCCGGACTGGCGCTGCTGGCTGAGTTTGAGTATTCTTACAGATATCTGCTTGCCGATAAAATTATCAAGATCGCGCACAGGCTTGATATCAACCTGGGATGCAGGGAGAAAAGCATTGACGCCCGATAGATTTACAACCAGCCCTCCCTTGATCTTCTCGGTAATCTTGCCTTCCACCGCAAGACTCTTGTTAAAGGCATCCTCAAGCTTTTCCATTGCATACATCCTGAGCACCTTGTCCCTGGAGAGAACAACTCCCTCTCCAGAGTCGCTTACCCGCTCTACCAGAACCTCAATGTCATCACCCTGTCTGATGCGGCTGAAATCCTCCATCGAAAACTCTGATGCAGGTATCACGCCCTCAGACTTATATTTAACATCAACAACTACACTATCATCCCGTATTGCTACAACTTTCCCCTTAACTACGGAGCCCCTCTCAAGCCTGTTGGTCAGCGTCTCTGCGTACATCTTTTCGAATTCGCTGCTGTCCTGCCTTGCCTGGGTATCCATTTTTACCGGTTTCCTCCTATGGTTCGGATTCTTTCCTCTACTTCACTTATTATCCAGTCTGGAGTTGAAGCGCCGGCTGTAATGCCAACATTTTCAGCTCCTGCAAACCAGCTCTCCATCAATTCATCTGAAGTCTCTATATGATATGTCGGCACAGACATGGACCTTGTGAGATTGGCCAGCTGTGTGGTATTGGCGCTGTTCTTGCCTCCAACCACAACCATCACATCAACCTGTTTTGCCATATCCGTTGTCTCTTTCAGCCTCAGGGCAGTAGAAGAGCATATAGTGTTAAAAACCTTCAGTTCAGCAACCTTTTCGAGCACATTTTTTATAATCGTCTGCAGCACATTTACTGGCTGCGTTGTCTGCACAACTATACCGACCCTGTTTTTTAGCTTTGGCAAAACATCATCCTTGCTCACTACAATGGCATTATCCCCTGCATAGCTCATCAGGCTCTGAACCTCAGGGTGCTCCTTGTCACCTATTATGAGCACTTGATACCCCTCATTCTTCAGAAGGGCAGCATATTGCTGAGCCTTTTTTACAAAAGGGCATGTGGCATCAATAACATTGTACCCTTTTGCTGCAAGCTGCTCTGACACCCTGTTTGTCACCCCATGAGTCCTGATTATCAGGGTATTGATATCAGGGCTGTCAATATTGTCAGTAGGCCTGACTCCCTGGGAATCCAGCTTGTCAATAACCTGAGGATTGTGTATTATCGGCCCGAGGGTATAAACTGATCCGCTCTGCTCGGCAGCGTTGAATGCCATGTCTACAGCTCTTTTGACACCAAAACAAAAACCAGCTCGTTTAGCGGTAATTACTTTCACTGAATAGCCCATAACCCTTTATATTTAATAGCATACAGGATATTATCTATCCTATTCAATAATAATGACATTTTTCATGCAATATCGCAAGCTGCTGCATATGCAATGAAAGATTTTGCGAGTGTACGATTTTATGGTCTTTTTTAGTGATTCAGGGCTGTTTACTATTTATTTCAGCCGGCAGATGTCTGATCATCTCCTCAACAACGCTGGATATGCTGATATTCGTAGAGTCTATGAGAATGGAATCCTCTGATTTTTTAAGAGGTGCTATATCCCTGCTGCTGTCACGCAGGTCACGGTCCCTGACATCTGCAAGCGCCTGATCCATTGTTATGTCCATGCCCTTTTCCAGAAGCTGCTGGAATCTTCGCCTCGCCCTCTCCTCAACAGACGCATCAAGAAAAAACTTGATCCATGCATCAGGAAAGACAACCGTTGTCATATCACGACCCTCTGCCACTATGTCATTCTTTGCAGCAGCATTTCTCTGCAGAGAGAAGAGATACTCCCTTACCGGCCTGCGCGCGGAAAATACAGATGCAAGATGTCCTGCTGAGGGAGTCCTGATGATATCTGAAACATCCTCGCCTCCAAGAAGGACTTTGTCTCCGGACAGTTCAATATTGACAACACCTATGCCTGAACGAAGAGCTGCATCGCTGTCTTCATGGTCTACGCCCTTTCTGTCGAGATATATTCCGAGCGCGCGGTAGAGTGCTCCTGTATCAAGGAACTGAAATCCGAGCCTTTCTGCGAGCATTCTCGAGATTGTACTCTTGCCTGAGCCTGAAGGCCCATCTATAGCAACAACCCTCTTCATCAGGATGCAAGCTCCTTTAAAAGCCCGAAAAATCCGGGAAACGATATATCAACGCACTCGATATCATCAATGTCAACACTGAGGCCAGAAACGAGTGCTGCAACAGCAAATGACATTGCAATGCGGTGGTCAGCGTAACTTCTGATTCTCGCGGACTTCATATTGTTGCAGCCATGAATCGAGAGTCCGTCTTCATGCTCATACACCTCAACGCCCATTGCTGCCAGCCCCTCTGCCATGGCCTTGATCCTGTCGGATTCCTTGACCCTGAGCTCACCGGCACCCCTTATCTCTGTCACTCCCTCTGCATGAGATGCAGCTATGCAGAGTATCGGGAATTCATCTATCATTGAGGGCATAAGTTCCTTGTCTATCACAGCGCCCTTGAGTCCTGCCGCTGCCCTGCATAGTATATCAGCCACAGGTTCACCTGAAACATTCCGCCTGTCAACAAGCTCAACATCAGCTCCCATCATTGAGAGAGCATCAAGAAATCCTGTGCGTGTCGGATTGATGCCGACATTTCTGATCAACAGTTCTGACCCCTTGACCATAAGAGCCGCAGCAATAAAAAAAGCTGCTGAGGAGAAGTCGGACGGGACATTAATGTCAATTGGAGACAGCTCTCCGCAGCTGCTTACGCTTATGTCAAGTCCACTAACCTTTACAGAACTTCCCATGGATCTAAGCATAGTTTCCGTATGATCACGCGACCTTAACGGCTCTGATATTTTGGTAGTGCCTTCCGCATAAAGACCTGCAAGCAGAATACATGACTTTACCTGTGCGGACGCCACAGGCATATTGAAGTCAATGCCAGTGAGTCCTCCTCCGTTAATAGCCATGGGCGCAAATCTGCCTGACTGTCTGGCTGTTATTTTTGCACCCATCTGCCTCAGCGGATCTATTATACGGCTCATGGGCCTTGTCCTTAGCGAATCGTCTCCGTTAAGCACAGAAAAAAATGAGCTCCCGCTCAGTATGCCCGAGATTAACCGCATGGTTGTTCCTGAGTTGCCGCAGTCAATCACATCAGCAGGCTCTGACAATCCCTTCAATCCTCTGCCGTGAACTATGATGCCTTCTCTACCGCCCTCCTCATCTATGGTGATGCCGAGCATCCTCATCGCCTTCATGGTGCTAACAGGATCATGGGCATAAAGAAAATTGCGAATAAGGCTTTTGCCGTCAGCAATAGCTGACAGCATTACAGCTCTGTGAGATATTGATTTGTCAGAAGGAGGAGTAATCTCACCCCTTAATCCTTTACCTGCACTGATATCCATAATTCCCATTATTGTTTATTCTTCTCCCTGACTGCAGGCATTGCTGTCGAGATCTGATCTGAGAGCTCTGGCTTTTGAAAATTCTGCCTCAATCTGCTGTCCGTTTTTATCCCTCAGATAATAAGCCATGTCATCAAGTCTCTTTCGAAAAAGGCTGATGAGCCGCAAAAGCTCTTCGCTGTTTAATATGCTTATATCCCGCCAGAGTTCAGGCGAACTCATTGCTATGCGTGTTGTATCTCTGAACCCTCTGCCGGCATATTTCAGAAATTCAGGATCAGCATCAGCCACAGCATTAACAAGCTCATAGGCGATAATATGCGGAAAATGGCTCACAGCAGCATACACCTCATCATGCCTGAACGGATCCATAAACTCCACAACAGCTCCAGTTGTTGACCATAATTTCGATACCCTTTCGAGCGCACTCTTGTTGGTTGTCTGTGTTGGCGTTATCAGGCAGAGAGCTCCGTTAAAAAGATCAGGTGAAGACCCTGCGATACCGGTCTTCTCGCTTCCGGCTATCGGATGGGCTCCGACAAAATGCACATCAGGCGGCATGAGAGACTCCATCTCAAAAACTGTTTTACCCTTTATGCTGCCAACATCAGTCACAATGGCGCTGTTTTTAAAAGAATGCCTTGCTTCTCTGACAAGGCTGCCAAACACAGCAGGAGGCGATGCAAGCACAATAAGATCAGCGTCCTTACAGCATTCCTGCGGAGTGGTAGTGTAATTGTCAATTATACCTTCTGCTGAAGCTCGCTCAAGATTATCTATATTTCTGCCGTAACCGGTTATTGAGCCGCATAGACCTCTAACCTTCATCGCCTTTGCGAGAGAAGCTCCTATCAGCCCGACTCCCATAAGCGCAACCTTATCAAAAAGTAGCGGCATGATATCTACGCAGACCTTTCCTATATTTCCCTGCCCACAGCCTCGGCAACAGGCTTAAGCTCTTTCATAAGCTGCTCAAACATATCAGGCTTGAGCGACTGTTCGCCATCAGAAAGCGCCTCTTCAGGATTGATATGCACCTCTATCATGAGTGCATCAGCACCTGCTGCAACAGCAGCCTTTGCCATAGGAGCTACCAGATCCCATTTGCCTACACCATGACTCGGATCAACAACAACAGGCAGATGCGTAAGCTGCTTCAAAACAGGCACAGCGCTGAGGTCCAATGTATTTCTTGTTACAGTCTCAAAAGTCCTTATGCCTCTTTCACAGAGCAGAACCTGCTGATTGCCTCGTGACATTATATATTCAGCAGACATGAGCCACTCCTTTATCGTCGCGGAAAGCCCGCGCTTCAGAAGCACAGGCTTGTTTGTTGAACCCACCTCGAGCAGCAGCCTGAAATTCTGCATATTCCTGGCCCCGATCTGTATGACATCTGCAAACTTCACTATCGCATCTATGTCTCTCGGATCCATTATTTCGGTAACAATTGGCAGCCCGGTCGCCTCTTTAGCTTCAGCAAGGATTTTAAGACCCTCCTCGCCAAGCCCTTGAAATGAATACGGGGATGTTCTCGGCTTGAATGCCCCGCCGCGCAGAAACATCGCACCTGCTTTTTTAACTTGCACAGCAACATCAAAAAGATTTTTTCTGTTTTCTACTGCACACGGTCCTGCCATCACCTGTATCTTTTTGCCGCCTATGGGTATGCCGTTGATCTCGACAACCGAATTTTCCTTTCTGAAGTCGCGGCTCGCGAGTTTGTAGGGCTTGAGTATGCGGACAACATTTTCAACGCCGGTCATGGCGTTTATAGCTGCCTCTTCCTCTTCAGTCACCTTTGATGTATCGCCAATAACGCCTATAATCGTTCTCTCGGTGCCGTGAGAAACATTCGCCTTCAGTCCTTTTGCCTCAAGCTTATTCAGGATGAGTGTTATATTTTGTTCAGGCGTATCCGGTTTAAGTACAATGATATCCATTTGAAGCCTCCTGTACAGCTTTTGTTATTTTATATTTTTCCCAAAACCTCTTTGAGCGCATCCATAAACCGTCTGTTCTCTTCAGGCAGCCCTATTGTGACTCTCAACTCCATCGGGCCTACGGGCCTGGCAATCACTCCTTTTCTGAGCAGCCCGTCATACACCCTTTTAGATTCAACTTTAAGCGGCATATAGATAAAGTTTGCCTGTGTAGGTACATAGTCTATGCCTGCTCCTGACAGCTCCCTGTAAAGATAATCCCTGCCCTCTGCATTTATCCTTAACGAATTGCTCAGATGCTCCACATCATCAAGCGCATGCAGCGCAGCATGCTGGGCAAGGGCATTTGTATTGAATGGTTCGCGTATCTTGTTCATCTCAGCTATGATGCTTTCTCTTGCTATGCCATAACCTATCCTCAGACCGGCAAGACCGTAAGCTTTTGAGAATGTCCTGAGAACAAGAAACTCTCTTTTACCCCAGAAGTCTTTGATGACCTGCGGATATTCGGGATCTGAGGCATACTCGTAATAAGCCTCATCCATAACCACCAGTATGTTCGCAGGGATATTGTCAAGAAACTCCATAAACTCTTTGCAGCCATTTGCAGCTCCGGTAGGGTTGTTGGGATTCGCTATAAAAACCATTTTTGTATTCTCATTAATCGCCTCTGCCATTTTTGCAAGATCATGTCTGTACTCGACAAGAGGCACCTGAATCATATGCCCGCCGACCGAGCTGACAGATATTGAATAGACCACAAATGACGGAGCGCCCATCACAGCTTCATCCTTGTGGGTCATAAATGTTCTGACAGCCATGGTCAGGAGTTCATTTGAGCCGTTGCCCAAAATTATATTGTCAGCAGACAGTTTTGCGCCTCCTGCAGCTCCTTCTGCATTAAGCTTGTCACATATTGCCTTTTTCAGATAGAACCCGCTCGCATCAGGATATCTGCCCAGTTCTGATGAGTTCTGTAGATAATCCGAAATTGCTGCAAGGGCTTTTGGAGACGGACCCAGGGGATTTTCATTTGAAGCAAGTTTGATAGAGTCTGATATGCCCAGTTCCCGTTCAAGTTCCTTGAGAGGTTTGCCAGGCACATAAGGGCTGATGTCTGCCACATATGAAAGAGGTTTTACCATTGTCATACTCCCGGTTGTATTTATTAGAATTTAGCTGCCTCAAGATTTTTCGTGTGAGGGATATGAGCCGAGATGTTTAAGAAACAGACAATTCTTTTTGACCTTGTCTATTGCCTTTTTCACATTCTCATCTTCTATATGGCCCTCAAGATCAACAAAAAATATGTACTCCCAGGCCTTTCTTCGAGATGGCCTGGACTCTATCTTTGTAAGATTTATTCCAGCCTTTTCAAAAGGAGTCAATGAATCATACAGCGATCCGGGCTTATGCTGGAGTGAGAACATGATAGAAGTTTTATCTTTTTTGCTCTTTTTGGGAAACTCCTTGGATATAACAAGAAAGCGAGTCATATTGTGCTTGTTGTCCTCTATGCGCTTCTCCACAAATTTAAGGTCATAAATTCTGGCGCTCAGCTCACTGGCTATGGCTGCTGCATCAACATGCTTTGCTGCAAGCTCAGCCGCGCGCGCAGTACTTGTCGCTTCAAGCACAGGCACCCCCGGCAGGTTAGCCTCGATCCATCTCTTGCACTGAGCTGCTGCCTGAGGATGCGAATATATCTTCTTGACCTTTTTGATACTGCCGCTCATAGAAAGCAGGTTATGGGTCACCTCAAGAAGCACTTCTGAAGAGATCTTCAGTTCATTGTCCATAAACATATCCAGCGTGTAACTGACAATGCCTTCATTGGAGTTTTCGATCGGCACAAGTCCGTAATCAGCCTTACAGCTCTCTACTGAGTCGAATACCGAACGGATACTCTGAACAGGCAGGCACTTTACTGAAGAACCAAAATGTCTGAGAGTGGCAAGATGGGTAAATGTGCCTTCAGGTCCGAGGTACGCAACCTTGAGAGGTTCTTCAAGCGAAAGTGACGCTGATATAATCTCCCTGAAAATAAATTTAAGAGCATCATTGGGGAAGGGCCCCTTGTTGCTGGCTGAGATTTTTTCTATAACTTCCCGCTCTCTCTCAGGAGAATGGAACTTCAGATTAGCCTTTCTTTTTACTGCAGCAACATCAATGGCAAGCTCTGCCCTTTTATTGAGCAATTTTATGATCTCCTGATCAACCTTGTCGATCTGTTCACGGATCTTGCTGAGGCTTGAATGAGCTTTTTTGATATTTGACATGGTTCCTAATCATACAGCAGAAAACCGCTCTTTTTCAATTAATTCGGAGATAAACAAATGCTCATGAAAATCACAGCCGCTGTATTCTGATTATGTTTGGATCACCAAGAAAAGCTGAGCTGGATACAAAGATAATAGTATCGTCTTTTTTTGCCAGACCTCGTTTTATAATATAGCGCTGCACAGACTTTATAAAGCCGGCATCAAGAGCCTCAGCCCTTCCTTTTGAATCGCTTTTCGAACTGAAGACAAATCTACCTGGCATTGGTTCGACACCCCATAAAAGAGGTAATTTGTTAAGCACAGCATTATCCGAAGTTAGTGCAAATACAGGGACACCAGGCCTGAATTTTGATACTAATTGAGCAGTGAATCCTGATCTTGTGAAAACAACTATTGCCTTTGCTCCTACTTCGTGTGCTGCCCTGCATGCACCATCAGCAACAGCTTCAGAGAATCTACCGGATGCCCTGAAGACCGGTTCAGCGCTTCGTGGAGATTCAGCTTCCGTGTATCTGATTATTTTATCCATAATGGATGCAGCTTCAACAGGATACTTTCCAATGGCAGTTTCCGCAGACAGCATTAATGCATCACTGCCATCCAGAACTGCATTGGCAACATCAGTGGCTTCAGCCCTTGTAGGCCTGCTTCTAAGCGTCATTGATTCGAGCATCTGAGTAGCGGTAACTACAAGCTTTCCTCTTTTGTTTGCGAGGTCAATAAGTCTTTTCTGAATTACAGGCACCTGCTCAGCAGGCATTTCAACTCCAAGGTCTCCTCTCGCAACCATGATGCCTTCAACATTATCGAGTATCCTTTCTATATTTTCGAGGGCCTCGGGCTTTTCGATCTTTGCGATCAAGGGAGGCAGATCAATGCCTCTTTTTTCAGCCCACCTGCGTATCCTGAGTATATCCCCTGCGCTTCTCACAAATGATACAGCAACATAGTCAACACCAATGGACAGGCCGAACAGCAGATCAGACCTATCCTTTGCAGTGAATGATCCTGCTGATATTTTTGAATCAGGGAAATTAACGCCCTTGCGCGACCTCAGGATGCCGCCTTCATTAACAACAGCCCTTAATCCCCTGTCTTTTTTGCCAAGCACATCGAGCCTGAGAAATCCATCGTCAAGCAGCAGCCTGTGGCCTGCTTTTACATCTTCAAGCAGACGGCGGTAGGTTATAAAAATACCTTTATCAGAACTGGAGGCTGTGCCGGAAAAGAGCATAAGCTCCTGGTCTTTTTTAAGTATGATGCTGCCCCCGGGGAAATCGGTAACCCTTATTTTTATTCCCTGAAGATCCTGAATGACTGAAACTTTTTTCCTAAGTGCAGAGGCAGCAGAGCGTATGAGTTCAGCAGACCGCGCATGATCTTCATGGCTGCCATGAGAAAAATTAAGCCGCGCGACATCCATTCCGCCCAGCATCAGCGCCCTGATTGTTTTTGAATTATTTGATGCAGGTCCTATGGTGCAGATGATCTTGGCCCTTCTCATGCCTTCACTCCTTTTTCAGCATAATAAGCAGCATTTATGCATCTTTGCGCATTAAAATATGACTGCTCCACTCCTCACCGCGATACTTGAAATCAGATCGAAAGTGCGCGCCAACGCTTCCCTTTCTCTCCAGGGCAGCAGAGGCAATAAGCATGGCTGCTGTCAGCATATTTGAGAGTTCAACCGCGCTCCGTTCATCAAATCTCTTCTGAGCATACTGAGAAAAATCAGACAGGATCAACAATGCTTCCCTGAGGGATTTTTCGCATCTTATTATGCCGGCCTTTTCCCACATCACACGACGCACAATACTTCTTGTCTCTTCAATTTTTCCTGCATCAGCAGAATTGACATGGTCCAGCTGATAGTCAGCAAAAGCCCTTACAGGAATACTGCTGCAGCAAGATGCGGCAGCTCCTGCCCTATATCCATACACAAGACCTTCCAGCAGACTGTTGCTGGCAAGCCTGTTGGCACCATGAACACCGGTGCAGGATACTTCACCTGCTGCATAAAGACCCTTTATGGAGGAGGCTCCGTCAAGATCTGTTTTGATTCCGCCCATCATATAGTGGGCAGCAGGGGATACCGGCACCATATCTCTTGTTATATCTACATCATATCTCAGACAAGTGGTATAAATTCGCGGGAACCTTTTTTTGATAAACGCTGCTTCAAGATGTGTCATGTCAAGATACACATGGGTTGACCCGGTCCTGACCATCTCTGACATTATTGCCCGCGAAACAATATCCCTTGAAGCGAGCTCCTTGTCAGGATGGTAATTTTGCATGAATGTATCCTTATTTATGTTTCTTAGCAGACCGCCCTCTCCCCTGATCGCTTCACTGAGCAGAAACTGAGGGGCTGAAGGCGCATACAGCGCTGTTGGATGAAACTGGATGAACTCCATATCCTCAAGCGCTGCCCCTGCCCTGTACGCTATAGCCACTCCATCTCCTGTAGTAACAGCCGGATTGGTAGTGCGTGAAAAAATCTGTCCTGTGCCGCCTGTGGCAATCACCGTAGATGCCGAAGTGGCTGCAATAAGATCTCTCCCCTTCAGCAGATAAGCTCCTTTGCAGATATTATCCTCTATAATCAGATCAAGCGCCAGACAAAAGGGCAGACTCCTCACATTCTTGAGGCGGGCTGCCTTTGCTGTCAAAACCCGTTCAAGCTCCCTGCCTGTAGAGTCGCCGTGAGCATGCAGGACCCTTCTTCTGGAGTGCGCTCCTTCGAGAGTAAAGTCGAGCTTTGTGCCCTCCCTGTCAAACTCAGCACCCCACTCTATCAGCTCAAGTATGCGTTCAGGACCCTCCTCAACCAGTTTTTTAACTGCATCTTCCCTGCAGAGTCCGTCTCCGGCCTTGATTGTATCCTCAAAGTGAATGCCAACCTCATCTTCATCACTCAGAGCGACTGCAACTCCTCCCTGCGCATACTCGGTACTGCTCTCTTTTGGAGCGTCTTTTGTCGCCATAAGGACATTCCCTTTTTTGGCAAGCTCTATTGCAGCACGCAGTCCTGCCACTCCGCTGCCTATCACTATAAAATCCGTCTCGATCTTCTGCATTTTTTTGTCCTGTGTTTTCAGTATATCTTCAAGCAGATTTTAGCACATATTATGCGGTGTAATAATAATTCAGAAGATTTTTTATTGACTGATACCATCGTTATTCTCTAAAATCAGTTCAGAAATGGAGAATGCAGACATGCCTGAAAACAATACTATGAGTACAGAAGAAAATCTTGATAATTACAAGAAAATGTCCGCGCCTCCGCTCAGAACAACTCTGCAGTGGGACAAGGATCTTATATTCACAGGCAGGACATCAGAAGGCTATGAAATTGAATTTGATGCTAATGTGCAGTGGGGCTGCAGACCCACTGATGCCCTGCTCCTGAGCCTGGCCGGATGTATGGGCATTGATATGGTCAGTTTCCTGAAAAAGATGCGCGCTGAGATAAAAGATTTCAGAATGTCGCTCAAAGCTGACCGCAATCAGGAGCCGCCGAACTATTTTAAAAAGGTTGAGATATCCATGGACATTACAGGTGCCGGACTTGATCATAAAAAGGTGGACAGGGCAATCTCGCTGTCGCGTGAAAAATACTGCTCAGTTTACAAAACAATGCGCAGTGATATGCAGATGGAGATAACATATAAATTGTCCGAACCAAAAGAGGAGTAGATCATCTTGTCTTTTCATGCTCTCATAATACCTACCAAAAAGGAAGCAGAGCTGATCCTGTCAAAAATAACATCACAAAAAACAGCTCTTTTTCAGGGCAAGGCTTTTATACAATGTCTGATAAACGGCACTGCATGGATAATCAATATATGCGGTCCGGGCAAATCCAATGCAGCCCATGCAACAGGTCTGCTGCTTCATATTTATAAACCAAACCTTGTATGCATGATCGGTGTAGCCGGCGCATATCCTTCATCAGGATTAAGTGTTGGCGATATTGCTGCTGCATCATCAGAGATATATGCTGACGAAGGACTCATGCTGAAGGATGGAATCAAAACCATGGATGAGCTGAATCTGCCGACAGGTCAGGTTGACAGCGCTGTTTACTTCAACCGCTATCCGCTTCATCTGCCTGAGCATATAAATTCAAAAATCCGGTCAGGAGACTTTGCCACTGTTTCTGCCTGTACAGGCACTGCTGATGCTGCAAAACGCATGGAAAAAAAGTTTGGAGTAATATGCGAAAACATGGAGGGAGCTGCAGCAGCCCATGTCTGCATGCTCGGAAACACGAGAATGCTCGAGCTCAGGGGAATAAGCAACATTGTTGAAGACAGGGATGCAGCGCCTCTGAAAAAAGATGACATCCTCAAAGGCGCCATGGCTGTTCAGAAGTTTTTTTTAGATGTGCTTGTATAGCTTCATAACATCATCTCGCGTTACAACGGAAAATACAGGCGTATCGTCAGCAAGGTGCTCCCTGATAGCCTCGTAGCCGCCCTCCTGTCTGTCAACAAGGGCGATAACACAGAATATTTCAAGTCCTGCCTCTTTTATCCTGTTTATGGCCTCTATCGTTGACTTGCCGGTTGTTATAACATCATCAAGCACAACAACGCTGTCTCCGGATTTTACATTCCCCTCTATCCACTGCATGGTTCCGTGAGACTTGGCATTTTTACGCACAACAAATGCATTGATCGGTTTTTTTCTAAGAAAAGATGTATAAGCAGCAGCATTGGCAATAGGGTCAGCTCCAAGAGTGAGCCCCCCGATGCCGTTTACATCCTTGCCCTCCAGCATGTCGCATATTATATTGCCTATATGGTACATGCCTTCAGGATCCAGGGTAACGGCCTTGCAGTTGAAATAGTAGTTGCTCATCCTGCCTGAGACCAGTTTAAATACAGGTTCAGGGCTGTACCTGAATGCTTTTTCATAAATAAGACTGATAAGCCTTTCTCTGTGATTTTCCAATAGTTAATACCTCTTTTCAGTTTTTGTGCTTTCGCAGATCTCTTTAAGAGTATCCTTGACGAGTTGACCATTTTCATAAACGCGCTCCTGCACTTTTCTGCATTTGGTCTTTTCATCAGGATAATAAACATCACTCGCAGGCTCTGCCCAGTACATTGCACGGCCGTCATCAGTCCGGTACACACTTGGATTGCCGGTTGCTGCTGTCTGGCGTGAGCCTCTCACAGAAATATCAGAGATTGTTGCACCTGCAAGAGCGCCCAGGCCTGCGCCTATCATTCCGCCGCGCCACGGATTTTTGCTGTCGAGCAGGGCTCCGGCTATGCCTCCAAACACTCCCCCCGCTGTTCCGCCCTCATACTGATGCATGGCGCATGAAGCAAGGGTTAAAAAAGAAATTATCAAAAATAGCACTGCTGCGGTTCTGATTTTTTTCATTTTGCCCTCCTTTACGAAATTCATTAAATTGTAACACCCTTTCAAGCGTCCTTTCAAACCAATGTCTGAACATATTTGACCCTGCATTGCTGTTCGAATTATCCTACAGGGATGAAACTTCTTCTTTTTGATATTGATGGTACACTTGTTGACTGCGGCGGGGCAGGCAGCCGATCCCTGCAGGCATCTTTTGCAGCAATGTTCGGAGTAAACAACGCCTTTGACGGCATAAGCATGGCAGGCAAGACAGATCCTCAGATCATTCGTGAAAGCCTCACAAGACATGGGATACCTCATGATGGACTTATACCAGATCTGTTGAAAATATACATAGCAAATCTCCAGTCAGAAATTCTGCAGTCTGACAAAAAGATGATGCCGGGAGTTGTTCAGACTCTCGAAGCCTTTGCCGGCAGGCCGAATGATTATATCTCAGGAATCCTGACAGGCAACATTGAGGCAGGAGCCCGCATCAAGCTCAATGCCTTTAAACTCAACAGCTATTTCAGAACCGGCGCTTATGGAAGCGATCATGAAGAAAGGAATAATCTTCTGCCTTTTGCTCTGGAAAGATTTAAAAAAATTGCAGACCTGAACATATCGTTCAAAGACTGCGTCATTATTGGAGATACACCAAGAGATGTTGAGTGCGCCAAACTTCATGGCGCACACTGCATAGGAGTAGCTACCGGACCATACGAATTCAGTGATCTCGTAAGCGCTGGAGCTGACCATGTATTTGAAACACTTGAGGATACGGAATCACTGCTTTCAGCTGTCAGCAGCCTGTAAAAACATGCCCTGCAAGCACCTTGATTAATGCCAATCGAGTTTTGTCTTTTTCCTGCCTGTTATATGCTTTTCAGCTGCAAGAGCAGCAAGACAGCCCTGTGCAGCTGCTATAACAACCTGCCTCACCTCTGTGCATGTAACATCACCTGCTGCAAAGACGCCAGGGATGGAGGTTGCTGTCATTCTGTCAGTCCTGATGCAGTCATTTTCTCCCCGTTCAAGCGTATCCTGCAGAAAGTCCACAACAGGTTTTGAGCCATGCATATAAACAAAGACTCCATCCATTTCCATTGATGATTCACTGCCTGACGAGTCTCTCAATGATATGCTTTCAACATTATCTGAACCATCAATACTCACAACAGATGTTCCGTAAATCACTTTCAGATTTTCTATCACAAGGACAGGATGATCCTGCTCCACCTTCAACTTTTGGGAAGGAGATATCAGATAAACTTTCTGAGCAAATTTTGTGAGCACGCCGGCTTCTTTCACAGCCTCTTCAGAATCCCCAAGCACGCAAATCGTCCTGCCTTTGAAAAACGCGGCATCGCATATCGCACAGTAGCTGACACCTCTGCCGAGGAACTCGGCTTCTCCCTTTATCGTTGCCTTTCTCCCCATTGAGCCTGTCGCAATTATGACAGCCTTAGTCTTATACGAAGCATCCATTGTAAAAACCTCTTTAATATCGCCTTCCAGAGACAGCCCGATCACCTGCTCCTCTTTATATTCAGCACCAAATCTTACTGCCTGCTCTCTGAATGTATCGAGCAGTGATCGGCCAGAGACCGGTTTTGTAAGGCCTGGATAGTTTTCAAGATGACTGGCGTACGCCATGGCGCCTGCTGTTGCTGATTTATCCAGCACAAGTGTTTTGAGTTTTGCCCGTGAAGCATACTGCGCAGCACTGAGTCCTGCAGGACCTCCGCCTATTATGATGATGTCATACAGGTTATCTGACATAGCGCCTCCTTGATATTATAAATCAAAATTTTTTGACCAGATTATAGTATGTATCTCTCTGGGCAGGGATAAATCCCGCTGCCCTTATGCCATGCACAATCTCTTCCATGCTTATCCTGTATGATACTCCAGCTGCCTTCACAACATTCTCCTCTATCATTGTAGATCCAAAGTCATTGGCTCCAAACCTGAGCGCTATCTGCGCCATCTCCATACCCTGAGTCACCCACGAAGCCTGAATATTCTGAACATTGTCAAGGTATATTCTCGCAAGCGCCAGCACCCTCAGATAATCAGCAGCAGTTGCTATGTTAGATGTCACCGACCCGCTATTTTCTGTTTTTTTATCTCTATTCTTGCTTCTGTCTTCTGCCATCTGATTTTGAAGCTCAGTATTGCCCGGCTGGAATGTCCATGGGATAAATGCTGTGAAACCGCCTGTCCTGTCCTGGAGCGAACGAACTGCATCAAGATGCTCAACAATCTCTTCAGGGGTCTCAACGCTCCCGAACATCATTGTAGCAGTTGTCTTCATCCCAAGCTTGTGAGCCTCCTCCATAACGCCAAGCCAGCGGCCTGACTTTATCTTTTTTGGGCTCAAAACATCGCGCACCCTGTCAGAGAGTATCTCAGCACCGCCGCCGGGCATTGAGTTTAGTCCGGCATCCATCAGTTTTTTGAGAGCTGCGCTTATGCTTAATAAATGCTTGTCAGCAAGATAGCAGATTTCAGGCGGTGAAAACCCATGGATGTTTATATCATAGCGTTCTTTAATAGATCTCAGCAGAGCTGTATAGTAGTCAAGGTCAAGCTCAGGATTAAGTCCGCCCTGAATCAATATCTGCGTGCCGCCCAGCTCAAGAGTCTCCTCAATTTTTTTGAAGAGATCATCACTGGACAATACATATGCGTCAGGGCTGTCAGGATCTCTGTAAAAAGCGCAGAATCTGCATTTGTTTATGCAGACATTCGTATAGTTTATATTGCGGTCAACAACAAATGTGACAATGCCTTCTGGATGCAGCTTTTTTCTGATCTCATCAGCCTGCCGGCCGATATCGAGCAGGTCCGATGACATGAGCAATGATACAGCATCTTTTCTCGACATTCTCAAGCTCATATTACTGCCTGCCATAAACCTTTATTTGGTTATAATATGCGTCACGCTCAACAGCTGTTCTTCCTGCCCTGGTAATCATATGCACAAGCTCCTGCCTTGTCATGCCCTCTTTTGATGTTGCGCCTGCAGAGTGCGTAATCTTCTCCTCAATAACAGTGCCGTCAAGATCATCAGCTCCAAACATCAAGGCTATCTGCGACACCTTTTCACCAAGCATTATCCAGTAGGCCTTTATATGATCAAAATTATCAAGAAAAATCCTGCTGATTGCGATTGTCCTGAGATCATCAATTCCTGAGCTGCCTGGTCCTCCAACATCGGTATTTTGAGGATGATATTTAAGTGGAATAAATGCCTGAAAACCGCTGGTTCTGTCCTGAAGATCCCTGAGCTTCAGAAGATGATCTATCCTGTGTTCATTTTTTTCAATATGTCCGTAAAGCATTGTTGAGTTTGCCTTGATACCTGCATTATGAGCAGCCTCCATGATGCTGAGCCATTTTTCGCCGGATATCTTCTCTGGACAAAGGGCATTTCTTATAGATGTATCAAATATCTCGGCACCGCCGCCAGGCATGAGGTCGAGTCCGCTCTTTTTGAGCTGGCTTATGGTATCTTCAATGCTTAATCCGCTGATTTTTGAAAGATAATCTATCTCAACAGCTGTAAAAGCCTTTATGGCTATGGAAGGGAATTCTATTTTTATTGCCTTCAGCAGGTCAAGATAATACTGAAAAGGCCAGTCAGGATGCAGGCCGCCAACTATATGCACTTCAGAAAATAACCTGTGGTTGCTGCTGCGAGGCTTGAGCTTTTTTACTATCTGCTCAATGCTCAGTTCATAAGCACCATCTTCGCCTTTGGACCTGCTGAACGCGCAGAACTTACACCTGTTTACACAAATATTGGTTGGATTTATATGCCGATTTGAAACAAAATATGCATTCTCATTATTTTTTATTTTCCTGACATGAGATGCCATTTTTGCGAGGCTGAATATATCATCAGCCTGGTACAGATAGAGCGCCTCGTCAGCAGAAATTCTTGTATTTGAATAGACTTTTTCTTCAATCTTCCTGAGCATCCTGAATTATAAAATAAATAACATCACTTTTTCTTTTTCACTTTTTTATCACCTATTCTAAAATGTTAAAATATTAAGATGTCTTACAATGAACTTATAATTGAGGGAGCAAGGCAGAACAACCTCAAAGAGATCTCCCTCAGACTGCCGCATAATAAAATAATCGCAGTGACCGGAGTATCAGGGTCAGGCAAATCATCTCTTGCGTTTGATACCATCTTTGCTGAAGGACAATGGAGATTTATAGAGTCTCTATCAACCTATGCAAGGCTCTTTATTGAAAAACTCGACAGGCCGGATGCTGACTCCATCCGCAACATAAGACCATCAATCGCACTTGAACAGAAAAATCCGGTCAAGAGCTCCAGATCAACAGTAGGTACAATAACAGAAATATATGACCTGCTCAGAATATTATATTCGCGGGTCAGCACTCCCTTCTGCCCGTCATGCAGCAGACCTGTAACGCGCTGGGATACATCATCAATAAAATCCGAGCTTCTCGAAAAACATGCAGGCGAGCGCGCTGCCATTACATTCAGATCGCAGGCACTGATCCCTGAGCTGATGCAGGCAGGCTTTCTGAGGCTATGGAAAAACAATGAGATCATTGATATTTCAGAAGCTGGGGCATACGACAGCACAAATGAGGTTGTGCTCGACAGACTTGTGATTAAAGATGAACCCCGACTCTCTGACTCGATAGAATCTGCCTGGCGTGAAGGCAATGGAAATATCAAGATTATTCTATTCCTGAAAAATGATGATAAATCCAAACCTGCAATAAATGAAATCCTCTTTTCTGAACAGGGCTCCTGTGAATACTGCGGCATATCAATACCAGATCCATCACCAATACTCTTTTCATTCAACCACCCTGTATGCGCCTGCGACAAGTGCAAGGGGTTTGGAAATGTGCTCATATATGATGAAGACCTGATCACTCCGGACAGGGAGCTATCCCTTTCAGAAGGTGCCGTAGAGTTATGGGAAAAACCCGGGTACAAGTGGTGGAAGAATCAGATGATAAGGGGGCTCAAAAAAGCGGGCATAGATACAAAGATCCCCTACAAGCTGCTGCCAAAGGATGCTGTTGACCTCATATACAAGGGCAATGAAAAGTTTTATGGAATCAACTCATTTTTTGAGGAGATGGAGTCAAAACGGTACAAACTTCATGTGCGCGTGATGCTGAGCAGATACAGAAGCCCTGTAACATGCCCAAAATGCAGGGGTGCGCGGCTTTGTGATGAGGCGCTTGCATACAAAATCAGCAGACTTGATATAGCAGAAGTATCAGACCTGTCTGTATCTAAACTTTCCGAATGGATAGATAATATTGATCTGACCCTTATGCAGCGCACCATTGCAGAAGAGCCGCTGCGCCAGATAAAGGCAAAGCTCGGATTCCTTAAAAAAGTAGGGCTTGATTATCTAACACTCAGCAGACAGTCAAAAACACTCTCAGGTGGAGAATATCAGAGAGTTAATCTCTCAAACCAGCTATCATCAGCACTGACAGGCACGCTGTATGTTCTTGATGAGCCCACCATCGGCCTGCACCCGAGA
Source organism: Dissulfurispiraceae bacterium (assembly GCA_034002665.1). Lineage (GTDB taxonomy): Bacteria > Nitrospirota > Thermodesulfovibrionia > Thermodesulfovibrionales > Dissulfurispiraceae > JAFGXL01. Next base: position 130,545 of record JAVFAA010000001.1, on the reverse strand, counting down.
GACACCAGAAAGATCAGCAGCATAATGCGGCAGTTATGCGATCTTGGCAACACAATAATAGTTGTTGAGCATGATAAGGAGATAATCTCATCCAGCGACTGGATAGTCGAATTAGGCCCGGAAGGCGGTCATCTTGGCGGCAATATCGTATTCAATGGACCGATCACTGACTTTATCAAGGCTGACACCTTGACAGCCGGATACATCAGAGGAGAAGATCAAGAGTCCTGCGCCTTGACCGGATCATCCAGAGTTAAAGCAGCAGACAGTAAAATGATAACCCTTAAAGGCGCCATAGGGAACAACCTCAAAAATATTGATCTGAACATACCCTTGAATGCCATGACAGCAGTAACAGGGGTATCAGGCTCAGGCAAAAGTACGCTTATTGTCGAGACGCTCTATCATGCAGCAGCCCGGCACTTCAGGACAGATTCAGAACATCCACTCGCATTTGATGCCCTTGAAGGGCTCTCGAATATCAAGGGCGTAAAGCTTATTGACCAGAGTCCCATAGGCAGGACTCCCAGATCAAATCCACTAACATACCTCAAGATGTTCGAACCAATAAGAAAGCTCTTTGCGAACCTGCCCGAATCCAAAGCGCATGGATTCGGACCAGGCCACTTTTCATTCAATATTTCAGGCGGCAGGTGTGAAGCATGCAAAGGCGAAGGATATCAGAAGCTCGAGATGTATTTTTTTGAAGATGTCTATGTAATGTGCGAAGAGTGCGGCGGCAGAAGATTCCGCAATGATATTCTCCGCATTCAATACAGAGGTAAAAGCATACACGATGTACTCCGGATGACGGTTGAGGAGGCTTACGAATTTTTTTCAGAGATCCCGGACCTGCGTTCAAAACTTGGACTCATGAGAGAGATCGGGCTCAGCTACCTGAGGCTTGGCCAGCCCGCAACAACAATATCAGGAGGAGAGGCGCAGAGGCTGAAGATATGCGCTGAACTGAGCCTGACCCCAAAATCAATGTCATGCGGGATGCTTTACATACTTGATGAACCAACTGTCGGACTTCATCATAGAGATGTATTAATGCTTCTCGGAATATTAAACAGACTTGTTGATGCAGGGAACACAACCATTATAATTGAACACAATCTTGATGTGATATCGCAGGCTGACTGGGTTATTGACCTTGGACCGGAGGGGGGAGAAACCGGCGGAAATCTGCTCTTTTCAGGCAGTCCAAAAGATCTTCTGGACAATAAAAAATCCTATACTGCCATATATCTGAAAGAACATATGAATATAAAAAATTGAACCCCTGATATCAGCCCTGCTCTCTTTTTAGACTATTGAATATCTTTTCATAATAATCAGAACTTACAGAGAAGCTGATGCTGAGGCTGAATATATAGTCAGGTATGTCCAGCTCAAGCAGCTTGACCATATCCTTCTCAGTGGTAATTATGACTTCACATCCTGATGAGGCTGCCTCTTTACATATGTTTTCAACATCTTTCTGCGTATATGCGCGATGATCACTGAACGAAATAAATGAAGCAAGGTTAGGGCATACTGACAGGATCGACCTTCTGAATGATTCAGGATCAGCAAGTCCGCAGAATGCGAGCACTGATGTTCTCTTCAGTTCATCAGGATTAAGTTCATAACCGTTTTTATTTAATACCCCATCAATAGCATACTCAGCGCCATACACAGGAGCAGCAGGATTCAGACTATGCAGCTCAGCCTCGATCTCTGGATTGCCTGACTTTGTGATTATAAAAAAGTCTGCATCAGCAAGCTCTGACAATGGACCACGCATAGTGCCAAGAGGCAGCATTTTTCGGTTGCCGAATCCCCGTCTGCCGTCAACAAGAACAACATCAATATCCCTGTACAGCTTCCAGTGCTGAAATCCATCATCAAGGATAAAGATCGGTTTGCGCGCAGCACTTGCCATATCATGGTTCTGAATAAAAAACATCCCGCCTTCATATCGGTCAGCTGACTTTACAACACAGGCCTCAGGCACTTTAGCTGCTATAAGCACAGGCTCATCGCCGGCATCAGACACTGCATTGCAGTATTTATCTGTAACATCTTCACTTCTGCTTTTTGCTACAAAACATGGGCCTTTGGCCCTGCCCTTATATCCCCGGGTCAGTATGACAGGCTGATACCCGCGTAGAACAGCCTGTTTTGCAAGTTCTATTGTTGATGGTGTTTTGCCGGTGCCGCCGAGCGTCAGATTCCCTATGCTGACTACCGGATACGGAAGTCTCTTTTGGACAGCAAGCATTCTTCTTTTTTTGATCCTGTAGCCTGCGTAGTATATGTGTTCAAGAATATTCATAGATATTTTTTTATTGCCTTGATTGATCTCTCAAGCGCACCTGAATTTTTGTCGTACAGCTCTTTTGCCTTATTTCCCATTGCCTTTATTTTTTCTGGTGATGCAATCAGTCCCTCAAGTGTATCTGTCAGTCCCTGCCTGTCTGTATGCACTGCTGCATCTTCAGCATAAAAATCTCGGGCAAACGGAAAGTTATCCATATGCGGACCGCAGACTATCGCCTTTGAGTAGTATGCCGGCTCAAGAAGATTCTGCCCGCCATGCTCAATAAAGCTGCCGCCCATCACAGCAATGCTGCATGCTGCATATACACTCGAAAGCTCGCCCATGACATCAAGTATTATTATAGCGCCTTTAATGTCAGGATGTCCGCACCCAATCCCTGATCTTCTGATATATTTCAATCCTGATGCCTTAGAAAGCTGTACTGCCTCATCAAACCTCTCCGGATGCCTCGGAGCAAGCACCAGATTAATATCAGGATATTTTTTTATCAGCCTTGAAAATGATCCTATCAAAAGCTGCTCTTCATCATCATGCGTGCTTCCACCGATTATTGTAGTTCCTTTTAGTTTCATTGTCCATTCAGGAACAGCTTCAGAAGGCCTTGTATCAAACTTCAGGCTGCCTGTCACAACCAGACTTTCATGATCAGCACCAAGAACATTCAGCCTGTCAGCATACATCTCTGTCTGCACGCACAAAAGGGAGAACATTCTCAACAAAGGTCTGAAAAAAAATCTGAGTTTTCGGTATCCCCTGAATGATCTCTCAGATATGCGTCCATTCATCAGGACTGATGGGATATTTCTGTGTTTAAGTGATATCAGAAGATTTGGCCAGAATTCCGTCTCCATGACAATAAAAAGCTGAGGATTGATCACATCAAGCATTCGATTAACTGCACATGGCAGATCAAAGGGCACATAGATAATTTTTGCGAGACTGCCCACCCTGTCCTGCGCAACCTTCTGTCCAGTATCTGTTACTGTGGATAAAACAATATTCAGCTCTGGATTGTCTGATTTAAGCCTTTTTATCAGAGGCTCTGATGCTATCACCTCGCCGACTGATACTGCATGAATCATTACGCTCTTTTGCGACGCATGAGATTGAACAAAGCCGAACCTCTCGGCAAGCCATCTTGATCTGAGCGCAGCTGACCTTTTGAACCACTCAAAAGGGAGCAGCAAGATCAATGCAGCTGTATAAAGAATTGTGTATGCCGGGAACATGCCAATAATTATATCACTTCTAAAACCACTTCTTCCTTTTAAAGTAGTAGATCATACTGCCTGCAATAACAGACATGAGCAGGAGAACAGCAGGATAGCCCCACCACTGGACAAGCTCAGGCATATTTTTGAAATTCATTCCGTACAGACCAGAAATAAAGGTGAGCGGCATAAAAATAGTTGCGATTATCGTCAAGACCTTCATTATCTGGTTAAGGCGGTTGCTGACGCTCGAGAGATAAACATCAAGCATGCCCGAAAGCGTATCGCGCAGAGTCTCCACGCTGTCTATAACCTGTATTGTATGGTCATAAACATCCCTCAAATATATACGGGTATTTTCTGTTATGAACTCTGTCTCCTCATGCTGCATCCTGTTGATCACCTCTCTCAGCGGCCATACTGACTTGCGAAGCATTATCAGCTCTCTTCTTAAAAAATGGATTGTCTGAAGGGTGTCTGGGCCGGGGGTTTCAGTAACTTCATCTTCAAGCATATCCACTGCCTCGCTCATGTTCTCAAGGATCACAAAATAGTTATCAACTATGTTGTCTATCAATGCATAAGCCAGATAGTCAGCGCCCATTCTGCGAAGACGGCCTTTATTGCTCCTGATCTGATCCCGTATCGGATTAAATACATCAGCTCCATCTTCCTGAAAAGACAATACGCAATTCTTCCTGATTATCAGCCCGACCTGCTCAGAGGCAATTTTGGCGTCTGTATAATAGAGCATCTTCAGCACCACAAACAGATAGCCTCTAAAATCCTCGACCTTTGGACGCTGGGTTGGATTAAGTATATCTTCAAGCGTCAGGGGATGAAGTTCAAATTGCTTTCCTATGACCTCTACAATGCCCGGATCATGCAGCCCATGAATATTGATCCAGACAACACCCTGCTGCTCCTTGTACCGGAGCAGTTCATTTATATCGTGGATATCCCTTTCTTGAAAATCAGAGTCATCATAAGTGAAAAGCTCCACCCTCACCTTCTCAGCCCTCTTTTCACCAACATGCACAAGAGAACCAGGGGGCAGTCCGGCTTTTTGCGATCTCTTTCTTACACTCATCAAGGCCTCCGCTCCAGAGCAACACTACACATAATGTTTATAAATTATATCAAGTTGTAAATCAACTGCAAAGGATATTTACTCAGCGGATAAGAAAATAAGGACTATCTATCTTTGTTGTTGATGTTGTTGCTGCTGAAGCTTAATGGTTATTTATTATTGTCATCTGTTCACTATTAGACCTTATAGTGAGTTGCAATCTGTTAAAAACTTATAAATCCTCATTGCAAACAATCTTCAACTTTCTTAATTGCAGAGGGCAGCTCAGTTAAATCATCAACTTTCCATTTACATTCCTTCAAAGAATTCCTGTTTTCCTCCGTAAGCCGTGCAATAAAAGCAATACCAGTTTGTTCTGCAGCTCGACGGTCGCTGTCAGCATCTCCAACAAACACAACTTCCTGCTGATTCAGATTATACTGATGCATAATATCAAAAATAATCATATGTTTATGTTTGGGTGAGCCATGCGCCTCAGCAAAAAAATGTGCTATATCTCTCTGTTTTAGAATATGGTGAAGCTCGTTTTCAGGAGTGCCGGATGCAATAAACATATCATATTTATCAGAATTATTCTCAAGAAATTCAAGAGCACCTGCAACAAATGATGCCTTCAAAATCTCATCAAGCACTAATGCAGAAAATCTTTCTCCAAGCTCTCTTTCTTTCTCAGTCGAGAGCGGTAGATTTAAAATTGTTTCATGGATATACTGAAACTTAAGATATCGGGAAACTCCCATGTTCTGGAGATGATATCCTGTTATTTCCTCCACTTTATTCGGATAGTCATCTTCAAAAAGCATTCTGAATGCCTTTGTTTTAACAGCAGCTGATTCAAGAATAACGCCGTCAAAATCAAATATAACAGTTCGTATCACTCAAACACACCTATTATGGTGCAGGGCGCACTATCAATTCCTGATATACGAAGCGGCACAACCCACACATATTTTAGACTCTCCAGATTATCTTCAATAAGCATGTCTTCAATAACAAGAATTGGATGCCCATTTCCTTGCGGATCAAGAAAAACCCGATGTGCCTCTCGACCCATTTCACGATGTGCATATGAAGACAGTGATATCCAGTCAAATCCAACTGCGCGAATCCCGGGATATTCTTTTCTCAGCCATATTCCGATCTCTGGATCCAAGCCTGGCCCCTCAAGACTATATTTATCCAGGTTTCGTACTGCTCCCCACCCTGATCTCAGGATAAGCAGGTCAGTAGTAATATGTGGAGGCACTATCAGATCAGCTTTTCTCAGAATTTGATTTGGTTCAGCATGTACAGGGATCACCTGCGGAGAACGAAAGAACAAATAATCTGCATCATAATCACAAGGACCTTTCCCGCCTGTGAAAAAATGCGCTGGATAATCAATATGAGTACCCCAGTGGTTCTCTATGGCAATTTTATGTACATCGCATGATGATCCATCAGCCATTGACTTGATCTTTTCCGGAAAGACCCCCCTGTCAGTTGAGCCGTAAAATGGAGTATATGGTGAAAGCTCATATGAAAGATAGCGCATCATGGATTTTATATTGCAGAAAGGAGATTGCGTACAGATTGAATCTCCATTTCGATCCTTGCTTCTTTTGCATATGATCCAATATGCGGAGTAAGCATAGCTGAATCAATCTGAAACAGCTCTGAAAAGCCCTGGTAGTTGTTTGGTGCAATCAGTACTGCGCGGTCGCTTTCATAGCCGAGGGCATTAAGGAGTTTTAGTGCGTTGGCAACCAGTACCCCCTTGCTGAATCCTGTAATCGCTTCCTGGATCTGCTGTTTCACTTCCTGCATGTCCTTTTCGTCGTAGCACGCCTGCTACCATAGGCTGCCGTCTCCTCAGCCAAGTGCAGCGCACCTCCTTTTTCCTCAGGTTCGAATACCACATGTACGCGCGCATGCAAGGCTTCGGCAACACGACGCAGCATACTGAGAGAATGGCCTTCATACCCCGGTGACTCCAGTCTACTTATCTGCTGTTGGGAGGTTTTCAAAAGTTTTGCAAGCTCCTTTTGCGACATTCCTGCCTGTTGCCTGAGAGCTGTGATCTGCAAGGCAATGTCCCATGCCTCACCTGCTTGTTTGAAGCGTTCCGCAAAAGCAGGGTCTTTGAGTTGCTTATCAAGATAGCGGTCAAAATTAGTCCTTTTCATCTTTATTCCTTTTTAGCCATTCACGCATCCGCTGCCTTGCTGTCTCCAGGTCACGGGCCGGGATGGCCTGCCCCTTGTTGCGAATACCGTGGACAGCGATAATGCGCTGTTTCCTCATAAAAAACCAGAGCACGCGGGTGTTGAGTTTTCCAACATGCCGCAGTTCAAAAAGCCCGTCACCAAGCGGTTTTGACAGGGGCTCCCGATGGTATTGCCGGTTACGGAGCTTTGCAAGACCGGCAACAACAGCCGCAAAGTCATCAGGGTCAGTGGATTTCAGTTTGTCCAGAAACTCCTGCACAGGACGCGCCTCGGCCTCAGTCTCATAAAATTCTACTGTAAAAGTCATATTCATGTCAACATCAATATTGATGTATTGACTAACCATGCGCTTCGTTTAATCGACCTTGCAAATACCTGCCTCAACATTGTTCGCTTTTTATTATCAGCCATGTAATAAGCTCAAAATCATCCGAGCCTTTAACCTGCTGCGCCTGAGTAGGCAGCCTGCCCCCTCTGCCTGACAGAAGGGCGCTGACAGCCCTTTTCTTGAATGTTTTTGTGATCTCGTCAACAGCCTTCCCAAGAAGGACATCGTATTTATTCATCTCATTTCCATTAGAAGTTTCATTGTTAAAGATGTTGCAGAGGTCTTCATATGCCTTGTCATTTCCGGCTGCAATCATCCTGAAGATCTCAAGTATCTGCTTTGCATTGGTGAAATTGTACCGGACATCGCCGTTGTCTCTGATATAAACGAGATAGAATGGCTGCAGCGGATTGACCGCCTCATTGCCGGAAGTGTCGCCGATCTGCCTTAGACAGAATATCACCCCAGAGTCAATTACCTGACTGTCTAAAGGCGGCGGTACAACAGCATAAAGCCCAAGAGGGGCCTTTTCAAGCAGCTCCATGTTTGACTCAATATAGTTAATCAGCTCTATACGGAAGTCATCGAGCGTAAATTCGCTCAACGCAATACCGTCGGATACATCTTCCATATCGAGCACCTCTTCTTTCAGCTTCTTGAGCTGCCGATCCCTATACTTCAGGTCTTCCTGAATCAGGTCCTTGATATCCTGTGACAGAAGGTTGTCGTCTGTTGTAGCGGCAATGTCCACAAGCGCCATGCGCGCCTCGACCCGCTCTTTAAGTGTTATATAATTGTCCAAATCCTTTGTGGGCCAGAAGTTGAACATGAAAACTTTTTTGTTCCTGCTGCCGATTCTGTCGATTCTTCCAAAACGCTGTATTATCCGGACCGGGTTCCAGTGGATGTCATAGTTGATGAGACAGTCGCAGTCCTGCAGATTCTGACCTTCTGAGATACAATCTGTAGCGATCAGGATATCAATCTCTTCATCCTGCTTCATGGACTTAATCTTGTCTCTATTTTTTGAAACCGGCGAGAAGTTGGTCAGAATGTTTGTGAATTCGTTTTTACCGAATGTGGTCTTGTTCTCCTTAGAACCTCCGGACACCATAGCTATATTAACCTTGAGGTCTTTTATTGCCCAGTCCTTGAGCGCTCCAAACAGATAGTCTGCTGTATCGGCAAAAGCGGTAAAGACAAGGGCCTTCCTATTCTTCCTACCGTCCCTGTCAGTAGTAGGATTTAAAACCTTTTCCTTGATAAGCTCGCGTAATTCTGCAAGCTTTGCGTCTCTATCCATTGTCACTGCACTTGCTTCTTCAAAAAGCCTTTTCAACTGCTCACGGTCTTTGACAAGGTCATTAAGCCAGCGGTCAACATCCATGTGATTAAGGGCATATTTAACCTTCTTGCCTACTTCCCATGCGTCTGAAGTCTCTTCATCGTTGTCGGTCACCTGAAGATCATCAAGGTCTATTTCAACAATCTTGGACTTATTCTTTTTATATTCATTGATCTTGCTTTCAAGCTCAGAAATCTTGTTGATGGTCCTGTCCATCGAAACAGCAAAAGAATTGACCGAACTTTCGAGCCTCTTAAGAAAGTTCACCTTCATCATGCCTATGAGGTAGTTTTCTCTTTTACCCTGCGTAAAGTTCTCTATCTTTTCGGTGTCATAAGCACTTTTATATTCAGATAACACATATTCAAATGGATTGAAGAGTGTAAGTTTGTAACCCTGTATCTCTTTGTTCAGCTGATCATAGGAAATGAATTCGTTCTTAAGGTCAATGAAGGGATATATTGACTTGGGCTTTTCCCGCTTGGGAAATTCACCGATCTGCTTAAGGTTGTAGTACCTCTGGATATGCCGGCGGGAACGGGCAATGGTCAATTCATCAAGCAGCTTGAAGAACCCTGAATCAAAGCTTTCCAGAATGCCCTTGATCTCTCTCCTTGGCTTTTTTGACCAGTGGGTGAATTTGTTCTGTGAAACCTTCAGGATCTCGCCGATGCTTGGAAGATTAAACGAGTCCTTGAAAGCATCATCCTTTTCCTCAGTAATAAAGTAGATTTGATTTCTGAGATCACGGAGATTATTGTTCACTGGTGTTGCCGAGAGCATCAGCACCTTTGTCCTGACGCCCTTACTGATAATATCGTTCATCAGCCTTTCATATCGGCTGGTCCGGATTGTATTGCCTTCCTCATCTTTTTTTCCCTTTGTGTTGTTCCTGAAGTTATGGGACTCGTCAATTACAACAAGGTTGTAGTTCCCCCAATTGATCTTCTCAAGGTCTATGTCTCCTGATCTGCCGCTGTCCCGGCTCAGGTCAGTATGTGAGAGAACAGTATAGTTAAACCTGTCTTCAAGCAGAATGTTGAGCTCGCTGTTGTTATTCGCCTGATAAACAGTCCAGTTGTCCCGAAGCTTTTTAGGGTATAAAACCAGAACACGATCATTCAGGAGTTCAAAATATTTGATAATGGCGAGCGCTTCGAAGGTTTTGCCAAGCCCTACGCTGTCAGCAATGATGCAGCCATTATGCCGAAGCATCTTGTTTATCGCGCCCCTGACCCCATCTTTCTGAAAGTCAAAGAGCATCTTCCAGATCTTTGTGTCGTAGAGATGTGTCTTTTCATCAATAAACCCTCCGGTCTCCTGCTCAGACAAAAATCTCTCAAAAATGTGATAGAGGGTCTTGTAGTATATGAACTCCGGGGTGTTCTCCTGATAAAGCTGCTCAAGATATGAGAGCACATCGGTTTTTACATCTTCAACAAGCTGCTCATCATTCCATATCTCATAAAACCAGCTCTTCAGATCTGCCCTGTCCCGATCATCAGCAACTTCAAGATTCAGTTCTATGTTCGGCGTATTCCCATATCCAAGGCCGCTGACAGTAAAGTTGGAGCTGCCGATTAGTGCCTTCTCTATGCCCTGGTTATCCACATGATACATCTTGCCATGGAGCAGATTGGCCTGTTTGATGGACTTGATATTGATCTTGTTCCTGATCCAGGCAGCACACTCTTTTGCAACTGCCTTCTGCTGAAGCCTGTTGCTGAGGCTGAGTTTTTCGTCTTCGATTTTAAATGACTTTGTGTCTGTCTTGTATGGATCAAGACTCTTGACAAATCGGGGCTCGCCAAAGAGGAAATCAAGATGATCAATCCCTTGCAGTTTTTCCTTTAATTGCTCAAAGGCATAGATTGTGAAGTATGCCGATACAATGGAGAGTTTTGAGCCTGGAACAATCTTGTTTGCAAGAAAGTCTCCGACAGTGCCCCTTGTTCGATTGTCTCTTAAAGCTGACTGCGGTTTATAAGGCATCTATCATTCCTCTTTATGCAGAATATGATAAATAAACACTTACATATTAAACGCAAATTACAACAATTTTATACCAAAACTGATTTTTTTGCCTGTTTTTATTGTGATATCAGGCAGTTGGCTGCTCTCTGGCTGCTATTGTCTTTTGTCTGGTTTCTGACTTCTTTTGTCTGTTATCTGTATTCTGTGTTCTGGCTTCTGGTTTTAGTACTCTGATTGTGCTACTGATCTGTTGCGCTGCTGACCAGCTCTTCTGCTATTTCCGCAACCCTTGCTGTTGCATCATGATCAAGAAACAGTTCTCTGACATCTGTGAGCGCATTTATCATCTGCTTTCTGTATGCTTGCTTGATGGTTATTTCAAGAAGTTCTGCAAGTATATTCTGTCTTGATGCGTCTTTTTGCAGCAGCTCTTTTATTCTGAATCCTGTGTCATCAACGCAGGATCTTTCCAGCAGCAGATTAACAAGAGATATATGATTAACCTTCACAATCATTCTGCCCAAGAAAAATGTGACAGGCGACAGTTTGTAAACAACCACCATCGGCACCTTGAGCATGGCAGCCTGAAGTGTGGATGTGCCTGATGCTATGACAGCGCTGTCTGATGCAGCCAGGCACTTTAATGAATCACCCTGCACAAACCTGCACTCATCCAGACTTAAAAAACCTTCGAACATCGCTCTGTCCATATTGGGAGCCATTGGCAGTACAAACTGCATGCCAGGCATAAGCTTTTTGAGATCAGATGCTGCGCCTGATATTTCGGGCATCAGCTTCTGCACTTCATGCAGGCGGCTGCCAGGCATAAGCGTTACAACAGGCCTGTCAGGATCAAGCCCGAGATCAAGACGCGCCCTGCCCTTTAATTCAGGACTGTCGAGCAGCTGCCTGATGTCTTCATCAGAATTCTGCATGATGCCCCGCACAACCTCTTCAACATCATTCATGACAGGGTTGCCAACGAACTCAGCAGACACATCATAGTGTCTGTAAAACTCTTCTTCAAAGGGCAGTATGAGTGCCATTCTGTCAACAATCCTGCGGAGTTTTTTCACTCTGCTGCTGCGCCATGCCCATACCTGCGGGCTAACATAGTAGAGAACTTTTATGCCGAGTTTTTTTGCAATGCCTGCAAGCGGCATGTTGAAGTCAGGATAGTCTATAAGCACAATAACCTGCGGATTGAATGTTTCGAGCGCAGACACAACAGCATTGAATGTTTTTCTCAGTTTAGGATAACTGCGAATAGCTTCAACAGCTCCAAATGAACTGGCTATGGGAGCGATGATCTCTATCCCTGCGGCGCGCATCTTCTCGCCCCCGACTCCTGCTATCTTTATCCCTTCATGCAGTTCAAAAAGCCTGCGGCCAAGCAGAGACCCTATCAGTTCACCTGAACTCTCGCCTGTAATGATGAAGACTCTCTGGAGCATCACCTGGCTTCTTTAAGAAAGTCGAGTATCACGGAACAGGTCTGTTTTATATCAGCTTCGGACAGTTCCGGATATATCGGCAGAGAAAGCACCTCTTTTGCTGCCTTTTCAGCAACAGGCAGATCACCCTCTTTATAGCCAAGATACTCCATTGCCTTCTGAAGGTGCAGGGGTATCGGATAATAGACGACTGATGATATGTCCGCATCCCTGAGACGCTGCTGTATCATGTCTCTTGAACTGCTCTGGATTGTATATTGATGATAAACATGGACTGCACCGCTCTTTTCAACAGGACATTTAACAGCATCCTTGAGCAGGCTTGTGTAGAGGGCTGCATTCTTTCTTCTCTTTTCGTTATACGCATCAATGCGCTTCATCTTGACTAACAGTATGGCTGCCTGGAGCTCGTCGAGCCTGCTGTTATAGCCCAGACATTCGTGTTTATATGCTCCTTTTGATCCATGATTTCTCAGCATACGCACAGTCTCTGCTGTTTCGTGATCTTTCAGGATAACCATGCCTCCATCACCATAGGCACCAAGATTTTTGCTCGGGTAAAAGCTGAAGCAGCCTGCATCGCCAAAGCTGCCTGTCTTTATTCCATTGAGAGAGGCGCCGAAAGACTGGGCGCAATCTTCAACAATTTTCAGATTATGATCTGAAGCAATCTTCATTATCGCATCCATGTCAGCAGGATAACCGAAAATATGAACCGGTATTATCGCCTTTGTCTTTGGAGTTATCTTCTTTTTTATCTCTTGCGGGTCTATGTTGTATGTGTCCGGCTGTATGTCAACAAAAACAGGTTTTGCTCCAACATACATAATCGCCTCTGCTGTTGCAAAGAATGTGAAGGGTGTTGTTATAACCTCGTCGCCGGGGCCTATGCCGAGCGCAGCAACAGCAAGATGCAGTGCATCAGTGCCTGATGCGACTCCAATCGCTTCATTAATGCGATTGTACTGCATCACCTGTTTTTCGAGCTCTGCACCCTTTGAACCCAGAATATAATGAGCGCTGTCGAGCACCTCGCCAAGCATGCCCAGCATCTCGTCCTTCATCTCTGCGTATTGCGTCTTGAGATCTATCATCGGTTTCATTATGCCTTCCCCTTTATAATGTTCGAAATTTCAAAAGCTATTTTAAGCGCATCCCTGCCGTCAGCAGCTGTGACGAGCGGGGTGCTTCTATTTTTGACACAATGGATAAAATGCCTCAGCTCCTCGCGTAGAGGCTCGGACTTGGCAACTGCAAGAGGCTTATGAACTATCTGCCCTGCCTCCTCAAGACTCTGCACAAGCTCCATTGTCTGATAATCAAGATCAATATATGAAGACGGCTGATACACGCGCATTCTTCTCGCCCGCCCCATGGATATTCTGGAAGCTGTGAATGACGCTTCTGCTCCGCACTCAAATTCTATCCATGCCCTGCACATATCTATATTTTCTGTAATCAGCTTCGTGCCGAATGCCTTGATATCCTTTATACCTATGCTGCATCCTGAAGACTTAAGCAGCGAAAGAACAATGTCTATGTCATGTATCATCAGATCGAGCGATATGTCAACATCAATCCCCCTGCCCACAAAAGGACCAATGCGCTCTGACTCGAAAAACTGCGGAGAGTCTAATATTTCAGACGCAGCCGAAAGCGCTGGATTGAATCTCTCAAGGTGGCCTATCTGCACAATCAGGCCTGCGGTTTGAGCGAGTGAAATTATTTCATCAGCCTCGGCAACAGTTGCTGTTATCGGCTTTTCTATCAAAATATCCTTGCCGGATCGTATGCATTTAAGCGCTGCATCATGATGAAAAGTTGTGGGTGTTGCAATGCTGAGAGCATCAACATGATCAAGAGCCGACTCAATATCAGCATATGCTGAGCAGCCATACTTTGAGGCTATCTCTTCAGCCCGCCTGATATTGGTATCTATAACCGCTGAAAGAATCAGATCACCTGGCTCTGCTGCAAGCTCGGAATAAATCCTCGCATGATGCTGTCCAAGATAGCCTACTCCTGCCACACCAATTTTAAGCACCCTTTCTTCTCCTGACACTGATCTTTTTATCACCAGCCAATTGAGTGTACATATTCTGCACCATGCTTATGGCTTCATCAACCGCATCCTTTTTCAAGAGTTCCAGGATTGCTGCTGCACCGGCTGAGGTTAGTATCTCACTTCTTGCCTCAGGATCCTTTACAGTACCAAAAACCCTCTTTCTGAACCCTTGCATAAACTTTAGAAACTCCTTGATCGAGTCTCCATATAAGCCGCTCAGATCATCTCTTATTGCTGCGGCAAGAGAAGGGCATGCGCCTGAAGTCGATACGGTTATTGTCAAAAGACCTTTTTTAAGCTCTGCAGCAGAGGCAAAATTCGAGAGCTCCGGCTGATCAACCACATTTACAAGGCATGAAGCATCTACACTCACTCTTTCATTCACCTTTTTGTCTGATGTTGCGCATACAACCAGAAACGCGCCTTGAAGATCGCTTTTTCTGTATGGCCTCTGAAAATGAAAAAAAGCTCCTTTATTTTTGAGCATTGAGAGCACACGGGTCAGCTTTGGGCTCACTACAGTGATATCAGCGCCGGAATCCTTCAGCGCAAGCACCTTGCGTTCAGCTACAGATCCACCGCCGACTACAACACATTTTTTTCCATTGAGATTTATAAATGCAGGGTAGCGGGAAAGGCTCACAGTCTTTTCTTTGCCTCTTTGACAAACTTGCTTTCAGGGTATTTGCGTAGAAGCTCAGCATACATCTCTTTTGCCTTCTCTTGCTGCTTCAGACCCCTGTATGATTCAGCAATAAGAAACATGGCTTCATCAGCACGCCTGAACTCAGGGAATATCTGGAGCAGGTTTTCAAGCCTGCCTATTGCAGCACTGAACGCATCTTTTTTATAATAAAACTGGCCTATCATCAACTCGCCTTCAGCTATTGTGTTTTTGGTGCGGTCTATTCTTAAATCAACAATTTCCCTGTAAGGATTGCGCGGAAATCTTTGTTTTAAAATCATAAACTCCCTAAGTGCCTTCTGTGCTACACCAGCCCCCCTGTCAGGAGATTCGATTTGGGAAAAGTATGCCATTGCTATCTGATACTGTGCATAAGATGCATACTGGTTTTCAGGATACTGCTCGATAAAACGCCTGTATTCTTCAATGGCTATGTCTATGTTGCCTTCCTTTATGTAGGTATCCGCTATCTTGAGCTGAGCAATGGGAGCATGTTTTTTTGACGCATCCCTGTTCTTGACCTCAGTAAGCAGCTCCCTCGCCTCGTCATAATATTTGTCACTCAGCTGCTTGTCTGCATCAGCAAACCACTTTTCAGGGCTGAATGCTGCATCTCTTTTGATGCTGCTGCTCGAACCGCAGCCGGTGATGACAGCCAAAGCAGTTGATATAGCAATAAATTTAAGAATTAAAGGTAGTTTCTTCATATGATTTAATTTAACATCCCATAAGCCATAATAGTCAAGGCATTGTAGAATCCGACAATATCTTTGATTTATACTATATAATGTCTTTTAAACTATTAATGTCTTTTAAACTATTGCGGAATTATACTTCAGATACAAATTAATTAATATCAAGAGGAACTGATGACAAAAAAAGCATTTAGCCTGCCTGTTTTAGCAATATGCATGCTTCTTTTATCCTGGACGCAGCCATGGGCTGACCAGAATAAAGATACTCCGGACACTCCTTTGATCAAGATGAAGTCCGAGGCATTATCCTTTTTTGCTCCTGTATCAGGCACTGTTCAGTCAGTCACAAACAGTTCTGTTGATATATCAGCAGGTTCTGGCGCAAAATTCAGACAGGGTATGCGTGTAAACGCTGTTAAAGAGGGTGTTGACTTTATACACCCTGTTACAAAAGAACCAATGGGAAAACTCGAAAGCCCTGTCGGAAAGATAGAGATTACAGAAGTAAAGGGTTCTGATGTAAAAGGCTCTGCTATCAGTGGAAAGCCTGAGAACATTAAAGGAACAAAGATAAAAATACCTGCTACAAAAATAAGGGCATTGTTTCACCAGGGATCAACTGACTGGTATCTTGGAGATGCCTACTACCAGATGCTTAAAGAGACAGGCAGGTTTGAGCTTGTTGACTCCCACCTTGATGCTGCTGAAATATCAAAACTTGCTGAAGAAGCAAAACAGAAGAGCACGGAAATAATAATACTGCTTGAATCCTCAGGCAATAAGGAAAATATAGCAGTCACCCAAAAACTTATCTGGGCTGATGACTCAAAAGTATTCTCTGAAAAAGAGTTTCATACAACATCTGCCTATGTTAAGGAGCTGAGATTCAGATCTCCCATATTTGCGCCGAGAGAGGGGGAGATACTGCTCTCCTACACAGTATCCTCAAGTGTTTCCAGAATTGTTGCTGCTGATGTGAACGGCGACAGAAATATTGATGTAGTGCTTGTATCCAGCAACAATGTAGGTATTTATGCTCCTGAGACTGACCTCAGACTGCTCTGGGAATTCAAGCTGCCAATGGCAAACAGGGTGCTCTGGATTGACGCACTTGACATAAAAAAGTCAGGAAAGGACTGTCTGCTTATCACCACACTTGAAGGCGATACTGTAAATTCATATATTTATGAGTTTGATGGGAACGGCTTTATCAACATCTGGAAAGGCAAGAGCACATTCCTCAGAAAGATTAATGGGAAAATGGCAGTACAGCCCTACTCCACAACAGACGGCTATGATGGAGATGTGAGATACCTCAACTTCAGCAACGGCGCATTTTCAAAAGGAGAAAAGATCAAGCTTCCTGAAAATGTGAACATATATGACTTTCAGTTTGTGCGTGCATCAGATAATAAATCAGGACTGTTTGCCTGGGATGATGCAGGCCTGTTGCATCTGTACAATGAGAACAACATAAGAACATGGGTGAGTGAAGATGACTTTGGCGGCTTTACTGTAAAATTTGCCAAGGAAAGAACAAATGCTTTTGTTGACAGGGGATATTGGTCAGTAAAAGACAGACTGCTCTCGAGCGGGCCAGAGGTGCTTGTGCCAAAGCGCAAACCTGTGCTCGGCATGGCAAGAGGACTGGGGTATAACAGCTCCGGCATCAGAAGCATGTGGTGGAACGGATTCAGCGTCGAAAACAGGCAGCTGCTTGAGGAGATTGACGGTGACATGCTCGACTATGCGATTATTGGCGATAGAATATACACTATAAACAAGTCATCATTCGGCATCAAGCCGGCTCTTATACTTAAAGGCGAGAGCCCTTTTGCAAATATGCTTTATATATTTTCGCTCAAGGGCAGGCAATAGCAGTTCTGATGCTGCAGCCAGAATGGAGATTATTTTGAAAAGCACAATCATGCCAAAACATGTAGCAATCATAATGGACGGCAATGGACGGTGGGCAAAAATGAGAGGACTCACCAGATCCGAAGGTCATAAACGGGGTGTTGAACGCCTCAGAGAGATACTCGAATCAGCCAAAGAAGCCGGAGTGGGCACTCTCTCCGTATATGCCTTTTCATTGGAAAACTGGATGAGGCCTGAAGAAGAAATCAATGTGATCATGAACCTGCTCGAAACTGCCCTGAAAAATGACTTTCTGACATTCATGAAAGAAGGCGTGCGGTTTAAAGCGATCGGCAACAGACAGAGGCTCTCCCGGGAGATTGTGAGCGTAATAGAAGCTGTTGAAGAACAGACCGCTGGGAATAAAGAGATAGTCCTCCAATGCGCTCTCAGCTATGGCGGCAGGGATGAAATAATAAGGGCAGTAAAAAAACTGATAGCCGCAGGTACTGAGCCTGATGCCATAACAGAAGAGTCTCTTTCACCCATGTTCGACACATCAGGCACTCCTGATCCTGACCTGATAATACGAACGAGCGGGGAGCAGAGGATAAGCAATTTTCTGCTCTGGCAGTCAGCATACTCTGAGTTTTATTTTACTGACACCCTATGGCCGGACTTCACAAAAGAGGAGTTTCTTCAGGCAATACATGAATACCAGAGCAGAAACAGGAGATTCGGGAATATAGGCACCTCTGAAGAACTGTCTGCAATGATCGAGAGGCCATAACCGCAATGCACCTGAAAAGAATTATAGCGGCCATCATAGCACTGCCTCTTGCATACTTCTATATATCAGCACTGCCGCCGGTATTTTTCTTTGCGTTGATTACAGCCGTCTCCTGCCTCGGACAGTTCGAGTTTCACTCAATGTATAAAGCTGACAGGAAGCTCTCTGCTGCAGCAATAATACTGAGTACTTTATTCATGATGCTTTTCTATGTATCCACCTCGCCCAGATCTCTGCTTCCAGGCATTGCTGTGGCATCAATACTTTTTGCAATCTTCCCTGTCTCCATCATTACAATGAGACTCTTTTATCGCAAGGGGCCTGAGGGCGCCCTGTCTGATGCTGCTCCAGTAATAACCGCCTTTGTTTATATACCTCTGCTTCTGCTGCCTCAATGGGCGATCATGTTAAAAGGATGGCAATGGATAATTCTGCTCTACTCTACAGTATGGGCAGGAGACAGCGCAGCTTTTTATATCGGCACTTATTTTGGCAAGAGAAAACTATGTCCTGCCGTAAGCCCCAACAAGACAGTTGAAGGAGCATTCGGATCTGTTGCAGGAGGCATCTTCGGCGCCCTTCTGATAGGCTCCCTTCTGCTCAATGAGATGGGCGCGGGACAGTTGATCATAATTGGAGCTGTCATAGGCGCTGTAACAATATTTGGCGACCTGGTAGAATCCATGTTCAAGCGTGATGCAGGAGTAAAAGACTCGGGCTCGATCATTCCCGGCCATGGAGGAATGCTGGACAAGATAGACGGCTCACTCTTTGCAGGGCCGGCACTTTACATCCTGCTGATGGTGCTATGAAAAATATATCCATACTCGGCTCAACAGGCTCCATAGGAAGAAGCACTCTCGAGGTGGTGGCAAGCTTTCCTGACAGGTTCAGGGTCTCCGGACTTACTGCCGGCAGCAATATCCAGATGCTTGCCGGCCAGATACAGCAGTTTAAACCCGAGGTTGTTGCTGTTTCATCCAAAGAGTCTTACAAAGAGATCAAAAAAATAGTGGGTTCAAAAACTCCTGAAATATTGTTTGGGGTTGAAGGCATCTCAGCTGTCGCAAAAATGGCAGATGCGGATATTGTTGTATCTTCCATTATGGGTGCTGCGGGGCTGCTTCCCACCCTTGCTGCCATAAAAGCCGGCAAGCGCATCGCGATAGCCAACAAAGAGCCTTTTGTTATGGCAGGGGCAATTATGAAAACAGAAGCCCACAGATATGGCGCAGAGATACTGCCTGTTGATAGTGAGCACAATGCTGTTTTTCAGTGCATACAAAACAATGATAAAAAAAGAGTCAGCAAAATAATACTTACTGCATCCGGAGGCCCGTTTAATGGCTATACAGCCTCTGATCTGGAAAAAGTAACTCCTGATGAAGCACTCAGGCACCCAAAATGGACAATGGGGAAAAAGATAACCATAGACTCGGCAACACTCATGAACAAGGGGCTTGAGGTGATCGAGGCGCACCACCTTTTTGACATGTCTGCTGAAAATATTGAGGTGCTTATTCATCCTCAAAGCATAATACATTCCATAGTCGAATTTGTGGATGGAAGCTGCCTGGGCCAGATGTCCAACCCTGACATGAAGGGCCCTATTGCGTACGCGCTGTCATATCCGGACAGGCTCGCTCATGTTGTAGAACCGCTGGACTGGAAATCCCTTGAAGACCTGACATTTAACTGCCCTGATACGGAAACATTTCCATCACTTGCACTGGCTTATGAAGCACTCGCTGCAGGAGGCACAATGCCGGCTGTTCTGAATGCAGCAAATGAAGTAGCTGTGCAGGCATTTCTGGACAATATGATAAGCTTCAATAAAATACCGGAACTTATTAAAATAGTACTCAACAGCCACAAGCCCGGATCAGGCCTGTCTATTGAAAGCATTCTTGATGCAGATGACTGGGCGCGCAAAAAAATACTTAAGGAGCTTGTCAGATGACATTTTTGATGGCAATTATTCTATTCGGCATTCTTATTTTCATACATGAATTGGGGCATTTTCTCTTCGCAAAATTATATGGAGTAAAGGTGCTCAAATTCTCTCTCGGTTTCGGCCCCAAAATAATTGGCAGACAGTTTGGTGAAACAGAGTACCGCATATCAGCCTTCCCTCTTGGCGGCTATGTAAAAATGATAGGTGAAGAGCCTGAAGAGGAGCTGAGTGAAGAGGACAAAAAACGCTCTTTACAGAACACTCCATTGCTTAAAAGATCAATGATAGTCTTTGCAGGCCCGCTATTTAACATACTGCTCACCTTTGTAATCTTCACATTTGTTCTCAGCATCGGACTCTCTGTTCCGGTTCCCAACCTTGCCAACCTGATGCCTGTTGTTGATGAACTCGAACCAGGTCAGCCGGCACAGCTTGCGGGCATAAAGCCTGGCGATAAAGTAACAGCCATCAATAATAAAGAGATAGCTACATGGATAGAAATTGTAAATGTCGTAGCTGATAATCCTGGAAATGAACTGGAGTTTACACTGCTAAGAGACGGACAGAAAATCAATACTGTCATTACACCATCTGTTAGAGAGATAAAGGATCCTGAAGGCAATACTCTAAAAATTGGCAGAATCGGGATTAAAAAAACCAACTCAAGCATGTTCAGCCAGATAAAGAGCGCATCAATACTCAACGCTCCGATTCAGGGAGCGATAGCTACATGGAAAATGGGCTTTTTTATATTTGATTCCATAGGCATGATGATATCTGGCGAGATATCTGCAAAAAATATCAGCGGCCCTGTCACAATAATATCTGAATCGAGCAAGGCTGCAGCAGCAGGCATTTTGCCTTACCTGATGTTTATGGCGCTTTTGAGCGTGAATCTCGGGATACTCAATCTGCTTCCAATACCTGTGCTTGATGGCGGACATCTTCTCTTCTATGCGATAGAAGGAGTAATCGGCAAGCCTGTCAGTGAAAAGGCCATGTCAGCAGCGCAGAAAGTAGGATTGGCCCTGCTGCTCGGACTTATGGTATTCGCTCTTTATAATGATGTCTTCAGGCTTTTGGGAAGTGCAGCGTCAAAATGAGCGACAAGCCTGCGGCAATAAGACAGCTCTACTCAGCAGGAGGCATTGTATTCAGAAAATTGGCTGATTCAACAGAGTTTGCCCTGATATCCATAAAAAATAACTCCATCTGGACAATACCAAAAGGAATTATTGACAGGGATGAAACAACTGAACAGGCAGCAATGCGTGAAATTGAAGAAGAGACAGGGCTGAGATCACGGATCATAGAAAAACTGGGGCAGAAGTCATACTGGTTTTTTCTGAAAGATGAGAATGTGAAGTGCCGCAAGACAGTGACATATTATCTCCTTGAGTATATTGACGGCAGCATTAACAGCCATTGCTGCGAAGTTGATGATGCAAGATGGTTCGGAACCGATGAAGCCCTTGATGCTGTATCATATAAAAGCGACAGAGATATTATCAAAAGCGCAATAAACAGGCTTTAGAGGCAGGCAGATGGGTAGAATTGTTTCATGGCAGGAGCTTAAAGGTGCGATAAAGACCCTTAAATCCAGAGGCCAGAAAATTGTCTTCACAAACGGCTGTTTTGATATTATTCATGTCGGGCATGTCCGATATCTAAGAGAGGCAAAAAAGCTGGGCAGCATCCTTGTAGTCGGACTGAACTCAGACTCATCAGTTGCAGGGTTAAAGCCCGGCAGACCGATAAATCCCCAGGATCAGAGAGCAGAAGTCCTCTCCGCGCTCGAGATGGTAGATTATGTTGTAATATTTGAGGAAGACACTCCATACAGTCTGATAAAGTTCATTGAGCCTGATCTGCTTGTAAAGGGCGGGGACTGGAAAAGAGAGGATATTGTGGGCTCTGATATTGTTCCTGAAGTTATGAGTCTGCCATATATTGACGGGGTATCCACAACTGAAATAATTAAAAAGATAACCACAAAGTAGCATAATCGCAAACTCATATATGCATACACTGCAACATCTGCTGGACATACATTTCACTGATCTGAAAAAGATAATGCTGGAGTCAGGCGCGGACAGGATATTCGGGATGTCAATGCCTCATCTCGCAGCACTCCTGTGTTCAATGAAAAACTGCTTTGTTGCTGTTGAAGATACACCTGAAAAAGCAGAGGCCCTTTTTCATGATGCAGAGTTTTTTAAAAATCTTTTTGATTCACAAAATGAAATCATATACCTGCCAGAGCCTGCTGACATTGAATCCATAGGCCGGCGCGCAAGGATTCTTTTGGACATCAGTTCTGGCAAAAAAATATCCATCATCACCTCTGTAAACGCTCTTGGCGTGTCTGTTGATCCGGGGGAACAATGCCTGAATCTGTCTAAAGATATGGAAATATCAAGAGACAAACTCAGAGAGCTTTTGATCAGCAGGGGATACACAAACAGAAGTCTTGTTGTCGAAAAAGGCGAGTTCAGTGAAAGAGGCTGGGTGTTTGATATATTCCCTTCAACAGAAGACCTGCCGGTGAGGCTTGAATTCTTTGGCGACACAATTGACCTTATCAGAACATTTGACATAGAGACTCAGCGCTCAATAGGCGAAAAAGAGTCTATATTGATTTATCCGGCAGCACAGCAGCAGGGCGTAGAAGAGATCCTGCTTTATGAATATTATACTGAAGCAGCATTGATATGGGCATCATCTGAAGAGCCTCCCCAGGATAAGGATGCCCTTGTTGTATCACATCTTCCATTTGCCGGAGCAGGAATTGATGCTGACGAGAGACCTGTAAGCGGGCTCGGCATATTACCTGAAGAGAGAAAAGGTATTGATGAACTGCCAAACCTGCTCGAAACCTTGAACAGAAAGATTGTAATTGCATTGCCTTCAGAAGGACAGGTAGAGAGACTGCACGGCTTGATGACAGAAAAAGGAGTGCCTGCCGCATATCTTGAGCCAAAAGAGCTTGTTGTATATGAAGGCATGATAAGCGTTGTAAAGGCAGCTCTCTCATCAGGCTGTTCTTTTGGCAACATTATTTTTTTGTCAGACCTCGAGATATTTGGCAAGAGGCTGCCCTACAGGTCAGCGAAGAAATCGAAGATCTCACGGCTGCTGCTCACCATAGATGACCTCAAGCCAGGCGATCTTGTTGTGCATGAAGATCACGGCATCGGCAGATTCATAGGACTTGAACGCTTCAGGTCTGATGATTCCCCGGAAGATATGCTCACCATTGAGTATGCCAATGGAGACAGGGTATTTCTGCCTTTTTACAACATAAATAAACTCCAGAGATACAGCTCAGGCGATGACAGGCAGGCAGCGCTCGACAAACTCGGCAGCAAGGCATGGATCAGGACAAAACAGAAGGCAAAAAAAGGAATCAAGGAACTTGCCCAAAAGTTGATAAAGCTCTATGCAGAGAGAAGAACCGAGCGCGGCTTCACATTCAGCGAAGACACCTCAATTCACAGGGAGTTTGATGATTTTTTCCCTTATGAAGAAACCCCTGACCAGCAGAAGGCGATAGAGGATATAAAAAAGCATATGTCCATGCCTGACCCCATGGACATGCTGCTCTGCGGAGATGTGGGGTACGGCAAGACAGAGGTAGCTGTAAAGGCAGCATTCAGAGCTGTTTATGACGCAAAACAGGTTGCAGTGCTTGTGCCCACAACCCTGCTTGCTGAACAGCACTGGAGGACATTCAGTACAAGGTTCTCAGGCTTTCCAGTAAAGATTGACTATATAAACAGATTCAGAAAAAAAAGCGAGATTAAAGAAGCTCTCAGGGCCCTGGAGGCTGGAGAGACGGACATCATAATAGGCACTCACATGCTGCTCTCAAAAAATGTGCGGTTCAGTGATATGGGCATGCTGATAATAGATGAAGAGCACAAGTTCGGCGTGGCTCAGAAAGAGAAGGTCAAAGAGATTAAAAAGGGTGTTGATGCCATATCAATGACAGCCACTCCGATCCCGCGCACCCTGCATATGTCCTTGTCAGGAATCCGTCAGATGTCTGTAATAGAGACTCCGCCTGAAGAGCGGCTATCTGTTAAAACATTAATCACGCGTTTCAACAACAAGGTAATCCAGGATGCAGTCAGACGCGAACTGCAGCGCGGCGGCCAAATTTATTTTGTGCATAACCGGATCAAGGATATCGAGAAAGCAGCATCACTGATAAACAGGCTCGTTCCTGAAGCAAGAGTCGGGATAGGCCACGGACAGATGAGGGAGCATGAGCTCGAAAATATAATGCTCAGATTCTTCAGCGGCGAGGTTGATGTGCTGGTATGCACAGCCATAATCAGCTCGGGCATAGACATACCAAATGCCAACACAATAATAATCGACAGGGCAGATACATTCGGACTTTCAGACCTGTATCAGCTTAAAGGCAGGGTCGGCAGGTCTGACAAGCAGGCGTTTGCGTACTTCCTGATTCCAGGCGAGGAGTTGATGACGGAAGATTCAAAAAAAAGACTGAGCGCACTACAGGAGATGAGCTATCTCGGCGCAGGCTTCAGGCTGGCGCTCAAAGACCTCGAGATACGAGGCGCAGGCAATCTGCTCGGGCCGGAACAGTCAGGCCATATGCATAAAATAGGATTCGAGATGTATATGGATATGCTCGAAAAAGCTGTTGCTGAACTCAAGGGCGAAGAGAGGAGTGAACTGCCGGATACCCAGATAAAGCTGGATCTGCCCGCCTTTATACCAGAGGAGTATATACCTGACATAACCTTGCGGCTCAGCTTCTATAAAAGGCTCTCAAAAGTTGATACAAAAGAGTCGCTGAATAATCTGAAAGAAGAGATGGCTGACAGGTTCGGCTCTCTGCCTGAGCCTGTACGAAACCTTATGCTCGTGATGAATATAAAACTGCTGGGGCAGAGGCTCTTCATAGCGAAGATATCAGGAGGGAGCGGATCATACAGATTCACATTTCCCTCTGCGGAAAAAACAGATATCAAGATCCCTGACGACTTTTTTGACCGTCTTCTCAAAACACTCTTTGATATGCAGACTGCAAAAGACAAGGACTATGCAATAAGATTTTACAAGGACGGCTTTGAAATAGTCTGCGCATCAAAGAACATTACAGGCGCTGTAATGGCAGTTGAGAAGGCGCTATCCACGATAATTGAAAACGCACTGCCTGATGATTAGTCTGGACATTCAGCTTGCAATACTTTAAACTTTTATACATGAACTGTCTGAAAAAACATATCCACTCCATTATATTTGTGATCTTTTTCTCTTTTGTACTGTCAGGCTGCGCAAGCATAGAGACGATTGACGATAAAAAAGAGGCAGACTATCACTACAAAATGGGGCTTTCCTACTTTAATGAGGGGAAGATGCAGGCAGCATTTGTGGAGTTTCAGAAGGCTATGCAGTACGACTCATCAAACAAGGATGTGCTTAACAGCCTCGGGCTTGTTTATATGAATCTTGAAGAAAATTCCAAGGCAATAGAAACATTCCAGAGAGCCACATCAGCAGATCCTTCATTCTCTGACGCATACAATAATATGGGAGTTGCATATTTAAGGGCAAAACAGCATAAGGAAGCTATTGCTGCTTTTGAAAAAGCGATATCAAACCCTCTTTACGAGACACCTGAAAAAGCATACTACAACATGGGGGATGCATACTACAGGGCAAAAGATTTTCAGAAAGCACTCAATTCATACCGCAGTTCAGCAATCAGGGCTCCGCAATTTTCACTGCCGTTTTTCAGGATGGCTCTGGCATACAACAAACTGGCCAGATACGGCGAAGCAGCATCAGCACTCGCAACAGGCCTGAAATTGGAACCTGCCTACAATGGCAGCAAGGAAAAATTTGAAGCTGAAATGAAGGCGAGGCTTGGTTTGGTAAGCGGGGAAGAAGCAAATGATCTGCTGGACTACATGGAGATACTCAAGTACTGATTTTTTTGGAGGCGGCGAGCGGATTCGAACCGCTGCATAAAGGTTTTGCAGACCTCTCCCTTAGCCACTTGGGTACGCCGCCATAAAGCCTGAAAACTCAAAAACTCAAATCCAGTCTTTCAAATTTTTATCTTGAATTGAATTCAGGATTTTGCGTTCACTAATCGAAAATGGAGCGGGTGGCGGGACTCGAACCCGTGACCCCAACCTTGGCAAGGTTGTGCTCTACCAACTGAGCTACACCCGCGAAACATACGGACTTGAAAGAGAACCTGCGTAAGCTTGCTGCCTGAAATTCAGATAAGAAATTTATCATATCAGCAGCATTCGTGTCAAATCAAAAAACTCATCATGCTGATGTCCTGCCGTCATAGTGCCTGACATGCCTCTTCAGGAACTCCCGCACTGCCGAAGACTCTTCCTGTTGTGATATGGAATGATCTGACAAAAGCTTGTTGCACTCCTTTAAAATAGTGTCAACATCAATCTTTCCGTTGGACCTGTTTGCGCTGAATATCTTGTTGCTGCGTGTAGCCCTGGTCCCTTCCTCTGCAGTCAGTATCTCCTCGAAAAGCTTTTCACCGGGTCTCATTCCGGTAAAGACAATATCAATATCTTCATACGGCATCAGACCATGTATTTTGATCAGCTCTTCGGCAAGGGAAACTATCTTTACAGGCTCCCCCATATCAAGCACAAGCACATCACCGCCTTTTCCTATTGTCGATGCCTGCAGTACAAGAGAGACAGCCTCAGGTATGGTCATAAAATATCTCTGCATATCAGGGTGTGTAACAGTCAAAGGGCCTCCGTCCTTGAGCTGATCCATAAACAGCGGCAGTACACTGCCCCTGCTGCCAAGAACATTGCCAAACCTGACGCATACAAACTCGGTCTGTTCATTGCTCCGTTCAGTGCAGAGATATTCAGCAACCCGTTTTGAGGCTCCCATAATGCTTGTAGGCATTACAGCCTTGTCAGTGGATATCATTATGAACTTTTCAATATGATTTCCAAGACTCGCCTGCACAAGATTTTCCGTACCAACCACATTCACCTTCAAAGCCTCTTTTGCATTCAGCTCCATCATTGGCACATGCTTGTACGCGGCAGCATGAAAAACTATATCAGGCTTAAAAGCAGCAAACACCTCTCCAAGACGACCGGGATCCCTGACATCACCGGTTATGAATGAGCATTTATCAATCATATCGCTGAATGATCTGGCTATTTTAATGCTCATCGAGTGCAGCTCTGTCTCATCTATATCAAACAGAAGAACATGCCCGGGATTAAAAGAACAGACCTGCATCACGATCTCTGAACCTATTGAGCCGCCCGCACCTGTTATAAGCACAGATTTACCGCTGAGAAATCTGGTTATATTCTGCTGGTCAACCTCAACAGCCTGTCGGCCTATCAGGTCCTCGATCTTTATCTCCTCCAGATTCTTCAGATTTATGCCGGGATGCTGCGTGTCATAAAGGCGCGGGACAATCTTCACATCATTAATTCCGCACTTTTTTGAAAAACCATAAATATCTTTGAGTGTCTTATGGTTTAGTGAAGGGATGGCAATTATTACTGCTTCAGCATGGGTCTTTGCGATGATGCCACGCAGCTGATCAATGGAACCCAGCACCTTTACTCCGCGGATTATGCAGCTGATCAATGCCTTGTCATCATCAACAAATCCTACAGGATAATAATCAGCATAGCCTTTCTGCTCCATATCCCGCAGCATCATGCTGCCTGTGTTCCCGGCACCGATAATAAGCGTTCTTTTGCCCTCATCTTTTTTGCCTCTGCTTCTGAATATTTCGAGCCACACTCTTTTTGATATACGGATACCGGACAGAAACAGTATGGTCATAAACGCATCCATTAAAAATACTCCGCGGGGGAATCCGGCTATTTGAATCTGAGAGACAAAAGCAAATTTATCAGCTAATGGTATCAGCAGCATAACCATAATTACAGCTTCAGACACTACAGTTGAAAGAATTATCTTGTTCAGCTCATTCAACCCCACAAATCTCCATGTAATGCGATACAGTCCAAACAGACTGAAAAAGATGAGTTTGACAAGAATGAATACAGGCAGAGCAGCATAAAACATAGCAAGATAATTGTGAGGGATTGCAAACTCAAACCTTGCAGCAAAAGCCATGTACAGAGAAACTGCTACGATCAGCACATCTGTAAGTAGAAACAACAATGCTCTTTTATAAGGTCTGGGCTGCAGAATTGAATTTATAGTATTTTTAATCATGCTTGATATTAAATAATTCTTCAATAGATAGCAACCTTCATACCGAGGCCTTCAAAAACACCTTTTTTACTATTTCACAAGTATAAGCCATATCAGCGTCTGTTAATGTTGGATGCACAAGAAACATAAGACTTGTCTCTCCAAGTTTTTTTGCAGAATCGAACCTGCGTTTTGGTCGGATATCTACATCAAAAGCCTTTTCTAAATAGATCTCACTGCAACTGCCACTATAGCAAGGAACCCCATTCAAGTTTATTTCATTTATAATTTTGTCCCTATCCCAACCCAGTTTAAGCATTTTTTTATTAATAAATGCATAGAATTTATAGTAAGCATGCTCAATATCTGATGTAGGCAATGGCACCCTGAGAGCAGCAATCTCACTAAAACATTCAGCCAATTTCATTGCATTGGCCTTACGCTTTATTAACCATGCGGGAAGCTTTCTAAGTTGTACTCTTCCAATGGCAGCCTGCATTTCTGTCATTCTAAAATTGGTACCGAATGAATCATGAACCCATCTGAACCCATTAGCTTTTTGGCCTGCATAAACAGAATTATAATTTTTGCCATGATCTTTATATGACCAGGCTCTCTCCCAAGCAGTAGGATCGTTGGTAACAAGCATGCCGCCTTCCCCGCCGGTAGTCACTATTTTATCCTGACAAAAAGAAAAAGCAGCTGCATGACCTATTGAACCTACCTTTCTACCCTTATAAACAGCTCCATGTGCCTGAGCACAATCTTCAATAACTATCAAATTATACTTTTTTGCCAACTCAATAATAGGATCCATATCGCATGGCCACCCGGATAGATGCACAACAATGATCGCCTTTGTTCTTGGTGTGATATGAGGTCTTATTGTCTCAGCTGTAATATTCTGGCTTTCAGGATCAACATCAGCCATTACAGGATGAGCACCTCGCATTACTACACAACTAGCTGAGGCTATAAAAGTACGACAAGGAACAATCACTTCATCACCAGGTCCTATACCGTACGAATAAAGCGCGAGTTCAAGAGCAACCGTCCCGTTTGCGAGCGACAAGGCATATCTGGTTCCGATAAAAGCAGCAAACTCTTTCTCAAAAAACCTGCCTTCATCGCCTGTCCAATAATTAACCCTGCCAGAACGAAGCACTTCTGAGCAGACATCTATTTCATCTTCAGCAAAATATGGCCATGTGGCAAAGGGTTTTTTATTTGTAGATAAACATCCTTTCATTGCACTTTCACCTGACAATTCAACTCCTCTTTTTAAGTACTTTTGCTGGAGTCCCTACAGCAAATGAATGGTTTGGAATATTATTAAGCACTGTGGATCCAGCTCCTATTACTACATCACTGCCTATACATACATTTGGTCCAATGGTCACTCCAGCAGATATTAGAGTTCTCTGACCTATACTCACTGTACCGCAAATTGTGACGCCAGGCGCTATATGGCAAAAATCACCAATAGTACAATCATGGTCAACACAAGTTCGGGTATTAATGATAACGCCATTACCTACACTTGCATCAGAATTTATAACAGCCCCTGCCATAATCACAGTGCCGTCCCCTATTGATACCCCGCGTGCCAACTGAGCTACAGGATGAATTGCTGATATCAGCTCAAATCCATTATCTGTAAGCCATGAAGTCACAGATCGTCGAGCCTTGTTACAGCCAATCGCTACAACACCTCGTCTGATTTCGCTCTCAAGCAGCTCTGTTTTACCGCCAATGACCGAATAGCCATACACTACTGTATCCTTAAGGGTTGTATCATCATCTGCAAGAAGGACAACCTTATATAGTCCCTGCTGTTCGATAATATCAATTACCGCCTTGGCATGACCGCTGGCGCCAAAAACAAATATTTTATCTTTCATTGTATTGGGCCCTTGAATTTTTCCATTGTCACCTGACCTTTCTGGCTAATTCCTTCTCTAAAAAAAACTTTTTTAATTGTTATCAATATAATCCAAAGGTCTAGAAAAAACGACTGATTGTCCACATACCATACATCAAGTTTAAACTTCTCATCCCAACTTAAAGCATTACGCCCATTAACCTGTGCCCATCCGGTTATTCCAGGTCGCACTTCATGCCGTCTTTTCTGTTCTGGTGAGTAAAGAGGCAAGTACTCCATCAATAAAGGACGCGGCCCTACCAAGCTCATATCACCTTTCAACACATTGAAAAGTTCAGGCAGTTCATCAAGGCTCGTACTGCGAAGAAACGCTCCAAAGCTTGTCATACGCTCACTATCAGACTGGGGAGCTTCATTATCATTCAAAACATTATCCATTGTGCGAAATTTATAAATAGCAAAAGGAATTCCCCGAAGCCCCGGCCTAATCTGCCGAAAAATAACAGGTCTTCCAATATAAAACCTCATAATTGTATAAACTAATATGCTAATCGGCAGCCATAATGGCATGGCAAACAATATTAGTAAAATATCAAAAAAACGCTTTATCATTTTTCATTGTTACAAAGTTTATATCCTGAAAGCAATGTTTCATAATATGAAACAAGTGACTGACTAACTATATCACTTTTAAAAAGTTTAATGGCTCGTTTTCTGGCGTTAATACCCATTTGCAATCTCAGATTAATATTTTCAAGCATCTCTAACATTTTTCTGGCAAGATCATTGCTATTGCCTGCTTCAAACAGCATACCTGTTACACCATCTTCAATAGCATCGGAAATGCCATATATTCTCGATCCTATGGCTGGAATTCCTGACGATGCCGCTTCAATTATAACACTCCCAAATCCTTCTCTATAGCTCGGCAGGCAAAAGATATCAGCAGCAGCCATAAATTTATTGGGTTCTGAAGTAAAATCAATAAAATGAACCCGTGAAGAACAATTGCTGCACACCTCTGATATTTTTTTAAGCATCCCGTCCTCATCAGGACCAATAATCAATAGTCTGGTATCAGGTCTTTTTGCGGATATCAAAGAGAATGCATACGCCAAATCAATAACACCCTTATCTTTGTTAAGACGGCCTAAAAAAAGGAAAACCTTATCACTATCTTCTATCTCAAGATCTTGACGAACCCGTTTTCTCAAATCCTCGGATGGTGTAAACCTATTAATGTCAACTCCGGATATCGATCCGTTTGCAAGCACTTTCGACTTTGCATGTGATACAACATTTTCTTTGATTAGAAACTGGCGCTGTGACCAGCTATCAACTAAAATATCTGTAGCCATCATACTAATAATACAATCCATGAGCTTTAACAGCCTACGTTTTATTCCATGCTGCGTTACCCATACCTGACCTGTAAACGTATGCACTCTTACAGGAACTTTGGCCAGCCATGCAGCTGTCATTGCGAGCAGACCAGCTTTTGGAGTGACCGAATGAACCAAATCGTATTTATGCCTTGCATAATGGCTATAAAGAGCAATAAATGCTTTTATATCAGTAATTAAATTAATTTTTCGATCAATTGCGATATCATATTCGTGGACAACACCTTCAGATAGCGGTTCAGATAATTTATTTTTGAAATTGGCCAGCACTGAAATTTGGAAAAATTGACCTAACAATTTTATATGATCATTAAAAAATGCCCTGATAGTCATAGGGCTTGAAACTGTAATACAGATTCTTTTTAGCATTGTATGTATGTTATAAAAGCCCTAAGGATATATAGCTATTGCAGACCTCTTGAATATACTGCTCAACTGAGGCTTTAGGGACATAGTTGGTTTCAGCCAACAAGCGATCCTGTGAGTATATTGTTTTATTTGTTAAGGCTGACAGCCGCGACCAAGTTAATGGCAATTCACTAATAGACAATTTGTTAAGCATCGAACAAAAAGCTGCTGCCAGAAAAGCAACAGAAAATGAGATAGATTTAGGCGGACTACATAATATAGCATCTGATACATATTTAGACAGCTCTTTAAAAGAAACTGGAGTATTTATAAAGTAAGTCTCTCCTGATCTTTTTTCACTTTGCTCCAGAATTAGCATCGCACGAGCCACCTCCTGCGCATGTACAATGTTGTAAATACCCTTGCCGTTTTCTATGTTGCGGTATTTACCAGACTTTATTGCTCTTATCAAATGCAAAAAACTATCATTTTTCGGATTACGCCCCACACCAAATACAATTGTAGGCCGCAATATTACTGTCTGAAGCCCTTCCTTCACAGCCTCTAAAATAATCCTTTCAGCCTCCAATTTCGTTCTTTCATAATTACTTGCAGGAATACAATCAGATATTTCATCGATAATATTTGCGCTTGAGGGTCTAACAACCCCTGCACTTGAAAGATGAACAAGTTTGCAACCACTCTTGATTGCCGCCTTAATTACTTGATTAGTTCCATTAACATTTACAGAATACATACTATCAATTGAACGTATATTGCCGGCGCAATGATAAATTGTAGAGATATTTTCTGGAATGTTTATTGTCTGAGTTATATCACTTTGTATAATATGAATATTAGTAAAATTTTCAATGAGCTGTTTTGCATTCCTCGACAATACATACACTTCCGCATTGTCTAATAGCAATTCACTTACAACATATCTGCCTATAAATCCACTAGCACCTGTAACAAGCACTTTTCTATATTTATCATGCGGCGACCTATTGAATTGATTTACTACCGACATATACAAGATGCCTCTGTTTTAGGCGCAACTATCTTCATCAAAACAATAACAATAAAATAAAAAACAAAACTGAGTGATAGTGAAATCGCATTTGAAATATACTGATCCCATGCCATTAAATTCCAAAAACCATAAATTAGAATCAAGTAAAAATATGGAACTGCCAAATTTGCTTGCCAATATCGTTTCGCTATAAGGTTGAAAAAAACTCCGCAAAAAATAATTACGGATGTAATCAAAGATAATAGTGCGCTTCCAACCCATAATTTACCAGAAATATATACCTGACCCCATACAGTAAATGGTTGTGAGTGGTATCTTGTATTAGGTTGAACAACATAGTCCCAGTCAACAACACCTGTCAGGACAGGGAGCATACGGCTTTGTTGAATTGGAGCTTCCTTAAAAGGCATTCCAGGCATAATATAGTTCAATATGCTTTTAACAGTGTATTGAACTGATAATTTTGGGTCTGCATGATTAATTTTGTTAATCACTATAGTTGAAAAATCAGAGTCGCCAAATCTATTAATTATTGAAGTTAACCTATTCTGTTCAGAAACACTATCATTTTTGTACGCACTTGTTACACGTGAGTCATAAGCTCGATCAACTCTGATATAGTTTGCTAAAGGGGTAGTAAGACAGGCCGTTGTACAAATGATAGCTATAATTAGAATAAGCTTAGTAAGATTAACCTTGTTAGCGAAAAAAGTAATCAAGAACAATACATATGTTAAAGAGCGCAGGGGGCCAATTCTGGATCCCCACAGTGATGAGCTAATCATAAAAATCATTAAAATTAGTATTAGGTAGGCAAACTGTATTTTCTCATTATTTTCATGCTTAATTAATAAGTATAAAATAATAGGAAATAAAACATGAGACTTCAAAAACAACTTTATAAGCATTGCAAGAAAATGTCCTGAATCGGCCCTAATTGAGGCATATACATTAATGCCAGTAATGTTAATCCATGTATACTCCAAAATTATTATAATACAGCAAAATAATATTAAGCCCATTTTATTTACACATAAAGTCTGACTGCTCTTAGGGGTTGAGTTAAACGCACTATATTTTTTATTTAAAATAATTGTTGCTATTACAAGAATTAAGGCTATACATGCAAGATATACAGCTAAAACCATCAACATATTGGTTATATCACTACTTGAGATCTGATCTGGAATATTTGCAAACTGAATCATATCTGAAAAGATTGCATAACCAATAAACCTGGGATAGTAATAAATACTCATCGTATAACTTATAAACCAAGTGATCATATAAGGAATACCGTTTGTATGCCAAATAGCAAAAATTAATACGGAAGTTATTATAAAAAGCCAAAAAGTGGATGCATTCGACCATAATTTATTCGCTCCTGTTTCTGAGTAACAAGAAACAATAAGAATTATTGAAATTAAGAATATAGAAGTAAAAAATACTTTAGTAAGTTTTTGAAAGCTTGCATTGCTCATTATAAAGCTCCTCTTATCATCCGCAGCTACAGGTGCATTTCACGCATTGTTCATATTATATTATTTACTCTTTTTGTAATCCCTTTCATTAAGCCACCTACATAGCCAATAAAAGGTCGTACTGACCATTTGAGAAAAACCTGGGCTAAAGACTCCCACATCAGACCAAACAATAGCCAGGCAATATCAAAATGTGCACCTGTCCATTGCTTACGTTTTTTGTAATACATTATATACTCAACAACCTTACGCTGATATCTATGCCCTAATCCTTCACGATTAACTGAAGAACAGTAGTGCGCTAGTCGTGCTTTGGGATTTATATAAAGGAGGCCGCCAAAATGCTTGGCAGCTCGCGTTGAAAATTCCATATCTTCAAGCATAAAAAAACCATTTACAACATCAAACTTAATAACCTTAAACACCTCAGATTTCCATGCTGAAAGACCACCTGACAGGACATTACTTTGAATAAATCCGTTGCTATTACCTATAAATACATCCATCCTATTATCAGCAAATATTCCTCGACGAAATAATTTGAAGAACATATTGTAAAAGCCAGAACGCTTAGGCGGGTTAGTAACAACTCCACAGCATCCCTTCATTTTTGGAATATCACAAAAACCTTTTTCAATCTCATAAAGATATTCACGCTCCAATACAATATCATCCTCAAGAAAGCAAATTATATCTGCGCCAGCTACAGCAACACCAATCTGCTTTGCCTCAACAAGACCCGAAATAGCAGAGTCATGTATGTATTTTAGTATTATATTATCCTGCTGTCTAAGTAGCTTCTCGACTGCCAGATGTGATTCATCACCAATGCTCTGATCAACGATTACTAACTCGTCAGGCTGTCTAATTTGATTTATTACAGATGCAATGGCTTTAATGAGATCGTCTGGACGACTACGTGTTGGAATGATAACAGTCATCATGTTTTTAATTCTCGTTAAATTGCTACTTAGAGTCCAGCCCCAACAAATCTATCCAGCTGTGCAAACTCTTATTCGAGTAAAAGTACGAATTATTAGCTGCCCTGCAAGTTAGCCTTGCATTTTGCAGTTCTTTTGCCAATGCATCCGCAGATTCGATATATTTAACATTTCCAATACCACGTAGCGGGCTTGTATTCAATGATTCACCATCTATCATCTGAAGCACAGAGACTCCAGTACAGTATGCATCCACAGCAACAGAAGTAGTATTACTTACAAAAACAACATCGTATGTTTTCATCAAACTTAATATTGGTGAATTATCAACTATTAATTCGAGATCTCTGATACGGCCTAAATCAATATCGTATGCTGGGTGTGGTTTAATAGTAAAAACAGTATTAGGTGGCAGCTTTTTGCTGGCTAATGATATCCAAGAAAGCATTTTGTAAGTTGTGGACTTTAAGAAATCACCACATATAAGTACTTGTAAAATATTATCATCTTTTTTCAAACATTCAGGTTGAAAGTCTGCTATATATAAATAGCGCAGCGCCTCAACTTCCCTTATACTATGCTCCGGATATCCTGCGTCAATATATAGTTTTTTTGCTATCGGAGCATTTACAGCAACAACTTCTGGCATCGGTAATGGATTTTTGGTTTTTTTAACAAAC
Source organism: Dissulfurispiraceae bacterium (assembly GCA_034002665.1). Lineage (GTDB taxonomy): Bacteria > Nitrospirota > Thermodesulfovibrionia > Thermodesulfovibrionales > Dissulfurispiraceae > JAFGXL01. The sequence continues at coordinate 94,579 of JAVFAA010000001.1, read as the reverse complement.
GTCCGAGGATCATAAAAATACCGCAAATCCCAATATCGAACTGTTGAATGCGGCACTCCAATTAATTCACCGTGCCCAGAACTCCTCCAACAATAAATCAGAGCCAATTCCCATGGCTGATTTTCCTGTATATATACTCCTTTTTTTTGATGCGGTAAAGAGCAAAATATTTTATCATAAATACACAATCGCAAAATATTTATAACTGCTTCTTGCCCCCTTATTGAGCTAATCCATTCTTCCTTAAATAGTGGCCAGAAGTCGATTGTTGAACCACGAGCTTTGAAATATTTTGAAATGCTTAACAATCCAAGCCCACAAATTAACAGCTTAAAATATTTCCATAGCGATTTCAACAACACATCAATACTGATATGTGATTCTACTAATATATGAGTTTGCAAGCCGCATGAATTGACTGTTAAAGCTTCGGACAACTCTTCTGCATGGGCTACAGTAGGCACATCTCTATGTTTAAAATAGTTGTGTATCCAGTGAGTTTCAATATTTAATGATAAAAGCTTATCGACTAATGAAGTCCAGTAGTTTGATACAAACTTTTTAGTCAGAAAAGTATCTTTGTCAAGGTGAGTAAAAATATCTATAAAGGTAATATTGGCTTTGGCATTTGGAATAATCTTTATATTTTGTCTTACCCGCTTCATACGAAAAACAATAAACCAAAATAAATATATTAGAGCTCGTAATGGGGCCGGTAGGATTTTGGAATATTTATATTTAAAAAAACTGATTATCTTTGCAATATCATATGGTCTATTTCTAGTAAATTGAATACACTCTACCCTACAAAATTTTCGGACAACATCGGAAAGTTTATTGTTATTTGTAAATAATTGAATTGATTTTATAGACGTCTCTTTTATAATGTGCTCAAGTGCAATTAGCTTAATAGCATTATTAATTTGTGATGTCGAAGATATATTAAATTTCTGAGCTATAGATGTCATCCACCAATAGCTAAAATTCTTCTTAACCTCCAAATGATCGGTCACACTCTTGCCATGTATGACAGTCTCACCCAAATCGTAAACCCATGATAGGAATTGAGATCTCAAAATATCTGAATACTCTTCAACAATTCTTGGAATAGATATTATATTTTTCTTATTAATATCTATGTAACTACTCCAAAGAATCGTCAGATAATCTTCACTTATTGGTGGGTTATCTTTATTATCCCAGATAATTAGATTCCTATGATTAGAACTCAAATATGATAAGTCAATCTTATTTTTCAGCATATCAGCAAAACATAAAAAGTTTCAAACTCAAATTCACTCGCCGCCTGATATAGCTAATGTTTGGCCGCAAATATAAGTATTAACTTCACTACCTAAATAATAAACCAGCTCAGCAACTTCCTGTGGCAGTCCCATACGTTTCGCAGGAATCATATTAACCCTATCATGCATATCCTTGGGGAATTTATTATGAAACGCAGTATCAATCACTCCTGGGCGCACATTATTAACAAGCACATTATGTTGCGCTCCTTCTCTAGAGAGCGTAAGAGCAATTCCTTCTAACCCACGTTTCATACAACCGTAATGCATCGAAAAAGCTGATCCTCCATATTTCGCAGCAATGGAGCTTATATTTACTATTCGACCAAATTTGCGATCACGCATATCCTGAAAAAGAGCAGATGAAATTGCAAATGGAGCAGCAAGATTCAACATGAATGATAAAGATAGCTCAGACAGTTTCAATTCTGCAAAATGCTTTTGATGTATATATGCTCCGGCATTATTAATTAATGTATCAATTTTATTAGATTTAGCCTTGTTGATTAGCATGGCAATTCCATCTTCAGTCGATAGATCAGCTTGAAGCAATTCAAACTTAATGTCAATCTGAGACATTTCATTTTGTAGCTTCAAAATATTAGGAGAATCAGAACAGTAATGACAGAAAATATTCCATCCACCTTCTGCAAATCTATTTAACACTGCACGGCCAATCCCAGAGGCTCCGCCAGTGATAAGAACACGCCGTTTACTGTTTGCAGTCAGCATAGGAATCCTTATTATTAAGCTCTTATCTTCATTATTTGCGTTGTTCGCCAAGGACACCCATTGCATGATTTCAAATCATGCGATTTTCCTTCCATATGGAGCGATCTAGCTCTTTGGACTATTGGAGACACCCAACACTCTGAAACACTAATATCCTTAACATTGCCTGGAGACAAAAACCTATAATCATCATTATTACAAGGCATTATAACTCCATTCCATTCAATTGTCATACGTTGCCAGAGCTGCGGACATGCCCATGAATTATCAATTAATGTATAACACCTGTGCTTCGCCTCTTTATAATCAATCACAGCTGTTTCATCTGAATATGATGACCAGTAACTTGCATATTGATCATGATTAATTCCAGGCAAATCTACAGTTTGAATGCGTATTCTTGGATATTTGACCTGATTATGTTCTCTCATATTAATTAGACATGCTAGGTTGTTTTTTATGGTATCAAATTTAGCCCCAATCCTTTCACGCTCAAATAATTCTTTGTCCACACCCTCAATCGATACTGATACACGATCTAATCCAGCATCAATAAGCTCTTGTATTTTCCTTTCATTAAGCAACATAGCGTTAGTGTTGAAATAAACATCCAAAACCCCTTTTTTCTTGGCATAACAAACCATATCAACAAGTTTTGGATGTATTAAAGGTTCGCCTCTATAGCTTAATTTTAGAGAAGATAATTTTTTATCAGATCCTTCATCTATGATTTTTGTAAATAACTCAAGGGGCATTAAACCAAAGTCACCAGAATTCAAATACGGAGTTTTGTCACAAAAAGTACACTTAAGATTACACAAGTTTGTTGATTCTATGTCAAGATGAATAGGAAAATCTTCAACGATAAAATTTGTAGGATTTTCCATCCAACGGCGGCGATATTCAATATATTCCGGTGTTAATATATTATGAATGTTACTATTTGATAAAATTTGAATATTAGCATTAGGTTTTACTTTTACATGAGAATTGTTCATTTAAATTTCTCATACGGAGTTGTCATATTTGTAAACCCTAGTTTCTCTAACCTATAAATCACTCCAGGTAACTGCCATTCATAATCGACATCTCCTGCCCCCCATTGTTTAAGAGGGTAAATTTTTTTACCCATCCATTTTTGTGGTAACAGACCATTATGAATATTATCAAGATTTACAGGTCTGATTATTGACACATCCATATCCGCAAACCACACATCCCCTTGAGAATCGCGATCGCAATTTAACAAATTTGGATCGCCATAGGCTTCAAATGGCACAAACGGGTGTAACAATCCGTCTTCACCAATTTTTCTAGCTCTAAGTGGACTCCACATATTGTAGCATGATACAGTTACAGCAGAATCATAATCTGGGTTGTTTATCAAAACCTCTATGCCCTTATCAATAGTTTCTGAGATAATTGTTGCAGCATTACACATTAGCAAAACTAAAAGTTTAATAGCATCTGATTTACCCAGAAATTGCTCTCGTATAACCTTAAGCGCATGGATATATGCATCTTCCCCCAAGGCATTCTTGGTAGCCAAATATGCTGGCCTGTTAATAATCTTCACTCCATATTTTTTACCGATATCCATAATATCCGCATCATCTGTTGACAAAAAAACTTCATTAATATACTTTGAGTTAGCAGCAGCCATAAGTGGATACTCCGTCAATGCACGCCCTAATACCTTATGAGTATTTTTGCCAGGGAACCCTGAACTTCCTTTACGTCCAATAAGTATTGCAGCAATCATTCTTTTCACCTTACCAGTTAAATTAATATATTAATACTTAATTATTTTAATATCATATAATGAAAACATCATTAAAATCTTCAAAATAATTCCCGTTGTATCTCTGAGAAAACTTAGTATTTCCGAAATGCTTACAAAGTAAGAAAGAAACTTTATTGGCAAATGCGGCCTCAAAATCTGCTTTTGCATCACCGACCATCAGACAGTCTTTAGATTCGAATTTAAGGGTTGTTAATATGTTGCAAATTATGTTTTGCTTACTCAAGGGTGCTCCAAAAACACCTGTAAAGCATGAATAAATATTTAAAGCAGTCAATATTTTTCTATCTCATCTTGAGGTGTTGCTGATACTAATACAAATTTTTGTTGATACGGATTGTAGCACGGGTAATTTTCGACTCCCGTTACCCAGGAAGCATCAACTACCTTTTGAACCACGAGCAATGAAAAGCGCTTACAATAGTCATCAACAAGTTGTGAATCAGGTGATAACCCAGCCCACCCGAGATATATCGGGATCTTCTCGTATCTGTACATTCCTCCATTCATTTCATGATGAGCACGAACCCTTTCTACTATCTCTGCACCAAAAGACCTGAACAGACTAATAAAAGCATCCGTTTTAACTTTAACCGAATTCTTGATCACTCCATCAAAATCCCAAAAAATCAGTTTATATCTGCTGAGTAGTTCAGCAAGCATCTAAGGCCTAATCCAAATTTGATTAAAAGTATTTTTGAAACCAGTAGTTGAACATTCCATCATATCCGAATGCCGCTTTTCCTTCAAAACCATGCCTGCCCTTATCAACAACTCAGAACATTGCATCGCATGATCATGGAATTCATCATTTACCTCAATTAATATTCCTCTTGCCTTTTTAAGAATATTAAGTCCACCTTTGAGAATTATATGCTCAAGACCATCAACATCCATTTTAATATATTCCGGATGAGGTATTGATAATTTTGAGACAGCATCTTCCATACTCACCCCGAGCGTGGTATAAATAAAAACTTGCTTTATTGTGTTGCCATCCCAGCCAAAGTCTTTTCCAAAAGTTGACATGGCACCACCCCACTCTGTCGTTGTCATTTTCATTTTATTTAATCCTGATATATCATTCAACGCAAGCGGAACAATCTTAATTTTATGCGTCAAATTATTTACAAATATATTGCGTGCAAGCAACTCAAGATTAAATACAGAGGGCTCAAAAGCCCAGATTTCACAGTTGCGTTTCATCGCTCCATATATTGAATACAAACCTATATTTGCTCCAATATCCCAAACGATTGCACCCTCAGGTAGCATATCAATCCACTCTAATGTCTCAGGCTCTTTTGTTGAAAATGTCTTTACACGCCACTCACATAGGGAATTTGGCACAACAAAGCTCATTGATACTCCATTATATGAGACAGTGTGATTCTTCTGCATTGCAGAGCCAAGAATTTGTTTTGATAAGAATGTTCCAATCCTGCTCTTATAGCTTGCTGACAGAATCAAACCCAGAATATTTTTAATCAGCTTTTTAATATATGCCTTCAATCTTTTTCTCCATTTAATGTATCTTGTCCTTGAATCTCCCCTATAAGCTGCAAAAGCCCTTGACCTAAATCAACATGTATTGGCGGTACATATTTTCGCCCTATTTTCGGAAGATATGAATACGGAGTACGTATATAATGCCCAGCATTTGAACTTTCTACAAAAGAGACATTTTGTGGTAAGCCTAAAATTTCTGCTACCATCTTGAGCAAATCCATAACTCGCATTGGCTCTTGACCAGTAAGAACGACATGCTGATTACAAAAATCATCTCCTAGCGCTACAACACTCGCACGCGCAGCATCTTCAACATGAATGTACTCACGCATCGCCTCTGAGCTGCCTTCATAACTTATAACCCCGGTCTCTAATGCCCTGCTAATTATTCTCCATAAACCATTATGGTAGTCAGATCGTGGACCATATAAAGAGCCATACCTCAGGATAGTGTAATTAAGTCCATAAGTACGTTGATATTCCTCTACATATTGTTCAGCGGCCTGCTTACTACACCGATAAAACCCGCCATCACGACTATGGACATATACAGTACTTGCATAAACATAACGATCAACACGATGCTGTCTGCATGCTTCAAGAACTTTTACATTTCCAAGAATATTAGTAAAAACGGTTTCAACAGGCTTGACCATCGCTTCGTCCAAATCAGAGATTGCAGCAAAATTATAAACAAAATGACAACCTTCAATTGCCCTGCTCAGGGTATCAACATCCAGCATATCGCCAGTAATCATTTCATAATCATCTACCTTCCAAGGTGACTCAACCCTATCTAAAATCCTGACCAGATGACCGGCTTCATATAATGCATCAGCAACATGACTTCCGAGAAACCCAGACCCGCCTATGACGCATGAAACTTTATTATTAATCATTCTTGAAACCCCTGTCTTTGCACATCATACTCGTTTGCAGGCACCAAACCCACAAGTTGCTCGTCTTTGACAAAGCGAACTGCGTCTTTCGTCGCTTCAAGCTCCATACTCGACCTGCAGTCAATTGACATTGAGCCCATATGAGATGTGAGCAGGCAACGTTCAATATTTCCAAGAGGCCCGCAATATGGTTCCTGGTCAAAGACATCTATAGCGACGCCACCTAAATACCCGCTATTTAAGACTTCAAACAGATCTTGCTCATTAATTATCCCTCCACGTGAAGTATTAATTATAAGGGCATCAGGTTTCATAAGCTTTAACTGTTCAGTACGAATCATGTTGCGCGTCTGTGGGGTTAGAGGCAAATGCAGGCTAATTAAATCTGCATTTCGATATATCTCTTCCTTGCTAACCCATTCAAGATTTAGCTCCGACACAAGCTTGGAATTGATATGTATATCATTTACTAAAACATGCTGGACGCCAAACCCAGATAGATGTCTCAGGACACGCTTACCGATACGTCCCAAACCTATAATACCGATAGTCACCTCTGACATACGACGTCCGAAATGACGACACCACTCTTTGCGATGCATTTGTGCATTAGCTATATGTATACAGCGAAGTAATGACAGCATAAGGCCAATGGTCAGTTCTGACACAGCTGGGGCTGGAGCATCTGGTGTATAACAAACCTTTATTCCATTACGCTCGGCGGCCAAGAGATCAACACTATCCAAACCAATCCCCACACGTGAAATTAATTTTAAATTTGGAGCATTTTTAATTACCTTTTCTGTAATAGGCTCTGTTCCGGCTATAAGCAATTCGTAGTCAGTTACCATTTCCACCAATTCTTGTTCTGTTAACTTCCTTCCTAATGGATTAACACAGTATTCAATTCCTGCTGTTTTCAACAATTCAAGTGGTAAACTACTTTTCTCAGCAAAAGGAACTGTTGTTATAAGAGCTTTTGTATGTTTACAATGTGGGATAATATTCACAATTTAATCTCCTATTTTACTAACATATAAAAAACCACTGCCTCGAATTTCAAACTTATATCATTTTAAGCAATCGAATTGCTTTAACAAGCTTTGAATTTCAGCATACCACGCAATAAAACTAATTTATCATGTGAAACAAATCCCATCTTTTTCCCAATATAAATATAACCTAATAATGCAATCAACTTAAAGACTATCAGCATAACAATGTCCAAATCAATATATCTAAAATATATTAATGTCATGGTTGCTATAAACAAATAACCATAAATTAACGTTATTTTTCAATTTCCCATTGAATTGGATAAAAGATTTGACCTACATATTCTGTTTAAAAAACAGAATAGAGATAGAGACAAGTATCCCCCAAATCGCGTTTGTCACACCCGAATGCTTGTGACATGATATGCCTGTCGACTCTACGATTATGTCACCCTTTTAGTGCATACTTACTCATCTTACATCAAACATTCTTTATCCAACCAATGCTTTTTTTATTAAAATACAATTCACCCTACTCAATATAGAAAAATGCTTGCCAATGTAAAGGAACATGACAACCGAAATTATTTTTACTATTAACTTTATGCCATAATAAACTTCAAAGTTTCTAAGGCAAAGTATAATAATAGCTGAACTAAAAAACATTAAAAGCATAAGTCCGATCTTTTGATACTCCCATATAATTCTATAGTGTCGCTGAGATACGATAAAAGATATAGCACCTGATATCAAACCCGCGACAAGGGTTCCCCATGCTGCACCTATTGCTCCCCACTTGTAAATAAATGGAATATTAATCGCAACATTCAAACCAATGCTGATCAAAGTCAATAACGATACAAGATGTGTTTTTTTCGCAAAAACCAACTGTGGCTGCTTCCCAAAAAAATATGTAACATAAAGCATAGAAAGTACAATAATGATATTGGTTGCTTCATGATAAGATTCAGGAGTTAGAATCCAAATCATTTCTTCGGAAAAATGAGCAACTAAAAGCCCGATAAATATAGACACATATAAAAAAGGCGTAAGGTATTTCCCAATTGCCGCCTTACCATCCTCCCCCATTTCAAACATTCGCCTATATACTTGAGGAGAATACACATTCTGAATAGCTGTCATAAAAACAAATATAGTATTAGCAACTTTCTGACCAATGCTATATACTCCAACGCCGCCAACTGTATTTAAAAGGCCGATCATATATTTATCGAACTGGCTCCCGATTATCCCGAAAAATATCCTCGGCGTGAGTGGCCAGCTAAGTTGCAATGAATCCTTTAAGGCATTTTTGTCGAAACAGACCGGCATTGTCTTTGATATTTTAAAAGATAATAATATAAAAATAATCAGACTTGCCAATAATTGACCCCAAACCAATCCTATTATACCGATGCGCATGAATACAACCATATAGAAAGAAAACAAAACACCCAGCAAACTCTCATCAATTGAGTACCATACAAACGATTTAGCATTTTCAGTATTTTTATAGTAAGTTAAATAATAGTTCTTCAGACCTACTATACTAACCGTGCAATAGGACAAGAACAGTATACTGGCATGATCATGAGAGCCAATAATCCATTCAGCAAGACTGTTTTTAAATATCCAGGTAAATGTACCAAAGATAAAAAATGAAACAAGTACAAAAGATAGGGTGGAGTATAATAATCCCGCAACTTTTTTCCCTTCCTTATACTCAAAAAAGTTTCTTTCATATCCAACAGTCAAGCCAAAATTTGCTATTCCATTCACAAAAATAGCATACACCTGTGCAAGTGCCCATACGCCATAATCTTCTTTAGTAAGGATTCTAGTAAATATTGGTAGTGTAAGCAGCGGCAGCAAATTGCTTAAGATTACGGGCAATAAATACAGTATGCTATTTTTGATCTGCTTTTCTTTACTCATGATTTTTCAGCCAACAAGCAAGCTCTTTCATTCCTGTAATTATCGGAATGCCATGAGCAGCCCTGTCATCTTTTTGGACAAGGCCGGTAGGATCATAATAACAGGAAGGCTTGCCCAGATCTCGTGCAATCAGGGCTGTTGAGGTGAAGGGCATGGATATAACAATATCGCAATACTCAATAAGCCTATGAGCTGCGATATTCGGGTCAATTGAAACGACATATGTTGAATTTGAAAGTTGTTCTTCCAAATAAGCATAGTGTGGATTCATCATATTGCCTATCTTGCGTTTCCTTTTCCAAAGCATTTTGTACCCGCAATTTTCAGCAGCTTTTTGTATGTCTTGGAGAAATGAATTGCACACTGTAGGTAAATAATACTCAAAATCAATTCCGAGAGTCTGATACCGAGATGCTCGGTGAGGCGTAATATCAAAGACCGCTACTTTTTTACCAGTTACCACTGGTATTTCGGTATTACTGGAATTGAACCAGATCGGACCAACTACACAAATGTCAGCACTTTTCCCAACCGCATTCCTTACAAAATCAGCTTGGTATCCATCCCAAACCAGATACCGAGGCCAATTCATAGCCTCCCACCCATAGGGTAAAGGTGGATAATCTTCTACCCGTTTAAATGGCTCACAATTAGTCGAATAAAAATACATAGTGATTTGAGATCCCAGCTTTTCAGCTTCATAGGTCCATAATGGTCTAAAAAACCAGCCTGAATTATGAAACAGATATTCTTTAGCCAACTTATTCGGTGGCATGATTCGCACTTGAGCAGCAAGTGCAGCTTGGTTAAGTAATAGCGGATGCCACCATCGTCCACGCATAAAATCCAAAAATGCAAGCAGACTTGCACCGATCCCCCATATCAGAAACCCAATGATACGAGAAAATCTAATCGGTAGTAAAACAGGGGTGTTAATAAAAATGACTGGCTTGCCATTCAAGTTAGTCTCTTTTACACCATTTACACCATGGCAGAAGTTATTAATATCAGGAACACTTCCATTCCACTGTGAATACCATGTAATAATGTCGTAGCTCCGCCCGTCTTTACAAGGTTGTGGCAAATTGCCAGATGTTAAGGCATGAAAATAGACATATCTCTCTAATTCTTCATTTTTAGACATAAAGGTGGCTTTAATTCCAGCAAATATTATCTTTGCTATAGTAAATATGCCGTATGCCAACATCATCATAATAAAGGAATTCCATAGCATAGCATTACGAACTGAAGCAATATTTACGCTATGTTGTTTGCAAATCAAACGCCACTGAGGCGGAAGAGGTGATATAAATGCTCTGCCAGGTTTGCCTACCCCATAAAGAAGATTGCAATTAAAATGAAGCCCTGCACAACGTAGCAGTAAATATTGTCGACAGATTATCTCTGCATGGTCGATACCGGTGCCAAAGATGATCTTTGAAAACTGACTTTTCTTAATATCAAGCTGTTTGCGTGTAAAGTCTCGAGTAATATTGCCAATCAAGTCTAAAGAATCAATCCTTTTCAGATATCTATATCCACGCATAATACGTCTCAAGCGATAGCGCATCAAGCGTTTAAATAGTTTATTATTTTGCAGGAATTTCATCCGGTACATCCCAAGACATAATAATTTGTTCCTCAACAGAAATTGGCAGGTAAGGGGAATCAGCAATAACAAAACCAGTTTTCTCGTAGGATCTAATTGCTTTAATGTTATATTTACTGACACCTAAAAGAATTTGATCTATATTTCGATGAGTTTTCAACCACTGTGCGCTTGAATTGAGCACCTCCGTTGCAACTCCTTTACCTCGGAATGCTGGATTGCCAATCAAGATACCCATAACCGCAAAGCCCAAGGCTGAATTAACTGGCTCATATTTTATATTGCCAATATGCAGTCCAGTTGATTTATCAAAAATACCAAGGAACAGTATGTCTTCCCGACCAATTCGGCTACAAACATATTGTTTGAGGTCAGATAGACAACTTGTATGTGAAGCAGCAGTAATATACTTCTTGGCATCAACATCCTGGAGCCATCCCAGGTATTGCGATGTCACATCATTAGCTGATAATTCTCTCAGTATAAATCTATCAGAGTAAAATTTAACTTTCATTCTAATATTACCTTATTAATATTAACCTTGCTTTTTTATTAAGCACCTATTCGTAAAAAATAGTCCTATATATATTTATGGATTTTCCTTGCAATCATAAACAAATACTAGACAGATATCTATAAAGTGCCTCTGCTACCTTCCAGTCCTCCTCGTCATCAATGTCTATGGCCTTGTATTTGGGAAGAATATAACCAATATATCCTAAATCAGAACCTGCGCCCTTTGAAGAACGTACAAACTTAGAGGGATAGATTGCAAACGAACCAGTATCAAAAAATTTTTTTCCTAAATCCTGCGAAGGAATAGCAAATTTACCTGGCATAACAGGAATTATTCTCCCATTTTCAAGCCGGCTGAATGCCCATTCAATAGGAACAGGATATTCACCTATAGCCAATAAAGGTTCTGCTCCCCCCCTACTATCAAACAAATCAGCAGCTCCTTTAAAATCATTCGCATCAATTAGGGGAGCACATGCCATCAATAACCACACCTGGTCAAAAAGTTCACCTTGAGCAGCAAACTTATCAGTAACAAATTTTAGGACAGGCATAAGTGGTGTGCGATCATCAGCCAGTTCGACAGGACGTGGGAAATGAACTGTTAATCCCATACTTTCAACTACCTTGCAAATGTCACTACTCTCCGTTGAAACATGTATGCAGTCAAATAATTTACTCGCAATGGCCGACTCAAGTATGTGCGAGATCATCGGTTTGCCACAGAAATCCCGTATATTCTTATTTATTATGCGTTTTGATCCACCTCGGGCAGGAATAATTGCAAGACGTCTTCCCATAAAGTACCAAACCAACCCTTTAATTTATTTTCTTATAATTCGGATCTATCAGTCAATTTCGACGGGACTGAGTCAACTTGTCAAGAGCCCCTATCGTAGAGCTTTTCTGACACAATTAAATGTGTCATGATCTGATTTATCCAATATAGATTTCAACCAACCATTCCCATCTGCAATACCAATTATCTTTGTCGGTGCTTTAATTGAATTAACTATAACATCTCCATCATGTCCCCAAACTCCACCTGCGACAACCGAAACAGAATTGATATTTCTTCTTCCCATTATCTGATCAACAAGTTTTTGAGCATCTATCAGCCCAATTATTTCACCGGCCAGAGCTGCATACCCGTCCAAACGAACAACCTCTGCACCATTATCAAGTAAAACCTGTGCAATTTCTGCAGTTGTAGCTCCAGACATGAGGTCATAAACCAATTCTATATCTCTATGATACAATTGCTCAGGATTATCTATCTTGTTTGCAATTACCACTATAGATGTTTGCTTGATGTCAACCGTCCTAAGCCCCCAGTAGGAAAATAACGAACTAACCATGTGGCACGTTTGTCACCACCCAACACCGCAATTAACTTCGTACCTCTCTTGTTGGCTTCAATTACAACAGTATGGCACGCACCAATTAAGCCAACTATTTCATCAGCATATGGTAATACCCAAGATTTCCATATACGAGACTCAACTTTACATACTGCTTCGTTCCACGTTAAAATACATAATGTCTTATCTAAAAAGTTAATATTAACTGCCCCATCTATTTCCTGGATTACCCTTTCTAAATCATCTGGATTACATACTTCAATTGCCCCAACTACAGCGTCAGTCAGGAGTCGTATTTGTTGTAATTTCGTTTTATTATTTCCATCTTCACGCCATGGGCCAGAGATCACAATCGCAGATTGACGAGCCATGCGCATAGAATGACTTCTAACCTCAGCTACATACTGTAATACCGTCTAACTAAAAACTTCGATAGCAGCTGAGCTATCTGTAATATGTTCCTTGACAAAGAAATGTCCCTGATTATTCTTAATATCAAGCTGTTTGCATTTAAAGTCTCGAGTAATATTGCCAATCAAGATACCCATAACCGCAAAGCCCAAGGCTGAATTAACTGGCTCATATTTTATATTGCCAATATGCAGTCCAGTTGATTTATCAAAAATACCAAGGAACAGTATGTCTTCCCGACCAATTCGGCTACAAACATATTGTTTGAGGTCAGATAGACAACTTGTATGTGAAGCAGCAGTAATATACTTCTTGGCATCAACATCCTGGAGCCATCCCAGGTATTGCGATGTCACATCATTAGCTGATAATTCTCTCAGTATAAATCTTTTTGTAGCTATCTCAACCGACATTTAAACATCAGAACATAATCTATTAAAATAAATCCCAATTTAATGCTGTGCCACGCTTAATGTCCTGTTTAACTGTTTTGCCAAGTACAATCTTCAGATATTTAGAGGGCAATCCTAATCCGGGTCTAATAGCACGCACATTCTCACTTGTTAGAACATCACCAGCACAAAGGTCTTTTACTACATAAAGAGATCGACGATACTGAAGAGATTTTGTTTCTGCCTTTGTCGGTCCATAAACAACATGTCCAAGTGATTGCCAAGCGCGTTCTGTCTCCTCAACCAATTGAGTCATTTCAGCCGGCTCCATAGAAAAAGCACTATCAACTCCGCCATCAGAGCGATTGAGAGTAAAGTGTTTCTCTATAACGGTAGCGCCCAAGGCAACACTCGCTACAGACACGCCAATGCCCAAAGTATGATCTGAAAGACCGACTTCACAACCAAACAGTTCACGCATATGCGGTATTGTCAAAATGTTTATGTTTTCTGCATTAGCTGGATAGGTGCTGGTGCATTTTAACAGAATAATATCATTGCAACCCGACTCTTTTGCAGCTCTGACTGTTTCATCCAGTTCTCCGACAGTTGCCATGCCTGTTGATATAATTAGCGGTTTGCCAGTTGCAGCCACCTTTCTTATTAGTGGAATATCCGTGTTTTCAAAAGACGCTATCTTGTAGCAGGGGGTGTTAAGCTCTTCCAGAAAATCTACGGCAGATTCATCAAATGGGGTACTGAAACAAATCAAGCCAAGCTCCTTGCACCTGTTAAAAATGGGAATATGCCACTCCCACGGAGTATAAGCTTGAACGTAAAGTTTATAAAGCGATGTGCCTGACCACAGACTTTTTGGGTCACTGATATGAAACTCCCTCTCATCTAAATCAATTGTCATTGTATCTGGAGTATAGGTCTGGATTTTAAGGGCATGCACCCCTGATTTAGCCGCAGCCTCGACAATTTCTAAAGCACATTCAAGAGATTGATTATGATTCCCAGACATTTCGGCAATGATGAAGGGAACTTGCCTGCAACCAATTAACCTATCAGCTATTTGAACTCCATTTTCCATAGCTTATGCTCCACCTACATCAGTTTTTTCTATTTTTATCAAGTAACGGTAACCTCGCAGATCAAAAAAAGCCGGAAACCTTGCCGGATCAGCTACCCGTAAAAGATCGAATTGCTCAAGAATCGTTTTTTCAGGGTCAATACGACTATCATTAGGCGTTCTTTTGGTGAAATATGTTGATTCTTTATCTGATTGAGGCTTTGGGACAATAGTATAAAAATTAGCAATAGCAAAATCCATCAATTCTATCTCAAGAGTAAATAGATTATTGTTAATTTCATCATATAATTCATGCCCTTCAAGGGTTAGTTCTCTCTGGCTCCAGATTGCCCCTCTATCCAATTTATCTTCGGCTTCAAGCAAGGTAACAGTTATAGTATTTTTGCCCATAACAATCTGCCAAATATGTGGCGACCAACCTCTTCCTTCCGGCAAATTGCTGGCGTGAATAACTAATGTTGCTTTGTATCGGTCACGTATATCTTTATTTATCAGTTCATTACATGATATAAGAAACAATATATCTCCGCCGGATAGTTCGTGACTTAACTGAATTAACTCTATCTCATGTTCATGTATATGATTTTTCTGCCATTCAACTAATGTCTTATATACAGGATGTTCTTTGCTGGAACACAGAATTGATATTTTCATTTGCATACCATTTTTTCAACAACTCGCAGTAAGCCATTACAGTCAACCAACTGTATTGCTTTTTCTGACATGACACGAACAATAACTGAATTTGACAATATAGCTGAAAACCGATGCTTATAAGTTTCCTGGCTAACGCTTGAAAGTGCTCCCATACATATAATAACACCGGCATGATCAGTAGATTCAGCTATCTGCTTCTGATTATCGGCTACATAAGTTACAAGTGCGGGTAACCCCATAGCACACCTTTCCCAGGTTGTAGCTCCGGTCGCACCGATTGCAAGGTCGGCAGTAGACATCAATTCAGCGATATTGCTGACCTGACAGTAATAGCAAAAACCGTCATAACTATTACAGAACTTGTGAATACTCTCTTTATGGGGATTACTTATCCCTACCACAACATCAACTTCATACTGTCGGTCGCTTCTACCTGCCAATGCCTGCAAGGCCTTTTCCGTCTCATTGGTCGGATCTACGCCCCCAAAAAAGACCAGCACACGTCTTATCTGCCCGTCACGTTGGCGCAGTTTCTTTCTGGCAGTAGCAAATTCAGGCCTTAAAAGGGCATAAGCTGGTCCCAATAGTTTTATGCATGAGCCTGAAACCAGATTGTCATAGCGCGTGTTCATCGCCATGTATAGGTTCTGATCCAGTAGCAGATCGCAATCATGGAGACGATCAGCCAAGTCATCAATTACCATGATTTTACTGACATGAGGACGCAGTATTTCTTCCCAGCGGTGATCGATGGCATAGTGATCGATGATAAGCCAGTCAGTCCGAACCTTACCTAAAGCGGCAATAGTATCAGCTGCATCCTGTTGCCACGAATCACCTAACCAGTCTGCATGGGCTACATCATCAGGTGTTAAAAAGTATTCAGATTCTGCCAGAGGAAGGGTTACTACCAGATACCCCCTGCCTTGAATCAAGTCAATCAAATTGCCGGTATGCTCACGGCAAATGAAATTGATTTCCGCACCCCGGTTGCGTAACTCATCTGCAAGAGTCAAACAACGCATGATATGACCGGTCCCAATATCTATAGAGGCATCAGCCCGGAAAGCAACTTTCACTTATCTCACCTTAAAAAGCGGTTCAAGAGGGTTACAATGCAGAAATTCTCGCAGCCTGTCGTTTTCAACAGCATTTTTTAATATGGGAATAACCTGGTCATATGTTTCAAGCAGCATGTCAATATCAGCTTCGTTATGAGCATAACTCATATTATGAGTACCCAAGGTTAGAATGCCACATTTCAGCATTTCCTGCATATATAGTGTCTTAATATCCCACGAGGTGTAGTTTCCAAAATCTTTAATTATAAAGAACGACCAAGATGGATGCCCAGCTAAAGAAATAAAATGAAATACCTGATGCTTTTTTATCAATTCTTGCAGCCCATCAAGTATTTTTTCACCATTTCTTCTGATAGTTTCCAAGACTGGCTCATTCTGCAGCTTATTCATGGTTGCCAATGAGGCTGCCAGCGAAAGTGTTTCACCTCCAAAGGTAAATGAAAAGAAAACCTCCTCCATCATTTTCATTATATCGGCCTTACCCGCTATTGCAGACAAGGGGTACCCATTTGCAAGTCCTTTCCCGAATGTCGCCAGATCAGGAGTGATACCAAAAAGTTCTTGTGCTCCACCTTTTGAGAATCGAAATCCAGTAATCGTTTCATCAAAAACAAACACAGCCCCATTTCGATGAGCAATATCCTTAACTGTTTCAAGAAAGCCTTGCGCAGGTTGGGTCACATTCATAGGTTCAAGAATAACAGCAGCAACATTATTTGGAAATTTTTTGAAAATGTTTTCTAATGACACAATATCGTTATATATAAAGGTGTGTGTCAAATCTCTGGTTGACTGCGGAACCCCAATATTACGTAAGGTTGAGCCAATATACCAATCCTGCCAACCATGATACCCGCATACCGCCACATGATCCTTTTTAGTGTAAGCTCTTGCCAGCCTAACCGCTCCTGCAGTTGCATCAGAGCCATTTTTTCCGAAACGAACCATTTCTGCACAGGGAACCATATCTACAATTTTTTCTGCCACCTGCAGTTCCATTGGATGCGGCAAAGAAAAAATAACACCATCCTTCAATTGCTGTTGTACAGCCGCAGTTACATCAGGATCATTGTAACCTAAAGTAATTGCTGCAAGACCATTTACAAAATCAATATATTCATTTCCATCCACATCCCACACTCTACTGCCACTCCCGCGTGCAATAAAGTAAGGAGAAACTCCAAATGGATATTGAGTTTTGCTTTTGCTGAATGTTTGAGATCCTAAAGGGATGGTCCGCAACGCTCTTTCCAATAGTATTTCAGACTCTTTATAACGCTGAGACATTATTTATTCCTTTCAGTTAATATGGAACACATTTATTATTACTCAAAAAAATCCATGCAATGCAGTATTCTATAAGATAATACGCTAAGAAGAGAACAATACTGCATGATCTGCAAAGATTACCCCCCCATATTGGCATTTTTTGATCCTTTGATATACATAGTAGAGTATCCTCTTTCAGTATAAGGAACTATCATTTCTATGAGTTTTGGATTTGCATCTAAAAACTTTACAATATTCGGCACTGAAATTCTTGGTGCCGATTCCTTGAATTCTTCATATACTGCTCTGCACACAGCAAGATCCTCTGGATAATCGACAGTTAATCTCAAGTCTTTTCTAACCAATTCTATCGGTCGGTCCGCTCTAATAATTTTAAAATCTTCTGGGTGTTCACGAATGTATAAAGAACAAAGCTCAGAGCGATGCTTTTGCGTGCCCTTTGCATGTGATTTTTCTAACGCACTTAATGAAATAATTTCGAATCCGCAACCATCGACTATGTCGTCATAAAAAGTGGCATCAGCTCGTTCGATCCTATGCAGAGCCCATAGATCTTCAACTGGTTCGAAATAGAGGAAAGGCGATTCAGTCGTAACACGAAATATATCTGTCGCCGAGGCAAGTCTCCCGCATTGGATAAGGCGAGAAAGCACATCAATCTGATCTCCGACTATAAATCGAATTTCCTTTTCATCTGCAATGATTTTGAAAACCTCATTGTCAATTCCTTCGGAAATACCAAGCACAATTTCATCGATACAGTTTATGGTTCGCAGGCAATCAATAATATTATCAAGTATTCTTGTACCTCGCTCAACATCAAGATTCTGGAGTGGCTTCCCATATAATCTAGCGCCCTGATTTCGACATGCAAGAGCTGCAACAAGACGTCTATTCATTTTCTTCAATCTCCTTTGTTAGATAATATCATCAAGACAAACAGGAAAATTCGATTGAATTGATTTTCTCAATGTCTTCCCATAGACCAGTTCAAGATTAGTGATCGCCTCTTCAGAAGATGATCGCTTGAGGGAGAGGTCTGAAGGAGAAAGAATCGTACCGGCTTCAAGGTCTTTGCAGGCTATGACATGCCTTCGCACCATCTTACGGTAATTGATCTCAGACTGATTCATTCCAAAATCCTCATGCAATTCACTCTCGCCAAGTGCTTCGGCACAACCCCGCACGATCGAACAAAAATCTGCAAATACATCGGGATTGAGCGCTGATTCGTAATCTTCCAATTTCATCACCTGCGCCAGTGTAAGATGTTTCTCAATCACCCTCGCACCTGCTCCAATTGCTGTTGCAGCTAAAGCAAAACCAAGCGGGCTTTCAGATGGTGCATGGTCAGCAAAACCTACTGTAACGTGTTGATGATATTGACTGAAATAACGTGCCAGAAGAGAGATACGGGAAATCTGATTTGCTTCATTTGGAGTCGGGTATCCTTGAAAGCCAAGTAAAACAATAATCTGCTTGTCATCAAGAATACGAATTGCCTGATCGAGTTCGCTTAAACAAGCTCCTCCTGCTCCAAACAGTATTGTAGGAATGGAACTATCAGCAATTGTCTTAAGTAAATCAATATTCACAATGTCTGTGCCATGCAGCTTTACAACCTTGGCTCCAATTTTCTCTGCGAGCTGAAGACTACGCGAACCAAATACATCCAAGTAAAGACCGATATTCAAACTGTTAGCATAACTTGCCAAATCGCTCCAGACATCGTCAGGCATTTCAAGAGAACGGAACAAATCGTAATATTTATAGCCTGGAGTAGCCAGTTCATCGGCAAAGACTAGTTGAAATTTTGCAGCATCTGCTCCTGCAGCAGCCGCTGCCTTTAGCAATAATCTGGCCTGTTCAGGCCTGCCTTCAAACCCCTGTGCGAGTTCAGCGATAATTTCTATATGCATTTTATCTCCTTAAAAAACATAGTTAAAACTTTAATTCATTGCCTAAACATTAGTTCTTTTCAGCACAAAAAACTATTTATGCTCTGCGAAATCTTGAAATAGGCACCTCAATACAAGTATAGGAAACCCAAGACAGTAAAAGCGAAACGCCCAGTACTATTATAAAATTATCTGAAATTAAGGGATAATAGGTCAACACGTAACCATGCCAGGCATAAATACCAAAAGAAAGAACACCAAAAGCTGACAAAAGCTTAATGAGAGGGGATACAGAAATATCCATTTGCTTAAAACAATCATGCGCTAAAATAATGATCAAAATTGCCAAATCTACTAGAAGTTCTCCCCCACCATACCAAAACAATAATTGATTAGCATGATAAATATAATTTACCATACATAGAAGAACGAAAAACCCTCCAATCAAAATCAAACTTTTGCCCAAAGGCTTTAAAAAAGATACCTTTGATTTATTCTGCATCTCAGTATAAAAACAAGCCGCCACGCCAACTACAAAATGTGAAAGATTCCCCAAAATATTGCGGCTATCAGGAGAGGCATTAAATAGAATTATTGAAATCAATAACCATACGCTTGGAACAATATACAAGAAGAATGCGCCTATTGGCCAAATACGTTTGCTCTTAATAAGAAGCCACACCATTATCGGTGCAATTAAATAGAATTGAATGATTATGCCTAATGCCCAAAAAACTCCTACCAGAATATAATCGTGATTCCACTGAATTGCAAAGAGTTGAGCTGGAATTTCGAACAGTGGAAGAGGATTCCTCTTACTTATGATTAAAACTGTGATCCAAGATACGACACTAACTAACAGAAATAATGGATATACCCGCAAAAATCTGTTTCGAAAAAAATTATGAAGTCCATACTGTGTAAAATTAGCCACTTATAATCAATTCAAGTTCTTCCAATTAGCAGGATTAATCAATTTTCGATCATCGCACTTCAATGCTGACGGAAGCTCAAACAAATCATCAGCAGATATTTGAAGAATGGATTGAAGTTGTTCCAGGGTTGTCACTCCGACAACTACACCATCTACTTGAGACTGCTTCAATACATGGCGAAGACATGCTTCTAGTGGGGATAAACCACATTCAATTAACCACTTATGCCACGTATCCCAAACCGATCTCCAACGGTTGAATTGTATCGGACGTTGATGATTTGACATAAGGAGCAAACCTTGAAGAAAAATTGATCGTACATGTACTTCAATCCCTCGGGATTTAAATAATGCGATACCCCCTGTATCAACAAGTCTATTATCTAACACACTAAAAGGAGATTGAATCAAATCAATAGGGTATCTATCTATGAAATTTAATACTTCTAATGGCTCATAGATTGACACCCCGATTTTTGTAATAACCCCTTCACATTTTAATTGCAGCAAACTCTTATACAATATATCACCGTTTGTGCTATTAAGTTGGTGAGGTCTATGCAAAAGCAACCCGTAAAGTCTGTCTATTTTAAGTCTATGCAATGACTCAAAAATAGAGGTAAAAACAAACCTATCAATATCTTTACAATCAGATGGTATTTCTGGTAGTTTAGAGACCACTTTCCAATCCTTCACACCAATTCTGCCCAATCGTTGCTCACAATCGCCATAGGCAATAGCAGTATCAAGCATGTGAATTCCTTGTGCAAAAGCAAAATCCATTATTGCTTTCGCAGCTTCGATTGTAACTTGCCCCTGATTATTCGAGATACCATAATCAAGACCGAACTGTGCTGTCCCCAATATCAGATTCACAGCAGAAGTCTTTTCAAATTTGAGGTGATATAGTTCTGTTGTTCTCCCGTTAAATCAAAGAATAACGGAATGCTTAACGCTTCTTGATAATATTTCTGGGCGTTGGGGTAATCCTCAGGCTTAAACCCCATATTTCTATAATAAGGTTGAGCTGGCACAGGGATATAATGCACCTGACTACCAATATCTATTTTTTTTAACTCTTTAATGAATTGAGCTCTGGAGATGTCTAAAGCATTAAAATTAATTCTAAGAGTGTACAAGTGATGACCGCTCTGATCCCGCCCAGTAGTCTGGGCTGGGCGACAATATTGCATGCCATCAAATGCTGCATCATAAGCTTTAACCAATTCACGTCTGCGTTCAACAAACATGTCAAGTTTCTTGAATTGTGAAAGACCAAGTGCACATTGAATGTCGGTTATTCGGTAGTGATAGCCTAACTCTTGCATTTCATAATACCAAGGATTTGGATTGCCTTTTGTATTAGCCTGTTCTGGCATCAAAAAAGCATCATCCAACTTGTTAATGCCGTGACTGCGTAAGCGAAGCAATTTACGATAAATTGATTCGTCATTTGTAGTTATCATCCCTCCTTCACCTGTAGCAATTGCTTTAACAGGGTGAAAAGAAAATATGGTCATCAATGAGTAAGCACATGAGCCAACTCGTCTGCCGTCAGCATATTTGGCACCCAAGGCATGTGCAGCGTCTTCAATAATTACTGTTTCAAAATTATCACAAATGCTCTTGATAGACGGCATGTCACATGGTAACCCAGCGAAATGAACCGGTATGACAGCTCGCACATTCTGATTTTTTTTGAGTGTTTCTTGCAAAAAGTCAGGAGACATATTGATTGTAACGGGGTCAATATCTGCAAACAGCACATTTCCACCGGCATACAATGCAGCATTGGCACTGGCAACAAAAGTGATCGGCGAAGTGACCAGAGAAGTTCCCGGTCCGACTCCGGCAGCCAAAGCCGCAATATGCAAGGCAGCCGTACCGCTAGACACGGCCACAGCATACCTGGCCCCAACATACCCGGCAATCGCTTTTTCAAAAACCTCTACTACAGGACCTTGAGTCAATACCCCGCCTTTAAGTATATCGACTACTGCTTGGATATCGTCATCATCCAAATGATGTTTTCCGTATGGAATCATATTCTTTTCAACTCCATGGCAAGACCCTCTCTTTCCTGCTGCTTAAGTTTGACTATCTGCTCCTCAACGCCGCCGAGTTTCCTGCCCAGTGTAACGCAGGTTTTCCTGTTTGACAGGCTCATGTCATAAGGTCGCGTGGTAAGATATTTATGCTCAGCCATAAAACCAGCTTTTATATAGTCTGGATTTAATCCGAAAACCTTAGCTATTTTTAGTCCAAATTCGTACTTTGACAAACGTTCATCACCGACAACATTATAAATACCGATAGCTTTAGTATCAACGAGATCATGAACTGCACGAACAAGAGATCTAACCAGTATAGGCGTAAAATATACATCTTCAAATAAAGTAATATCCGAGTCTGAACGAAGCGCATTAATTATTATGTCGCTAAAAGATTCTCGGTAATGCGTCCCCCAACAAAAAAAATTTGTTCTAATCACCAATGCATCACTATGGTTTTTTAATACCATAGCCTCTGCCTCTGCTTTTGTTTTAGCATAAACATTGAGTGGTTCAGGCTTTACTGATTCATCTGTAAACTCATTTTCACCTGAAAATAGGTGATCAGTAGAAATGTGTACTAACGGGATATTTAAATAATTACATACTTTAGCAACATTTTTTGTAATATCAACATTTGTAAGTTTGGCAATATCAGGGAATTTTTCACAATCATCAACATTAGTAAATCCAGCCGTATGAATAACCAGTTGTGGATTAATCAGTTTAAACGAATCTATGAGCAAATCAAATGATTCCAGATTAATAAAACAAGTTTTAACCCCCTCTATAGAGATTCGCCTTTTGTGGAGTGCAAGATAGACATTAACCCTTCTCCTGATCTCTACAGCCCAGTTTAAGGCAAGTAGTCCAGAACCTCCAGTTATTAATACATTGCTATCCATTTCTCTTTGTTTTATAAAAAGCCAACCACTTAGTTAAGGATTCAACAGACATCCAGTCAGTATTGTTATCAGATGTATACATAAAATCGTCATCAACCTTCACCCCTCCATTAATACGTGACGGATCTGAAGACCATTTGTGAATTGCTGGCAAAATTTTATAATGCTCTTTATATTCGTAAGTGTGAGGTGCATCTTCCAGGCCAATCATCTGCTCATGCATTTTCTCGCCTGGACGTATTCCAATAATATTAAATTGCGCATTTGGAGCAATGGCTTTAGCAATATCTGTGATGTTCATTGAAGGTATTTTTTTAACATAAATTTCGCCGCCTTGCATATCTTCAAAAGCGTGCCAAACAAGTTCAACTCCTTGCTCCAGGGTTATCATAAACCGCGTCATCCTGATATCTGTAATTGGCAATATCCCCGTATGAGCCAATGACAAGAAAAATGGGATTACAGATCCCCGTGAACCCATTACATTGCCATATCTAACCACCGCAAATCTTGTTTCATGAGTCCCTGCATAAGAGTTAGCTGCAACAAAAAGTTTATCAGAAGCCAGTTTTGTTGCCCCGTATAAATTAATAGGATTGCTTGCTTTATCAGTAGACAAAGCAACTACTCTCTTTACTTTACTATCAATGCATGCGTCTATTACATTCATTGCCCCATTAATGTTTGTTTTTACACACTCAAACGGATTATACTCGGCAGTCGGTACAATTTTAGTCGCCGCTGCATGTACAACATAATCAATTCCGTCCAGTGCACGAGACAGTCTATCCTTATCACGTATATCTCCAATAATAAAAACAACCCTTGGATCGCCTTCGAAACATTGAGCCATCTCCCACTGTTTCATTTCATCTCTTGAATATATAACGAGTCTTTTAGGATTGTATTTGGCAAGAGTCATAGGCACAAAAGTATTACCAAATGAACCTGTTCCGCCTGTAATTAATATGTTTGAATTTTTAAGCATGGAATTATTCCTTAGTCCTTTTTTGCATTATTTTTACATATTTGATTGTATTAATGATTACTATCCTAAATATTTTAAAAAGTTATGAATATAAATCACTCTTGCATGTTAGCGCATAGTAATAAAGCTTAATTTAAAAAATTTACTGGGGTTATTTAACAATATTACTTATGAAGTATATACACCACATCAACAATGTCATCTCTTTTCTACTGCTCCGCCCTCTCGGTCACATTGCTGCAACCAAGAAGGCATAAAAAAACCCTTTAACACTCAGCAGGGTTAAAGGGCAGGTTTTATATAAACAGCAATCCCATGTTTATCAATAAAAACAGGCAGCCATTTTACAGAAAGCTCCGGTTTCTGCGATTCACATGACATTAGAGATAAAAAACTGGAACAATATAACATTTTCATGCCCACCCGCTCATAGGGCAGATACCTGAAGTATCCATTATTGGATTTAATTTTAGCACATTTCAGTTTCATATCACAAAAGAGGCATATACAATATATTCGTAATAATTATTATGTTATTATAGCTAAGCAAAATCAAACAACCGGAGGTATTCAACACCACTAAAATGTTGTATCCCTCACTCAATGAATTCAGAAGCCTATCCAAAAAAGGCAACCTGATACCTGTATATAGAGAGATACTGGGTGATCTTGAGACGCCTGTTACTGCCTTTTTGAAGCTGAAGCGCAAGCCGGCCTTTCTTCTTGAGAGTGTGGTAGGCGGCGAGAAGTGGGCAAGATACTCATTTTTGGGGATAGATCCTGCACTGACTGTAGTTTCAAAAAAGAGTAGTATTCAGGTGAATTCTTATTCAGATATGTATCGCGCAATTGCTGAAAAATCACCAAAAAACGGCAATCCTTTGCTCGCAGTAAAAAACATTCTGTCTTCATTCAATCCTGTTGATGTTAAAGGTCTGCCGAGATTTTCAGGTGGTTTTGTAGGGTATTGCGGCTACGACATTGTAAAATTTTTTGAGCGCGTGCCTGATAATGAAAAGCCCGGGCTGGACATGCCTGACACCTTTTTAATGCTTACTGATACTCTGCTTATTTTTGACAATCTCAAGCAGACCATCAAAATTGTTCACAATGCCCATATCAACGGCAGAAGCATTGAAGATTCATACAGACATGCTGAATCAGTAATCAACGGAATAATTGACGAGCTGAGAAGTTCGCGCCTCTCTCAGGATAACATGCCTATGCCTTATGTAGCCCTCAGCTCAGAGGGAGTGGATGTTGACCATTCAGACTTCAGGTCAAACTTTACTAAGCAGGATTTCATGGATGCTGTTGCTGCTGCAAAAGAGTATGTGCTGTCCGGCGATGTTGTGCAGGTGGTGCTCTCCCAAAGATTCGAAGCAGACACATCGGCTGCCCCGTTTGATATTTATCGTGCCCTGAGGGTTATAAATCCTTCGCCATATATGTATTTTTTGGACACAGGCTGCGAACAGCTTGTTGGCTCTTCACCCGAAATACTCGTCAGGGTTGAGGGCAGCGACATCACAGTAAGGCCGATCGCAGGCACAAGAAAGCGCGGGACAACGGAATCAGAGGACAAAGCTCTTGAAAGAGAGCTGAAGAACGACCCAAAAGAAGTTGCTGAACATATAATGCTGGTTGATCTCGGCAGAAACGATGTTGGCCGCGTTGCTGAGACCGGCAGTGTAAAGGTGACTGACCTGATGTACATAGAAAGATACAGCCATGTCATGCATCTGGTCTCAAATGTGTATGCAAAGCTCAAAAAAGGGCTGGATGCCTTTGATGTCTTCATGTCCTGCTTTCCTGCCGGCACTGTAAGCGGAGCGCCCAAGGTGCGGGCAATGGAGATAATAGAGGAGCTTGAACCGACCTGCCGCGGCTCTTATGCAGGCTCTGTCGGATATTTTGGCTATTCAGGCAATATGGACACATGCATAACAATAAGAACGCTTATAATTAAAGATAAAAAGGTTTATGTGCAGGCAGGCGCAGGCATAGTTGCAGACTCTGTGCCTGAATCAGAATATTTAGAGACAGTAAACAAGGCAATGGGCATGATGAAAGCCCTAAAGAGTTCAGAAGAGACATTTTCATAGGAGAACGCCATGCTTCTGATGATAGACAACTATGACTCTTTCACCTACAATCTTGTGCAGTATCTGGGAGAGCTGGGTGAGGATGTGCATGTCTTCAGAAACGACAAGATAACAATAGATGAGATAACAAAACTGAATCCTGACCGCATAGTTGTGTCTCCGGGCCCCTGCTCTCCGCGCGAGGCAGGCATATCAACAGAGGTGATAAAAAACTTTGCAGGCAGGATACCTCTGCTCGGCGTATGTCTGGGGCATCAGTCTATTGGCGCGGCTTTCGGCGCAGAAATCGTACGCGCTCCAAAGCTTATGCATGGCAAGACATCGGCTGTCCACCATGACGGCAGGACAATCTACGCCGGACTTCCAAACCCTTTTGACGCGACAAGATACCATTCACTCATAATAAAGAAAGATACCCTCCCAAGCTCATTCGAGATTTCAGCATGGACTGAAGACGGAATAATTATGGGCATCAGGCACAGGGATTTCATACTTGAGGGAGTACAATTTCATCCTGAATCGATACTGACCGGATCAGGAAAGATGCTGCTTGAAAATTTTATCAAAATCAGCAGGAACGCAAATGCTTAAACAGGCAATACATATGATTGTGCAGAACATAAGTCTTTCAGAAGCTGAAATGGCTGAATGCATGACAGAGATTATGGAAGGCAGGGCAACTGACGCTCAGACAGCCGCATTTCTGACAGCTCTCGCGATAAAAGGGGAAACTGTTGATGAGATAACAGGGGCTGCCAGAATTATGCGCGACAAGGCCACTAAAATCAAAGCGCCTGAAAATGTTATGGATACCTGCGGCACAGGCGGAGACATGGCTGGCACATTCAATATATCCACAACAACAGCTATTGTTGTATCAGCATGCAGTGTGCCGGTTGCCAAACATGGCAATCGGTCTGTCTCGAGCAAATCAGGCAGCGCTGACCTGCTTGAAGCTCTGGACATAAAAATAGATCTTCAGCCTGCAAAGGTCGAGATATGCCTTGCTGAAACAGGATTCGGCTTCCTGTTTGCTCCATTATTTCATCCAGCAATGAAGTTTGCCATAAACCCGAGGCGAGAAATCAGCATAAGGACGATCTTCAACATACTTGGTCCTTTAACAAACCCTGCTGGAGCCAAACGGCAGATGATGGGCGTCTTTACAGGAAAACTCACCGAGACTCTCGCGAAAGTACTCGGCAATCTCGGCGCAATAGATGCCATGGTTGTACATGGAGAAGACGGACTTGATGAGATAACAATAAGCAACGGCACAAGGGTGTCCAGATTCAGAAATCACAAAACAGAAACATACTATATCAGTCCTGAAGACTTTGGTTTTCAGCGCAGCCCGGCAGCAACCATCCAGGGAAGCAGTCGAAATGAAAATGCAGGCATTACACTCGCGATACTGAGAGGTGAAAAAGGACCAAGACGTGATGTTGTGATTATAAACAGCGCTGCCGCGCTTCTAACAGCAGGAGCTGCAAAAGATAATCTGGAGGCTGCTGCTATTGCGGCTGAAGCCATAGATTCTGGCAGGGCGTTGGCAAAGCTGGAGCAGATACGCAAGGTGACCTCAAGACTCTGATCCTGTCACTTTGTTACTGAATTGTTGTTCAGTGTTTCAGGATTCAGATTAAAATATTCTTTGAGCAGACGGCACACTTCATCCGGAGTATCCACAATTGAAATAAAAGAAAAATCCTCTTTTCTGATCGCACCTCTCTCTACCAGGGTATCTTTCATCCAGTTAATAAGCCCCTGCCAATACTCCTTGCCGTACAGGATTATCGGGAATGACTCTATTTTGCCGGTCTGCACAAGGGTTAGCGCCTCAAACAGCTCATCCATAGTGCCGAATCCGCCGGGAAATATCACATACGCCAATGCATACTTTATGAGCATCAGTTTTCTGACAAAAAAGTATCTGAATGTCATTGATATGTCCTGATACCTGTTCGGATACTGCTCGTGAGGCAGATGTATGTTAAGTCCGACTGATTTTGATCTGCCCTGCTTGGCACCCTTATTTGCTGCCTCCATTATGCCCGGGCCACCGCCAGTGATTACTGCAAAACCTGCGTCAGAAATCATCCTGCCAAGCTCTACAGCCTGCTGATAGTACAATGAATTCTCTTCAAACCTCGCACTGCCAAATACAGTAACAGCAGGGCCAAGACCAAAGAGGGTTTCAAACCCATCAACCAGCTCAGCCTGAATCTTGAATACACGCCATGTCTCTGAATGTCTAAGATCTTCTATCATTAAACCT
This sequence comes from Dissulfurispiraceae bacterium, assembly GCA_034002665.1. GTDB lineage: Bacteria > Nitrospirota > Thermodesulfovibrionia > Thermodesulfovibrionales > Dissulfurispiraceae > JAFGXL01. Next base: position 65,831 of record JAVFAA010000001.1, on the reverse strand, counting down.
CCCTGTATTAAAGTGGAAGCTCCTCTGCAGCAGGCTCTGAATCTATCTCTATGCTTTTGCTTGACCTTAGCATCTCAATTTTTCTGAGCGGCCGCTCAAGCTGATTTGTTCTGGTCGTCACAAGGGTTTCATACTCCTTTTTTGCTGCATCAAGCCGGTCGCCCATAGTCCGAATCTTCTCTTTGTACATGCTCCACTGCTTCTCAAAATCGCTGAGCAGATTCAGTATCTCATGGGCAGTCCGTTCTAAACTGAAGTTCTCTATGGCCTGCCTTATCACAACAAGCACAGCATACAGCGTTATCGGCGAGCAGAGGATCACCTTCTGCTTGAGCGCCTCATCCATTATTGACGGGTCTGCCTCATTTATAAAGGCATATATCTGTTCATTCGGAATAAATATGATTACATAGTCAACAGTATTGTCAGCAGGATTGATATAATCCCTTCCTGTAACCTGCTTTATCATCGCCTTTGTGTTTCTGATGAGGTCGTCCCTGAAGCGTTTTCTGTCAAAATCCGACTCTGCATTAACATAGTTCAGATAGTTGTCGAGCGGAAATTTTACATCCATATTCATCTTCAGATCATTCGGCAGCAGAAATGTATAGTCCGGCCTGCCTGATGAGCTTTCAAGGGTCTTCTGCTTGATATAGTTGATGCCTTCTGACATGCCGATAAGACGAATTATATCCTCAGCCATCCTCTCGCCCCACTCTCCCCTTTTTTTCGAGCTTGCGAGCGCATTGGTCAGATGATCTGTTGTATTTGTGAGTTTGATCGTTGCATCATGGTGCTGCTTGATAGCAGTGGCAACCTCTGTCATCTTCTCTCCGCTGTCTTTGCCAACCGCCTCGATCCTCTTCTGAACATCAGCAAGGGTTTTGTTCATTACTTCAATATTCTGGTCTATCAGCTCTTTTTTGTTCTGGAGTTCTGTAGTATTTTGCTGAGACTGAGCCTTAAATCTTTCTTCAGCTATCTTTATAAACTCCTCAGTATTTTTTGATAGCGCCTTGAGCGATAATGAATCAAATGTTGAACTCAACTTTTCACCCATTTCATCAATAAGCCTCTTCTGCTCAGCAAGACTCTTCTGGGATTCATCAAGCCGTGCCAATGCATCAGCCTTGGCACTCATCTGCGTCTGGAGTTCTGAGTTCAACCTTGCGATCTCATATTCATTGTCTGATATATGATCTTTAAGTCCGGCTGCCTGCGCCTCGGTTGAACTGATCCGCTCCCTCAATAAAGCCATCTCTTCAGCAGCAGCCCTCAGAAGCTCTGCCTCTCTCTGCACAAGGGTATTTTTAAAGCGCATGCCGGCAAAAATCCATACAACAACAGCACCCGCGCATATGCCGGCAATCGCATAAAGTATTTCGTTCATGGTCTCACATCCTTTGTTGCTGCGATATTTTCAGTTCATTTCCATAGGGAGATTATGAATCAGACTCCCTGCTGCAATAAAAATATTTTATATCATTTTACTCCAGATACTCTACAAAATTAAGTCTCTCAGAGGGTAAAATACGGCCTCTGCATAATCAATCAGACTAAAATAATATGAATCTCCCTATGAAAAACTGTAAAAAAATATTGACAATGCCTCTGTTGTTTGATAGGATTTTGTTGACTAATATATGTTTTAAAAGCATCAGAATGATGCTTAACAAACACAAAAAGAGGGTAGGAGATGGCAACAAAAAAAGCCGTAGCAAAAAAGGCAGCTCCAAAGAAAGCAGCAGTAAAAAAGGCAGCTCCTAAAAAAGCCGTAGCAAAAAAAGCAGCCCCAAAGAAAACTGTAGCAAAAAAAGCAGCTCCTAAAAAAGCCGTCAAGAAAGCTGCAGTAAAGAAAGCAGCTCCAAAGAAAGCAGCAGTAAAAAAGGCAGCTCCTAAAAAAGCCGTAGCAAAAAAAGCAGCCCCAAAAAAAACCGTAGCAAAAAAAGCTGCTCCTAAAAAAGCCGTCAAGAAAGCTGCTCCCAAGAAAAAAAGAGTTCCCAACCCGGCATTTATGAAGGCTATGCAGATCAGCCCTCTGCTCGCAAGAGTAGTTGGAAGCAATCCGCTGCCAAGAACAGAAGTAACAAAGAGACTCTGGAATTACATCAAGAAGAACAACCTTCAGGATCCTGCAAACAAGAGGATGATCAAGGCTGATGACAACCTCAAACCTATCTTTGGCGGAAAAGATAGTGTCTCAATGTTCGACATGACAAAACTGGTAAACAAGCATCTCAGCTAATAAGACCCAAAAAGAGAGGGGGACTGCCGCTAAAGCGGCAGTCCCCCTCTCTTTTTTATTTCAGCATCAGACTCCCGAAAGTTTCTTGATAAATGAGAGCATATCAGCCACTTTTCTGATCTTGCCCTTGCTGTCTATAAAAACCACTTTCTTAATCTGTGCATTAACAATCATTCTTGAACAGAGCAGGCATGGTCTTGAATCAGCATATCCGCCATCAGCCTCAAATCCTGCTATGTAAATTACAGCATCCTTCATTCTGTCCGGCTGACCGCATATTATTGCATTTTGTTCAGCATGCACTGCCTCACAGAGCTCATATCTCTGACCTGATGGTATATTCAGTTCCCTGCGGGTGCATTTGCCTGTATCAATGCAGTTTAAATGACCTCTTGGAGCTCCATTATATCCCGTGCCTATTATCACATGATCTTTAACAATCACAGCGCCGTATCTTCTGCGCAGACAGGTGGACCTGCTCGATACAACCTTTGCAATCTCGATAAAATACTCATCCCAGTCAGGCCGCTTAGACTGTTTTGTTACGCGCATCTTGTAAATCCGCAGTTATGGCATACAGCGCAGCCGCCTTCATGCTCAACAGTGCCGCCGCACTCCGGGCATGCTCCTATGCGCATAACTTCCTGGCAGTCTGATTTCCCGTTACCATTGCCATTTTTGCCTGTGCAGAGGTACTTTTCTATGGCCTTTGCAATTGCATCAGAGCATGAAAGCACTCTGCCGCTCTCCTGCCATGACGGCTGGTGGCAGGATATTCCCTTGAGCTGCTTTACAATCTCCACTGGATCAATATCCGCTCTGAGGGCAAGAGATATGAGTCTTCCTATCGCCTCTGCCTGGCTCGATGCACATCCACCAGCCTTGCCCATATTAGTGAATATCTCGAACAGCCTGCCCTCTTCATCCTCGTTTATGGTTACATAAAGGTTTCCGCAGCCTGTATTCATAAGACGGGTGGCGCCTTTTATCATGGATGGTCTTTTTTTAGGAACTCTCTTTTGCTCTGCAGCTGATGAAGCAGCATGCTTCTGTTCTGTTGTAGAGAGCACCTGATCCTCTCTTGAACCGTCTCTGTAAACAGTTACTCCCTTGCATCCCATTTTATATGCAAGCATATAAACATCTTCAACATCCGCGGTAGTTGCTGAATTGGAGAAGTTGACTGTCTTTGAGACAGCATTGTCTGTATATTTCTGAAACGCTGCCTGCATGTTTATATGATCTATGGGTGTTATGTCATGCGCTGTCATGAAAATATCTTTAATCTCCTGGGGGAACTGGTCAAAATGAGCTATTGAGCCTGTTTCAGCTATCTGCTCCATCAAATCCCTGTCCAAAAGACCCAGCTCCCTGACTTTATTTTCAAAGTGGGAATTAACCTCAATAAGCTTTGTGCCCTCCATAACATTTCTTACATACGAGACTGCAAAAAGCGGCTCTATGCCTGATGAGCAGCCAGCCAGTATGGAGAGTGTGCCGGTAGGAGCTATGGTGGTGATTGTGGCGTTTCTGACCATCATCTCTCCTGCAAAAATACTCTGCTCATAGTTTGGGAACGGACCCCGTTCTTCAGCCAGGGCTGCTGAAGCAAGCCTGCCCTCAGTCTGTATATATGCCATAATCTCTTCACCAAGCTTTGTTGCTGCCTGGGAGTTGTAAGAAATGCCGAGCTGAATAAGCATATCCGCCCATCCCATGATGCCGAGCCCGATTTTTCTATTGGACTTTGTCATCTCGTCAATCTGATGAAGCGGGTATCTGTTCACATCTATAACATTATCAAGAAAATGCACAGCCTGCCATGTTGTATTCTTCAGCCTCATCCAGTCAACATCTGTTGTGCCGTCACATGCTGTTTTTACCATTTTTGAGAGATTGATGGACCCAAGATTGCAGGACTCATACGGCATCAACGGCTGCTCTCCGCATGGATTTGTGGACTCTATCTCACCAAGCGCCGGAGTAGGATTTGATGCGTTTATCCTGTCCAGGAATACTATGCCGGGCTCTCCATTCTTCCATGCCTGATTCACAATTTTGTTAAAAACCTCTCTTGCATTCAGTCTGCCTGCAACAGTGCCTTTTCTTGGATTGATGAGATCATAATCTGCATCATCCTCAACTGCCTGCATGAATCTTTCAGTTATTCCAATAGAGATATTAAAGTTATTAAGCTTTGAATTATGGTCTTTGCATGTTATAAACTCCATTATATCCGGGTGGTCAACCTTCAAAATACCCATATTGGCGCCCCTGCGGGTGCCGCCCTGTTTTACAGCCTCTGTTGCCGTATCAAAAACAGTCATAAACGAAATAGGTCCTGAAGATACGCCTTTTGTTGAGCCTACGACATCACCTGCCGGCCTTAGACTTGAAAATGAAAAACCAGTGCCTCCCCCAGACTTGTGAATAATGGCAGCATACTTGACAGCATCGAAAATCGACTCCATCGAATCTCCGATAGGCAGCACAAAACATGCTGAGAGCTGTCCAAGAGGTCTGCCGGCATTCATAAGAGTAGGGCTGTTTGGCAAAAAATCCAGAGATGTCATCATTTCAAAAAATATCTGCTCAATATTGTTGAGCTCTTTCTCTGATTTGCCATATGCAGCATCTGCTGATGCAATATGTTTGGCAACTCGTCTGAATAGATCTTCGGGGGTCTCTATCGAATTCCCTGATTCGTCACGCATAAGGTATCTCTTTTCAAGAACCTTATTAGCGTTTGGAGATAAGTTAAGAGTGCTAACTGCTTGCTGTTTCATATAATTCCCCCTTATGAGCAATTGTTTTATATATTCTTTTGCCATTAAAAATCGATATTTAGTATCGCACCATTGATTTAACCACAAGATATTGTGGATGTCAAGGATAAAATTAAGAAATTGTAAATGCCTGTGTTTTAAAGTATTTCTCTGTGAAAAGTATGTAGAAAATTTGTTTAAAACTTTATAAAGGCATACTCTTCATCGAAAATCTGCATCCAACCCATATGATATAATTATTGAACTTGTTTTTTAGGAGAAAATTTGGCGACTGTAACATACATTCATAAAAACAGCGATTCCAGCGCAAGAACAGGGATTGTCCGGACAAAACGCGGAGATATACAGACACCCGCATTTATGCCTGTTGGAACAATAGGGACTGTAAAAGCTGTAAGCTCAGAAGAGCTCAAGACAATGGGTGCTGACATCATTTTATCAAACACTTATCACCTGTACCTGAGACCGGGGCATGATACAATACACAGACTCGGCGGACTGCATGCTTTTATGAACTGGGATCGCCCTATTCTCACGGACAGTGGAGGATTTCAGGTATTCAGCCTTGCTTCATTACGAAATATAACAGAAGATGGGGTAGAGTTCAGATCACATCTTGATGGATCCCTCCACTTTTTAAGCCCTGAGAAGGCGATGGAGATACAGGCAGCACTCGACTCTGACATAGCAATGGCATTTGATGAATGCACACCATATCCCGCTGAAAGAGATTATGCTAAAAGATCTCTCGAACTCACCACCAGATGGGCAAAACGCTGCAGAGACTATAACCTTGAAACCGGCAATTCACCCGCACTCTTCGGGATTATCCAGGGAGGGATGTTCAAGGACCTGCGTATTCAGAGCCTCTCAGAACTGCAGGATATTGGTTTTGACGGCTACGCTGCAGGTGGGCTCAGCGTTGGCGAACCAAAAGAAGAGATGTACGAAATAGTTTCACATATTGCACATAAAATGCCTGCTGACAGACCGCGTTACCTTATGGGTGTTGGAGACCTGATGGATATGCTGTTTGCTGTTGAGCATGGATTCGACATGTTTGACTGCGTAATGCCGACAAGAAATGCAAGAAACGGCACCCTGTTCACAAGTCAGGGCCGCATAAGCATCAAGCGCACAGAATACAGGGAAGACCCGGAGCCGCTGGATCCTGACTGCACATGCCCTGCGTGCAAAAATTATTCCAGGGCTTATCTCAGGCACCTTTTTCTTGCCAAAGAGATTTTAGCCATGCGATTAAATACCATACACAATCTGCATTTTTATCTGCATTTCATGAGACAAATGAGAAGCTCCATACTGGATAACAGGTTTTCTGAATTCAAAAAACACTGGAGAAGAATTTATGAGCAGAGCACAACAGATTAGAAAAGTTCTGCTGTTGACACTCGGACTGAACCTTGCTGTCTCGACCGCAAAAATTATCTATGGTTATCTGACAAGCTCTGTTGCGATGATATCAGACGGATACCACTCTTTATTTGACGGCGTCTCAAACATAGCAGGGCTTATTGGCGTTGCCATCTCTTCAATACCTCCGGACAAATCTCATCCTTACGGTCACAGGAAATATGAGACTGTTTTCACAATATTTATAGGCGTACTGATGCTCATAACATGCTTTGAAATATTCAAAAAGGTATACAGCTCATTTACCGGAGTATCCGAGCCTGTTGTTACAACTGCAAGTTTTGTGATTATGCTGATTACAATATCGGTTAATTTATTTGTATCAACCTATGAAAGACGCAAAGGAGAGGAGCTGGAGAGCGAGTTTTTGATAGCTGACTCCAAGCATACTCAAAGCGATATATATATTTCCTGCGGTGTCATAACCAGCTTTATACTAATAAAATCAGGCGTACCCTATGCTGATCCTGTTATCGGGTCTCTGGTAGGACTGCTTGTTGCAAAAGCAGGATATGAGATCATAAAGGAGTCAACAGAAGTGCTTGTTGATGCTGCAGGCGCAGACATTCAAAAAATAAGGGAGATCGCCTGCAATGTCCAAGGGGTAAAGGATTGCCACGCAATAAGAGCCAGGGGGTCGAAAGGGCATGTATTTATTGATCTGCATATATTGGTTGATCCTTTCATGACAGTAAGGGAGAGCCATTTGATTACTGAGGAGACAGAGCATCAGATCAAGACTCAGCTTCCTGACATTGTTGATGTTGTAATACATATTGAACCCTACGAAAAAAAGTACACAACAGCTCATTAGCAAGGTAGAGCAGCAAAAAGATGTAATAGCAGCGGGCAGGACTGCTGCTCTGTCATTCCTGGTTTTTACTAAATATTGTTGCATCATTAAGCTTCTGGTGATAATATTTATGCATGAACAACTCAAAAGGCCTATCTACTGCTGTTTTAATTTTTGGAACTGCTCTGCTGATATTGACACAATATTCGCATGCAGCAAAAATATTCACGGATGATGACCTGAAAAAATTCAGGCCAGCCAAAACAGAGCAGCCCGCTGAATCTGATCCGGCTCAAACCAAATCAGCAGAGCCAGCAGCACCTGACAAGCCAGCTGAAGAGCCTGCAAAACCAGTTGCCCAGACTTTCACATTTTATTATGATGGCACGCTTACAGGCATTAATATATCAACCATCCCTGCCAATAAAAAAGTTAATATAGACTTTCAGATCCGCAACAAATCTCTTTACATCTGCCACAGGGATCTTTCCCTGTCTCAACGGGGCAGAACTATAACCCTGTCTCCCGCTCCTGAAGGTGAGGACAGCGCTAAATTCAGTCCTGGTGCCGGATGGGAAGGCTGCTCTGTAATATACTATGGAGTATCCCGCTCAGCTGTCATTGGTCCTCTGCCTGACTGGTTTGATTTCAAAGAGTCTTTCAGCTTTAACTTCAGGGGACGCATACTGACAATTGATCAGCCTTAATACTTGTTTTGACACCTAAAAAGATGCCGTGATACTATATCAGGCATTAGTCTGAAATCCTTGATATCTTACACAACAGCCGGTGTGGTGGAATGGCAGACGCGGCGGACTCAAAATCCGCTATGGGCAACCATGTGAGAGTTCGAATCTCTCCACCGGCACCATTAAAACTACTCAAAAACAAGACTACTTTGATGTAAAAACGAGCTTTTTCTGGTTTTTTGCGCACTCACGGAGATACAGATTAATAAGCGTCTGATATGGCACACCAGAATCCTGCGCCAGGTTCTTAAAGTAGCTGATCGTACTCGCATCCACCCTGATAGTAACCTGACGCTTAAGCTTGCCAGCGTAAGGATTTTTTTGAGCCTTGGAAAAATCATATTCTTTTCTCATAGTTCCCTCCTCTTCATATACAGCTGCTGCTCAGTCCTGACTGCCTTGCGTGCTGATATTATTCTTATTACCTCATCGTTCTTCCGATAACAATGACATACCACAAGAACTCTTGCCTTCTGGCTCATGCCGAGCAGCACAAACCGGTCTTCTTCATCAGAATGATCCGGGTCATGTATCAATAGAGCAAATTCATCATAAAATACTGTTTGCGCCTCGGCAAATCCAACACCATGTTTACGAACATTCAACAGGTCTTTTTTGTCATTCCACTCAAAAGACAACGCAATCATATTTACATTGTACTTACAATATGAATTTATAGCAAGTCAGGTTCCCCGGATTAGAGCCTTTGTGCTGGAATAACCGGATCTTTCGGTATCAAGACGAATATATTCAGCCTTGCGACTGGCTTGACTTACTGACTGACCAGTCAGCATAATTATATAGATGAAAAAAACTGAGGCAATAATAAAAGCAGCTACAGAGATGTTTTCACAAAAGCCATTTCATATGGTTCTGATGGATGACATTGCTAAAACTGCGGGGGTTGCAAAAGGTACTCTCTATTACCACTACAAATCCAAAGAAGACCTCTTTATTGCGCTTATGCAGAGCGGTCTTGGTGAACTTTTAAAAAATCTCAAGACTGAACTGGAAGGGAATACTCCAATCGAAAACCTTCAGATTCTTTTTGCCAGACTGATAAGGTTTTTCAAGCAGAACCATAACTTTTTTGAAGTGCTTAAAAGAGAAGAAGGAAAACTGCTTTCAAAAAAAACAAAGAACTGTTACGAAAGGATATGCTCCATAAAAGATCTGCTCCACTCAATTCTTCTGAAAGGAGTGAGTGAAAAATATTTAAGAGATGATATTGACATTGATCTGTCTGCAGAGGTGATTCTTGGAATGATCAAATCTTTTGTGAGCAACAGGAGCTACACAGAAGATTCTGAGAAAGCTCTCTTTGATCTTCTTTTGAAAGGCATACAAAGATAAAATCAAGATGCAACCCTGATAGCCTTGACTGGACAATTCTCTTCAGCAGCCTCGCAGCAGCCGACAAAATCGCATGCATCCTGATCAATAACCACGGACTTGCCTGATACTTCATCAAGATAGAAGACAGCAGGACAGATTTCCACACACCTGCCGCAGCCTATGCAGCTCTCGTAATCAATAGTAACATTCATCCCGGAGCAATCCTTAACACAAGATTTTGGAACAGCACTACAGCTCATCTTAAGCTGTTTTTTCAATAATCATGGCGCAAAGGAGGGGAAGCATCAGCTCATGATGCCCTGTGAGCGCATAGCTTTTGCCACTATTCAGCGTAGGCCTTTTAAGCACATTCTCACGAGGCCGGTAATGCTGTATAAAGTCCATATTTACTGTAGTAAACTCATCCACCCTGTTGCCGAGGTTCCTTGCCACAGAGAGTGCCTTTAAAAACACCTCAGGCATGATAACCGCTGATCCAAGATTTATATATACCCCTGCCTCAAGATCAGCGACAACCGACGCAAACAGTCTGAAGTCCCTTAAACTGCCTTCTCCAATAGCAGCTCCATCAGCCTCTTTGTGCATATGAATAATATCAGCCCCTACTGCCACATGCACTGACATTGGAATATCCTTGCGAAACCCGGCCCTGAAAATGCTCTTCTCACAGAACTCAAAACCTGAGCTGTCAATAAACCTGCCTATGGAAGTTCCGATGCCCGCACCTGAGGCAACACCCTCATTTATAGCCCTGTTTAAAATCTGACCGGTCTCTTTTGCCATCCCAAAAGAGCCGTTGCCGAGCTCTGCTGCAACATCCTCTGATGTCTGCCCCATAAAAGCCATCTCAAAATCATGTATAATGCATGCCCCGTTGCATGCCAGAGCTGTCACAATCTGTCTGTCTATCAGATCTATTATCAAGGGAGACAGCCCAACTTTTATTGGATGAGCCCCCATTCCAAGCACAACAGGTCTGCCCTTTTCTCTGGCTCGGACAACAGCTGAAGCAACAGCTTTTATATCGCTTGCAGCTAAAAAACCGGGCAAACTGACAATAAACTCCGAAAAACTGGAGCCTTTTGTGTATGCAGCAGCAGCAGAAGTGATTGCAGCCTTGCTCTGCCTGTCTTTGGCAGAATAGGTTTTCAGGCCGCTAAGATCAATCTGGTGGTATTTCATATCCGCAATTTTAGCATAAATATTGATTTTCTTGTAAGATTTATGCTATTTTTTATGTCTTGAATAAGCAGCAAGCACCATTGCGCTTTCCCCGCAAGGGTTAAAAAGGAGGAGAATAAATTGGCAGGTAAAGCAGCACCCAAAAAAAACTTATCAGCTCTCAAGAGGGTTCGCCAGACTGAAAAAAGAAGTGAACACAACCAGGCAGGCAAGACAAAAATAAAGACCTACACAAAAAAGATAGAGGCTGCGGTTAAGGCTAATGACAAGGCCCAGGTAGAGCTTTCTCTTAAAGAGGCTACAAAGGTGATCAGTTCGGTTGCTTCAAAAGGCATAATCCACAAAAACACGGCAGCAAGAAAGATTTCCAGACTGGCAAAAAAAGCTAACTCTGTAAAAGCTTAGACTGCTAACGCTGCAGAAGCAGTCTGAAAATAAGGTTGTCTATAACAAAGCTGCATGAGGTTTTAACGCCCATATCAGCTTCATGCAGCAGACCAAACAAATTATTAGGAGCGAAATCAGCGCTCCTTTTTTGTTGTCCTGAAAAGCTCAGCTGCTTCGCATAGTGAAAATTTAGAGCTCCGAGAAGCATCTCATCTCCAAGCTGCCTGCCCAGATGCTCATATATGCGAAACACAGCTTTTTTGTCTTTTTTGCTGAGTGCATTTGTAAGATCAAATGCCGAGTATTCAGCCCCTGCATATAAAATATCCTTTATAGCGCCGGCATCAACCTTTGAACCGGGATCAACGAATGATGCGATCTTTTCAATCTCAGAGTGCAGCATGCCAAGATCAGATCCGGTTAAATCAAGAAGCTGATCAACTGCCTCGTCTGTCATCCGTATGTCCCTGCGCTCAGCCTCAGCTTTTATCCAGACAGGCATATCTTTTTCACTAACTGCAAGCGGGATCACCTTAACTCTCTTCATTACCGATGGGTCAAAAAGCTTTGGCGACTGCCCCTCAAATACCATAACCATAAGACAGGATGGGCTCGGATGAGACAGGTAATCCCCGAGCTTTTTCAGATCAGCCTTTTTCAGCTTCTGGATGTTCCTGATCAGCACTACACGCCTTGAATTTAAAAACGGCAGGGTATTGGCAACATCCATGATATCCTCAACACCTGATGCCCTGTCCTTGATATCAAATATATCCATATTAAAGCCGTTTTCATCTTCAAGCTGCTTTCTTATCCGGGCCACAGCATCATAAAGAAGATAAGTATCAGCAGAGTGAATCAAATAGCATGATGAAGGAAATGAGTCTGCAAGCTCTTTCTGAAATACCTTTATGCTCATTATTTATTCACCGGTGCAGGTTTTTTAACTGCATCAGGATATGCGTCATGGAGAAGTAGTCTGTTAAGCTTGATTAACTCGAAACCACCGGCTTCGCCTCTTAAAAGCATCTCGGTATCATCCGATATCCTCACCCCTGAAAAACGCTCGCTTTCATAAAGAGTCCCCTGTTGAATAAGAATGCTGAGCTCCCGGGCAAGCATATCTGCAAGCAGATGGGGCAAAACCTTTTCCGGGGTTTCAGCAAGCATCCTTTGACTTTCAGGAGAGAACCTGCTGAAGATGTACGCTGACAAAGGATCGGTCTTGGGCGCTGCAAATCTTTTTGCAAGCAGCAGGGCGTCAGTTATATCTTCAGCCTTAACAAGCACAGAGGTCAGATCTCTGGGTGCATTGTAAACTATATTAGATACAAGAGAACGGGCTATGTCCCTCATTGCTGCTGTTGTTGATGTTTCTTTACTTGCCATTACACTGCCCATTCTTCCGGTTGAAGCAAATGACTGCAAAAAAGGGCTGGATACATTCATGAGCTGGATAGAACTCCCTGTCAGTGTGTCACGAAGTCTGAAGTTGGATGCAATGCGCACCTCATACTGGGCTGCAACAAGATCGCGTTCAGCAGTAGGTGTCAGCTCAAAACTGAGTATTTCGCCTTCAAGTCTGCACCTTGCCGAACTGTTCAGATTAAAACCATACTCAGCAAACATCTCAGCCAGTGCGGTATTGAATCTGTCCTGAAGTTTTGGTTCGTAGGTCTTGTTCTGAATCCTGCCGATAGCAATCTCCTGAAACGGCAGATCAGCGCGAGTCTGCATGGAATAACCGCATGATGATGCGAACATTGCAAAAGCCATCAACCAGACCAATATCAATCTGCTCATCTATTCTCCATTATACAACCACAATATTAACAAGCCTGCCCTTGACAACAACCACCTTCTTTATCTCTTTGCCAGTGATAAAAGACTTTACTGCCTCATCTTCAAGCGCCATTTTAGCAGCATCATCGTCCATGAGTCCGACAGGAGCTGACAGCTTTGCCCTCAGCTTGCCATTTATCTGCACAACAAGCTCCACCTCATTCTCTTTTGCGAGATCATCATCCCACTTTGGCCATGCCTCGCTGAATATGCTCGTACTGCTGCCCATCGCCTGCCACAGCTCCTCTGCAATATGCGGCGTAAAAGGAGCCAGCATCATAAGCATTGATCTGAGGCTGAATACAAGGACCTTTTTATCATCCCCTGATATGGGCGTAAATGGACTGATCTCGTTTATAAGCTCCATTAAAGCAGCTATGGCAGTATTGAAGTGATACTCTCTTTCTATATCAGTTGTAACCTTTCTGATCGTCTGGTGCGTTTTTCTGAGCAGCCCTGCTGCCTGTGGGCTTAGAGATTGAATATCTATATGCTCAATTGCAGAAACAGCACTGCTGTTTTTGTTTACAATCGTCCAGATTCTGTTCAAAAATCTTGCTGCACCTTCCACTCCCTGATCAGACCACTCGAGATCTTTCTCAGGTGGAGCTGCAAAAAGAGAAAAGAGCCTTATGGTATCAGCTCCGTATCTGTTTATCAGCTCATCAGGGTCTATAACATTTTTTTTGGATTTGGACATCTTCTCAACCCTGCCCTTTTCAACATCCCTGCCGCAATGCACGCAACTGCCATTGTCAGACTCTTCAGGGAAGAGCCACTCATGCTCAGGACATCTGTATGTCTCTTTGCATACCATCCCCTGAGTCAGCAGATTCTCGAACGGCTCATTAAAGCTGAACAGCCCCAGATCACGCATAACCCTTGTGAAGAATCTGGAGTAGAGCAGATGCAGCACAGCATGTTCTATCCCGCCTATATACTGATGTACAGGCATCCAGGCATTTATGTTCTCTTTTATGAAAGGGTGCTCATCCTTTTTGGAGCAGTAGCGCACAAAATACCATGATGAATCCACAAATGTATCCATTGTATCTGTCTCGCGCCTTGCGCTGCCTCCGCATGCAGGACATTTCACATGCAGGAATTCAGAAGCATCCACTAAAGGAGATCCACCCTTGCCGGTAAACTCAATGTTCTCAGGAAGAATCACCGGCAGGTCCTTTTCAGGAACAGGCACAGCTCTGCACTTTTCACAGTATATTACAGGGATCGGAGTGCCCCAGTACCTCTGTCTTGATACTCCCCAGTCTCTGAGCTTGTAATTGACTGTAACCTTTCCGAGCCCCTTTCCCTCAAGGAATTTGCCAATACTCTGTCTCGCCTCGCTGCTCGTCATGCCGCTGAACTGAGCTGAGTCAACAAGATAACCATCATCCTCAAAAGCCTCTTTAAGCTCAAAAGGCATGTCTGTCTTTCCCTTCACAATAACAGTTCTGACAGGCAGGTTATATTTTTTGGCAAATTCAAAATCACGCTGGTCATGTGCGGGCACAGACATTATCGCGCCTGTACCATACTCCATCAGCACAAAGTTTGCAGCATATATCGGTATCTTTTCATTGTTCACAGGGTTGACCGCATATCTGCCGGTAAAGATGCCCTCTTTCTTTTCAACATCTCCATATATGGCCTTGAGTCCTGAGAGTTTTTCTTCAGGTATAAACTTCGTAGAGAGCGGATGCGCAGCTGCTATGCAGACAAATGTCGCTCCAAAAAGCGTATCAGGTCTTGTTGTGTATATTCTTATCTTCTCGTCACTACCCTCTATGGCAAAATCAGCCTCAACACCTTCGCTTCTGCCTATCCAGTTCTTCTGCATCGCAACAACGCGCTCAGGCCATCCTTTCAGCTCGTCACAGCCGTCAAGAAGCTCCTGCGCATACTTTGTTATCCTGAAAAACCATTGTTCAAGCTCTTTCTGCACAACCACGGAATCGCATCTCCAGCATCTGTTGTCTATAACCTGTTCATTTGCCAGAACTGTTTCGCACGAGCCGCACCAGTTGACAAACGACTTCTTCTTGTATGCAAGATCCCTCTCCAGAAACTTCAGAAAGAGCCACTGGTTCCATCTGTAGTATTCAGGGCTGCATGTTGCCACTTCCCTGCGCCAGTCATAACTGAAGCCCATTCTGTTGAGCTGCATCTTCATGGACTCTATGTTCTCATATGTCCATTTTGCCGGGTGCACCTTATTCTTTATTGCTGCATTTTCAGCAGGCATGCCGAATGAGTCCCATCCCATCGGATGCAGCACATTGAAGCCGCGCATCTTTTTATAGCGGGCTATAACATCGCCTATCGCATAGTTGCGTACATGTCCCATATGTATCTTGCCTGAAGGATACGGAAACATCTCAAGGCAGTAAAATGACGGCTTCTCATTATCAATATCTGTATTGTGAGCTCCTGCCCCTGACCACTTCTGCTGCCACTTCAGTTCAACATCCTTTGGTTCATACCTTTCTTTCATCTGACCATCCTTAGAAATCTATGCCCAGGGATGGAAGCATTGCTGCAAGCCTCGAAACCTGGTTTGTGAGCAGAAGAATGCCGAATACAATCAGCATTATTCCGCTTGCTATCATTATTCCACGCATATATTTTGTGAGACCCTTAATGTATTTAAGAAAAAAGTTCAGTGCAAGCGCTGTGACCAGAAACGGCATAGCGAGTCCAAGAGAATATACAGCAAGGAGTTTGAGCCCATAAAGCGCTGATGCCTGGCTGCCTGCATATATAAGAATTGTGCCGAGTATAGGCCCTATGCATGGAGTCCAGCCTGCAGCAAAACTCATGCCGATAACAAAAGAACCGATATATCCTGCAGAACTGCTGCTGACCTGCATTCTCCGCTCTCTCATCAAAAAGTCGAGCTTAAGAAACCCGGCAACAAACAGTCCGAGTATGATGACTATTACGCCTCCGATAATCCGCATCTGATCAAGATACTGAATCAAAAAAGCACCAAGAAAAGATGATGATGCTCCAAGAGCAATAAACACTGATGAGAATCCTGCTATAAAAGAGAGAGTCTTTCCGAGCCTTGCTCCAAAACCTTTCGACTTCCGAAGCTCCTCAATGGACATTCCTGTTATGTACGAGACATATGCAGGCACAAGCGGCAGAACGCACGGAGAGAGAAAGGAGAATATGCCGGCCATCAATGCGCCTGCGTAGGGAAATGCCTCAAACATCTCTTTCATCTGCCGCAATCCTCAGTAGAGCCCTTTATCTTTGCAACAGCATGAGGCAGCACATCAAGTATAACCTCAAGATTCTCCCTCACAGCAGCAGGACTGCCAGGCAGGTTTATTATGAGAGTTTTTCCCCTGTATCCTGCAACAGCGCGCGAGAGCATTGATCTGCGGGTTTTACTGAGCCCCTCATGCCTCATGGTTTCAGCAATACCCGGTATCTGCTTCTCTATCACCTCAAGGGTTGCATCAGGAGTCACATCTCTGGGGGAAAGGCCAGTGCCGCCGGTTGTAAAAATAATATCAACTTTCCCGCAATAATAAAGAAGCTTGTCTTTTATCAAGGCCTGTTCATCAGGCAGGATGTCATAATGAAGCACATCCGCTTCAATTCTCTTTATTGTCTCAGCTATGGCAGGACCGCTTCCATCCTTTCTTTCTCCCTTTGACCCCTTGTCGCTTAATGTAATAATGGCAGCTGTTATCATTGATATCCTCTTTATTCCTTCACAACACAGGATTCAACCACAATCTGGTCACCCTGTCTCACAACTCCGCCCTTCAGAATTTTTACGAATATCCCCTCTTTGGGCATAACGCAGTCTCCTGCCTGATAATATATGGCGCACCTTTTGTGGCACTCTTTGCCTATCTGGCTCACTTCAGCAGCAACATCCTGCCCAATTCTAATGCCTGTACCAACAGGCAGGGAAACCAGATCTATGCCCTCTGTAGTAATGTTTTCTGCAAAATCACCTGAATTCACATCAAGCCCCTTTGCCTGCATCTTCTGTATGCTCTCAATAGCCAGAAGGCTAACCTGCCTGTGCCACTCTGATGATGCATGGGCATCACCCTCAATACCCATATTTTCTGTGAAGACAACCTCGGTCACAGGTTTTTTTCTCATGCCTTTTTTTGAACTGATATTGATAGAAACAACCTTCCCTTTCATCTGGACACCCCGGATTTTTATCTTTTAAAATACCATAAAAACAGTGAGATTTAAAACCTGAACAGATCTATTACTCCCCCGCCGAGCACAAGATCCTGATGATAAAAAACAGCACTCTGGCCAGGCGCAGGAGCCCATTGAGGATGATCGAAAACAACCTTTGCAGAACCATCTGCTCTTAGTTCAACTACTGCCGGCTGTTCCTTCATTGTTGATCGCACCTTGACAGAAGCTCTGAACCCCGCTTTCCCATCATGCAGAGCTGAAGGCAGATCAACAAGCCAGTTCAGACTGCTGACGCTGAATTTCCTCATCATCGCTGTCTCACGCGGACCTATATAAACAGCATTGTTGTCAGGATCGATCCTGACAACAAACATTGGCTTCAGAGAAGCTATACCAAGTCTCTTTCTCTGGCCAATAGTGTACCTGTGTATGCCTTTGTGTCTGCCTATTTCTCTGCCGGTTACAATATTGATCATTGGACCCTCAATATCCTGTGCAGCACCATCAAGAAGACTTAAATAATCTTTTCCTTCAACAAAACATATCTCCTGGCTCTCGGGTCTTCCGGCAGAAGGCAATCCAAGATCTTCAGCCAGCCTTCTGACATCTGTTTTTCTCATCCTGCCAAGCGGCAGATCAAGGCAGGCAAGCTCCCTGTGTTTCAGTCCATACAAAACATAGGACTGATCTTTCCTTTCGTCAACACCCTGTTTAAGAGCGTAATTCGTACTGATTTCTGAATCAGCAATATTAACCTTCCTTGGGCTGCGCTCAATCTGCGCATAGTGTCCTGTTGAGATAATGTCAGCTCCGAGCTCGATTGCAGTCTGAAGAAGATATGGAAATTTTATCTTCATATTGCAGAGTACGCATGGATTGGGAGTCATCCCTTTTGTATATGCAGAAATAAACGGCTCAACAACCTCGGATCTGAATGTTTTTCTCAGATCAATTACCTTATGCTCAATGCCAAGAGCTGCAGCAGCAGAGGCAGCATCATTGACGCTGGATATTGAGCAGCAGGCAGAGGCAGCGCATCCTGCTTTATAGCCAGGTTCATAAAGCACAAAGCTTATGCCTGTAACAGAACATCCCTTTTGTTTCAGCAGGTGCGCGGCAATTGATGAGTCTACTCCACCGCTCATTCCGACAACAGCTTTTTTCATATTATAAATGCCGTACTGAAGATAATCATGACAAGTTCAGATTGATAATATCCTCTCTTGATTTAAGAGAGTTGACCACATGCAGAAGCTTTGAATAATCCTTGTATCTCACAGTATAGTGCTGTTCAACCACATCCTGCTCCTTAAGAAAAAACAGCTTCACCTGCCTCAGTTTTAGTGCCTTGTCAGGAAAAAGCTGTCTCAGATCAAGCGGGTCAAGCCCTCTAAGCCTCAAAGTGAGAGTGGTATATCTGTCCTGGGATATAACATTTTCTATATTCTTAAATATAATCAGATTAATCAGCACAAGTGCCGTTGCAATCAGTGCAGGAGTAAATGCACCAAAACCTATAGTAATGCCTATCGCACTGACAGCCCACATGGAGGCTGCCGTAGTAAGTCCGCGCACATAATGTTCATGACGCAAAATCGCACCAGCACCGAGAAATCCTATTCCGCTGACAACATAAGATGCTATCCTTGATGGATCAGAGCTGTTGCCGAACATTCTATATGATTCTACTGACATCACCGTAAAAAGACATGCACCAAGACAGACCAGAAGCTGAGTACGAAAACCTGCGTACTGCCCCCTGCTCTGCCGTTCAAGACCTATAATGCCGCCGCATAATACAGCAAGGCACAGTTTTAGCAAAATCTCCATTTTCAGCTCCTTGAAACAATTATTCTCATTGTAACAAATAATTAAAATTTCATACTCCTTTTTCTACGCTGAATATGTTAGAGTGTATTAATTTTATTTTAAGGAGCTGACAAAATGAAAAGGCTTTTGGCAATCACACTTTTATTGGCTTTTGTACTTTCATGCTCAAAGACTGACGGCAAAAGCAGCTATGCTGTCAAGATAAACAACACAAAAATTACAAAGCAGGAGATTCAGACCGAGATAAGCACGCTTCCAGACGCGGCGAGAGAATTTTACAAGGGGGCTGAAGGAGCAGACAGGCTTGTAAATGAGCTTGTTAACAGAGAGATGCTCTATATGGAGGCAAAAAAGAAGGGTTTTGACAATACCCCTGAATTCAGAAAAAAACTTGAGGACTTCAAAAAAGTGACCCTTATTCAGATGATGCTCGGCAAAGAGATGGACTCGTGGGCAAAAGTGACTGATGATGAAATTAAAAACTACTACGAAAATAACAAGGCTGATATGATAGAGCCGACAAAAATCAGACTCAGCCATATTGTAGTTGCCTCTGAAAAGGATGCAATAAAAGCGATGGATCGCCTGAAAAAAGGCGAAGACTTTGGAAAAGTTGCCTCGGATATGTCAATAGATGCCAAAAGTGTCAAATCAGGAGGTGATCTTGGAAGCTTCAGCCTCGGAGACCTTGATCCAAACCTCGAAAATATCGCGTTCAGATTAAAAAAAGGTGATATAAGTGTACCGCTCAAGAGAAAAGATGGCATTCATCTGCTCAGAGTTACTGACAGACAGGGCAAGACCGTGCCGTTTGACAAGGCAAAGGATGCTATAAGACAGAAGCTGACTGCTGACAGACAGAAGCAGGGTTTCGAAAAATTTATTGAAGACACAAAGAAAAACTACAAGATAGATATTAATAGAGATGAGATCGCAGGCTTAAACTTTACGACTCAGACTGAAAAAAAGAACAGCGAGAATCCATTAGAACCCGCAAAAAAAGAAGAAAAGAAACAGACAACTAAATAAGATAAAGAGGGGAGCTCGCAGCTGCGAGCTCCCCTCTTTATCTTTTACAAACCCCTTACTTTCCTATGCAGAAGTCGCTGAAGATCCTGTTCAGAATATCGTCAGTTGTGACCATACCGGTTATCTGCCCCAGACTGTCGAGAGCCTCTCTTAATGATATTGCCGTAATCTCGCCAGGATCTTTCTGCTTGATGGATTGAAATGCCTCTGATAAGGCAGATATGGCTTTATCTATGAGTGTTTTATGCCTGACATTTGTTACAAAAATTGTGTCAGCTGATGATGCAGCAGCAGGATCAATGCAGATCGAATATAGAGATTCCTTAAGCTCATCAAATCCGAGACCAGTTGATGCTGATACGCGCATAAGCGGCATCTCTGATGAACCATTCTGCACCTTTACAAATTCTGCTCCTGTATCAGCGCGCCTGATAGCTATGCCTGTCATATTCTTCAGATCAGCCGCAGGATTTTTGTCAGACTTGTTAAATACAACAATAGTCTTTTTTAAGGAAGCTTTTTCAACAACCTCCCTGTCACCTTCATCAGCAGGTCTGGATGCATCAAGAACAGCTATTACAACATCAGCGCCATCAAGCGCCTTTAGGCTGCGGCGAACCCCCTCCACTTCAACCAGATCATGTGCTTCGCGTATTCCTGCTGTATCCATTATCCTCACAGGCAGACCTTTTATATCCAGCATCTCCTCAAGAACATCCCTTGTTGTACCCGGCAGATCAGTAACAATAGCCCTGTCACGCCTAAGCAGCCTGTTCATGATTGAAGATTTCCCTACATTGGGCTTGCCGACTATCGCAGCAGATACGCCTTCTCGGAAGAACCTGGCCTCATCATATCCCTTTGAGAGGCTTTCAAGTGAGCTGGTTATTGCTGCTATGTTTTCTGAAAACTGATCAAGTGTAAGTTGTTCTATGTCTTCCTCAGGAAAGTCAATATATGCCTCGATATGGACACAAACATCAGTCAGCCTCGAAATCTGTCTCTTTATTTCATCAGACAGTCTGCCTTCGAGCTGCTGCATTGCTATCTGCTCAGACATCTCTGTACTGGATTTTATGATGTCAATAACAGCCTCTGCCTGCGAGAGATCTATCCTCCCATTCAGAAATGCCCTTTTTGTGAATTCACCAGGTTCTGCCAGCCTCGCTCCATGATTTAGCAGAATCTGGAGCACTGCCCTTACCGGCATCATGCCGCCATGGCAGTTTATCTCAGCCATGTCTTCGCGCGTGTAGGTCTTTGGCCCTGGCATAAGGTGCAGTATAACCTCATCTATTCTGCGGCCTGTTTCAGGATCAACAATATAGCCGACACGGGATATTTTTCTGGTCGGTACAGACAACTGTCTATTGCTTTTTGACTGGAAGAGATCACCAGCTATTTTGAGAGCTTCAGGCCCGCTTAGCCGCACAATGCCTATACCCCCACGACCAGGGGGTGTTGATATGGCAGCTATTGTATCATCAGGATGGTTCATGGTTTGAGAAAATTATAACAAAGCATACTCATCAAAAACATTTAATAAGGCAGGAATGCTGCGGGACCATAAGCATTGAAAAAACAGAAGGCCTTGTCAGGCCTTCTGTGCTTGAAGTTTTTTATTAACAAAATACTGCTGAATTATGCTGAGTATGTTCGAGACAAGCCAGTAGAGCACGAGTCCTGACGGAAATGTGAAGAAAAGGAATGTGAAGATTATGGGCATAAAAAGCATCATCTTCTGCTGCTTCGGATCCATTGCTGACGGTGTCATCTTCTGCTGCAAGAACATTGTCGCGCCCATTAGTATAGGCAGCACATAATATGGATCTTTAGTAGAGAGATCCTGCATCCAGAACATAAATGGCGCATGCCTGAGTTCGATTGATACGCCAAGCACCTTAAACAGCGCAAAAAATACAGGTATCTGCACAAGCATCGGCAGGCATCCGCCCATGGGATTAACCTTATGCTTTTTGTATAGCTCCATCAGCTCCTTTTGCATGCGCTGAGGATCTTTCTTGTACTTTTCCCTGATCTCCGCCATAAGCGGCTGCACATCCTGGAGCTTTTTCATGGACTGCTGACTCTTGTTTATAAGAGGAATAAATGGAATCCTGGTAATAACTGTGAGTATTATAATTGCGACTCCATAGTTGTTTACTATCAGATAAAGCTGTTTAAGCAGCCAGAACAGCGGCAGGGCCAATATTGAAAAGAAGCCGAAATTGACAATATGTTCAAGTCCGACATTAAGGGCTTTTAGCGTATCATGCTCTTTTGGTCCTGCATAAAGAAGATAGCTGTTTGTGCCGCTGTTCATCTTGATTGAAGATGTTGTGACACTATCCTTTATTTCTACCCTTGCCTCATCAACCTTCTCTCTTGGCACAATTGCTGAAAAAAAGTATTTATCTTCCTGTGCTATCCATTTAAACCCGTCTCTATAAATTTTCGGCTGCTGAAGATCCTTTGTCTTGAACTCTATCCTTTCAGAATCCTTCAGCACAACAGGTCCCATATGCTCGGAATCATTATTCTCAACTATTCCGAAGTCCTTGCCGAGAGCTATGCTGTATCCAGCGAGCCCCTGCACCTCATCCCTCAGATCAAAAGCATAGGTTCCCTCACGAAATGTATATGTTCTATATACAAAGAAGTTGTCAGCTGAATATTTAAATACAATAGAACCTTCCTTGCTGCCAGCATCAAGGCTTATGCTGCTGCCCTCTGTCTTGTAGTTGTCAAGCAGCTGCCTGCCGTCTGGAAGCAATATTGCAAAAGGAGGAATTGAGCTGTCAGCCTTCATAACTACAGCCTTGCCTTGTGAATCCTTGTGCTTTTTGAGTTCCATGTATTTAAGGGTTCCGCCTCTTGAACTGAATACAGCTCTGTAGAGGCTGGTATCCACCACTATCTCTTTTTCTTCATTCTGGACACTGGAAACAGCAGGTCTAACTACGGCAGGAGATGCATGCTCAGATGCCTTTTGAGTTTCTGCTGCAGCCTGGGGCTTCTTTGAATCAGACTGTACCTGCTGCTGGGGCTCCGGAGGAACAGGGTTTGCAAAAAAATATTGATATCCTAACAAGACAGCAATTGAAAGTATTATTGCAAAAAGTGTACGGCTATTATCCATTAGTTTGTAACCTCTTATATCTGCGACTTATTATTATTTCAGAGGATCATATCCACCGGAATGAAATGGGTTGCACCTGAGAATCCTCATGATGGAAAGAAACATTCCTTTAAGTGCGCCATGCTTTTCAATAGCCTCGAGGGCATATTCGGAGCAGGAAGGGTAGAACCTGCAGCTGTTCGGAAGTAATGGTGAAATAAACCGCCTATAAAACAATATAGGCATCCTGAACAGCTTTTTCAGGATAACTGACATTGGAATCAGGCGCTTAGGCGTTTTCTGCCTTTTGCCCTGCGGTTTTTTATAACCCTTCTGCCGCCGTTTGTGCTCATACGGGTAAGAAATCCGTGATTCTTCTTTCTTTTTGATTTATGCGGATTATATGTTGTATATGTTGGCATAATCTCCTCCAAAGCTAATTTGTGAACTGAAATTATAAAGTCTGCAGCCCTTAAAAGTCAATTATTTAAGGTCTTTAGGGATTTTTTATTCTCAAGAAAATTACTCTTATCCTCTGTCTCATATACACCAAGATTATCCAATTAATTCAACAGATTGAGGTTTGAACCGATAATCTTGACAGTGACTATGCCGACAAAAACAGCAAGGAAAACTATTGAAGCAAGTGCAAGCCCGGACTGTATGCGCTGCACAGGCTGATACATGCTCCTGATTTTTCTGCATGGCATTAAAACTCCGACTCCGATACCTGCAACTGTACTTCCAAAGAGCGCTGCATAGAAAGCATATCCAATAAACCCGTAATCTTTTTGTAATATGCAGAATGGACAGTGATGAGTAGGGAGTTCGTAGATATAAACCGAAATGAATGAAATGATGGACGCAATGGAGATCAAAAATGTACATGCCGAGAAAAAGGCAAATAAATAACCGCCTTTTTGTTTGTAATAAAAATACACCCCAGCACTCAGTGTCGAAATTATAGACGCATAAAAAACCATCATCATTGGTAAGGCCTGCATTGATGCAAGATCCGAGCGAATATCGCTGCCAGCAGTACTAAAAAGAGTTCCGCAACAGGATGTAATAACATCAGGGGCAAGGTTAAGAAGAAATTGAGCCTGAAGCAGACCTTCAGTAAGCAGCAGAGGCGTAAAGAAAATAAGGAACATATATTTCTTTTTTATTAAAGGATAATCATAAGCCTGGTTATCAGCGTGGTTCAGAATCAGCCAAATACCTGCTAATATAAAATTTAATATTTTAAAGACAAGGGTTGGGTAGCCGTAACCATTTACATTTAGTGTGCCTGCTGCACACATCGCCCCTGTAAACAATGCATGAAGCGTATCAGCAGTATATACATATAGGAAAAGAGATGTGATCTGGAAAGCAAATACATAGGCAAGAATAGTTGAGATCAGATAGGTTTTTCTTTCAAGTTCTAATTGGCGTTCACTGCCGCTGTTCAAGTCCCAATGTCTTAATATAGCTGCTCCAAAAAATGCAGCATATAAAACAAGACCGCATATGAGAATGGATGATATGAATAAGGCTATGATGCCAGGATGAAAAAGTATCACTCCAGCCTTCCGTCACGCATTGAAAGAATGGTCGTTACCATTTCTGATTCGTAGATAAAAGGATCATGGCTTGCTATGATAATAGTCTTGCCTGAGTCCTGCAGAGCACATACAATATCCATAAACTGGCGCGACCTTGCAGTATCAAGATGCGCTGTAGGCTCATCAGCAATGATAACCGTTGGCTCATTTATGAGAGCCCTCGCAATAGCAACCCTCTGCGCCTCTCCGCCCGAGAGCCACTCGATCTTTGAAAGTTCCTTGCCCTGGAGTTCAACCTCTGAAAAAAGACGAGATGCCCTTGCCTCCAGATCAGATCTTTTTTCACCAAGAGGATATGCCGGCAGCATCACATTTTCTACAGCAGTAAGACCTTTTACAAGATTGAAGCTCTGAAAGATAAAGCCAAAAGTCTTTCTGCGCACCTCTGCCAAAAACCGTTCTGGCAGACTGGTGATATCCCTGTTAAGAAGCGAGACACGGCCTGATGTCGGCCTTGCCATGCAGCCCATAATGGTCAGAAGTGTAGTCTTCCCTGAACCGCTGGGGCCTTTGAGTACTGTTATTTTACCCAGTTCAATATCTAAACTCACCTTGTTCAGCGCAACAAACTCATTCGGTCTGCCCGCATTATATATCTTGGTAACTTTATCAAGTCTTATCATAATTCCCTCATCACTGAATCAGGATCCATAGTTGCAGCTCTCCATGAAGGCACAATTGTTGCTGCAGTATAGGGAACTACTGTCAGAAAAAACAGGACTGCTATCTGATAAGGATCAACAAATGGGGTAAGTTTAAACTCAGGATAAAGAACCGACCAGCCCTTTAATGCCGGAGTAAATAGTGATGAAGAGCTGAAAAAAATGTGGGCATATGCAAGCAGGAATCCCGAAAAGAAAGATGCAAGAGAGACTGTCAACCCCTCCCAAAACTTTATCAGCAGGATATCGGATGTTTCCCAGCCAATCGCCTTGAGAACTCCTATCTCCTTTCTTTCCTCAGCACTCAGACCTGAAGCCCTGTCCCACGCAAAGATAATAAATGCTGCCAATGCACCAAAAAGAACTGCCAAAACCATTCCGCTCCTCCAGTTAAAAAGTGAATCATATGTCCGGAGAATATCATCGCGCGTAACCGGCCTGGTATCAGGCAGGGTATCTACAATCTTTGCTGCGATAGTATTTATCTCTTTTTTGTTTCTGACTCCTACGACAATATCTGTAGCATACCCGTCATTCATTCCAAAAAGCCTCTTGAAGTCAGCTATAGAGACGAGGATAAGATCTGCTGAAACAAGTTCAGATTCATAAGGAAGAATATCAGCTATACGCAGACTTACAGGTTTTCCATCAAAAGATATAAAGGAGATCCGATCTCCTTTATATGCCGCGCGTTCTCTTGAAAGTCCGTTTCCAACGATAACATTTCCCTGTCCAGCGCTCAGATCATCCGGAACCATAAGAGTATAATTTGCTTCAGTAACAGGATCATAATAATAGCCCCAGATTCGCGCTTTGACCGAATGAGTTCCCCTTATCTTTTTTATTTGTTCTACATAACTCATAGGAATAAGATCATGCCTTCCGGCAACAAGTTTCTGTACCACGATCTCAGGGGCATCCTGCAGTGCAATAGATGCTTCGTTGCGAATTGCATGTCCAAAAAGCATAACAGAGGCGAGCATGAAGATAACAAATGCATAGACAAGAACAAGTGCACTGTTTTTAGTCTTATTTCTAAATAAGGAAGACAATGTAAAATCTAATATATTTCTCTGTTTATTCAGCCAGGACATATCCCCTCCTCAGGTGGTCAGGCACAGGCACCATTGAGCCTGACGGAAAATGTTCAAAAGAACCAGGAAAGTCCTGAAACGGCGTATGAATATCAGCAATAGACGGATGCCGCGTATACCGCGCCTCAGTAAATAAACAAAGATCAGTAAGCACAAACTTTTTAACTGCTTCCGCATTTGCATTGGAAGCCCTGAAAGCATAGTCAGCCTTATAAACAGAATATGACATTACAAGGATGAATGCCACGATATTAACTGCACAATAGATCAAAAAAAGATTTGATTTTCTCATCTCTTTTTAATCAAGATCTTTAATAATCTTTGGTGTAATTTCTGAAAATTTCAGAATCTGCTTCCCTTTATGGTCTTTTAAAAATTCACGGGCATCAGACTCTTTTTCGAACGGGATTAATTCTCTGCCCATCGGTCCATATATATCGCTTCCAACAACATAATAGGCTAACCTGCCCTCCACCAAAGTGAGCGTATAGTAATCCGTAACATAGATGGAATCAATGTCTGGGATTTTCTTTGCAGGATTATATTTTTTAATATCAAAATAGTATTTAAACATATCCTTTACACCATCAAACATTGCATAGGAGCCATCCTTGAAAATTATCTGAGCAACCCAGTCAGGATACTTATAAACAAACATCCCGCAGACCGGACATTTATCCTTGTGCGACGGTTTAACAGGTTTTCTTTCGCCAGCATAAGAGAGGACAGCAAACAACAGAACCAGCATAATAATCCAGACACCATATTTTTTCATGGGAATTCCCCTTTTATAAAAGTAATTGTTTTATGCTTAAACAATGGCAGTCCCTCCTCAGATTGAAAAAGCAGGGCAGAGAAGCAATATAAAACCTTAAAGACTTATTAGATTTCCTAACTGCCCTGCCGTAGGAGTACAAGCCTGTTATTTTTGTTCCATTTTCTTTTTCATCATCCTTCTTTTATCCCTGATCATCTTTACATCCTGGTACATATCTTCATAGGATGCCTTCATTGCTTCGTCAAATGATGCAATTTGCCCACCATTTTCTTTTATAAATTTCTCAGCATCCTTCTTTATCTCAAATGCCCACTTGGCTCTTTTAGTCATAACACCTTGTTTTGAACCACCAATCACCCAGGTCGCCTTCTCAGCATTAATCAGTTTTTTTGAACCGTAATCTCCGACCATAATTAGTTTTGGCATTTTATCAATATTGAGTGATATATCTATCGCAGCGCAATGAACACTGCATGTCCCGACTGATGAGCCGTCCTCATACTCCAGCAGCATCCTGCTGTGTGCAAACTTTTCGCGGTCCATCCCACAATATTTGCATGAAGGATGTTCTTTTATATCATTTTGCGCAAATACAATTCCTGCCAGAACAATACTTATACCCAGCACATAAAGCAGTCCAATGTATTTTCTCATCAAACCCCTCCACTGTTATATCTGCATTATCATTTATCACTATATTAATTTGTGAGTATAACGAGGGGGCTGTTCGAACATTTCTATCGGAACACTCTTATAAAAAACTTCTTTATATACAAAAGCTATTTCCAAGTCTGATTGCTTTTCAACAACAGGGAGATCGTCAATATAAAATGGCAGCTCAATAAATTTTTCAAGATTGATCTGTTTCTCCGCTCTCGTTGAGTAACTCAGGGTTGACGATCCCGGGGACTTAGAATAGTATGCGCAATAACATATAAATCCCATCTGCGGATTTTTTGGGCAAAACTGATAAGAGGAAATTGAAAAAAAGGAAGCTATAAAAGAAAAGACAATAAATATTATGAAAAAAATATAATTTATTTTTTTTATCATAATAACTGCACCACTATTTTTTCAAAAATTTCTCTATCAGCTTCACCAAGAATTTTTTCACGCAGAATACCATTTCTATCGATAACAAACATGGTTGGAAGCCCTACTACTCCATACCGTTTTGCAGCTACTGAGTAGGTATCAAGCAATACCGGATATGATATCTTCAAGGCAGTTGTGAATGCCTCTGCAACCTCTTTCGGCTGACCCACATTAACCGCCAGGATAATAAGTCCTTTGTCTTTATATTTTTGATATACCACTTCTATAGCAGGCATTTCCTTTGCACAGTAAGTACACCAGTCTGCCCAGAATCGGATAACCACAACATTTCCTTTCACACTATCCGGCAACGAAATTTTTTGCCCTTTCGTGTCAGGGAGTGTAAATTGAGGAGGTGGTTCTCCAATTTTAATGCTGGTATGTTTTCCTTTGCATCCTGAAATACCCAGAATGATAAACAGAACAGCTAAAAATGATCTGATCAGTATCACTTTCACTACGATATTACACCTGGCCCTTGAACATGTACTATCAGAAGGGCTAAAAGTTGTCATACAACATCCTTTTTGCTAAATATTTTATATCCCAAATAAGCCATGGCAGACCCAGCAACTATCGGGTACAGAATACTGAATATTCTGAAGCCTACTTTCCCAAAATGTTCGAGAATAAACCAGGAAGATGGTCCAAGCATCGTAAATTCCTGATCAAATAGCGACATTGATGCTGTTCTGAAATCCTGGAGAGGATTTATAAGAGCAATACTGATAACCAACTCAGGATGGATCTGATATTGCAAAAAAACACCTATCAAAATAATGTCAATAAAAAGAATAAGAAACAACCATGCAAAAAATGCCATGCTAAGACCTGTCTCCTGCCGCTGAACCAATGAAAATATCAACATAGACAGACCAAGAAAAAACCAAACCATAGAGATAAGCAAAAGACAGTATAATCCCATTACAACCCACTCAACTTCAGCTCCTTTTATCTGCGCCCAGAGTGCAGCAATCACCATTGCACCAATGATTGGAATCATCACTACACTAAATCTGCCTGCCAGTTTACCCCAAAAATAATCCTTAAACGCAAGAGGCATTGACAGCATATATTCAAGCAGATTTGATTCCTTGTCCCCTACCATAGAACGAACAGTGGTGATCAATATAAAAATTGGAAGAACAACAATGCAGAGTTGAAAATAAGTAAGTAATAATCTGCTTATTCCCATCAATCCCATAATCTGAGACTCTGTAATTCCTGTCCAGTAAAGCGCTAACACAGCTCCGCCAAACACAAGAGAGTACAAAGCAAACCATTTTGTGTGCAAGGATTCCTTTATTTCTGCCTTTGCAACAAGCTTAAGATATTTCATATTAGATCTCACCTCCTTTAGCAGAATCTGAAATAACTTTTCCATAATCCATCTCAATAATTCTGCAGGACAGGAACTCAAGCTCATCAGCTCTGTGGCTGGTCAAGATTACTGTTGTATCCCTGGTGACATCGCTAAGAAGATTAAGGAATATCTCTCTACTGTGAGGATCCAGGTTAGAAGTTGGTTCATCCATCACTATAATGTCCGCCCCTCTGCCGATCGCAATGGCTATCATGAGCTTCTGCTTCATACCACCAGAGAGCTTCATAAAGTTTTTATGTATATCATCATTCTCCATGTTCAGTTGTAAACTACGTGCTGCCTCTATAATTGCTGCGGATGTCCTGCCTGAAAGCTTCGCAATATAATTGATCAGATCCAATACCATCATATTTATTGGCGGAGATGTTTGAGGAACATATCCCACACGACTCAAAAGCTTCACACGATCTTTTCTTGGAGAAAGTCCATCCACACTTAAATCTCCCTGGTATGTATACAAACCCAAAAGACAACGAATAAATGTAGTTTTCCCTGATCCATTTCTCCCCACAAAAACTACATTCTCTCCTTTTTTAATTTCGAGGTTGAGATCATCAAGTACAAAGCGTTTATTGAACTGCTTGCTCAGACTTTTAGCTATTATCAATTCCCCTCCCTTCCTCCTTTTTTTTGCCTGGGCATGACTCTCCAACATAGTTCAGCTGGCAGTCGAGACATGTCAGACACTCAGTATAATTTATGGTGCCGTCACTATGTATTGCTGATGGATTACAGTCTTTAGCGCATATTTTGCAATGAGAACAGAATCCATATCTCCTTAACTTTAAAAAAGGCAGATACTTTATAAATGAAGGCAGTGCCACCGCAGCTCCAAGAGGACAAAGATATCGGCAAAATGCCCTATAGAACACGAGTGAAGCAACCGTAAGTATTCCAAAATACAGGACAAAATACCACTCCCTGTTAAGCTTAAGCACCAGAGTTCTAAAAGGTTCTACCTCAGTCATAAATTCTGCAATCAGAAAATTATAAAAGGTGACACCTATAATAACCGCAAATATGCCATACTTCACCCATACCAGTCTGCGGTTTATTTTATCCGGCACCCGTATACTTCCTTTAGGAAAGAGCTTTGAATATCCTTTATGGAGCAGCTCCAGCATTGCACCATACGGGCAGAGCCATCCACAAAATGCTCCACGGCCCCACACAAATGCTGTTATTCCTATAAACAAAAAAGAAAGAAAGATATACGGTTCCAACATAAAAAGTCCGAGCGGAAACTGCCCATTATGCAATGCAGTAGTCAAAATTACAAGATTTGCAGTAGTTGGCTGAGCCTTGAGAAACAGTCCTACATATAAAAAAGAGATCGCCAACATAGTATATCTGACTATTCCGAATAGTCTTCTTCTTTTAATCAGCATGTTCCTGAAGGAGAGTACTCCCACCAATGATAACAGGAAGGCAGAAAATAGAATAATATGAAGCAGCTTCTGATCCCATATTGTTTTCCAGAGCTGAGCAGCATCAAATTGATTCATCCCCAATCTCCTTAACGCAAAAACCGTTCTGGTGCCTTGTATTCGGCACTAAAGGTTTTATACACTTTTTTAGCCCCTATGTAATAGGGCAGAATCAAATTCAACTTAAATGGCCTTGACGGGTCAAAATCCTTGCTCCTTACATGAAACATGCCTGACTCACTCAAGCTGGGCAGCCCTTTTGCCATAAGATATGGCATATTCTCATAGTCATCAGTATTAAAAATAAACATCTTCCCGTCCTGAACCACTTCAATGGTGCTGAATATACCCCCATAAGCAAATCCCACACCTTTAAATGATCCAATAGTGCTAAAAACATAAATAAGAGACTCATCTTTTCCCAGATCACTCATCGCATCTTTATATGCTTTATCTCCAAGAATATTTCTACCTAAAGCAGGAGGCTCAAGAATACCAAAATAAAGATTGATATACACATCATCGCCCTGAAGGCCCAATTCACTATTTTTAACATTAATATTGGCAGCTCCTCCTGAGTTGACGATCTCGTCCCATGTGAGCGGCACATACTTCCCTGTTATCTTGGACTTTTGATGCACCTTGGCCTGCTGCATACCGGCAACTCCGGCTACCCCCCTTGCACTAACAAGTATTGTCGCATTCTGCACTACTGCTGTAACAGTTGCACCGGTTATTGCATCCAGAGTAATCTCTCGTCCGACAGTAAGAGGTGTACTAATATGTTTTCCAACATATTGATTCAAAAACTTGTTGTACTGAGGGTCGCTTATACCAATCATAAAAATGGGTTCTGAATAAGCAATGATTTTTACACCTGTAATCGTACCGTTTGTATCCATGCCTATAAGTGATTCGAGTGGCTTGCTTGAATACCCAACAAACTTCGAAGTCCATTGCATCGACAGAAATACATATCCTACAAGCTTGTTCCCACTATATCCTTCCCAGTAACCTTGTTTGGGTATAAACTTATCAGCTTTGAGCACATCCTCGGGCTTATACTTGAAGCGGCGCTCCACAAAACAATCCCCCTGAAGTACGCCGCTAAATAAGGTAGCCAGCAGCACTACCAGAAAAACAACCTGTTTCATTCTTCCTCCTCATTTTTCACTATAATTTAATTAGTTGCCGCACTTGGTAGAGTCCTTTGCGCATTCTGAAGGCAGAAACATCTGCCCCGCCTTGCCTCTTCTCAAGCCGAGCAAATCACTGGCAGTAATTCTATCTTGCAGCTGCTGCATAACTATTGATTCGTTTTTCCAATAATACGATTCAGCCGGCTTCATGAGCGGCTCATTATCTATCAGTGCTTGTTCAGGTTCTGAAAATGGGGCAAGTTTCTGAAGAAAATCCAGAAATGTCAATACAACAGATCCTCTGAAGAACTGAAGTGCAGGATTATTAATCCAGAGCTGATCTGCATAAATATAATATTTATGAGGAGTATCTCCTATGCCGTCTTTATTTCTATCAAACCCCTCATAAAGATCCCAATAATTATTTTTCCAGAAGCCTTTGATTTTCCCGCGTGAACCTGTCAAGACAACATCCTGTATATTCCATCTAAAAGTATTTCCTTCAAAAATATTATTCACTCGCGTACCGTCAGTCGCAAAGGAAACAGCCTCATTGTTGAAGGTAAGTTCATTTGAGATAATATAATCAAATGTATCAGGCTCAAATGGCGACTGATCTACTCCAATTCCCCTGGAACAGTATCTGATTTTATTGTTTTTAATTACGGCATCTGATGCTTCTTTAAGCCCTATACCCATTCCCGTTGCACCAAGCGACTTCACAATTGTGTTCCCTTCAATAACAATCCCGTTGGAGTACATGTTATAGATACCTACAGAATTGTTCTCATAATAATTATTTCTCACATAATTAACATCAGAAAACATGAAATGAAGACTATAACGACAGTTCATGCCTATGTTGTTCTCAATAACATTTCCTATGGAGTAGTAAACTACAAAATCACGAGCGTTTTTGATCTTGTTTCCCGTAAAGGTGTTGTAGTCACTCCACCATGCCCAGATACCATCGCCGCGAAGTCCAAGATTATAGGCAAATGATGAAATTTCATTGTTTTTGATAAGATTATGATTGGCATTCTGAAGATTAAGTCCAAACAGACTTTCTTCAATTTTATTGTTTGAGATCTCGCAATTAGATGCGCTCTCAAGAGCAATAGCTGCATCAATCAGATCATGCCTGTCTCCTGTGTTAATTACCTTGAGGTTGCGCAGCTTCACATTATTTGCCCTCACGGTAATAATTGTTCCGCGCTTCTGTCCATCGATAATCGCGGTCCCGTTGCCGTCTATCGTGAGAGGCTTAAGGATTACCACAGGTCCGGCGTACACACCTGGACGGAGCGATATGACCGCATGATCCTCCGCTCTGTCCACAAGCTCCTGCAGGGATTGAGGAGTCATGTTCTGCAGCGCATCTGCGCTAACACAGAAGAGGCTGCAAAGACATAAGAAAAAGATGATCATACTTTTTTTCATAAAAATTCCTTATATTTTTCAGAGTAATCACTAATCAACTTCAGATGCGGTAATTTATGCAGACATTGGAACCGCAAAAGTAAGAAATTACTTTTTTATTTTCCTCTTTTCGAGCGACTTCAGATAATCATAAATAAGTTCAGCATCCTCTGGTTCCACTCCTTGATTAGGCATATAAAGGGTAAATCTGTTGATCATTGCTCTTACTGTTGGATCATCATAATATTTTTTTGTGTTTAGAATAAAATCGATAATCCATTCTTTGCTTCTATATGTTGTAACACCAGAGAGATCAGGGCCATTATAATCCTTACCGATTTTGTGACAGCCTGTGCAGCCATTCATCTCAAACGCCTCTTTCCCCTTTTCAATATTTGAAGCAGCATCCGCAATGCTGCAGGTCAAATAAAATAGTATGCCTGCAATAACTGCTATTACAATCTTCATAAAATCCCTCCTTGATACAAGATCCATTCTGTATTGTGTGTTGGTGGGTAAGAATGCTTTTACCCACCAACACCTTTACCTTTCAATATTACTTAGCCCCTGCTGAGGCCTCCACGTCTTCTACCATCTTTTTCGCCATAAGGCCCTGGGTAGCAACCTTAATGAGATATTGGTAGTATTGGTTTTCCCACCCGTAAGCCTGCTGCCAGTTGCCCTGCTTTGCAAAGGATTCAGCCCTTTTCTTGGCCTCTTCGCCATAGTTCAACTGGTCAAGCGCATCTTCTACAGTCTGTTTTGCGAATGGGTAACTCTCATACTTATGATCTTTTAGCCACTGAACAACTGTATTGATAACAGCCATGGTGTCGGCATTCAGCTTCATCTGTTTCTCATATCCTGCCTTGTAGTCAACTTCCTGAGCATACAGTATTGCTGAACACGCTAACAGGTAAAACAACGACATTACAACTACTGTCAGCTTTTTCATACCCTCCCCCTATGGTTTCACGAGAAGATAACCCATCATCTCAAGATGCAGGGCTGAGCAGAACTCAGTACAATAATATGGGAATACACCTTCCCTATCTGCAATGAATTCTATCGTTGCAGTTTTACCTGGTTCAAGGCTTATGTGTCTATCAACACCGTAAATTCCAAAGCCATGAGTTTCATCCTGGGCTCTCTCAAGATTTGTAATATGAATAATAACCTTATTGCCTTTTTTAACCTCAATCCGCTCAGGATTGAAATGGCTTCTGATAGCAGTACCAAACACCTCTACCACATTGCCTTTTCGAACAATCCTCTCCTTGCCAGGCAAGGTTGCATAAGGCGATTTCTCGTGTGTCCTGTAGTCAGTGCCCAATTTATACCTGACAAGCGGTTTAAGAAGCTTTGCATCAATTATACCGACATTGTGAGGCTCACCTATCGGGATTGGAAGATCATAAATCATCTCCATTTTATCTCCGGAAATGTCGATAAGCTGATGATTCTGAGGATGCAAAGGACCAATCGGGTTAAACCTGTCAACAGCAAGCTTGTTTAAAGAGATAAGATACTTGCCGTGTGGCTTAATCGTGTCACCATGAGGGGTAACAAGATGTCCGACATTATAATGGACCTGAATCTTATCAAGTGTCTTTAGTTTTTTGTAATCCCACTTAACAATCGCTGAATCAACATATAATGAAGTATAAACAACTCCATCCCTTGAATCGAGCATTGTATGTAGTGGTCCGAGTCCGAGTTGGACCTGTCCGTGAAGCGCCTTCTTCATATCCAGAATCGGAATTCCAAATGGATCTTTGCCTACAAACTCTTTTTTATCGATCAGCGCTTTAATCTTATTAAAATCATATACCGAGGCATGAGTATCAAGCTTGCCGCACACGATAATATATTGTCCTGACGGATCAACATCAACGCCATGCGGGCTCTTTGGTTCAGGAATAAGGTAGAGCAGGCCTTTTTCTATAGCTGTTGCCATAGTAACGACTTTATGTCCATTAATTACCTTATAATTGCCTGCTGCAACCTCTTTTTCCAGACCCTTCCAGTTGACTACATGAAGATAGTCTGTATCCATTGCAGACATGCCGGCCTCAAATGGTGCGTTGCCAACCTCAATGCCACCAGTATACATTTCTGCATTGAATGAATTGGTAAAAGACCATCCAAAAGACATACCTTTTCCTGCATCTGACAGATCCTGCATATAGGGAGGCAGCTCGATCGAGAATGATAGTTTTTCATCAATCTTCCCTTTTTTTCTATCAAATTTCCAATAGGTGTTAGCCCCTC
This sequence comes from Dissulfurispiraceae bacterium, assembly GCA_034002665.1. Lineage (GTDB taxonomy): Bacteria > Nitrospirota > Thermodesulfovibrionia > Thermodesulfovibrionales > Dissulfurispiraceae > JAFGXL01. The sequence goes on along the minus strand of JAVFAA010000001.1, from coordinate 30,028 downwards.
TATACTTGGTCTTATACTCAGAAAGCGGATAATACTTATTCTCAAAAGGTGCTGCATACTGCGTTGTCTCGATCACATATTCTGTATTAGGAGTTACAAATGTTCCTCCGTGATCAGACTTCATGATGGGGTTCTTTACAATTTGCCTTGTTGTAAAATCTTTGAGATCAAGCACAGCTACTCTTGCATGCGCCTTATCATTAATAAAGGCATATTCACCATCATAGTCGCCATTTGTTTCGGAGAAGTTTGGATGATGACTGTCACCCCAGTTTATCTGCTTCCCGTTAACCTTCCCTCCCTCGAGAATCTCCTTACTTTCACTGTCATAACCATATCCCTGCCAGGGTTCTGGAGTAAATACACCTATAACTTTCAGAAGACGCATCGAAGGAACTCCATATATAAGAACCTGTCCGCTCTGACCTCCTGAAGAAAGAGCAATATATGGATCATACTTGCCGGTTGGGGTGTAAGTTTTTGCAGCTGCCAAAATATCTTTTTCATTAAGTCCGCGTTCTTTCATAACAGCTTGGAGCGACTGTGACTTAGTCTGAGTAATGGCAGGAACTGCAAATGCGGTAATCACAAATACAATAATGATTAAGTACCACCACTTAGAAACTTTTTTTAAAGCTTCCATGTTCCCTCCTTTTTTGTATTTTGAGTACAAATACTGATAAGCAAGACTATTTTTCACCTCCTTTTGCCGTATATTCCACTCAATGACATCAAGATATTGGCATAAATATCCTAATGGTTATTAGCAAATTCTATGCCGCCATATAACATATTGAAATAACAGGGGAAATATTGGACTGGGAATAAAAAACTACGGTTATCAATTTAATAATGAGACATTTTAATCCCGAAGGTGCTCATTAAATATAGGAAGATCTGTAACCAAATGATTTATAAACTTATTATTTAATCTAACATTGAGACAAATACTCCTCGATATTTAGCATAAAAAGTCTGCTTGACCTGATCCCATTTCAGGTGCTAATCATAATTAGAGTATTACAGCTTATCTTTTTCTGTAAAAATCTTAAAAAGACGATCTTCTCAGACCCAGCCCAACATATTTGCTGCGAGATTAAATATGAATTGCACGATAATATCATTCATGCAAAATTTACCTGCAGCCATCCAGTATTTACATAAGCACAAACAAAAGAGACAGCTTAGTACATAAGCATCTTGAGAAATAATTATCTTGCCTATGTACTAAGCCTCAGGAGGGAGTGGAGGCTCATGGGGAGTTGCCTCCATGGGACATCTATATAGCTGCGAATTTACTGTATAAAACATGGACGGGTTACAGTAATAATTCAATACATACTGAAACTTCCTCACCAATGGCAATGAAGAAACCCTGTCAAGCGACTCTCTGCTTTTTGCTCCTGTAGCGGATACAAGATCACCTTCTCTCTTGATTTCAGCTGAATTTTTGTACATGCAGCAACATATGAATTCGATCTTGGAATTTATAGAACAAGATGTGTATGAATACGCAGAAAGAAATGGCAGGGTAAATGAGATAAAGACTATGAATATTACTGGGCTGTAGTGCATAAAAAGATATTAGCAACATACATACCAGTTTCTAAAAATAGCATTGCAGCAAAATATTATATAACTGCAACTACTTATGACTGCGAGAATAAAAACTAAAAATCCTGATTTAAAAAACTGATGAACAAAAAATAAATGAGCCTTGCTCGAGACATTAACATCCCAGATATGGTGATTTTTGTCTCACTTTTGCAAATCGTGTCTGACAATGAGCCTATGGATAGTCTTTCTGTCGATGCCTGCCATTACAGCTGCTCTGGATATATTACCATCAGTCTTATCAAGGATGGAGGCAAGATAATTCTTCTCAAATGTATCCATCCATGCTCTTTTAGCCTTCTTATATGGCAGATCATGCATTAAAATTGAAGATTGACCTGTAATAAGCTCTTTTGGCAGCTCTTTGATCGTAATGCAATCACCGTCCGAAAGCACCACCGCACGCTCAATTACATTCTGCAGTTCACGCACATTTCCAGGCCATGCATATCTTTCCATATATTCCATAGCTTCAGATGAAAGAGACCTGGTTTTTTTCTTGTAGATGACTGCAAATTTCTCAAGAAAGTACGCACAGAGGATCGGGATATCACCCTGCCGATCTCTTAGTGGAGGAACAGACAGGTTAATCACATTAAGCCTGTAAAAAAGGTCTTCCCTGAATATTCTGTCTGCAACGCTCTGTTTCAGGTCCCTATTGGTCGCAGAGATTACTCTGACATCTATCGGAATAAACTTATTGCTTCCAAGCCTTCTAACCTGCCGCTCCTGCAGCGCCCTCAAAAGCTTCACCTGCATCTGGATCGCCATCTCACCTATCTCATCAAGAAATAGGGTGCCGCCCTGAGCTGCCTCAAAAAGACCAGGCTTTGCAGAAACTGCGCCAGTGAATGCACCTTTCTCATAACCAAAAAGTTCGCTCTCAAGAAGTGTTTCAGGAAGCGCTGCGCAGTCAACAGGGATAAAAGGATGCGCACTCCTCAAGCTTTTCTTATGAATTGAGCGGGAAACCAACTCCTTACCTGTTCCGCTTTCGCCAGTAATAAGGATGCTGGCATCGGTTTGGGATATTCGTTCACTGATAGCAATAAGCTCCTGCATAACACTGCTCTTGCCTACTATGGCACCTGAAGAAAAAAACTGGAGCTGCTCTTTAAGCGTCCTGTTTTCATCCGCGATATTCTTCTGCTTGATCGCTCGTTCAAGTGTGATCATCAATTGATCAGTTGAAAATGGCTTGGCTATAAAGTCAAAAGCCCCGCGTTTCACTGCTTCTACTGCGGTGGTTATATCTGCAAATGCTGTCACTACAATAACAGGGACCTCAGGGTTTGCTTGAAGAGATGCAGAAAGTATATCAAACCCATCTTTTCCAGGCATTTTAAGATCTGTTAGTACGATATCTGAAGTATATTTATTTTTGCTGATTCCGTGAACAACAGCGGTACTGTCAGACTCAGGGATGCATTCATACCCGATTCGTTTAAGCAATCTAGAATAATTCTCGAGCATCTCTTGTTCATCTTCTATGACCAGAACCCTGCCCTTTGTCATTCGCTACTCCGTACCTGTTGTCTGTTGATTTTTTAACGGAAGTCGTATTGTGAAGATACTCCCTTTTCCTTGCGTGCTTTTTACGAAAATATCTCCCCCATGATGCTTGATAATCCCGTAACATATTGACAATCCAAGTCCTGACCCCTTCCCAATCTTTTTTGTGGTAAAAAACGGATCAAATATCTTATCCAGATGTTCTTCTCCTATGCCTGTCCCCGTATCTTCTACCATTATCTCCACAAATTCGGATACAATGCATGCTTTAATAAAAATATCGCCACCCTCCGGCATGGCATCTTGCGCATTTGAGAGCAGATTAATAAAAACCTGTTCAAGCCTGTCTGAATCACCATATACATTCTGAATTGAAGAAGGTATGTTCACATGAACCTTGCATTGATAAGGCGGTTGCATTTTCAATACTCTTGTCAGTATTGATTTAATATTAACTATTTTAAAATCAATAGGATGGTGTTTTGAGAAAATCAATAAATCCTGGACAAGTGCAGAAACCTTGGCTGCATAAGAATAGATTGCCTCAAGGTCTTTCAACACGATTACAGGCAGCTGATACTCTTCGGATTCCAGTTTGAGGCACTCAATTCGATTCAGGATTATACTGATCGGATTATTGATCTCATGGCAGAGTCCGGCAGTAAGTTCTCCAGTAACAGCAAGCTTTTCCGACTGTATCAGCTTCTGCTGCGCTTCCTCAAGTTCCTGTATCTTTTTATTGAGCATGCAGTTAAGAGAACTGATTTTACTATATGTCCGTTCTATCTCCGCTTTTTCATTCTTCAACTTTTCAAAAAGCTTGTACCGCTGAATAGCGGTTGAGATCAAATTCGCAACTGAAAGCAGAACATTCAACTTCTCCTTCGAAAGAGATTGTTCTGATGCAAATGTCAAAGAGAGCACCCCATGAATATCGCTTCCAGTTGTCATGGGAATGCAAACATGTGAGGTATCACCAGTGAAAAGTATCTTGCGATTGGGGCAGATATTTTTGCAGGACCCGGTTGTTCCACACGCAATATAAGGCAGATTATCCCTGAGTGTTTCGCACTGTTCCATTCCACTGGCAATATGAATATCAGGCTCCTGTTCGCCTGGGGATCTGAATGCAGCCAGTTTCAAACTATTATCCTCATCAACTACATAAATACAGCAGAACCGCGAGGAGAAAAGAGCATGAGTTTCATCTGCAACTGCATTGAGTATTTTATCCAGACTGATTGGCAAGAAACCGATAATATTATTTAACTTCAACACTGTAGAGAGTGCAGAAGCAGCCCATTTCTGCGCACTCATGCTGGTACGCACAGTTTGTTTTTTATTTTTTTTATATATTCCTTGCATATTTTTTAAAAAAAAGCGCGTTCAGATATTCATCTTCGAACTCTTTCTGAAGTACAAACTCCACTACATTTATTTTGCGTGCAAGATCAATAGCCTCATTTTCAGCACTCTCACTTAGTAGCAGCATAGCAATGCCCGCGCCGGCTGAATTTCCTGAAGGGATCACCTCAGCATTAATTTCATATGGTATCAGACCGATGCCCTTCAAATCATCTTTGCTTGCCCTGCTCCCAAATGCTCCTGCCAGATAGATTCGTTTAAGATCCTGAAGCCCAAGCCCGGCAGTACGCAAGAGCGAGAATATCCCTGAAGAAAATGCTGCCTTTGCCTTCTGCACCACTTCGACATCCTTGTCAGTCAGCACAATAGCGGAGCCAGTAAAACTCTCGCCTTCAGGCACGATACAGAAATGTCCCTTTTTGATATGTCCTGTCTCTGTAAGCAGATCAGTTCTTATAAGTTCGGCAATCGAAGATACTATGCCCGTACCGCATATTCCTTTGGGTTTTATGCCGCCTATTACATTGTAGTGTACAGTATGGTCTTCATCGATGTTAATGGAATTTATTGCGCCAACAGTAGCACGCATGCCGGCTGATATCTGGTATCCTTCAAACGCAGGACCTGCACTTGCTGAAGCTGCAAACAAATGGCCGTTGTTGTTTAGCACCATCTCACCATTAGTTCCCAGATCAATCATAATCGCAGGCTCAGACGACTTATGGAGCATAGTTGCAATAGCACCACATACTGCATCTCCTCCTATAAAGCTGTCAACAGCAGGGGCAACCAGCACTTCCGTCTGTTCAAATACACCCGCATTGACAAGACCGGAAATATCCCCTGCTTTAGCTTTCACGGAATCTTTTAGCAAGGGCCTATGCGGAAACAATCCGATCTCAACGGGATTAAGACCAAGAAAAACATGCTGCATAAATGTATTGCCGCATACTGCAATTCTCTGTAAACATTCATCCTGAATGTCGATGCCGCGCTCAAATCCTAAAGCCCTGATACAAAGGCTACTCAAGATTTTTTTTATTCCAGTAAACAAAGAAGATCTTAAATGTAAAAAGTTTTCAGGCTTGCCCTGTATATAGGTCATTCTGGTCATAACATCACCCCCATACAAAGTAGTAGGGTTGAAGCATGAACAGTAGCTTAGCAGATTTCCATTAGAATCGAATAAATATCCTGTGATTGTTGTAGTGCCTAAATCCAGCGCTGCTGAATAACCGGATGCCACTTGAGGACGGAGGGGATAGTTGAACCTTTTGTTTTTAATAACCTGAATCTCATCTCCTGAGTAGATGCTTTCAAGTGCCTCCTCACTACTTTCGACGGGAACAGTTACCTCTCCATCGCCCCAGACTTCAGTTCTGCAAGCCAGCCTGTATCCTTTCTGAAGCAGCGCATCACCCAACGACAATCTCTCTATTTCGCTTACTGGATTTGCATCTGCCTTAACAACCACACGGCATTTTCCACATGAACCATTCTTATTGCAAAGCACAGGGATCTCGATGCCCGCGGATACAAATACATCTATAAGCGCATCGCCTTTTTTAGCTTTAACTACCTTGCTGCAGGGATTGATCAAAAGTCTTATTGTCTCTTGCATTGTACTCCTTTAAAGAGAAAGACATGCCACAAGGATTTAAAACCATGCACCCTTCCTCCTGTTCTCCATTTATAAGTCTTTGTATGTTTTGAATTCCGACTCTCTTTTCCTCAAATTTCCAGTACAATCTGAGTGCTGAGTTCTGTACACGGCTGCGGCTCTCTTTTGAAAGCACTCCGGTATTCACCAGGAAAAGCCTCTTGTATCCATTATAGAATTCAGAAATTAAATTAATACCCCTCTTTTCTGCTGCTTTTCTGAATCTCTTGATTTTCTCATAAGGAGTACCATCCTGCCTGATCCAGCCTTCAGATAAGAAATAGGTGCCTGGTTCTTCGGAAAAAATTTGCATACGAACTTCCGCTCCAAGCATTATATCAAAACAATCATTCGCCTTCGGTATTATGACAGGAATGTTTCCAGCCTTAAGATGTAAAGTACCGCCACAATAGCCATACAGAAGCAGGATCACATCAAAGCCTTCAGCACTGTCGATTATATGCTGGAGTTTTTTCTGCAGGAGATCAGGTCTTTTATGATATCCAAATTCCAGAAACAGCAATTCATCAACAGGGGAGAGTAAAGTTGTCAGTTCTTTCTCAAATACCCGACATGCTACAATTAATCTTTTCTTGAATTTCCTCATCGTTCTCTTACTGCCTCAACAAGGGCGCAAATATTTTCATAAGCTGACTCAACAGGCACCTCGCATCCTGAACCAACAATATAGTTTCCTCTGCCGGATGTTGCCAACAAGTTCGCCTTAACAGAGTCTTTTATCAAGTCAGGTGGATCGACAATAAATGAATACGGCTTTATATTTCCATTCAATGCGATCAGATCTTTTACCAGATTGTATGCATCTGAAACATCCACCACATAGTCAATAGTTGCAATATTTATACCTGTTTTTATGAAAAATGGCATGATTCGGTGTATTGCGCCTGCAATGCTTATCCAAGATATCAAAGAGCCTGCTGCCTTAAAGGTCTTAAATAATTTTTTAAGCCTTGGCACTTCATATTTCAGAAAAAATGGAGGCGGAAATACAACTGGGGAAGCAGCAGGATCAAACACAACTATACAATGAGCACCTGCTTTTAAAAGAGCCTTGCCATAAACACTCGCCACCCCGGTAGCCAAATCGAGTACTTTTTCTACACCTTTGGGATTGTCAGCAAGCAGATACATAAAATTTTCGAGACCCATCAGCTGAGAAGCCAGACTAACAGGCCCCATAACACAAGCAGCAACAAGACAATCATTACCAAGGCTTTCCCGAAGGTGTCGTGCTGCATCCAGCACCACAGGCATTCGCCCAGCCACCCCAGGTACAGGGAGCTGTATTGTCTTGATATCTCGCAGATCTTTCAGAATTGGGTTTTTAATTGCAGGATAGGAATCATCATGAAAATCGAGTTCACAACCAAGGGCCTCTGCCTCAACAGATAAATCTGAAAATGCAAAAACAATATCATAGCCAGCAGCGGCCCGCAATCTGAGTTGACTCTCAGACAACACTCTACTATTATGAATATATTCATAAATCGTATGCCCATTCAGCCTACCGGCAACGCCGAAGACTTCAGGGGCAACGGGAGTTCTATCAGGAACCCCTCCTGTTGCTGCAGTCAATAAACGTTCATATGAAGTCATAAGTGAAATGCAGTATACATGAAAACAATTAGCAGGACTGATTTCTAAGATCGGAACTGTCTTGTGCCTGCTCTTTTGTCAGATAATGCAATGCATCAAAAGCATCCTTGGCAATAAAATCCACATTCAAATCTTCAGGATAAGCCTGCTGCAGTGCTGCACCACCTGCGATAACCTTGATTCCATCTACTCCTGTTTTATGAAGAATTTCTTTTATCTCGCGAATATACGGGATAGTAAGCGTAATAAGACTGCTTACACCAATACATCCTGCGCGTTCCAGGATTGCTGTATTAACAAAACTCGACGGACTAACATCTTTACCTAAATCTATAATCCTGAATCCATTAGCCTTGAAAAGCATCTTTACGACATGCTTGCCAAGCTCATGAATATCCCCTTTTATAGTTCCAATAACGATAGTTTTTTCAGGTATTGACTCTGCAAGAGATTGAGGTAAATATTTGATAATAACCTTGTCCATAACAGCCATCATGGCACGACCTGCCAGCATTAATTCCAAAAGATTGAATTCTTCATTTGTGCATTTCGAATCAAGTGACTGAAGTGCGGCAGTGAGCCCATTATGAATGATATTCTCTACCGAAACCCCGGATGACAGAAGCTTTTCGGAGAGAGCAACTGACTTCTGCGCATCTCCATCAACAATATATTGAAGCAATTTATCAAGTTCGGTTTCTTTTTTCATTGGAGTATTTAATTTATACTATACCAAAAGAGCATGTTTTTGTTAAAAATATAAATAAGTACTCTGCAAATCAGCCATTTTTGCCATCTATACAATAAAATAACCGAACTGCGCCTCTCAATATCTGCCAAACATGGCAACTTACATTCTGCTGCTAAATGCAGACATAAGCCTTGCAGCGTCAGCTTCATAGTCTTTGCCCATAAGAGCTGAAATTACAGCTATGCTGCTGCATCCTGCTGCTGCCACACTATCAACATTGAACTGATTTATGCCTCCAATAGCAACAACCGGAATACTCATCATCCCTACTACACGCTTAAGCTCAGCTAAGCCTCTGGGTTCTCCTGCATCTTTAGTGGATGTCACAAACACAGGACCAAAGCCTATATAGTCAGCCCCTGCTTCAAAAGCTGATTTTGCCTGTTCAATAGAGTGGGTAGATATGCCGATTATCCGGTCATGCAGAATCTTCCTTGCCTCTATGACCGGCATATCATTCTGTCCAAGATGCACTCCATCAGCATCGGTTGCTGCTGCAAGATCCGGATAGTCATTAACAATAAACAGTGCATTATGTCTCAGTGTGATCTCCCTGAGATACAAAGAGGTTTCATAAAGAGCCAGTCTTGAGCAGTTTTTATCTCTGAGCTGGATGCCCTTTATGCCTGACTGCAGCAATCCGGGCACAATATCCAGGGCACTTTTGGTGTCAGATATGAAGAAGATTGAAGGGATAGAAGAGGGATTCAACGCCGACCCTGCTCACGCCTCAGGGGCAGCGTTTATATCAGCAGCATCTGGATCGGACTCCTGAGCATACATCCTTTCAATAAAGTCAGTTGTAAATCCGCCTTTTATAAAGTCCGGATGATTCAAAACCTTTTTATGAAACGGGATTGTTGTTCTTATGCCTTCAATTATAAAATCTCCAAGCGCCCTTTTCATTCTCATTATAGCCTCTTCCCTGTTTTTTCCACGGGCTATAACCTTTGCTATCATCGAGTCATACTGAGACGGCACTTTCCATCCGGCATAGGCAACTGTATCAACCCTGATGCCAGGACCTCCCGGCAGGCTGAGAAACCTGATAGTTCCGGGCCATGGAATAAATCTTTCAGGATCTTCAGCATTTATCCTGCATTCAATAGCGTGGCCTGTTAACTTTATTGAGCTCTGTTTAATAAGGAGTGGATGTCCTGCTGCAATCTTGATCTGCTCCTTGATTATGTCTATGCCGGTTATCTCCTCAGTTACTGGGTGTTCAACCTGCACTCTTGTGTTGACCTCCATGAAATATATATTCTGCTCCTGGTCAACTATAAACTCTATTGTTCCCACATTTTTATACTTGAGTGCCCTGGCAGCTTTTACAGCGAGGTCTCCTATCCTCTTTCTGAACTTCTCATTAGCGCCCTGAGCCGGAGACTCCTCTATCAGCTTCTGATGTCTTCTCTGAACAGAGCAGTCCCTTTCACCCAGATGGATCACATTGCCTTTTGCATCAGCAATTATCTGAATTTCGATATGCCTTATTGGTGAGAGATATTTTTCAAGATAAACTTCACTGTTTCCAAAAGCTGTAAGCGCCTCGCGCTGCGCCATATTGTATGCCTGCTGCAAGGCCTGTTCATCATAAACAACACGCATACCCCTGCCGCCTCCGCCTGATGATGCCTTAAGCAGCACAGGGAAACCAATCTTTTTTGCTATTTTGAGAAGAGCATCTTCTGAATCTACCGGGCCGTCGCTCCCAGGCACAACAGGCACTCCGCGCCTCTTCATAACCTGCCTTGCCTTTGATTTGTCTCCGCCTGTTTTTATATTCTCGGTAGAAGGACCTATAAAAGTAATGCCGGATGTGGCGCATGATTCAGCAAACTGCGCGTTTTCCGAAAGGAATCCATATCCAGGATGTATTGCCTCTGAATCAGTGATCTCGGCTGCTGTAAGAATCGCAGGTATATTAAGATAGCTCTGGGCAGGATTGGCAGGTCCAATGCAGACAGACTCATCAGCAAGCCTTACATGGAGTGCATCCCTTTCTATGTCAGAATGAACGGCAACTGTTTTTATGCCAAGCTCTCTGCATGCTCTTATTATTCTAACCGCTATCTCGCCGCGGTTGGCTATAAGTATTTTTTTAAAGAGTTTCATACCGGCCTCTACGCAGGCTCAATAATAAACAGTGGTTCGCCGTACTCAACAGCATGTCCGTTTTCCACAAGCATTTTTGCCACAACTCCGTCATATTCGCTCTCAATCTCATTCATAAGCTTCATCGCTTCGATTATGCAGAGAATTTGACCTTTTTTCACCCTTGACCCCACCTCAACAAAAGGATCACTGTCAGGAGCAGCAGATCTGTAGAATGTGCCTACAATAGGCGAAGTTATTGTAATTGTGCTTGCTGACACAGCCTCTGTCTCAGCAGCCTGAGTCTCGCTCTGTTTCTGTTGATGTGCAACAGGATGGTGATATACTGCCTGCTGATCAATATGGGCAAATATTTTATCTCTTCTGAGTCTTATCTTTTCGCCATCCTTCTCAATAACAAGCTCCGTAATATCGCTCTCTTTCAGAAGTTCTATCAGTTCTTTCAAATCATTATATTCCATAAACAGCCCCTCCGATAAACCGACTTTAACAATAATGCCCAAAAAGCAGATACAAGCGGCTACTTCACTTTTTCAATGTAGTCAGATGTTCTGGTGTCAACCTTTATAATATCGCCAATCTGTATATGAAACGGAACCTTCACAACAGCTCCTGTCTCCAGCGTTGCCGGCTTGCTGCTGCCTGATGCTGTATCTCCCCTGAATGCCGGTTCTGTCTCAGCAACCGCGAGCTCGACAAAAAGCGGAGGTTCAACCTGTATGGGGGTACCCTTGTAATAAAGCATCCTTACTGTCATATTCTCTTTTATGAACTTTTTTGCGTCTCCAAGCTGTTCATCACTGAATGGCGTCTGTTCATATGTTTCATTATCCATAAAATAGTGAAGCCCATCCTGAAGGTAGAGATACTGCATCTCTTTCTCCTCAAGACTTGGAGTCTCAAACTTGTCTCCTGACCTGAAAGTGTCTTCGAGCACATTTCCTGTCTTTAAGCTCTTCATCCTGGTTTTTATTACAGCACCGCCCCTGCCCATCTTCACATGTTGAAAATCGATTATCTCGACAGGCTCGCCCTTATACTCAAGCTTTGCCCCTTTTCTAAAATCGCTTGTTGCTATCAAAACATACCCCCTGAATATTTTTGTCAAAAAACCCTGTTAAATGCCTGTGCAGGAATTGTAGCATATCATGCCCCAACAATTTCGATGCTCCTGCCAAGTTTTGTCATAACCTCTGGCTTCCCATTATTGATACACACCATGTCTTCTATTCTGACTCCGCCTGTTTCTGGCAGATAAATGCCCGGTTCAATAGTAAAAATCATACCATTGCATATCCTGGAAGGTCGTGAATATGTTATCCATGGCGCCTCATGCACATTTATTCCGACCCCGTGTCCTGTGCCATGCCCAAAATACTCTCCATATCCTGAAGCAGCTATAAAACCTCTTGCTGCTGAATCAACTGTCTTTGACGAAACACCGCTCCTTGCTTTATCAACTGCTTTTTTAAGGGCTTCTTTTACTATGTTGTATATCTTTTTTTTCTCTGCCGTCCTGCTTCCACCGGACATCAGCAGCGTACGGGATATATCAGAAAAGTATCCATCATACTCTCCGCCCCAGTCTATTACCACAAGGTCGCCGGGTTCAACTTTTTTTTCAGTAGGCCTTGCATGAGGCATGGCACTGTTTTTTCCGGAAGCAGCTATTATATCAAAAGGCAGGGTCCTGCATCCTGAAGATTTCAGCTCCTGCTCAAGCATGCGGGCGATCTGCAGTTCTCTTATACCCGGCTTTATGCGCGGCTTTATTCTTAGGAATGCTGTTTCAGCCCTTCTCAGCGCTTTCGTTATCCTCTCCGCCTCCTCAGCACTTTTTATACGCCTCATGTTCTCTATGGCATAACGCAGCGGAACTGTCTTTATGCCGGCAGCCCTGAGTCCATCCCAATATTCATAAGACACAGAGCTTTCAAAAGCTATGCTCTTTAATCCAAGTTTTTTTATAGCTCCGGCAACAGCCTGCACTCCTTTTTTATTGACAATATTTATTTCCCATGCCCCTTCAGTCTCAGCAACAGACTGCTCCCTATATCTGAAATCTGTATAGAAGAGCATCCTGTTTCTGGTCAGGATAAGCGATGCTGAAGAACCTGTAAAACCTGTAAGATAAAATATGTTTTTTAGATCAGTTATAAGCGCTGCGTCTGCCAGGTCTGCAGTTATTTTACGAAGGTTGCTCACCCTCCCGGCGTAATCGTTTAGATATTTCATATGTCAGATGAACAGCTGATCAGCCCAGCCTCACACGCTCCCTTTATCGATAATTGCAGAGCTGTTGTCAGAAAGCGCAAAAGCCCTTTTTATTCCGTCAAGCAAGCTGCTTAACCTGCCTATGGTCTCTTCGTTCTTCTGCTCATTAAACTGTTCGGTCTGATCAATAATCTCAATGTCGGATGTCTGGTCAGTATATAAGTGCTCAACCTCTATAACCTCAGGCTCCTCAATAACCTGAACTGTTTTTGCTCCAAATATTTCAATAAATTCTGCTGCTTGCTGATCAAGGGGATCAAGAAGCAATACCTCCCTGTACGCATCAGCAGCAGCATCCATATCTCCATGATCTTTATAGGCTGCTGCAATACCTCTCAGGGCTGTGAGAGAGCTTGGAAATATGCGTTTTGCTTCAGAATATTCATAAATGGCTTTTTGGTAGTCTTTTTTTAGAGCATAAAGACCAGCCAGAGTAAGATGTGCTCCGGCAAAATCCGGGCTTGCTGCAAGACCGCGTTCAAGTATATTGGCAGCTTCATCATGCAGATCTCTTTTGATAAGCTCTTCAGCCAGGGTCAAGAACAATCTTGATCCAGGCTCATTGCTGATTCTCTCCCTGAGGGTTTCAATAAATCTGGACTCTGCCATGACTTACTCCTTATCAGACAGCTTTTTCAACTCTACTGCCCTGTCAAGTATCGCTTCAGCAGTATCATCCTTGCTCAGTAAAGGAAGTGAAGTACTCCCTTTTTTGTCGATAATAACAACCTCATTCATATCGCAGTCAAAACCAATGTCAGATCTTGAAACATCATTAAATACTATCATATCCATATTCTTGACCTTCAGCTTCTTGACAGCCCTGTCTGTAGAGCTGCCGGTCTCGGCTGAAAAACCTATAATAAAAGGCCTTTTGTCAGATGCTGCTGCATCTGCAATAATATCAACTGTACGCACAAGGTTGAGAGTTATTGTTTCTGTCTTTTCTATTTTTTTGTCCTGCATCGCATATGGGGTAAAATCAGCTACTGCAGCGCTCATTATCAGTATTGTTGAAGATGAGAGCCTCTGCATAACCTCTTTGTGCATATCAGCAGCTGAGTCAACATCAACCACCTTAACACCGTAAGGCGGTTCTATTGAACATGGCCCTTTGATAAGCGTTACAGATGCGCCGCGCCTGCGCGCTGCCCTCGCAACAGCAAAGCCCATTTTACCTGAGGACCGGTTTGTTATATACCTTACAGGATCAATATACTCTCTTGTTGGACCGGCTGTAACAAGCACTTTATGTCCGGAAAGATCCTGCCTGCTCATGCAGGCAGCAGCAGCATCAGCTATATGCTCGACCGGAGACATTCTGCCTATACCCTGTTCGCCGCATGCGAGAGAGCCTTTTTCAGGACCGACAAAACAATGGCCAAGGGATGCAAGATAATCAAGATTTCTCTGGAACCCCGGATTTTCGTACATGCGCCAGTTCATGGCTGGAGCAAACAGTGCTTTTCTGTCATAGGCCAAAAGCGCTGAACTTAACAGATCATCAGCTATGCCATTTGCGCATTTGCTGATTGTATTTGCTGTTGCCGGAGCAATTATAAAGAGGTCTGAGGCAAAAGGCAGATTTATATGTGCCAGATGTTCTTCGAACATGTCAGTATGCACCCGGCTGCCGGATGCAACACTGATAGACATCGGAGATATAAAACGGGCAGATGCATCAGTCATTATTACTTCGACAAAAGCACCCTTGTTCCTGAACAGCTTGATCAGGTCTATTGCCTTATAGGCAGCTACACTGCCGGTGATGCCAAGAAGTATTTTTTTGTCCTTCAGCATTTTCAGGCCATGCCCCTGTTTATGGGATATATGTGCTGCTCAGTGGCTAAGACTCGTCGCTCTCCTCAACTTCACTGAAAAGCTCCTCAAGCGCCTTTTCAGATGACGCCCTGTCATGCAGATAGACCTTGAGATCCTTTTCAAGCTCAGAGAGGTCTTCCATTGAACGCCTCTTGTCCTCAATAAGCTTCTTATAGTCTATGTTCTCTGTCTTTTCTTTCATTGCTACGGCTTCTGCGCCCGTAAGAAACGGGATCTCGCCTGTAATCGTCTCCAGAAGAGCAGATGTTGTAACCTTTTTCACCTTTGTCTGCACGCGCGCCTTTGCGCCGAGGGAGAGCTCCCTTGCCCTCTGGGATGCTAACACAACAAGTCTGTATCTGCTGTCTATCTTCTTTTTATCATTTTCAATCGGCAGTGCGATTATGTCCATTACAATGTCCCCCTGATGAAATTTTCCTTTATCCAGTCTTCATTTATCTGTGAAACCCGGGCCCTTTCTGCTTTGACAATGGAGACGAGTTCTCCAATGGCCCTTTTAAGGTCGTCGTTTACTATAACATAATCATAGTTGATATATTCCACTATTTCAGCTGCTGCCTTGCTCAAACGCATATTGATAACTTCTTCAGGATCACTGTTTCTAAAGCTTAATCTCTGCCTTAGCTCTGAAAGGGATGGGGGCAGAATAAAAACAAAAACAGTGTCAGGGACCACTTTTTTGACCTGTTTTGCACCCTGAACATCGATGTCAAGTATCATGTCAAAACCCTGCGCCCGAGTCTCATGTATCCGTTTTCTGGATGTTCCGTAAAGATTGCCATGCACCTTTGCCCATTCCAGAAAATCTCCGGCATCAACCATCTTCATAAACTCTTCCCTGGATATGAATGAGTAATCCATGCCATCAACCTCTCCCTGCCGGAGAGGCCTTGTTGTGAAAGAAACAGAATGCTTGATCTCAGGCATCAGCTCACACAGCCCCTGCCTGATGCTCGTCTTGCCCGCGCCTGAAGGCGCTGATATGACTATTAGATTGCCTTGAGATTTTCTATTGATGTGAGGCACGCTGACCTCCTTTTATCTCCTCAATTCTCTGTACTATAGTCTCGACACTGAGAGCTGAAAGCACTATATGATCACTGTCGGTAACTATAAGCGAACGGGTCTTTTTGCCTTCAGTCGCATCAACGAGCTTCCCTCTTGCAGCAGATTCATCCCTCAGCTTCTTGATCGGAGAAGACCCCGGGCTGACAACAGCCACTATGCGGCTGGCAGCCACAACATTGCCAAATCCTATGTTCACAACAGGCAGGCTCATTGTATATTCTGGACCTGTTCCCTGATTTTTTCTATTGCTGCCTTCATACTTATAGCCATGTTTATTATTCTCAGATCATCTGCCTTTGATGAGATCGTGTTTGCCTCCCTGTTCATCTCCTGCAGGATAAAATCGAGCCTTCTTCCCACTGGTTCATCAGAGCTGAGCAGCCCCCTGAACTGGCTCACATGACTGCCGAGTCTTGCAAGCTCTTCTGTTATGTCAGCCTTCTGCGCAATAATAGCAGCCTCCTGCGCAAGCCTCGACTCATCAACCTGGGGCGCGAGATCTGTTATCCTGTTTTTCAGCTTTTCACAACACTCCTTCACCATCTCCAAAGCAAATTCTGATATTGAATTCTTCAACTTTTCGACCTCATCAAGCAGAGAGCTGAGTTCAGTCATAAGCTCAGCGCCCTCCCTGTCCCGCATAACTGACAAGCTGTCCAAGGCGTTATCAAGGGCCCCAAAGAGATCTGCCTCATCAACAGACTGATCTTCAGAGCTCAAAAGCTCCCTGAAATTGGTGAAAAAGTCTATATTGATTTCACCGGGGATCTGCATCTCTTTCTTCAGTTCTGAAAAAGCTGAATATATGCCTTTAGCAAGTTCTGTATTTATCTTGACAAGAGGCGAGCGCCCGTTTACAAATGTTACTGAAAGATCGAATTTGCCTCTCTGAAATTTTGCTTTGATATGTTTTCTTACTTCAAAATCATGGGCATTGAGCTGTGAAGGCATCTTTGCATAGATCTCAAGAAATTTATGATTAAGGGATCTCACCTCTATTTTTATCCCGTTCTGTTCAGCAGCCCCATATCCTGTCATGCTCTTTATCAATATCAGACTCCTTTGATCCTTACTGTTTTCATGCGTGATGCACTGCCCCTTATTATATCCACATCACTTTTTTTTGCGTTCATTACCTCTGCTATTATCTCTATCACCTGTTCATTTGCAGCGCCGTCAACAGGAGGGGCTGTAACCTTTATCTTCACAACATCGCCCTCGATCGCGGCAATGCCTTTTTTTGATGACCTCGGCACCACCTTAACCGATACCAGTCTGCTGTCTTTTGTTGCATTGTATGGTATTTTCATGATTTTTGATGAGAGTATAGTATAATTCACCCGCTGCAACAGTAGCAACCGCAAGCAGAAGGCCGCCTATCACATCCACCACATAGTGATACCTGCACATCACAGTTGCGATTATCAGCAGGATCACCGGGGTCAGGATAATCCAAAAGAGTCTGTGCGAATATCTGTATGCCAGGTATAACACTGTGAGCGCTATGCCTGTATGTCCGCTCGGGAAGGCATCTCTTTTTACGCCTTCGAGCAGATTCAGGATATTCTGAATCGGTCCGGATACGAGCAGGCCTGTGATATCATTCTCATAAAGATGAGGCATGGCATACCGGGGTCCAAGCGCCGGCCATATAATATATCCGACATAAGAAAGATAAAAACAGAGCATCACAAAAAATAGCGATTTGTTAAAATCCTCATTCTTTTTCCGAATCTTCAGGACAACTCCAAGAGCAACAGGAAGAAAGTAGTATGTGGCATAAGCTGCCTGGAGCATGTCAGACAAAACCGGAGTCAAATATCTCTGAAGATAGAGCGTCGGATGCAGGCCAAAGAGTTGATAGTCGAGCTGTATAAGTATATGATCAATGTCCTGAGGGTTGATCTTATTGACTATAAGTCCAAGCGAGTCAAAGCAGATGAGTATGCTCACAAGCGGAAAGATTATATCCCTTGTATAACGCAGCAGGCTGTTCATATTTTTCAGTCTGCATATGATAATCTGAAAAAATATCAACGAAGAGTATATAAGCAGCAAATATGGCCATTCATCTATCTTTGTGGCATTAAGCAGAACAAGCATTGCCAGCCCTGCACAAAACAGGATATTGAGCTGATCAGCAGGTCTGAACAATGAATTGCTGTCTTTTATTTTCATATTTTGGACAGGCCTCTTTTAATCAAACGGTCTTTTTTTGAGAGCCTGTGCGGATTGCCCTTTTGATGATGCGCCTCTTCAGCATAATTATCCTCTTCATCGAAATCATCCGGATCAACAGTGCTATGTTCATGCTCCAATGTGTTAATTCTTGTCAGTGCCTTCTGATAAAAAAGATCTGAATCTATAGGGATCGAACCTGTTGACCATGCATGGCTAACAATAGCCCTGTCAGAGCTGACAACAATCCATTGCCTCCTTTCCTCAGTTATAATACGCTTGATCACATCATCAGCAGTTGCATTCAGCCTCGAATAGATCACCCGCACCCCGCCTCTGATCATGGACTCTTCAAACCGTGATCCGCTTTTATGTCCGTCAAAAACAACAGTAATATCATTGTCACTTTTTTTGTAATATGCAATCAGGAACTCTATGAAGCTGTTGCGGCTCGCCTCAATGTCCCTGTGCATTATGCCGATAACATTGTAGCCGTCAATTATTATGTGAGTCATATTATAAACTCCAAATATAATGTATCTGTTTGATAAACGGAATACTCAAAATATTTATTTACTAACAAATCGGGATGATTCAGTTTTCCCTGCTTCTGCTCTTTTCGAAAAAATCCATATTGAGCTGCAGGATAATGCCCTGTATTTTTGTATAGTCTATGCCATACTCCTGGCTAAGAGCTGCTGCCATATCAGCATACCTGCCAAAAACATTCGCAACTGATGATGAACTGTAATTATGCTCAAACCGGCTGCATCTTTTATGAGCATCATCACAGTCAACAAAGGGTGTATTTTTAAGGGCATTCTCAACAGCCTCTGATATCCTGCTTCTGAGCTTTTCTGACTCATCACCATTGACGCGCTTCATAAAAAGCTCGCCGACTGTCAGGTTTTCCATATCAATACATTGATTAAAACTCAGGCAGTTTGTACAGTTGAACCTCAGTTCATCCCTGAGGGACTCTTCAAGGCATAATTCGAGTGCCTCCTTGAATCTTTCATCAGCTTTTGCATCAGCCAGGCTCAGAAGTTTTGAGACAAATCCCTCGCTGTCCTGCACAACAGCATCAGGAGTCTCTTTTACGCGCTTCGCGTTTTCAGCGCCTATTATGCTCATGGCGAGCATTACTAAATATTTTAGCTCCTGCGGAAACGCTGCAAGTCTCTGGGCAGAGGTGCGCTTATTGAGCTCATAAAGCACAGCGAGCTCGGAAAATGTTATCTGCTCAGGCATTATCAGTCTCCTTTTTCATAATGTGCCTCTATTATACCTGCATCGACCAGGCTGGCGCTCCTTGCATTATGCAGCTGATCCGCTTCACAATATTGGTATTGAATTAATCAACACAGGAGCTTATATGGCAAAATACACAGCATCCATTGACGAAGACACCAGACAGAGAATTCTGGCTCTGCCAAGAGGAATACACTTCAATGATTTTATGCGCAAGGCTATGCTCGCCTTTCTTGATGAGCTTGAAAAAGATTCAGACCTCGAACCTGACAATTTTGTTATTACATGCACAGCGCGTAAAGACTCATCCCGGAAGAAGCACTGATCGTGAAGAAAAATAAAATACTCATTACATGCGCCAAAGGCATAACCTCATATCTGAGCGATGAGATAGAAAAACTCGGTCTGCCTGTAATTTCCGAAACCCTTGCAAGCATAGGCACAGAAGGCACTTTTGAAGATGCGATGAGACTTAACCTTATGCTCAGAACCGGCCTGCGGGTACTCTATCTTATCAAGGAGTTCAAGGCTGATGACGGCGACGAATTATATCGCGAAGTGGCAAAACTCGATTGGGAAGACATTATTGATGAAGACGGCTACATCTCTGTTTCTTCAAGTGTTGATAATCCAACAATACGGGACTCACGATTCCCCAATGTGAGATGCAAAGATGCGATAGTTGACAGACTTACTGAAAGATGCGGCAGAAGACCTGACTCAGGCCCACTGCAGGACAGGACAGTGATAAATCTCTACTGGAAGGATGACAACTGCGCGATCTATATAGACACATCGGGTGAGCCGCTATCCAGACGGGGATACAGAAAGATTCCGATGCAGGCACCCATGCAAGAGACCCTTGCAGCTGCTGTGATAATGGCTGCAGGATGGGATGGTGACACAAACTTTATCAATCCAATGTGCGGAAGCGGAACACTTGCCATAGAAGCCGCAATGGCAGCACTCAATATGCCAGCCGGGATGCTGCGCAGCAACTATGGATTTATGCATGTAAAACTTTTTGATAAAAATACATGGCAGAATATACTTGCAGAGGCTGGATCAAAAATCCTGAAGATCATGAATTCAAGAATTATTGCGACAGATCTGAGAAGAGACGCGATAGATGCAGCCAAAAAGAATGCTGAACTTGCAGGTGTCAGACAGTTTATCGAGTTCAGAGTCTGTCCTTTTGAGCAGACTGCGGTTCCAGAGGGCAGCGGCATTGTGATACTCAACCCTGAATATGGTGAACGCATGGGAAGAACTCAGGAACTCGAATCTGTTTACCACAACATAGGAGATTTCTTTAAACAAAAATGCTCTGGATATAAGGGATATATTTTTACCGGTAATATGGAGCTGACAAAAAAAGTCGGGCTGCGT
The DNA here is from genome assembly GCA_034002665.1 of Dissulfurispiraceae bacterium. Lineage (GTDB taxonomy): Bacteria > Nitrospirota > Thermodesulfovibrionia > Thermodesulfovibrionales > Dissulfurispiraceae > JAFGXL01. Next base: position 9,392 of record JAVFAA010000001.1, on the reverse strand, counting down.
TCAAAACGAAAGATTCCATTCTATAATTCAGCAATCGAGTGCAGGCTTCTTGAGTATGAGCTTTATCAGGGCAGCAAAAAATCCAAATATACCGACAAAAAAAGTCAGTGTTTGCCAGGCAGCCAATAGGGATAGTTCACATCACAAATTCCCTGGCAGTCAGGAAACTTTTCATTGCATTTTTTTACCCAATAAGCATCATTAGTAGTAATATATTTACCTTCCTTGCAGTACCAGGGTCTGCATAGGCCGGACTTGCCGCTGCATGTCTTAATGTTTTCAAATGTTCCCACGAGCCTTATCTCGCATGCACCGCTCCAGCATTCAACCACATCTGGACAGCTCATGGCAGCATGTGCTGAGGCGCAAATAAACAAACCAAAAAAAATCGACAGACTTGTGAATATTCCCAACAGGTCCTCCAGTGTCAAATCAAATACTAATTTCGTGAGATGCTGAGAGCATTTTCACATGAGAACACATGGTAGCATAGACTGCCAAGCATTGATATTTTCATCAGAAACTATTTGCCAGTTAAAATCTCTTCAAAACATTTAACATTTCTGATGGGCTCAAAAGAGGGATCATTTCTTAAATACCCCCAGCGGTCGAATCCAGCATCAGACGCTTTTTTGAGCCAGTCACAGGATTCATTGGCACGTTTCTCAGCAGCAAACATCGAAGCAATTCTGTAATAAGGCCAGGCATACTTTGGATTAAGCTGGACAGCTTTTTTAAAGTCAGCCATTGCCTGATCCCTTTCACCCTTGCCTCTGAACGCAAGTCCGCGCAAATTATATGCTGTCGCATCATTTGGATTCAGCTCAATAGCTTTTGTATAGTCAGCAACAGCATCACCAAACTGATCCTTGTCAAAATAAGCCTTTCCCCTTTTTATGTAGTACGAAGAATCTGTTGGATTGAGTTTTATCGCGCTCGAAAAATCGGCTATAGCTTTGGCATAATCATTTTTGTAGATATAAATCAATCCTCGATTTATATAGGTATCAGCCATTCTTTGAATACTGTTAAACTTGTCAATATCGTCGCTGCATACTGTCAGAGCTGTATCAAACTCATTCTGTTGAACATAATACTCGCATTTGTCAGCAGAAGCCCGGCCAATCGTGCAAAAGACTAATGTGCAAATTACAGTCACACCAAAAATCCCGTACTTCATGACTATCCCCCTTGCCTTTTTTCTGAAAAATGATTTTAATTTTACCACATATACTGTTCGAAATTCCTTTATCATTATTTTGCATGGTTGCTGCAAACAGATTAACACAGCATAATTTAAGAAAGGAGGTCTTATGTTTCTGAAAGTTGGACATAGAGGTGCACGGGCTTATGAAACTGAAAACACTCTCGCAAGCTTCCAAAAGGCGGTAGAGCTCGGAGCAAATGCGGTCGAACTCGATGTGCGGGCAACTGCCGACAGCGTGCCTATAGTGTTTCACGATGAAGATCTGAAGCGTGTCTTTGGTTCAGATACTGTTATTGCTCGGTCAAGCTTTAGTGCAATCCAGCAGGCGGGCAACAGCAAAATACCGTCTCTGCAGGAAGCTCTCGCATTTATCGGATCAAAGGTGCAGAAGATTATTATTGAATTGAAAGAGACTGGCTTAGAACAGCAGGTCCTGGATGTTGTGAACAGCCTCAAGATGCAAAAAAAGGTGATCATAGCGTCATTTCATGAAGAAGCAATTTCTACTGTCAGAGGTTTGAACAGCGCAATAGAGACCGGACTGATCTATGCAAAACACAGAAATCCTGTTGCAGCAGCGCTCGAACTAAAGGCCCAATACCTTATCGCTCTGTATAAGCTCGTACATACCAAAAATATAGAGACAGCTCACAAGCACGGGCTGAAGATAATCGTCTGGACAATAAACACGAAAGAAGAGGCAGACGCATTCAGGGCAAAAGGAGTTGACGGCATAGCCTCAGACATGCCTGATATTTTGTGATTTTAACAACCTGTTGAAAATGACCTTTCTATCTTTATGTAATTTTAGCAGGTGAAAGTCAATATATCTCATGACTTTTAGATTATTTTTATAATATTAATAGTAATTTCAACCGTATGCTTGACATGATTTTGAGCATATGCCTATAATGAAAAAAATGCCGCGCCCAAGAAAGTTCAGACATATCGGATGCAGTCCTGAGTCAGAATACTTTAAACCCAGAGGAATTCCCCTGACCGATCTTGAAGAGGTGACTCTCTCGATGGATGAATTTGAGGCTGTCAGACTGGCAGACCTTGAAAGACTCTACCATGAAGATGCAGCAGGGAGGATGAAGATATCGAGGCAGACATTTGGAAGAATTCTGGAAGCTGCCCATAAAAAGATAGCTGATGCTTTGATCAATGGCAAGGCGCTGAAGATAGAGCCTCATCAGAGCAACTATTAGGAACCCTTTATTATTTTACTTGAAGATATTTTGGAGGAGCGATGAAACTCTGCATAACATCCATGGGCAGACATATTGATGACAAAATAGATGAAAGATTTGGCAGGGCATCATATTTTTTGATTATTGATACAGAGACTATGGAGATTGAACCAGTTCAGAATGACGCACAGTCAGCTGAGCAGGGTGCCGGAATAAAAGCAGCCCAGATTGTCCGCGACAAAGGGGTTGATGCTGTACTAACAGGGTTTCTGGGGCCAAAAGCATCCAGTGCTTTAGCAAGTTCCAAAATAAAAATTTATGAGAATGCATCATCAAAAGATACGGTCAAGGATGCAATTGAAAAGTTTAAAAACAGGGGATACACTGAAACCATCCATGATCCATCTGTGCAGCGCAGAACCGGCAGATAGAGGAGACAACATGATCAGCAAAGAACTTATTCATACAAAAGTTATAACAACCTTTCATAAAAAGAGCTTTAATACTCCTCTTATAGGCATAACAGGCGGCAAGGGCGGAGTTGGCAAAACAACTGCAGCTGTAAACATCGCCTTCGCAATCGCTGCAAAAGGATACAGGGTGGCTATTGTGGATGCTGATGTTGATGCTCCAAATGCAGCCATACTCACATCTCTGGCTCTAAATGAACCTGAACAGGTGTACTCCATGATCCCTGAGTTCATAGAGACAAAATGCACCAGATGCGGCAAGTGCGTTAAAGCATGCAGAAGAAATGCGCTCTTTATGCCTTCCGACTCTCTGCCTGTCCTGATCGGCGATTGCAATGGCTGCGAAACATGCATGCTTGTATGTCCTGACAATGCCATTCAAAAAGGAAGCAGGCCGGTTGGCTGCACATACAAAACTCAGTCCGGCAGCATCACCTTATATACTGGTGAACTTTATGAAGGAGCTGAAGAGAGCGCATTTGTTGTTTCAGCGCTTCAGGCAAGACTTGCAAAACATGCGGATGACTTTGACATCATTATAGTTGATACTGCACCAGGTACGCATTGCAATGTTATAAGCGCGCTCAGAGGTGTTGATGCTGCATACGCAGTAACAGAACCCACTCCGCTTGGCGCGCATGATCTGGAGTCAATTCTGAAGCTGCTGAATCTTTTTGAGATTAAAAGCAGCATCATACTGAACAGATCGGACCTGCCTGGCAGCGAGTCAAAAATCAGGACTTTGGTCTCAGAATTCAAATCAGATATTCCGGCTTCAATTCCAATGCATGAAAGTGTTGAAAAAAGTTATGCCGAGGGCAGACCTGTTGTCATAATGTTTCCTGATTCAGAGCCTGCAAAGATCTTCTTTACGCTGTCTGATTCGATCATAAGGGAGTATATAAGATGAAAGAGATTGTGGTAGTAAGCGGCAAAGGCGGTGTCGGGAAATCCTCTATAACAGCATCCATCTGCCACCTGCTTTCCTCCAGACACAAAATAGTAATGGCTGATACTGATGTTGACGCGCCAAATCTTGATATTGTTGCTGGCGCAACACTAAAGGAGTCTGCAGATATTTCAGCTTCAGATAAAGCATACATTGATTATGAAAAATGCACAGCCTGCATGAAGTGCATGAGTGTATGCAGGTTTGCGTCAATAATAAAATCTGACATGCCTGTAATAATGAACTATTCGTGTGAAGGCTGCGGAGCATGCGAAGTGGTCTGTCCGGCAAAGGCAATCGAGATCAAAAAAACAGTAAACGGACAGATAAAAATATTCCAGGGCAAAAGCGGATATATAGTGTCAGGAGATCTCAGAATGGGAGAGAGCAGCTCCGGACGGCTTGTGGATGAGGTAAAAAACAGGGCAAGGCAGAAGGCAGATGCAATAGGCGCTGAAATTCTTTTCATTGACGGACCTCCGGGCATCGGATGCCCTGTAATATCAACGCTCAAGGGAAGTGATTATGTTGTTGCTGTTACAGAACCGACACCTGCCGCGCTCAGTGATCTGAAAAGGGTAATTAATGTGGCTGGTCATTTTAAACCTGTAATAAGTATAATAATAAACAAGGCAGATATTAACGCGGGCATGACATCCTTAATAAAGCAATACGCCGAGGAATCCGGCATAACCATTCTTGGTGAAATACCTTATGATATTTCAATACCCAGGGCAGTTGCCATGACCCTGCCTGTAACATCTGTATATCCATTCAGCCCCGCTTCAGTCTCTATAAGAGAGCTGGCGGACAGGTTAGAAAATCTATCTGAAATAAAACAGGAGTAACAAATGCAAAACAGCGACGCAAAAGATCAGGCACCAAAGGGCTGCCCCGGCAGCTCACAGTCATCATGCCAGCAGCCGTCTGAAGAGATGGAGAGGCAGGCGCTTCTTGACAACATCAGCAAGATAAAGCACAAGATTATCGTGCTCTCCGGCAAGGGCGGAGTAGGCAAGAGTACGGTTGCAGCTAATATGGCAATCGAGCTGTCCCTTCGCGGCAAAAAAACAGGTCTTATGGATATAGATATCCATGGTCCAAGCATACCCAAGATGCTTGGCATAGAAAATATCCCGCCAAGAAATACATTTGAAGGACTTTATCCTTCTGAGGCGAACGAAAACCTCAAGGCAATATCAATTGGATTCTTTCTAAAGGATCAGAAAGATGCTGTTATATGGAGGGCGCCTCTGAAGCACAGTCTCATCAGGCAGTTTTTGACCGATATAAGATGGGGCGAACTGGACTATCTTATAATTGACTGCCCCCCGGGAACAGGCGATGAACCGCTTTCCGTGATCCAGCTGCTCGAAAAACCTGACGGTGCTGTCATTGTTACGACTCCCCAGGATGTATCACTTAATGATGTCAGGAAATCTGTCACATTTTGCAGCCAGATGAATCTGCCTGTTATTGGTGTGGTCGAGAACATGAGCGGATTCAAATGCCCCAAATGCGGTGAGACTGTTAATATCTTTAAAAAGGGCGGAGGAGCGAAAATGGCAGAAGAGATGGGGATTCCATTTCTTGCAGCCATACCAATAGATCCTAACATGGTCGAGTGCGGAGACAGCGGCAAACATTTTGCCACAATCTACAAGGAATCTGACGCTGCAAAATCTTTTGGTCAGGTTGTGGACAATCTGCCTGGAATAAAAAACAGTTAATTGTTAAAAGCCGGCAGCTGCGGATTTTTCCGCAGCTGCTTGAATAATCCGGAGGCATTATGCCTGTGTACGAATATTTATGCAAAGATTGCGGACATGAGTTTGAAAACAACCAGTCAATGCATGAGGCTCCCCTCACAAGCTGCCCCTCATGCAGCGGCAGTATCAAAAGAAAAATATCCGGTGGAAGCGGTTTTATCATAAAATCACAAAATCCATCCTCAACACAGACTCCAAGGTGCGGCAAAATCCAGACCTGCTGCGGCAGCCATACTCCATGCTCTGCGCCAGCATGCGGAAATTAAGAGGCAGAATATGAATACAAAAGCAAAAAAATATGACATCCCTTTTAAAAAAGCCCTCAAACTCACTTTAGACAATATAAAGCCAATTAAGACGGAAACAGCCTTTATACCAGAACTGCCCGGAAGGATCACATCAAAACCTGTTAAATCTCTTGTTGATACTCCTTCTTCTGATATATCGCTTAAAGACGGTTATGCGGTAATTTCTGATGATGTTATAAAAGCATCACCAAAAAAACCTGTTGTTCTGACCCTTAAAGGCAGTCTTATGGCAGGCTCATCAACAAAAAACTTCAAGGTTGTCCGCGGCACTGCTGTGAGAATAATGTCTGGCGCCACAATACCCAAAGGGGCTGATGCTGTGGTTGCTGTAGAGTTTACTGAAACATCAGGAAGCCTTGTAAAGATATTCAATCATGCTGAAAATGGCAGAAACATACTCAAAAAAGGTGTTGATGTAAAAAAAGGAGAGACCATTGTAGGGAACAGCACAAGATTATGGCCGCCTGCAGTAGGGCTTATCGCAGCCTCAGGACATGATAGAGCTGCTGTATTCAAAAATCCAGCAGTATCTATAATAGCAACAGGCGATGAGATACTCGCTGTTGGTCAGCCTCTTGTAAAAGGCAAGGTGTTTGCGAGCAATCTTGTTACCATATCCTCCTGGTGTACGCATTATGGGATGAAATCAGAAACATCAGTTGTCAAGGATTCCGAGTCTGAAATAAAAAAAGCCATCAGGCACAGAATCAAAAAATCCGACTGCCTGATAACAAGCGGAGGCGCATGGAAAGGCGACAGAGATCTTGTAGTTAAAATACTTGATGACCTTGGGTGGGAAAAGATATACCACAGAGTTAAAATGGGACCAGGCAAAGCCATAGGATTCGGTATGCTTTATTCAAAACCTGTATTCTGTCTGCCTGGCGGACCGCCATCAAATCAGATGGCATTTCTGCAGCTGGCCCTGCCCGGCCTTCTCAAATTAGCCGGACATGGCTCGCCGAGACTGCCTGTCATTAACGCCATTATTAAAGATACTGTTTATGGACAGAAAGACTGGACGCAATTTATACATGGCATTTTGACAACTCAAAAGGACAAGGTATTATTCAGGCCTCTGAATATGACGAGCAGGCTTCAGTTTATGGCTGAAGCAGATGCAATAGCATGCATACCGGAAGGCATTGACAAGATAGACAAAGGCAGCTTGATCGCTGTGCAGTTAATCTCAGCGCTCTAACCTTTTGAGTAAACAGTTTTTTAGGGCCCATAAAGCTAATTTGACATAATCTGCTTGATATTATTATATTATACATCTCTGTTTTACGCTGAAATAATCGCTTTTAAGCTTACATCTATTGTAGTTTACAAAAGATTTTAAAGCAGTTTACCATTAAATTTGTGGACATTGATATACAGGACAGTCCAAAGGAGGATGCATTATGGCAGAAAAGAGAAAATCCAAAACAGATGTTGCAGCAAGAGCTGCAAATAAAGGCAAGGGCCAGACCTGCAGCCAGTGCGGCAACAAAATAGATGTTATCATGTCAGTTTCTTCTACAGGCAAAAAAAAGATGAAGCGTCTTTGCTGCGAAAAATAGAGAACCCCTTTAAAAAAGGGCATTCGTCTCAGGCGAATGCCCTTTTTTTTTTGTTTAATAATCTTTGACTACTGCAAAATTTTGACTACTTGATCAATCAATTCAGTAACTGATGACTAAATTTTCTCAAAATCTCCTCCGGACTGTAAATATTTTTTCAGAAGCAACGCAGCATATGCGGACAATAAAATCTGTATGCTTGAAAACAGATTCATTATGCGTTATAACTAATGCATGAAAAAACTTATCTTATCCATGATTAAATATTTTAATGAAGGGCTCTGGAACGCATTCCACGGAACAGAAACAAGGACAAGAAAATGGTCAAGAAGGTCTCTGCAGGTTGCTGTCAAACTCATATCAGAACTCAAGGATGGGCAGCTGATATCTCGGTCACAAAGCCTGGTATACATAACCATACTTTCGTTTGTGCCTGTAATTGCTGTCGCATTCTCTCTTCTTAAGGCATTCGGATTTCATAATAGTGTTGAGCCTTTTCTCATAAATATACTTGCGCCTCTGGGAGATAAGGGAGAAGATCTGGCGCTTACAATCGTAGGTTATGTGAATAACCTGAAGGTTGGCGTTCTCGGCACTGCAGGACTTGCTGCGCTTTTATATACAGCCATGTCAACCATACAAAAAATAGAATCTGCATTTAATTATGCCTGGCAGGTTAAGGAAGGCCGATCAATCTCAAGAAGAGTCAGGGATTATCTGACAGTTCTTCTTGTAGGCCCCGTGCTTATGATTACAGCATTGGGTATGACAACCACCCTGATGAACAGCTCCATTGCAGACATGCTTAAATCGATAGAGCCCTTTGGCACCATGCTGCTGATTTTGGGCAAGACAATCCCTTATTTGATAATAATAATCACCTTCTCTCTTATCTACCTGCTGCTCCCTAACACAAAGGTGGAATTCAGGGCTGCACTGGCAGGAGGCCTGTTTGCAGGCATAACTTGGCAGACTATGGGATGGCTATTTTCTTTTTTTGTGGTATCTTCTGCAAAATACAAGGCTATCTATTCAGGATTTGCCATTGTGCTGCTTTTTATGATCTGGCTGTACTTCAACTGGCTCATCCTGCTCATTGGCTCAAAAATAGCATTCTACGCACAGTATCCTGTACTGCTTGGTGCAAAAAATGAGCAGATACTGACAACCCGCCTGAAAGACAGGCTCGCAATCATGATAATTTATCTCATCAGTCAAAATTTTTCTCAAGATAAAGAGCGACTGACACTCATATCATTAACCAGAAAACTGAAGCTTCCGCCTGAACCTGTGAGTGAAATTCTGACTGCCCTGGTACAAAACAAAATACTTATAAAACTGGATTCTGACTTATCATATATGCCAGCAAAAGATCTTGATGCAATAAAAATATCAGAGCTGCTGCAGATAATACGGAAGGAAGACATGGCTTTATATATGCCATGGAAGCATGAAACAGCAGACTCGCCAGTGCGAAAACTCATCAGGCTGATGGATGAATCAGAAGAAGAGGTTCTTAAAAACATGAGCGCTAAAGACCTGATCAGGCTATAGCAGCAGCTCAAAATACAATCTACGAACGAGAAGATAAAAAAAAAGACCGGAGATTAATCCGGTCTTTCTGAATCCGGCGGCTACCTACTTTCCCATTGCCTCGCGGCTATAGTATCATCGGCCATGGAGAGCTTAACTTCCGTGTTCGGGATGGGAACGGGTGTGGCCTCTCCGGCATTACCACCAGAAATTTAGATTAACATATCAATAATGCAAAATGCAAGAAAAATTTTGTCTTATTGACAATCTGGAATATATAGTCAAGGCACACGGTCTATTAGTACTGGTAAGCTGAATGCGTCACCGCACTTACACTTCCAGCCTATCGAAGTGGTAGTCTTCCACAGACCTTCAGAGGGATTGCTCCCTGGGAGACTTCA